>JBGSVD010000085.1:0-48906 GCA_041753135.1 Planctomycetaceae bacterium
CCGGGAGCGGGGTTGTCTCGCCCGCCTTTTTGTAACCGCTCAGATCTCATTCTGCTTGTAATGGACCTTGCTAAAGGTCCTGCCGTAACGGGATCTTTAGTAAGATCCACTGCCTCCAGTGATGAAACGAGCCGTACTTCGCGTCGCAATTGACAGCTGAAATACGGCTCGAAGTTTTTGCTGCGGTGAATTTTCGACTACAGACTTCCCATGTTTTCGCCGAATGTGCGCCATTCAAGAGTCGATGGATCAGCAACCTTGCGATATCCAAGACTCATGACGACTTCCAGAACTTCGCTCCATGTCGGGAACGGACGACCGCTCTTTCGCTTATAGTCGTCCATGGCACGCATGAACTCAATCTCGCCATCGGAATAGTCTCGCTCGCACGTCGTTGGATCAATCTGTCGACGACGATCCTGTCGGCGACGATCCATGATCTCTCTGCGTTGCGAGGCACTCAATTCCGCCGGGGAATTTTCTGGCTTCAATTCTTCAAAGCTCTCAGCTTTGATCGGAGCGCTCGGCCGTCGCTCTGATTTTGTGCGTCTTGATGATGATCTGCGTCGGTCGGTGACCAGAACATCAGTACTAAAATCCGACATAACTAAACACCCTCTTCGCGTTCTGGGGAGAAACGAGACTGGCTTTGCTGACGAACCGAACCAAGTCCGCCGGCAATGACGTTGAAAGGAGCGGACCTCGGTATTGTCTGTCTCAGTCCATTGAGGTTAGTGCACCCAGACAATTGTCCTTGATTGAGTATTACCCCAAAAATGAGGGCCGGGGAAAATAAGCCGGTTGCTTCAACACGTTCATCCCGGGAAACATTAGCTATCGGGCAAGAAAACCGTCTGTAACGGTCGTAGCGACGCATCGCACACAAGTCTTCGGAATTCCCTACTAATCGAGTCTGAAGCAGAGTTTGAATGAAGATGCGTGTTGCCAATTGAGGCCAGTCCATACAGGGCAGACAGGGCAGCGAATGCGAACCATCGAATTGCCGCCTGCACAGGTGACAAAATCTGAATGATCGGCAACACGCGAATATACCTTAAACGGTGGCGAAGGAGATGGTTTTCGTTTCACCGTTAGCCGGAGGCGTACGTTGACCGCCGCGGGCGGATTCTAATCTTGTCGGGATCTGCGCGAGATATTTTGTCTGCGATTCAGGCCCTGCGGGCCGACAAATCCAATGCCGGTCGGCGTGAGATGTTTCGAGGTTATATTCAGTCCTGCAAGGACGCCATGAGACATCCCCATCGAAATTCCTATCGTCCCCGTCGAGACTTCTGCCGTTGTTTCATCGCGAACCACGGGCTCGCACCCAATAGCAGTCATTTTTAGCGGAACAGCGCAAGCTGTCCGGTGATGGTACTCAAAAAACTTGCAAAAACCGGACGGCTCGCGCCGTGCCGCTTCAAATTGAAAGCCAAAGTGATTGGCATTGGGCTCGCACCCGTGGCTATCAACTGCCGTCCCGTTGGGACTGAATCGCAGTCGTAATTCCAGACCGTGTTTCATTTCATTCAGTGTTTCCACTACAAAAAAATGCTTCTCAGATCACTTCAGGCCAACTCAAAGGTGCCGGCCCTTCAGGCGTTTTCTCATCAGTTTGTCAGGATCCGGGGCCTTCGACCCCGGCAAAGGATGTATCGGCCCTGTCGGGCCTGAACCGCAGCATTGTGCCCAACCACAGGTGCTGAAACCGCAGCGACACGGATCCCGGAATGTCCCGGCAATTCGGAAATCCGCCCGTTTGAATATCACAAAAGTGAATACGGCTTCTGACACGTTAAAACGTCGGAGTCACAAGTGGCAAACCATCAAACGAAAACGCCCCGGAGCACTGAATGCTCCAGGGCGTCGTATGTGGTTTTCGATGAAGTCAGTCCGTCACTTTTCATTCGGGGACTCGACCGAAACTTCAGTCCCAATTCAGAGCACCAGCGCTTTGGTATTCGGTGACGCGGGTTTCGAAGAAGTTCTTCTCCTTGGACAGGTCGATTGTTTCGCTCATCCATGGGAACGGGTTTGGCGAACCATACTGCGTTGGCAGACCAATGCGTTCCAGACGGCGGTCGGCGATGTGCTGAACGTAGTCGCGGAAAGATTCTGCATTCAAACCGAGCACTCCGCGTGGCAGGCAGCCTTCGGCGTATTCGATTTCCAGCTCGACGGCGGTTCGAATTCGCTGAATCATTTCTTCCTGGAATTCAGGAGTCCAGATGCCTGGGTTTTCTGACTTGATGCCATTGATCAGGTCGACGCCAAAGTTCATGTGAACCGTCTCGTCGCGAAGAATGTACTGGAACTGTTCGCCAATACCCTTCATCAGGTTGCGACGGTGGAACGAAAGGACCATCACGAAACCACTGTAGAAGAAAATGCCTTCCATGATCACGTAGAACCCGATCAGGTTCTTCAGGAACATCTGCTGGCCTTCGAGCGTATCGGTTGAGAAACCGTCGCTCATGATTTCGGCAGTGAGTTCCATTTCGAACTCGTCCTTCTTCGCGATGGCCGGGATTTCCCGATACATGTTGAAGATCTCGCCTTCGTTCAGGCCAAGGCTTTCCACGACGTACAGGAACGTGTGTGAGTGAACCGCTTCTTCAAACGCCTGACGCAGAAGATACTGACGGCATTCGGAATTGGTCACAAGCTTGAAGATCGCCAGAACCAGGTTATTACCAACGAGCGATTCAGCAGTTGAGAAGAATCCCAGGTTTCGCTTGATCACCAGTCGCTCGTCGTCGGTCAGACGATCCGAACGCCAGATTTCAACGTCCATGTTCATCGGGACTTCGGTCGGCATCCAGTGATTCGCACAACCACTGTTGTAGTGCTCCCACGCCCAGTGATACTTGATCGGCATCAGTTGGTTAACGTCAACCTGAGCATTATTGATCAGACGTTTTTCCGTCGCCTTCACTCGGCCAGATGTTCCCGTCAGCATCGTGTTCTTGTTATCCACAGCGGTTTCGTCATCAAAAGAGAGCGTCGACATAGAGCAGCCTCATTCCGTGAGTAAAAAAGTAAAGGGGTGGTTTCAGGTTTTCGGTTTTCAGTTTTCGGGCAATCGCAACAACCATGCGATTCATTGGTCATTGGCACTTAGTCATTGGTCATTCCGCGTAGCGGCACCCGATGCCATGCGTTGTAAAGGTAGCCCTTTGGGTTCCAGGGTACAGACTCCGGCATCGAGTTTCCTAGAGAATCCGTCGCACGAACGAAGACGTCTGCTTCAGGATTCAAAATCGGAAAAGTCGCTGTCCATAACTGCCAGCAGAACTCACCGACTTGCTCACCCAGCGTAGCATCGATCCATGACTTTCCGCCGTCGGTTGAGATTTCAACTTTAGAAATCGAACATCCCTTTTGACCCGTGGGCAGAGCATATCCTTTGGCGTTGACTTTGCCGTCTTTGACTTCCGCAGAACATAACGCCGCATTCACAGGGTATCTATAAATTGGTGCGGTTTCATCAATTTCGATGCGAGTTCCCGAATACACCATTTTGTAGACGTCAGCGATGAATTGATTTGGCGAAGGCTTGTCACTGACGACAATCTTGTTGAGCCACTTGACACAACGAGCCCCAATATAACCAGGCACGATCGTTCGAAGCGGGAAGCCATGATCCGGAAGGAGAGGCTCACCATTCATGTGAGTCGCCAGAAGAACTCCCGGAATCTTTTCATCCTCTTCCTGCAGCTTGCTCAACGGCACTGAGCCGCCGAAGGGGAACGTCTTCGCCCCATCAACAACTTCATCCGCGCCTTCGAACCAAACGTGAGTCGCTTCCGGTTTCAATCCGGCCGCTTTCAGGACGTCTGACAATCGGACTCCCGACCAGACCGCATTGCCGATCGGGCCTTCCTGCCATGCCACGCCCTTGATGGCCTTTTCCTTCATGAACTCATACCGTCGAATTCCCGCACAACTGACGGTACAGGTCACACTCGACTTCGGGAATTTTTCGATCAACTCTGAAATCGAAAACACCAGCGGTTTTTCGACCATGCCATCGATCGACACTTTGAACTGATCTGCGGCAACCGCCGGATTCGCTCCGTGGCTGCGGATGTAGAATTGAGAATTGGGAGTCACCCAGTTCTCCACCAGCTTGTCGAGTTTTGGTTCACCGTTCCGAGGGGCTCGGGTTCGATAAATCAAATCGGCCTTCGCAGGATCAACCGGGGCTTCGTCCCAAGTCGCTGCAGAAGTCCGCGAAGCAACGGACCATGGGAAAGAAGAAGCCGCTGCAGCACCTGCCAATGCAGAAACTGAGCGGCTCATGAAATGTCGTCGATTGATGGAATGCATAGCAGCCAATCAGAAAACAGAATCAACTTTGCAAGTGGGAGGGCGTGAACCCTCCGAGCAATTCAACGGCGTCTCGAACACGGAGGGCTGACGCCCTGCCGCTCGCCGAACGAGAGCCCCAATTGGTCATTGGGGCTTCGCCATTGGTCATTCCCCGTTATTGACAAGCTTCGCAATCGGGGTCCGTGATGCTGCAGGCTTTGTACTGAGAAACCTCAGTCACAGGCACAACATGCGGAGCCGGGATATCAGAGCGGCCCTGTTCAGGCGAACGATCTTCGTCCATACGAGCCATCTGGATATCGCTGGAAGCTGAGCGACTCTTGACCCATCGAGGCTGAACACCAAACTTGTTGATGTCGACCGTCGATTTTTCGATCTGAGTTGCCGCCAAGGTGCGAAGATAATAAGTCGTCTTCAGACCTTTTCGCCATGCCAGCATGTACATCTCATGCAGCTTCTTGCCGCTTGGTTCGCACATGTAGAGGTTCAGCGACTGGCCCATGTCCAGCCACTTCTGTCGGCGAGCCGCACATTCGATCAGCCACTTCGGTTCGACTTCGAAAGCTGTCAGATAACGAGCTTTGATATCGCCGGGAATTCGCCCGATGTGAGACAAAGTACCGTCGTAGTACTTCAGAGTCTCAAGCATATCGGCATCCCACAAGCCGCGTTCCTTCAATTCGTTCACGAGTGAATTGTTCAGATGAGTGAACTCACCGGACAAGTTGCTCTTCACGAACAAGTGCTTGTACATCGGCTCAATCGACTGAGCCACGCCGATGATCGTGGAGATCGTCGCGGTCGGAGCAATCGCCATGCAGTTGCTGTTACGCATGCCGTGCTTGGCCACTGCAGCACGAACAACGGACCAGTCCATTTTCGCCGAACGATCGACGTCAATGCGGCAGCCGCGTTCTTCTTCCAGCAGATCCATCGTGTCGATCGGCAACATGCCACGATCCCACTTTGAACCCTTGTAAGTGCTGTAGACGCCTCGTTCACGAGCCAGATCGGCCGAAGCCAGAATGGCGAAGTACGAAATCGCTTCCATGCTGTAGTCCGCGAAATCGACCGCGCCGGTGCTGGCGTAGCTGATATTTAAGGCGGCCAAAGCGTCCTGGAAACCCATCAGCCCCATCCCAACCGGACGATGCTTCTGGTTCGAATTCTTCGCTTCATCCGTTGGATAGAAGTTAATGTCGATCACGTTGTCCAGCATTCGCATTGCGGTGCGGACGGTTTCTTCCAGCATCGGCAAGTCGAACTGACCGTCGATGATGTGAGCCAGCAGGTTGATCGAACCGAGGTTACAAACCGCAGTTTCCGTCGCTGACGTGTTGAGCAGTATTTCTGTGCAGAGATTGCTGCTGTGAACCACGCCGACGTGATCCTGAGGCGATCGGATGTTCGAAGGATCCTTCCATGTAATCCACGGATGACCGGTTTCAAACAAACGAGTCAGCATCTTGCGCCACAGCTCAAGAGCTGGCACCTTCTTGGACATCCGGATTTCGCCGGCTTCGGCCATTCGCTCGTACTCGGTGTACCGAGCTTCGAACTTCTTGCCGACCAGATCATGCAGGTCAGGAACTTCGTTCGGGCTGAACAGAGTCCACTCACCTTCTTGTTCGACTCGTTTCATGAACAAGTCTGGAATCCAGTTCGCGGTGTGCATGTCGTGTGTTCGACGACGATCGTCACCCGTGTTCTTGCGGAGATCAAGGAATTCCTCGATGTCCATGTGCCACGTTTCCAGGTACGAACAAACCGCGCCCTTTCGCTTGCCGCCCTGATTGACCGCAACAGCGGTATCGTTGACGACCTTCAGGAACGGGATCACGCCTTGGCTCCGACCGTTGGTTCCCTTGATGTGGGAATTGGTCGCTCGGATGCTTGTCCAGTCGTTGCCCAAACCGCCCGCCCATTTGCTCAGCTTCGCGTTGTCGGACACGCACTTGAAGATGTGTTCAAGATCGTCCGTCACTGTTGACAGATAACAAGAGCTCAACTGCGGATGATTGGTTGCCGAATTAAACAGGGTCGGCGTCGCGGAAGTGAACCGCATCGTCGAAAGCATGTCGTAGAACTGAATGGCGCGTTCTTCCGGATTGTCTTCCTTCATAGCCAGCCCCATCGCCACTCGCATCCAGAAATACTGGGGAGTTTCGATGCGTCGGCCTTCGATATGCAGCAAATAACGGTCATAAACCGCCTGCAGACCTGGATACTTGAACAGCCCGTCTCGGTCCGGCTGCAAAGCGGCCGCGATGCGAGTCAGGTTCAGATTTCGAAGGTCCGGCGTCAAACGGTCTTCGTTGATACCGTCAATGACGTAGTGTTCGAACTGATTGCGGTAGAGCTTGGCATATTCGGCCGCGTTGAACGGCGAGCTACCCAAGGCCTCGTTGCTGATGACCATTCGCAGCAAGCGAGCGGCCACGGTGTCAAACGCCGGATCCGTTTCGATGCGACATCGAGCCGCCAGAATCATCGCTCGGTAGATTTCGCCAACGGAAATCCCGTCGAACGCAGACTTCATGACTTCCTGAGTCAACTCTTCCGCGTCGCATTCGACCAAACCGGCACACGCCAGTTCCATGCGACGACGAATACGATTGCTGTCGAACGGAACTCGAACGCCGTCTTCCAGCTTCACAAACATACGAGGAGCAGCCACCGTCTCCGCACCTTCGAGCGATTCCAACTGCTGAATCGCGCGAATCTTCGCGTGTTCGGCTCGGTAAACGATGTAGCGACGAGCCACTTTGTAGTGACCTCGCTTCATCAACTGCATTTCGACGAAGTCCTGAATCTGCTCAACGCCGACGCCACGGTCGGTTGACGCATCATTCTCGACATCCGCAACAATCTGATCCGTGATCGACGCGACTTCTTTTTCAATGTCGCGGTCCAACGGCTGATTGTCAGCCAGATTCAGCTCAGCACGAAACGCATTGATGATGGCTTTATTGATCAAGCGAGGCTCAAACGGAACTGTTCGGCCATCTCGCTTACGGATAATCCATTCAGACACTGCTCGAATCATTCGACGCTACTCCCCTTCTTTCTTCTTCCCGGTGAAAACTGCGCGTCTTGCGCAGAGACTCCATCTCAACCAAAAACAACAAATTTGATCAAAACCAAAACACCGATGTCAAATTCCGAAACCAAACTTCTGCAGTGCGCAGCGGCACACGCTAGTGACTTTTCAGGGCACCTCAATCGGGCAAACTGGATTGAGGCAAACAGCGAGCGAGAAGCACTGCAGATGAGATTGCAAACGAAAAATTCGTCATCATGGTCGACCTCCTGTCGAAGGGGGCATCCTTACCGGACGAGCAGCAGAATATTCAGCTGCGACGGACTGTCAATGAACCCAGATCAGAGTCACACAACCCGTTATTGTGAAACGGTTTGCGGCGGTTATTGCTTAGACACCAAACCAGCCATCAATTCGACAGCAACCGCAATATAGTGGGCTTAGCAAAACTGTCAACACAAAATGTGGTATCTAAACCAGATCACTCTCGACACCGCGGGTTGCCCGAATTTTTCCGAAAAAAGTTCAGAAATACCCCGGCGATGCAATCATACTAGCCGCCTGAACAGACGTCTCACACGATCTCCGCGGAACGTCGTCGGCCACGTCTATTTTTGACAAACCCGCATGAATTAGACACGTAAACTACGCAGTCTTACACCCGTCAAGTTTTAAAAGAAATAAGGGACAACCCGCAGGGCCGCCGCAATATTCTTCGAGAATTCTGCCCGAATCCTTCTGAGTGCGGAAACCTAGCTCAGGCGAACACAATTTACGGAATACGAAGCGGCTATTAGCGATCACAGAAACAAACTCGGTTTTTGTGGTTTGTTAAGCTTTACGGTTCGGTGTAACGGATGAGGCAGCGAGGCCGGCACGACGTCAGCTGCACTCCGTCAATGGCGGGACTCGTCGCCTCATCCACTACGAGTGCTTGTAATCCCATGTAAAAAGCGACTGAATCGCTCCACGATCCCTGTGGATGCTGGGCAGTGGCAAACGTTCTAAACCTTTTTCTCAGCAGACTACGTCAGATCACGTTGACTGAATGCAGGATATTCGTAAGTGACGACCGCAAGTCCTCAGGCCATCTTCCTGGAACACGAAAGCTGGTTGCGCACGGTCGTGCGCAGTCGGTTAAGTGAGCCGGATGCCGTTGAGGATGTGATGCAGAATATTGCTCTGGCGATTGTCAGGCACAAGTCTATGTTGCATGAGGTCAATCGCATTGGGGCATGGCTTTATCAGATTGCAGTTCGTCAGGTTTTGATGCACCGTCGATCGTCCGGTCGGCGGCGACGATTTCACGACCGTCTGACGGCTGACGATGTTTCTCGTGCAGCAGCGGCTTCACCGCTGGAAAGTGTCTTGGCCTGTGAACAACAGCAGAATGTTCAGCAGGCGCTGAATACGCTGAGTGAAATTGACCGCCAGATTTTGATGCTGAAGTACTCCGAAGGCTGGAGTTATCGCGAATTGGCGACGCACCTGGGTGTGCAGGAAGAAACGATCGAATATCGACTGATGCGAGCTCGCAAGAATTTTCGGCGATTGCTGGTACGTTTGGGCGAAGAGGACAGGTAGCAATGTTAATGAAACCGACTGATGAGTTATCGATTCAGAAGTGCGTGGATAACGAACTCACGGCCGAGGAAACTCGTAGACTCCTCAGGCGACTGGATTC
Organism: Planctomycetaceae bacterium; assembly: GCA_041753135.1. Lineage (GTDB taxonomy): Bacteria > Planctomycetota > Planctomycetia > Planctomycetales > Planctomycetaceae > SXXK01. The sequence continues at coordinate 9,057 of JBGSVD010000085.1, forward strand.
GATTACAGACGGATGGAAGACCCTGGCATGCAGCCTATTGGAAGATCGCATTCTGGAGAGAAAGTTATCGCCGACACAAACGGCCGCAGTACGAGCCCACGTTGCCTCACCTGATAGTACTGTGACCAAGCCTGCAGTTGCTCCATCTTCAACTGCTGCTTCTTCAACTGCTGCTTCCGAGACTTCATCGCTCCGGCGGTGGTGGTCCCATCCTGTGACTTCGTTAACGTTATGCGGAGCTATTGCATTTGTGGGCGGCCTGCTGATTCCAGATCGAGTGCAAAAGGGCAGCCAGGGTGATGTCATTGCAACTCGTGCGGCTGAGTCTCCAGCGAGTACGTGGCAACAACCAATCAACGGAGCTGCGGAGTCAGCTATGTATCGCGTCGAGATGGGATCTCGAGGCCGGTCGATGGAGATCCCGGTCGTTAGCGAATTGAACGAGTTGCACGATCTGGATCCTGAGCATCCGTTGTTCTGGGAATCGCCGCAGGCACACCCCAACGTCCAATGGTTGCTTGTGCCGGTGGAGGGAAACAAATCCATGTTGTTGCCAGTTGCGGAAGACGCTTCTTTCAATTTGCAATAAAGCGGCAGTCAAATCCGCTGTTCGAAGCCGCAGGCGAAGTTGTTTGAAATCAGAGCAAACACGACTGCTGCTTCAACTAAGGTCGATAGTCCTCAATCGACTTTTGTGGGGATGGATTTTGACCTGCCCGCTTTTTCGATAGCAGGTTAAAAACTGCCCTGATCGATTCTGGACTGTTGCTCAATAGACAGTCCAGCGTCGACCGCCCAGAAATCGTCTAACAACACAGCCATCTTGATGGCTGTGTTGGCAGCGACGCTCACAGTTGTATTTTTGTATGTCAACTCAAATGATGGATTCTAGCACCGAACGGAGCACTTAATGAAATTGCACACATTTCTACTCACCGCTGGCATCATCGCCTCTCCCCTGACGACAGCGACCTTCGCACAGGAGACGAGCTCGCAGACTTCCCAGGTGGTTCTGGAATCCGAAGGAACCGTTTCGGTCCGTTTGAACGGAGAAGACTTGGTTGCGAAGGATGCTGGGCAGAACGATCAGGACGGCACCGTAGTTGTGGAAGTTCACTCAACTTCCACCAGCGAAAACAGTGATGGCCAGAAGCCGCAGGCGAAAGTCAGCGGGAAGGTCATTGTCATCGACAAAGATGGAAAACGGAAAGTATATGACTTCGACCAGAATGCCGGCCGCATGGTTCAGAAGGCTGCTACAGACGCCGCTGGAAAGATGTCCGGGCTTGTCACTGTCGATGTGGCGATCAAGGGTGATAACTCCGAGACAGATCAATCTGAAGTCGCGGTGACCGTCGACGATCAGGAGGAACGATGGGTCATTGGGGTTCAGTGCGAAGAGGCGAGTGAGTTGCTTCGAGATCACCTGAAACTAGGCTCGAAAGGACTTGTGATTCTGGATGTTCGTGAAGAAACTCCGGCAAAGGAAGCGGGACTGAAGGTCAACGATATCATCGTGTCCATTAACGATCGTGAGCTGGAATCTCGGGACGCCTTGATCGATACCGTGTTGTCATCCGAGGGAGCCGCGATGAAGCTTTCTATCATCCGTTCCGGTGATGTTCAGACTGTTGAAGTGACACCTCGAAAGATGAAAACTCCGGTCGTCATGGCTCCGGCGTGGATGGAACTGGAGATTGGCGATGTTGTCGCCAATGAAGTGATGGACCCCGCTCAGATTGAGACTCGAATCAGACGGATCCATCCAGGTGTTTTGATTGAAGGAGGCGTTGTCGGTGAATCCGGCGACATTAACGAGGTGCTGCAGAAGGTTCGCGTACTTGCCCGCAATCAGGGCAATCCAGCAATCGGGCAGTCTCGAATTATCATCACCGGTCCAGGTGCCCTCAACAGTGCGCCGAATGCGGATTTGCTAAAGAAATCGGACAGCATTGAAAAGACAATCTCAACACTTCAGGAACAGATTAAAGCTCTCCAGCAGCAAGTGCAGGAACTGCAGAAGCAGGTGAAGGCTGAAAACTGACCGACAACTGTACGAATTGTTTTACGCCCGCAGAGTTCCTTTGAGAATCCTGCGGGCGTTTTCGCATCTGTCTTATCGACCGCCCATGCCAGCGGCAGGAAATGGATTACCGGCTATAGTAGAGCAGTTGTCTCCACTGCTCGTGAACGATTGCGGCGATCGTTCGGCTATGGGAAGTCCTCTCCAGCGGCACGCCTTAAGATCTGGATGCTGCTCTGATTTGCCCGACTTGTCGACGCAAGGTTGTGGAATTCAAATTCGTTAATGATCGTCAGCACGATTCACTGGTAAATTATCTGAGTGTTGACGCACGATTCAAAGTTCGTTTCCCGCTAGAAATTTCGCTCGTCGGACCTCCTGCGGCAGGATCCGAGTCTGCATGAAGCTACTACATTTCAACCTTGAGCATTTCAAATGTCTCCGGATCAAAACGATACAGTGTTCGATCCGGGAATGCAGACTGAAGCTCCACCTCCTCTACCGTGTTTTGCGGCAAGCGGCAGACGAGAACTTCACCTTCAAGGTCCGGCGGATTTACGATATAGCTGAGTTGCATGTCGGAACCGCTTTCATCCACGAGAATCAGACAGGGCTTTCGAATCGCCGCAGACTGGCTCAGTCTCCTGAATCGTTCGAATCTCACTCTGGAAAAACTCTGCTCGCCAACCGCCAGAGAAACTCTTGACGGGCCCCAGAAAGACGGCGCATCAATCCAGTTGGGAATGAGTGATGCGCAGGCTAATGCACAGAGCCAGACCGCTGTCAGGCGAGGAATCTGAATGGGACGCAGTGCATCCGCGGTGTTCTTTAGCCCGAAAACTGTCAGTATCAACAGCAGTGGAGCTGTCTCGAAAACATAGTGCCAGTGCAATATACCATCGTACCAGTACGGAATATGCACCATGTGCAGGCTTATCACCGAGCAACCGATCAGCAACACTCGCCTGTCATTTTTATGCAACGGAAGGCAACTCGGTACAGCCGCAATCAGACTAAATAGAATCGCTCCGATTCCCAGTGTCCACTGGCTGCTCGCAATGATTCTGTTGGAGACGTTTTCAATCGCCTTCATCGGAGTGAGGTTGGTTGCCCACTCGTCGTACGATCGCAGAACTTTCGGGCCAGCAATCCGACTTCCGATTTCGACATTGTTAAATCCGAAGCGATGCGAAGGCGTCCAGGTATCCGTGTAATATTGATAGGCAGATTCAGTCCACTTCCCGGTAATTTGATGATTCATCAGGGCAAGGAAAGAAAGTCCGGCCACAAGTGGCAAGCCCATCGCCAGAAGGATGCGAACCGCAGCAATGGTCCGTATTTTCGTTGCACCACGCTCCGTTCTGTCGATTCCGGACTGCCTCAGACGCGGCAGTTTGCAAAGCAACCAAATTCCAAAGGGAAGTGCAAATCCTGCGGCGGTCATGGGGCGTCCCAGCATGGCCAGGGCTAACGCTGTCCCGGCGACAGCCGCATCGCGAGTTGACTCGGAATCCATAAGCCGAAGAAATGCCCATAGAAACACGGATAATGCCAGCATCGCCGGATGATGAGCCAGTAGCAGGTTGCTGAAGACAGCCAGCCCTGGGCTAACAGCAATCAGAATTCCTCCAACAACGGCCCAGCGAAGGGGTAAGAGCTTCAGAAGGCTGCGAAAGAAAAAGACGCAGGCGAGCGATCCCGCAATCCATTGGCCGAGGTAGGGAGCACCAATCTGCAAAAATGGAGCCAGCCAAAGTCCGGTCCATGGAAAGTAACGGCTGGCGGTCGTTGGCTCATTCAGAACATGAATTTGGTGAAACAAATCCGGCCTCACAACTGCCGGTGGCCAGGAAAGGCGACCCGCAAGAAATGTCTGCGCCTGCAGAAGGTAGCTGAATTCATCATGATAGGCCGGAGGGAGTTGGCAAAACGCGACCACTCCGGAAGCTTCAGCACCGGATGCGATTCTTCCAACCTCAATCTGCCTCATCCCAATGGCAGCGCTGCAAAGAAATGAAAGCAAAAACAGCCCGAAGGTGGCAGCCGCCGTTTTCGACTTCCTGCAGACTGGTGATGTGGTACCGGACGGCAAACTAAACGACCGAGAAAAATGCCTTCTGGTAATAGCCCAGGACTGCCGCCAGATCCCGAAAACGACAACCAGGGGAAGCATACACAACACCAGAAAAACCAGCGTTGTGTCGGAATTCCAATCTGCGAACCAACCCAATGTGCCGACTGGTCCGCTGACAGCGGCGCGCAGTCGCGCGAGTTCGAACCGACCACAGACCCGGAGCGTAATCGCCCAGCCAAGAAATGTGCAGACGATTTTGAGCAGCAACGCCAAGCGGTTGGATTCACGCTTTTCGTCGTTGGAATCAGAATGACTCATAGGGTCTGACCGCTGTTCGCAGATCGCAACGAGCGAAAACTCATCAGGCCGCCATCGACTTCACTTCGTCACTTTTTTTTTCATAACCAGCCCAGCGGCTGAAAACACCAAGCTGGCCAGTCGCCAGCAGCATCAACAATGACGGAACCATAATTGGTCGAATCACAAAAGTATCCAGAAGGACACCCAACGCCAGGGCAAAGCCAAGCTGATCCATGCCCACCAAACTTCCGGCCATCAATGAAGAAAACGTTCCTGCCATGATAATTCCACAGCTGGAAATAATGCTGCCAGTTCGCTCCAGCGCGACCTTGATCCCGTTCACCGGACCGTGAATCTTTTCTTCCTCTTCAATCCGTGCCATCAGGAAAATGTTGTAGTCTTCTCCAACGGCAATGAGGATCGTGAACAGGAACATCGGGACTTTCCAGTCCAATCCTGCAAACCCCTGCGGATCCATCGCCCAGAAGGCAAGATAAGTAATTCCCAGCGTGGCCAGATAACTGTAGAAAACCGTAAACATCAAATAAGCACAAATACCAGGGCGTCGCAGCAGAACGACCAGGATCAGATATACACCAAGCATCACCAGCGAGTCGATTCTGATCTGATCCGAATCCGTTACATCTTTAAGATCGCTGATATCAGCAGTGTTCCCCACGAAGGAAAGAGACGCTGTCTTCAAACCCTCAGGCAGGTTCTCGCCGATACGATCACGCAGATTCCTGAAGTCACTGATACTGTCGCGAGAAAAAGGATCCTGCTTGAAAATCAAATCCACACGAGTGACAGATGGAGTTACAGAGCTAACAAAATAGTCGCGAGCATGTTTCTTGGCCGCCTGTCGAACTGCCAAAGTCATTTTGCCAGTTTCTCGTTGGCCTTTGGGAGCGTAAAGCGAACGAACCGACTGCAGCCCCAACTCATCTTTCCTGGCCACCAGATTGGTCGTAAACTGCTGAATCATTTCAAATGATTCACCTTGAATTGGACTAAAGTCCACGACAGGAGCGTGGAGGCTTCCAGACCAATTCCCCTTTTCGTCACTCAGGACCAGGTCATAGTCGCGTCCATCCTGAGACCACTTACCAGTCAAGACTTTACCGTCTGCCGAAACGTTGCCGGAGTAAGTAGCCCCCTTTTCAACGATGGCAAATTCAATTGGCTTCGACGCTTCGGGAGCGAATGCATCCAATTGATAAACTTCGCCGCCCTCGTCAAGACTAACAACCTGCCAACCTGGCTGACCCTGAGTCGGTTCAATCCGGAATCGAAATTCTCTTGAACCCGCGTCAACAAGGACGGTCAATGGTGCAACTTCGCCCGCCGGAAAGTGTCGTTGGACGGCTTCCGCCCCGTAGACACTTGCCGCTGTATCAGGCAGTTCGGAAAGCAGTCCATAACTGAGATTGCCGAAGTATAAAATGCCCACGAGCGTAAACGGGAACATCATCAACATGCTTCCCAACCACGCAGTCCAGGCACGGCGTTCCAAGACTTCCCCAATCCAATGCCAACCAGCCGTCAACAGGTTTTTCTTCTGAAGACGAGTCACAAAATCTGAACTGCTTGGGAAACTCGTTTCGCGTCGCGAACCGATCGACGGAACGTTCGGCCAGAAAGCCCAGCGACCAATGAGTCGCAAGATGGCAGGCGTCAGCGTCAATGCTGCCATGAGACAGACACCAAGACCAAACGTGATCGCCAGACCTGCCTGTCGGAACTTTCCAAACTCGGCGAAGATCAACATCCCAATCCCGCACATGACGGTACCGGCGCTGGCCGTCAGAGCCGCTCCGACTCTTTCCAGAGTCCCCGAAATGGCATCTTCAATTGTGAGTCCGCTGTCGAGTTCTTCGCGATAACGGGCAATCAGAAACAGGCAGTAGTCAACTCCCGCGCCGTAGATCAGCACGGTCACATAGGTCTCAATGCCGTTAAAAAGGCTGATAATTCCAGCCTTCGCGGCAATCGCCAGCAGTGTCAATGACACGGCAGTGGAGACTGCCACGGTGATGAGCGGAATCATCGCCAAAGCCGGAGCTCGGTAAATGAGGATGAGCAAACCAACAACCAGAATCACCGTCCATTTCTCAGTCGACTTTGCGCTGTTGGACGCTTCCCGAATCATATCGCGGCCGAATGTTGCACTGCCGCTGATTGAAATCTCCAGGCCAGCAGGAAGTGATGTGCCTTCCCCAACAGGCGTTCGCGACAGCTGTTCAACAAACTTCTCGACCTGATCGACCAATTCAATATTGGCCTGATCAAGAAACTCAGTGCGAAGCCCCATGACGATCGTCGTGGCCTGCTTGTCTTCGCTGATAAACAGTTCGCCGATCTTCTTATCCGCAAACCACGTGATGTTTTGGACAATGTTTGCCACATCCGCCACGAGTAGTCGATCGCCCTCAGCTTTGAGGCCTGCTTTCGCGGCAAGCTGGTCTTCCGGCATCGGCAATTTGGCAATCCGATGGATTTCAGGAATCACCTGAGTTGACATATAGTCGTAATCGGACGGCAAAAGCCCTTCAGAACTCTCGCGACGTACCAGCAGAACCAAAGTGCTGGCCAGGAGGTCATTCGGAAATGCTTCCCGAAATCCCTCGGTCGCAATTCGACTGGGGGAGTCTTTGGGGAGAAAGGCAAATTCGCCGTTCTGGACAACATCTTCCCACTTTGGGGCGGTTGAGATGCACACGGTCAACAACCCGACCCAGAAACACAGGATCAGGAACGCATGTTTCGCTGCGATGTCTCCAAGACGTTTGAACAGCATTGAAAAAGCCTGACGACCGAATTGAATTTGGGAAACGGAGTAGAAACAACGCACGCCACCCCTGACGAAAACAGGGGAATGCCTTGCATACATTATTTCATCTGCACTGCAGAATAGGAACCGTACAAACAACGGCGCCTGAATTCAATCTTAAGAGAACACATGGTGGTGGGTCCCGGAATGGAAATCCCGGGAAATGCATCGACATCAGCCTAACCGGAAAAGTCGCTGATGGATCCAATCTTCACTGGCAAATCTCCCAAGCGCCCAACGCAAGGCGTCTCGAGGTTTCTCAAGCTGCGTATCGGGCACGATATTTCCCGCGTTGTCTCGAAATCCGTTCATCGCAAGGAAGACAGTCCATTGTTCTCGTGACGCAAACTGGTTCACGCGATCCTGAACTCGCCGAGCCCAGACCAGTCCATAAAGATTCTGAAACAACTGCCAGGTTTCGTCAATCGTTTCAGAGACCGTAGATCCCGACAGTATCGCATGGTTTCTGTTCACAATACGGCGTCGCACAAGCGACTCGCAGAACAGGAAAAGCACAGGCCCCAACAAAACCAGAGGCGAACGGGCATGCAGAAAACCAGCCAGCGGAAGGATGTTCATTACAATGCCGGCAAAAAACAAGACTGCCGGAAACGCCATTGAAGTGCCAAGACAGGATCCAACGCTCATCAAAATAACGATCACAATTCCCGCCGACTCTGTAACGCCAAGTTCTGCCGGCGATTTGCCCTGACTGCTGTAGACCTGGCTGATTCCCGGCCACATCAAAACAATAACCATCGGCAAGACGACAAACCACTGCCAGGCGGCAGCACCAGGGCTGCGAGCTCCCAGGTTCGACATCAATGGAGCCAGTAACAATGTGACCGAGCCCAATTGCACGAGGGACCGCAAGCCTGGGCTGATCTCGACAATGCTTCCGCTAACAAACATCGCCAGACAATAAACAACCGCCGCAACAACCGCCCAACGCCACGAACCAATGAGCGTCAGACCGTCAAGCAGTGCTCGAAAGCGAATCACTCGGACCACAAGAACAACGCTTGCCACGAGCGAAATGCAACTCAGCCAGATCAGCATTCAACGTATCCTCGTTACCGCGCGTTAGACACTTGCAAGACTCCGAACAAATAAATCATAGCAGCCACATGCCTGAACTCCTTCAGATCAGGTCTTCCTCAGCACGAATGCAAACATTACTCATAGCGAGCTCAAGCTTTCCTGAAATCGGTCTCACGTTCACAGTTTTGGCTAAAGCATGAGCCACCATCGAGTGCGCAGAATCACCATACTCATGCACCCGGGAGCCACGCAACAATGCTCTCGAAACGAAAAATGTAACTCTTGAGACAAGTGTCCCCAAAACAGCAAAAAAGAGCCTTAAACCGTGCAGCATACGTTTTGGTTCAATTCTCCAAAAAGTCCGAATGTTCTCGGGTGAACCAGTCCGATGAATTATCACGAAGACTCGTGTCGTTACGCGATTGGCGATCGGTCTGACGGTGCTGGATGCTCTATGTACATGATCTGTGCTAGTACCGCTTGCACTCTTTAATTCACGTCACATCGGGACTTTCGAATTCGAATTTGCTCGGTGGCGAAACGATGAAGCACGCAGGGGTGGTTCGCGGAACTATACCTTAAGCACGAACTATTCGGATCTGGGGGTGGTCGAATGAAACTTCGTCAGCCATTAGCGCTGTTGCTTGGCGGCTTGCTGTCTGCTTCCAGCATTGGTTGTTCTGCAGTAACTGCTGTTGTGGGGAATTCGCAGCCTGCAAACCGAACCACACGCGGCACCGCCGATCGTATGGCCGCGATTGGACAGGTGTATGAGAGTCAGGGGCGGTATGATCAAGCGGAACTCATGTACCGCAAGGCTCTGAAGCAAAATCCAGGAAACACTGCGGTGCGGGGGCAACTGCAGTTGCTGGCTCAGCGAAAAAATGGAAAGACATTCTCTTCGGCAGGTACGGATACACTAGTCGCTGCCGCGACAGTACCAGCTGCAAAGTCGGCTTCGGCTGTTGCCTCGAAGACCCACGCTGTGGCAACCCAGTTGGATGACAAACGTGTCACCGCAAAAACACTGATGAACGACAGGGTTGCGTCTTCGCGAACTGTCCAGGCCGACCTGACAAATGGAATCAGCGAAACAGCATTGGAAATTGGGGCAATTTCTCCCGTAACGTATGCTTCATCGGAACTGCGATCCAATGATCGATCGGTAACAACCGCTGCTTCACGGTCCGAGTCTGCATCAGAAAGTCTCGAAGCTAGACTTGTAACAGCGGAAGAAATCCTTGAGGTCGTAGATAGTCCTGCAGATCACTCGCAGCTTCTGCTAGACGGACTCCGCTACGGTGATTCTCTTGAAACACAGTGCCTCGCAGCGACGCTGCTCGGCGACTGTGACAACGGCGACCCCAGTGTCCGAAAAGCTCTCGAAATTGCCAGTCGCGCAGCGTCCGATCCTCACTTGAGGCTGGCAATATGTGATTCGCGTATTCAACGCGGTGAGCACGACGAAACGACACTTGCAAGCTTGCTGGATTTGGTTGAGTTCGCACCGACGGACGTGAAACTTCAGGCTTGCACTGATCTTCGTCACTTCGCCGGAACAGCGTCGGAAACAAAGTGCCAGATGGGCCTTGTCAAGTTACTGAATAGTGATGTTGCTGAGTTGAGAGCAAGTTCCGCAGTTATCTTGAGCGATTTTCGCAGCTTGCCGGAGTCAGCAAAATCGCAGTTGAATGTAATGGTAAAAGAAGATGCAGATTCAGAAGTGCGTGAAGCCGTGCGGGCAACGCTGAACAGAATTGATAATCATAGCTCTGGGACGACGCACCCAATCATCGTGTCGCCTCGCTAGTAAGACGTGTTCTGCAACACGTGACCGCATGGAGTTGTCAACAACGCAATTGTACCTATGGCCGGCAGACTCCTGTGCGGCAAGTATGGAGATGGATCATGATTCGAAAATCAGCCGCAGCATGGCTGGCTCTGGCACTGTTCTCTGTTACTGGCTGCACTGCCATTCAGGACCACTGCATCAGCGCCGAAACCAGTGCAAGAAACTGTGTCCTTGTGGAAAAGGCATGGTTGCAGTGGTCAAAATGCTACGACCATCTGGACAATAAGCCCCATTTTGCCAAGGGTTTCAAGGACGGCTATCAGAATATTCTGGAAGGCGGAAAAGGCTGCCAGCCTACTCTGCCTCCACGATGGTACTGGAAGCCTTGCTACCAGACTCCTTCTGGCCGATGCAAGACCATGGCTTGGTTTGATGGCTTTTCGCATGGTGCCGCAGCAGCCCAACAGGATGGACTAGGCAATCTTCAGCAGTTGCCAATCTCGCCAACTGCGAGAGCCAACATGATGACTCGCCTTGCACCAGCTTCAGCTGCCTGTTTTGCTGGAATGTCACAGGGAGAGACACACGGGGAAATTTCGAACCCCGAGACATACCCGCAGATCCATAGGGGCTTTGTTCCAGAAGAACCTCCGATGGATTTGTTAATGTCGCCCGATGCTGATGATCAACTGGGGGAATCACCCATTGAATTGCCTCGCCCATACGACGAAGGCACGGGACCAGCAGCAAACTAGTTGAGTGGACGCAATATAAAGAGTGCAGCAACCAGGACTCGCTCACAAGCAGGGCGAACTTCGCTGAGTGAATTCATTGAACACACCGTCTTACCAGACGCTGACCGGAATGCAGGGAGAACTAGAGATGCAGAACTTGGAAACCAGTGTTTTAAGTCAGGCATTGTCAGCCTATCAAAAACACGCCTCTCAACTTGGTGTATTGGGTCTGCTTGCCGTGTCATCGCTTGTGTCTGCAGGCTGTCAGACTTTGAATGCGGTGCCGGTCTCACGCGTTCCGTCTGAGATTCTGACAACAGATCTGAAAGACAGCTACAAGGACATCTCCCTGTTGCGTCTGCGACAGGACCCGCCTAAGGAATACCTACTCGGACCGGGAGACGTACTGGGCGTGTATGTCAAAGGGGTGCTGGGAAATGAAGAGGAACTTCCGCCAGTACACTATCCAGAAGATAGCAGCAAGCCGCCCGCGATCGGATATCCAGTGCCAATCCGAGAAGACGGTACACTAGCATTGCCAATAGTTGACCCTATCGATGTTGACGGCAAGTCACTTGTGGAAGCCACAACAGCAGTTCGAAATGCTTACACTTATCCTCGCGAGATCATCAAGAAGGGTGAAGAGAGCATCATTGTCACCTTGATTCGCCCTCGCAAGGTACGAGTGCAGGTGATTCGTGAGGAATCCGGCGGTCAGGATGGAGTGTCAAAACGAGGCACTGGCAAGGTCGTCGATCTGCCTGCGTACGAAAATGACGTGCTGCATGCCTTGAATGAAACCGGCGGTATGCCAGGCACTGACGCAAAGAATGAGATTCTCATCTACCGTGGACTGTTTGCGTCTGGTGTTGATGCCGACACACTTCTGAATGAAGTCTGCCAGGGAGACTGCGACGATCCATGCTTCTGTAATGAAGCACCACTTCCAGATCCTCCCAACGTGACTCGAATCCCTTTGAGATACAATCCAGCAAAGCCTCCGGTCTTTACTCAAAATGACATTATGCTGAATGATGGCGACATCATTATTATTCGCAGCCGTGATCGAGAAACCTTCACCACAGCAGGTGTCCTGGGCGGCGGTGAGTATGCTCTGCCAAGAGATAAAGATCTCGATATTCTGGGTGCAATCGCCATGGCGGGAGGCCCACTCGGTAATTCCGGGACTGGAATCAACGGTTTAGGCAACGGTGGTCGTGGTGGTGGTGGGTTTGGTGGCGGCGGGCGGGGCGGAAGTCAAACGGGATGCCAGCCATCGGAAGCCATCATCGTTCGTGAACTTGCCTGCGGTAACTCAATTTCGATGAAGGTGGACCTCAATCGAGCCCTGGAGAATCCTTCTGAACGAGTCATCATCCAGCCTAACGACGTTATTCTCGTCAGGTACACGCTGGCAGAAGAAGTGGGCAACGTTCTGCTAAACGCATTCCAAATCAACTATCTGCTCGGCCGCTGAACGAACTAGTCGCAAGACCAGACCGACACCCACTTCAAAACGATTGTTCAAGAGAACCCGCATTTTACAATGCGGGTTTTTTCGTTGTTGGAAATTTGTTGGCGAATCGACCGACAGGAACACTATCCGGAGCACTAAAGCGGTTAGTGCGATACAATTCACAAGGGCAACATCCATGTTCAGAAGTTCGCCGCGACCCGGGCGACACGGTCTACGGCCTCAACCAAACAGCAAGTACAAACGAACGTGCTTGATCGGTGGCTACTTGAATGTTGTACTCACCGGTTCCACCAGATCTCCAGCAATACCATAAACGTGACAACTATGGCTGAACGTGTCGTCCTGGCAATGAGCGGAGGCGTTGATAGCTCCGCGGCCGCAGTGCTGCTTCATGAGCAGGGTTACGAAGTCATCGGTTTGTTCATGCGCTCCGGCGAATCTGAAGCGGCATGTTCAATTCCAGAAGGTGGCCTGTTGCCGATTGTTAATGCTCCCGCTCATCGCCAGGGATGTTGCAGCTCTGAAGATGCTGCAGACGCTCGACGAGTCGCAGATCGGCTGGGCATTCCGTTTCACTCGCTGAATCTACAGGATGCCTTTCGCCGCATTAAGGACTACTTTGCGGATGAATACCTTGCTGGGAGAACGCCCAACCCATGCGTTCAATGCAACAACTGGCTGAAGTTTGGAAAGTTGTGGGAATTCGCACAGCAAGTTGATGCAAACTATATTGCAACTGGTCACTACGCACGCATTGAAAAAGCAGCATCGAACGGTGATTGGGGATTGTTTCGCGGGGACGATGACAACAAGGACCAGTCCTACGTTTTGTTTGGCATCCGTCGAGAACTGTTGCCCAATATCCTCCTGCCGATTGGAACATTTCAGAAACCCGATATTCGTGAGCTTGCAAGACAATCGGGGCTGCGCGTTGCCGACAAGAAGGACAGTTACGAAATCTGTTTCGTGCCTGATCAGGACTACGCCGGTTTTTTGAAGCGATACCGCGGGCATGAGGGGACCGCAGGCGCGTTTGTCGATATGGCTGGAAATGTCCTGGGGCAGCATGAAGGATACGAACATTTTACCGTCGGCCAGAGAAAGGGCCTCGGTATCGCCTTTGGAGAACCACGATTTGTCATTCGGATCGATCCCGAGAACCGCCATGTGGTTCTTGGGGATAGAGACGATCTGGCGACCTCTGTCATCAAAGTGCATGACGTGAACTGGCTGGCAACCAGGCCGTCGGATTCATTCGCCTGCGAGGTCAAGGTTCGATATCGCCAAAAGTCCGAGCCCTGTCGCATCACCGTGCAATCTGAAGACAATGTGATCGTAGAGTCGGAGATGCCAATTTTTGGCGTCGCCCCCGGACAGGCTGCCGTATTTTATCATGGCGATCAAGTTCTCGGCGGCGGATGGATCAGCGGCAATCGCTGATGCGTATGCGATTTTCAAAAATCGCTACAAATTGAAGCGTTCGACCACCACAATCTGCCGTCGGTTTTGCCCGCTTTACTCCTGTGAAAAGTTTAAGAAATGACTCGTTTGACGTCTCAGTTGTTGTGGTTCTGCTTGTCACTTGCAGCGTGTCTTTCCGGGTTCGCTAACGCAGACGAAGTCAGTGTACCAGCATTTACCGCGTACATGCTGCCTAACCCCGAATCAGCACGGATCAGTGAACGCACAGGAATCACTCGATGGAATGATCCCGGTCAGTCCGTAAACTGGTACGGAAAGTTCCAGCAGACTGGCACTGTTCATACCCGGGTTTCGCTGCGTCTTGCTGACGGAATTAAGTCAAAACTGAAATTGACCGTTGCCGAAGTGTCGCATGAAGTCGAAGTCACTGGCCTTGGCGAGAGTCTGACGATTGCAGATTTTGGAAGTTTCGAGATTCCTTCGGCGGGACATCATCGGTTTGAACTGACTTCAGGCAACGCCAAGGGCACTCCGAACGGCGACGTTCAGGCACTACTCCTTGATGGCGCGGCTAATGCTGGCGCTCATTTCAATTTGAAGGAACGTCGAAACGCGGCGTCGGTGCACTTGGCATATCCAGTCGCAAAGGGGACAGAGGTCGAAGCCTTCTACTGCGAGGTGACGGCCATTGAGGAACCTGTGGCTACATTCTATATGGCTTGTGGATGGCACCGAGGCTATTTCGGAATGCAGGTTAACAGTCCGAACGAGCGGCGAATTATTTTCAGCGTTTGGGATAGCGGCAACGAAGCGGTGGACCGAAAAAACGTTGTCGACGAAAATCGAGTGAAGCTGATGGGCAAAGGTGAAGGTGTCTATACCGGAGACTTCGGCAATGAAGGCACGGGCGGTCACAGTCACCTGAAGTACATGTGGAAAACGGGAGAGACGCAGCGATTCATCGTGACTGCCCAGCCCGTTGAAAAAACATTCACAATCTTCTCCGGCTACTGGTTTCATCCAGAGCAAAACAAATGGATGTTGATTTCTTCCTGGAAGGCGCCAAAAGAGGGCGGTCTGCTTCGTGGATTGCACAGCTTCAGCGAAAACTTCGGTGGGTCCAACGGACACCTGCTTCGCAAAGCGAGATATGGGAACCAGTGGATCCTTGAGGCTGACAAGAAGTGGACTGAGATCACCACGGCAACCTTCTCGCATGACCCCACAGGCAAATCAGATCGTTTCGATCGATACATGGGCGTTGAAGACGGTCAGTTCTTTCTAAGCCATGGCGGATTTCTGGACGGCTTCTGTGAGTTCGGCGAAAAGTTCGAACGCCCGGCAATTGGCAAGTCGCCGGACATCGAACTGCCTGTTCTCAATCCTTAAGGCCAAAAAGAAAATCGGTAGCCTAAGTTTCCAGCTTGCGGTTCCGCGACTTCACAGGCTGGAAGCTCACGTCACGAAAAAATCGACGCTGAGCTCTGCGCCGGTCCAGAGAGCCCTGGAACTAAACCAGCGTGATGACACGTCCGTCGTACCGTGCGACGCGATCCGGGTTTCCTGCCGCCTGCTGTTCAAGGATCATCTCCATGGCCTGAACAGCGGCGACGACCTGTCGATCTGCGGCAAGGTCCGCGTAGTGGAGTGTTCGGACTTCTTCAAGCCTCTCCGTTCGCTGTTCGGCGGAACCACCGTGTTCGACATAGGCCACTTCCCGAGCAAACCGGTCGATGACTTCAATGCCATATCCTCGTTGAGATCGTTCGCCCCACGGTTCGACAAAACGTCCGTTGTAATGATTATTAATCGTGTTCTTCATTTTCAACGGTGTGAGATTTTCCACCGTCAGCTCCACGCCTCGCTTTCGTGAATGGCCATTCCAGACTCCATTGTCGAAGCGAAACTGAACCTCTTGTTCAACGTAGCCTGGAAAATTGTCTGGTGTCACCCACGAGGTATGGATATCAAAAGCCGCCTCGCGCCCGGAAGCATATTCATAGATAAGACGCAGCTGGACACTGTCCCACGTGTTTCCATCCTTTGGACCGACGAGACCTCTTTGTCCTGTGCAGAGAATCGTCTTCAATCGTCCGCCGAATGTGAAGTCGATCAACTTGATGTAGTGCACCGCAACGTAGGTTCCAGGATTTCGCCCGGAGATCCACTCGGAGAACTGACTTCCAGAAATCTGGCGAGGTTCCAACAATGAGCAATATCCGTTGTTGACATGCTGCAGAACGTGATCGTGTACCAGTGTTCGCAGCTTCTTGTGGTCCGGGTCAAGCAGTTTGTGATACACAACTCTGGCCAGAACTCCGTTCTTTTTGGCGATCGAATTGAGCTCATCCAGTTCCGTCAAAGAGAGTACGGATGGCTTTTCCACCAGCAGATGCACGCCGGCCTCAAGAATGGCTTTCGATGCTTCGTAATGGCGGTCATCAGGAGTCGCCACACATGCAAACGTAAGATTCTCTGAAAGCAACTGAGCAACAGCGTTGTCCCCGCGAAAGCTTTTGAAAACAGGAATTCTCCCAGCAGCCTGTGCCAGATATTTTTCAGCGCGTTGTCCCGTCTTTGTTGCCACTCCGACGATAGTTACGTCGACATCGCCGTATCGGCGATCGTAGAGACCCTTCCCGTGTACCGTCTCAAAAAATGGCCGGTAGGTTTCGTCAAAAATCATTCCCATACCAACCATGCCGGCACGTAGTTGCGGGCGTTGCGTTTGCGAATTCATCATCGTCGGCTTTCTCAGATTAAAATGGCGGTATGCGAAGGTCGTCTGATTCAAAAACAATGCTTGAATCTAGTGTAGTGTCATTTGTGAATTGAGAAATGTTCAGCGGGCGAGACACGCCCGCGCTCCCGGAGCGAGGGCGTCTCGCCCGCCTTTCTGCAACTCCTCGAACTACGGTTGACGGAGCACTAGTCCAATTTTTTCAATGCACCTGATAGCCCAGCAGCAGGCTCAAAAGTCCTCACTACTCGTTGTCTGCAGATCCGGAATCTGCCTCGACGATTTGTACCGCAGGCGCCGCGGTGATTTTTACCACCGTTGCCCCGAACACTTCGATAACCTGTCGTACAAACGGATCACGCGATGGATCAACCTCGCCAAGCAGATTGCGCTGGTGCACCACTTCCGGCGGTGCAGGGCGACTTGCGGGAGTTGCCGTCGCTGCGGGCTCCTTTGCTCGCCCATTATTCTTGTTTGGAATCGGCGTCGGTGGCGAGGCTACGGACGTTTGTGGCGGCGATTGCGCCGCTGCAGGCTTTGGTGCCAGTAGTCGAAGATTTACGCTGATCGATTCCCCTGTCAGCTTCAGAATTTCGGCTTCAATCTTTGACCTGCTGTCAGGTTGATCGAGAACCTTTTTCGCAAAGTCGTACGAACCGTCCAGATGAATTTCAATTCGATTTGGGGCGACAAGAACAAGATCCGTTGCCATCTTCAGGCCCGCTGAAATTGTCAGCCCCACGCCTTTCAGCAACTCTTGAAACAAGCGAGGACAATCAGCCTGCGTAAGTTTCCCCTCAGCTTGTGGTGCGACAACACTGGCCGGAACCGCACTGGTTGAAACCGCACTGGCCGCCGCAGGCGGAACATTTGAGGCCTGCTGTCGCGCTGTAGTGTTCAGTCGCTCGACAACAGGGAGCACACCAGGTTGCGTCGATGGCTGAGCTTTTGCAACATCGCCCCTGGATTCTAAAGCAGGCGTGGCTGGCAATTCGACTTCCGGATCGTTGTCGTCCCAGTCTTCATCGCCCTCTTCAAGTTCGGGAAGTGTGTCATCAGGAATCACCAATCGCGTCGCCGGTGCAATCAATGGTTCAATGTTTTTTTTTTCGCCCGCTGCAGAGGCGGAATTCGAAGCGGAGCCGGACATTGATGATTGTTGCCCGGACGATGGAATCTCCGGCAAAGTCGGCAATCGTCCAGAAAGCAGTTCACTCAGTGCTGTCAGGTTCTCCAGCAGGCTGAGTTGCACCATTGCCATTTCAAGCACCGTTCTGGCGAACGTGCTTCGGAACATCTGATTTTTTGCATCCGACAAAATCTGAAATGCAGCCATCACCGAGTGCATTCCAAGTCGGGACGACTGCTGCAGCAGAAGTTCTCGATGACGATTCGCCACGCTGCAGAGCGAGACGTCAGTTCCACCGGAGAGCGTTACGATCAAATCGCGTACAAAACCGATGCACTGATCCATCAACTCTCCCGGCTGCACTCCCAGGCCAAAAGCGATATCCAGTTGAGTCAGCACTTCACCGGGGCGATGTTCAATAATTGCATCAAACAACTCCAGCAGACGATCGTCACCAGCGGTTCCCAGCATTTTGTGAACGTCGTCGGCGGAGACAGTTCCGTCACTGAATGCCAGCAGTTGATCAAAAAGTGACTGACTGTCTCGCATCGATCCGCGAGCACGTCGAGCCACAAGTTCCAGCGCATCTTCAGAGACTTCAAATCCCTCGGCTAATGCGATCTCTCGAAGACGATCACCGATTGATCGATCATTGATGCTGGAAAAGTCAAATCGCTGACATCGAGACAGAATCGTGTCCGGCACTTTATTGGGTTCTGTTGTACAGAACACAAACTTCACATTCGGCGGTGGTTCTTCCAGCGTTTTCAGGAGCGCGTTGAACGCTTCCTTTGTCAACATGTGAACTTCGTCGATAATGTAGACTTTGAATTGTGTCCTCATTGACCGCACGCCGACGTTGGCTCGCAGTGACCGAATGTCGTCAATCCCGCGATTCGACGCGCCGTCGATTTCCAGTACGTCGACATCGTTGCCCGCAGAGATCCCGTCGCAGATCTCACACTTATTGCATGGCACTCCGTCGACTGCGTTCGGACAGTTCAGAGCCTTTGCAAGAATTCTGGCGGTCGAGGTTTTCCCCACTCCCCGCGCTCCGGTGAACATGTAGGCGTGAGCCACTCGGCCTGCCCGAATCGCATTGCGTAGCGCTCGGGAAACATGCTCTTGCCCAACGACATCATCAAATGCCTGAGGACGAAATCGTCGAGCCAGAACAGTGTAGTGAGAACCTGTCGTCACAGTGGTTTACTCGTTGAGGATCAAATACCGGAGCGGATACTTGAAAACAGACCGTCGAACAGGCCTGCGTTCATTCTGGCGGTATTGTGCAGGAAAAGCGTCTCCCCATCCACCCTGGGCTGCCGGTCTGTCAATTTATGCTCATCGCGGCGAGAAATGAGGCCTGGACAAGCGGACGAGACGTCCGCGCTCCGGGAACGCCGGCGTCTCGCCGGCGTTCCGCTAGCTCGCAATACCTCATTTCTGACCGCACGCGGAATATTCAAACAACCAGTTCATCACTCAATCAGTGGTGAGCGGAACTCAATCCCTGCGAGAAGCATGCCGACGCAAAGTGCAGAACGTCAAACGGTCGACCGACTGTTCCACAATCCGCAGAGCCATAAATCGAGCACTTTGGGTCGGTTGTTCAAGTGAACAGTGTACGAAAGACGGATCCACTGAATTGCATTGCCCCGCGAGAGCTCTCTGGAACTGGCTGCGTTCGTGGCTGCAAGATTTTGAAGGCACAATCGTAGCCGAATGCATGAGAACACTCGGCGTACGACTTTCGTTCAAACATTTCACGTACGACGAAGCAACAACCACGAGTTAGCGAGACGTTACTTCGGGAATCAGACAGGCTTCCATGTTGCAGAGGTCGGGCCAGCGAGTTTCAAAGAATGGAAACCGCCTCTGCTTTCCTCTCTCATTGAACACGAACAAGTTTCATGATACGCCCGGAAACGTTCCAATCCTGAACGTAGAGGTTTCCTTCTTTGTCCCAGAACGAACCGTGCGTTCCACTGAAGACGCCCTCAATCCACTGATCCTGAGGGACGTTGAAGTTGCCTCGTTTTGCACCGTCCGGATTGTGACCGAGAACAGCCATGATTGTGTTGCTCTTGTCGAGAATGACCAGTCGTCCGTGCAGGTCAGGAACGGAAACATAGTCGCCCTGAATCGCGGCGGAAGTCGGCATTCCAAGGCCAGTGATGACTTCTTCGATGTAGTTTCCGTCGAGGTCATAGTGCAGCAGGCGGCCTTTCGGCTGATGGTTACGATCGCAGATCAGAAGGCGTGGTGGATCGTAACGAGTGTCCAGGGTCATCCCATGTGCCGTGTTGAATTGCTTCAGATCATTTCCTTTGGATCCAAAGTGCATCAGGTATTTGCCAGTCTTGTCAAACTTAAAGATGTGATTGCTGGCGTAGCCGTCCGACAAAAAGATGTCACCATTTGGTGCAACCGTAATGGCCGTTGGATTAAAGGCCGTCAGCTTTAATCCTGATTCCTCCGGAAACTTCAACTTCAGAACAACATCTCCCATCTCCGCGCTGAACTTAATCCCTTCAGCATTCGCATTTCGAGCGCCGTAGATAAACTCACCGTCGGCTTCGTCTCGAATTTCCATGTCGTGAATATTGGTGTAATCATCACCAACAAATCGACGAATAAGCTTGCCATCCGGCGAAAAAACGAAGACACCCATATTCGCGCTGGTGTAAATGTTGCCAGACTTGTCGACGACGACGCTTCCGTGTGTCGGTCCGATCTGCGACTTACCGTCTTCGCCAAGTCCCCAGCCAGGGACAGTGTCGAATGTCATCATGCCACAGCCCATTCGCACAGGTGCAGCACCATCAGCAGCGAAGGTGGGGACAGTTGCCAGGGCAGCAAGAGTGATCGCCAGAAATCTCAAACATCGAATCATAATAGCGCTCTCAGGTGGGAATAATTTTCGGTCCACGTTTCGCTTCGCTTTGAAACAACCAGAGCATTCGTGCCAGGTCATTCGCGTCACGACCGACGAGAGTATCGAGAAGGCGACGGCTTATTTCAACCGGCTGAAGGAATTGATTTCCGACGCCTTGCGACAACGTTACGTTGCGTTGTGAACGCTCGCACGTGACACCATCGCTGCAGAAATCAGAGTCAAACAGATCGTTGTCGTTGCCGTGACGGCGAGGCAGACCAGCATCGATGGCAACTCGGGAGTGACCGGCAACGTTTGTTCGTACAGTAAGCGTCTCAATCCAGCCACGCCATAAGTCAGGGGATTGATTCGGATCAACCAGAACAACCATCCGGATTCGCCTCCCGGAAAAAAGGCTCCGGAGACCAGCCACATTGGCATCAGAAAGATGCTCATGATCGCATGAAAGCCCTGCGTGGAATTCATTGGCCACGCAATGATGAATCCGAGTGCTGTCAACTCTGCCGCAATCAGCATCAGAAAGACGCCTGCCATCAGCATCCGCGACACAGACCACGAAACTTCGATTTCGGCACCCACGCCAATAACCGACAAGAGCGGGCCGGCAAGAAGAAACAGGCCCGCCTGAAGAATGGCAAGAATTGTGCCGGCGGAAATCTTGCTAAGCACTATGGCAAGACGCGATACAGGAGCGACGAGTATTCCCTGCAGAAACCCTTCTCTGCGATCTTCAATAATGGAGATTGTGGAGAAGATCGCCGTGAACAAGACAATCAACGCGGCAACGCCAGGCAGAAAATACTCCTGGTAGGTTACCGCGTGCGATAAACTGTCTGCCCAGGATGGCGGCTTGAACGAGGATCTCAGGCCAGCTCCAAACAGCAGCCAGAAGATCACCGGCTGTCCAACCGCACCAATGATTCGAGTTCGCTGCCGAAGAAATCGAACGAGCTCACGCCTGGTCAACGCCAGTACTGCCGCGCTATTCATGCTGGTCCCCTGATTGGATAAGAGACCGTCCTGTCAGTTCAAGAAAAACGTCGTCCAGCGAAGGTCGCGTCAATTCCAGCCCCAGAATGTCATCACGAAAACTTCCCAGCAACATTGAGATCTGGTCGGCTGGATTTTGAACTCTCAATGTCAGTTGATTACCAGTGACCTTTGCACTGCATTGCATTCTTTCTTCAATCGCTGATTGCAGTTGAGTCGCGTCGCGAAGCTTGAGAGTCAGGCGTTCTCCGGACAATCGACTCTGCAGTTGCAACGGGCTTCCATCGCCAACTTTACGGCCAAGGTCCAGGAGCAACAACTGATCGCACAACTCTGCTTCAACCATTAAATGCGTTGCCGCGACAACGGTTGTCCCGTGAGCTCGAACTTGGGCCAAAAGCAGGTCCCAGAATTCCTGACGAGCTCGTGGATCCAGTCCCGTCGTTGGTTCGTCCAGCAGCAGAACTCGCGGGTTGTGCATTAGTCCTTTGGCCAGCTCCACTCGACGCTTCAAACCGCCGGACAACTTGGCAACAATTGTGGAATGGCGATCCGAAAGCTGAAACCGCTCCAGCATCTCCGCAACTTTTTGTCGTAGTGCCTGGCCGTGAAGTCCATAGACACTTCCATGGCAGATGAGATTTTCGCTGACCGTTAAACGAACGTCCACAGCTGGCGATTGGAACGTGACACCCAGTTGTCGACGGACGTCGGCCTGCGAACGCTGAATATCAAGACCACAGACTTCCAGCCGTCCGGATTGCATCGGGATCAGAGTGCTCAACAGGCGGAAGAGAGTCGTCTTGCCGGAACCATTCGGCCCCAGAAGCCCAAACAGGCATCCTGAAGGCACAGAAAAGCTGACGTCACTCAATGCTACGCGAGAACCATACGCATACTGGATTTCGTCGGCATGAATCGCAGGCTGAGACATAGTAACCGAACGCTCGCTGTTGGCAGCAACATCATGAAATTGTCAATGTGACTATACTCATCGCGGTCACGATTGAGTTGTTTAACCGCAATACCGTTCAAAAAGTAGCGGAGCAGCGCGAGCTGCCCGGTGAGTACCTGCAAAACGCTGGCTCATCGGACGGCTTGCGCCGATTCCGCTAATTCACAGGCCGTTCGTTGAACGGTATTGTGTTTAACCGTCAGCCGGAGGCGTACGCGGATGCGGCGACCAACCTACGCCTCCGGCTACCGGTTAAACGAAAAAAAATCTTCGTCCAAACCGTGTAAAATATAACAACTCAGGTGCTTACAAACAAAGAAGCTCGGCATTCAGATAATGCCGAGCTTCCAAGTCATCACATGAATGTGAAATTCACTCACTCCGCAGCAGCACCCGCTGGCTCTTCGCTGTGCTCCGCATGGTGCGCTTGAAAATCGCTAATCTCTTTTTCCCAAACACCAGTCTGAGGAGCAACATTTGTGTAGTAAGAAGCCCCAATGTCCGGAAACAAAGCAAGGGGCAGGCCGATTGCGAGAATCGTCGTCGGAGTTAGCAACACAAACTTCCAGTTGCCCTCAAACTTCAGATGCATGAAAAACATCATTACACACATCGCTTTTGCACAGGCCACCGCCAGCACCAGCACAATAGTCACTGGTTTTGACATATGCAGTACGTCAAAAATAACCGATAGCGCGGTGCATCCACAGAGGACGAAAAAGATTGCAAGATAATTCACGTGGTGTGTGGCGTGGCTATCGTGTGACATTGTTCAAACCAATCAGGAAGGCGTCGAAGCCGAAGGTACTTTGAAGGAGACAACCGTGGATCTATCAGATGATGTAAAGCATCGGGAACAGGAAAATCCAGACAAGGTCAACGAAGTGCCAATACAGCCCGCTGTTCTCAACAAAGTCGGTCCATTTTTCGTTCAGACTGGAACCCTGCTTCAACACCACAGCGAACAGGATCATGCCTACGATCACGTGGATCGCATGAAAGCCAGTCATCAGAAAGTAGGTTGACGCAAAAATGTTCCCGTACACGACTGGATGAGGATCGAACACGCCTTTCGATACAAACTCATCGTATTGTTCGTTTGCCTTAAGATCTTTCAGCAGATTCGCAACCTCATCAAATCCAAGTTCTGGCAGCGTCTCGCCTTCTTTCAGTGCACCACGAGCCGCCAGATACTCTGAAGGCACGGCAGGCACGGAAAGGGATACATTCGCAACAATGTGCTGATGAAGATTCATCCACTGACGATACAATTCGAGATCCGCTGGTGCTGTTACCTGATATTCCCTGAAGACATAATCTGCCATTCCTTCCGGAGCTTTCCCTTCAGGGATCGCTGCGATCAGATTAACAACGCTCACGATATCGTCCGGGCGATCAACGACAACAGCGCCACCATCGGTGTATTCGCGGAACCGTTTGCGAACAACAAATTCCAACTCGCGGCTGACTTTGCTAATCGACTGCGACGGTGTTTCCGCAATATGCCCCGGCAGAATATCATGGTTGATCTTACCCAGGTACTCGACCGACTTTATGCCCAGAAACAGCACAGCCAGGGAAAGTGTCGCCAGCAAAAAAGTTCGAGCTTTAGCGAAGTTCTTTTGAGCCATCGCTTCGTGGGCAACGACCACACAGTAGCTGGAAACGATCAGCACGAAGGTGTTCACACCGCCCAGAAGGACATTGATGTGGGTGTCCTTCGGATCCACCGGCCATCCGCGCGAACCAAGCCGCAAGACAATATATGAGCCAATGAATGCGGTGAAGAACATGATTTCAGTACCGAGGAACAACCACATCCCAAGCTTTGAGTTTGGAATGGGGATCCCCATCTTCAGTGCCGCAGGTTTTGCAGAATGTGACATAGCGTGGAAAGCAATTCAAAAGGTCAGCTCCACCAAGGTGAAGCAAATCCAAAGTTATGAAACAAGTCGAAGGTAATCGGCAACAAGACAAATCAACAAGGCTGGCAAACAGATCAAAGACCCGACCATTAATTGCCTCGCTCGAACATTGGTTCGCACAGCAAAGAAACGAATGGTGAGCCAGAGATAGCCAACAGACAAAATCAACGCTGCGGCCAAATATCCAGGTCCAGCGAGTCCCACGAATCTGGGCAAACAGCTGACCGGCACAAAAGAAATCGCGTAAATCAATGCGATCGAGCCAGCACGTCGCCCTTCATCCGAAAACGAAGGCAACATTTTGAGACCTGCGTTCTCGTAGTCGTCTCTGTAGATCCAGCCTATTGCCAGAAAGTGAGGAAACTGCCAAACGAAGAAAACAGCAAACAACGCCAACGCCTCAATCCCCGGCGCGCCTCCTGCAGCGAACCATCCAAGGACTGGCGGCATTGCCCCCGGCACTGCACCGACAGTTGTGCACAGGGCGCTCATGCGTTTCAGCGGCGTGTACATCAGAACGTACGTGAGCATCGTCAGGCTTGACGCCAAACTGGTAAGGCTATTCACATACTGAGCGAGTATGATGGCCCCGGTTAGGGACAGGGCAACGCCGAACGCTGTCCCTTCCAACCTTGAGAGTCGACCACTCGCCACTGGGCGGTCGATCGTCCTGTTCATTCGAGCATCGGTTTTTGACTCAAGTACCTGATTCAGCACACTTGATGCTGCTACCAGACAGCAAATCCCTACCACCGCCATCAGCATCTGTGACCAAAGCACAACGATCGGAGATGCCAGTACAAATCCAGCCATAATGGCTGCGGCCGACATAACGATGATTCGTGGTCGAACCATCTGTCGATAGTCAACAAATCGCTGATGGATAAAGCCAAGCTCCTCCCTGCGGGAGTCAACTTTCGCGATGGCAGGATGATCGATGAGATTCGATGGCGACGCAGAACTCATACGGCAGTCCTCCGATTGCTGAGGACCGGGACATCTGCGTTTAATGCCGTCAATGTTCCCGAACGTGCAAGCTGAACAAGGGATGTCGATGCAAGAAGAGTTGATGCAAACAAAGTCATACCACCCACAGTGTGCAAGGAACAAACAACCGCCTGTGGTAACGAGCCTGTTGTTGCTACATAACCAATCATCGGAAGCCCAAACCGCGTCAGATACGATCCAGCCCCAAGCAAGAGCTGCACACCAAGCATTCCAAAAATCCCAGCGCCAGAACTTCTAAGCAGACTGTTTTCAGAACGCAGCAGGCAAACCGCTGCAATCGAACAGATGGCAGAAGCGAGAGCGGCACCAAGAAGGTGCTCATTCATCATCATGTGTAGGTGACGCAGCATACCTCCCAGGAAATATTGCCCAGCCACAGCAACAGCCGCCAGAAACACAAGTGCTGTGGCAACGGGAGTCATTCGTGTGTCTTTCGCCAGACGCCACTCCGGCCAGCGTTGGGAGCAAAGCAATCGAAACACCAGACAAAGACCAAAAAAGCAAGCTCCCGTCATGCTGTGTATCATGGCAAGAAGCTGTTTATCTAAAACAACCCTGGCGCCTCCCAGCAAACCCTGTCCAATCACTGCGATAAGAATCGCAGTGACAAAGCCTCTCACCCAACGTTTTTCCTGCAGCCAACCAGCGACTGCCAACGCAATGCTGATGAAGCCAATCAACATCCCTGCAAGTCGGTGACCATGCTCTGTAAACTTTTCCGGGTTGCTCGCGAAGTCATTAAACCACGGATAAAGCAACATGTTGTGGCCGTCGGACGAGGGCCAATCGGCAAACGCCATCCCAGCCTTCAGCGTCGTCACAAGCGCACCCATCCCGATCGGCAGCAAAGCGACAACACATGTTGCTGTCGAAAGCTTCCGGACGCGAGGATGAACTGTTTCAGACGAAACTGACACGAACGTTTTCCCGTACGATTCTGGATCTGACTAGTGCTTTGCCCAGATTTGATTTTATTGTAGTGGCCCCTGCTAAAGGTCCTGCATTCACCGGATCTTTCGCTGTTCCACTACCGCCGAACTTTGCTGTTTAGCCTTGAAGGAGCACTGCTCTGTCAAGGCTTGATTTTAGGGTAGGATGGGCATTCTTGCCCATCGCTTGATTGTTGGACAAGAATGTCCAACCTACGTTTTTAGGTCTAACGAAGCACTAGTGACCGTGAGCATCCGACTTCTTAACGCCAGGAGGCGTCGGAGTCGTCTGAAGGATGAAGTCCTGACCGAGGGCCTCGGCCTCTGGAGAGGAATACTCATATGGACCGCGATAGCAAACTGGCGGCTCATCGAAATTGCCGTGGCCTGGAGGCGACGGAGCGGACCATTCCAACCCGTTTGCTCCCCACGGATTTCGACCCGCTTTGGCACCATAGAAGAAGCTGTAGGCAAAGTTGCCCAGCAAAAGGAACTGAGCAAAGCCCATCAGAATAGCGGAGATCGTCATGAACTGGTTCATTGGCAGCAGATGCTCAAGGTAACCATGCAGATATGGATCCGCATAGCGACGAGGCATGCCCGCGATACCAAGCAGGTGCATCGGGAAAAATGTTCCGTTAAACCCAATGAATGTTAAAGCAAAGTGCCACTTCTGCACCGAGTCGTTCATCAAGCGTCCAAACATCTTTGGAAACCAGAACTGAATCGCGGCAAATACACCAAACAACGTTGCACCAAATAGGACGTAATGGAAGTGAGCAACAATGAAGTATGTGTCATGGAAGTAAATGTCAACCGGAACGGCTGCCATGAAGATCCCGCTCAATCCGCCGACAACAAACATCGCGACGAAGCCCGCACAATTCAGGAAAACGGCATTGAAACGCAGGTTGCCATCCCAAATCGTGCCAATCCAGTTGAACACCTTAATCGCCGAAGGAAGCGCGATCATCATGGTGGATGTCATAAACGTCATGCCAAGTGCAGGGTTCATTCCGCTCGTAAACATATGGTGGCCCCAGACGATGAAACCAAGGCCTGCAATTGCGGCCATTGAATACACCATCGGCTTGTAACCAAACACTGGCTTTCGGCACATACACGCCAGCATGTCTGACACCATACCCATTGCAGGAAGAAGCATGATGTACACGGCGGGATGTGAGTAAAACCAGAACAAGTGCTGCCAAAGCAGCGGCTGGCCACCACCAACTGTCGGAGCCGCATTGTTCACAACGATTCCAGCAGGAATAAAGAACACCGAGTGAATGTCGGTTGGAAGTAAGCTTCCAAGGCGGTCAAAAACCAGCATGAAACCAGCGGCGGTAAGGACCGGCAGCGCGAACGACTGAAGGATGGCGGTGATAAACATCGACCAGATCGTCAACGGCATCCGGAACAATGTCATGCCAGGAGCACGCATGTTGATGATCGTTGTCATGTAATTGACTGAGCCCATCATCGATGAAACACCGACGAGGGTAAGCCCGAACAACCACCAGGTCTGAGCTGCACCGGAACTGGGTGACGCCTGGGCAAGGTCAGAAAGCAACGGATAGCTAGTCCAGCCATTCGCAGGACCGGCGGTCGCACCACCAGCAACGAAGCTAATGCCGAAACAGAAAATCGCTGGCCACATGAACCAATAGCTCAGCATGTTCAGAATCGGAAAGGCCATATCATCCGCACCGATCTGAAGCGGAATTAGAAAATTGCCAAATGCACCTGCCAGTACAGGGATGATCACCAGAAAGATCATTACAGACGCATGCATGGTAAACAGCATGGTGTAAAATTCTGGACTGATCTGCCCGCCTTCACCCTGAAACAAACCGAAGAGCTTGCCAACAATAGGCATGCTGCCCCAGGGGAATGCCAGTTGCCACCGAACAGCCAGAGCAAGTGCTCCGCCGACCATCAGCATTAACAACGTCGTGACAAGGAACTGAATTCCAATCACTTTGTGGTCTGTCGAAAACACATACTTCGACAGAAAGCTCTGCTCATGATGTCCATGACCATGAGCATGATCATCAGCGTGGCCATGTGCGCCAAGTGAAGGGGTAACAGTTGCCATGACAACAAACCTTAGTAACTCTTAAAGCCGTCAAATGACTGCTGGATAGACAAACAAACTATTCGCTGTCGTCGGAAGTATCGTCCGCGACGCCGTCTTCATTCTGAGCGTTCTCCAGGTCAGCAATATACTGCTGAACCTCTCGTGTCGACTCCGCTACGATGCGAGCTTTCATCTTGTAATGCCCCCATCCACACAACTCCGCACAAACCAAGTCGTATGTGCCAGCCTTCTCAACTTCAAACCAGACCGGAATCACAAGCCCTGGTACGGCGTCTTGCTTCACTCTGAGTTGCGGAGAAAAGAAAGCGTGCTGAACATCCTGAGTTCTCAGATTGATCATCACGAGCTGATTTGTTGGGACATGCAATTCGTTAACAAAGTACAAGTCACCCGGCTGTGGCTCAGTCGCGAGCGTGGTTCCCGGTTTCGGATACCGAATTCTCCACTCGAACTGTCGAGCAGTTACTTCCGCTATCGGTGCGTTTCGAGCTTCCTCAGGGAAGTTAGAAATTACTCGAATGTTGGCAAGCACCTCAAGTTGCGTCAGAGAGATGAACACCAAGATAAACGAGGGAACGATTGTCCAAATGATCTCCAGCTTGTGACTGCCGTGCGAGAACATAGCTTTGGCACCAGGTGTCTTTGTGGCACCCTTCCAGAGCACGTACCCCATTGCGATCTGGGTACCAATGAAAGTCAGTGTCACAATAAACAGGATCAGATAAAACAGACCATCGATCTGATGCCCCAACGTCGACATCGGCTCGCTGGGAAACCACCATCCGCGCGAAGGTGCCACAAAGCACACGTACAGTGCGACGATTGGCCAGAAGATAAAAAAGAGAGCCCAAAACTTTTTCACAATATAACTCCGGACAGGTCGATCCTGCAGAAGCAAAAAGAATCAACGAAACTAGCGCTATTGGGCGACTTCCGCCGCAGCTGGTGCAGCCGCTTCAGTACCCGTTGCGCCTGGCTCTGACTCATATGGAAGACTGAGGATGTAGTTTACAAGGTGCCAAATATCTTCGTGCGGTGTATTCTTGAACGAAGGCATTCGGGAACCTTTGATTCCAGCATGAATTCTGCAGAACAAGTCGATCGGCCTTCGTCCACCTCGATAGATACCAGTGTGAAGATTTCGAGGCTGATTCAGATTGTCCCACACGTCATGCAGACCAGGTTCATTGTACAGATCGTTCGTAATGGGATTCTTCTCGAATGCGATGGTTTGAGGACCATTGCCAGCGCCATCCATCCCATGACAGTCAGCACAGTTGAGAGTCTTGCTCAAATACAACTCACGTCCCCGGCGGCGAGACTCAACAGAATCCTCAACTCGCGGTACTGACGGTATGATTCGGGCCTCATCCGTGTCTGCCCCGCCCCACTGTTCGGCTAAGTCGTCGCCAATACTATTCGCTGCCTCAGCAAGATCGGCGGACAGGAATTCCTTCAGCTCTGCGACAATGGATTCTCGCGACTCACTCTGTCCTACGCGAGACTCCAAAGCAGTGATCGAGTAGTCACCAGACACTTCATTCACAAGCTTCCGCTCATATTCGCCTCGAAGACTCAGGAAACGCACGTATTCAACGATCGCGTGTAGTTCGCCTTCTTCCAGCAACAGAAACGACGGCATGTATGTTCCCGGAATGCCGTATTTCAAAATACGCTTCAGGTCGTCTCGACTGACTTTTGACATGTCATTCGTTGAAGTAAACTTGAACACCCCGTGCCGGTAATCGCGTGGCCGTGGGTTGAGATACTCTGCAGTTGGCCCCTGACCGTCGCCTGATGTTCCGTGGCAGTGGCTGCAATGACGCATGTAAAGTCCCCGGCCGGACTTCAACACCTGCGCTCGATCAATTGAGCAAAGATCACCCTCAGCCAATTTCCCAGTCAGACTATCGGAAAGAACAGCGACGCCAGTTTCGGCATCCCATTCTGTGATCTCTGCGATCTCGCCCTCACAAGCTCCTGAGAGGAACTCAACAAAAACCGCCTTAGCTGGAAGTTCGGATCCGTCTTCGCCCGCCAAGGTCAGGGCCGGTGTGCCTTCAGCGGACTTTGCAATCTTTGCAACGGTTGTATTCGCTCCACCAAAGTCGACGGGCAGTTTCATCCACGCTTTGAGATTCTGTGGATCCCCAAAACGCTCATCAATGAGAGCCTTTACACCAGCGATTGGCGTCTCCCCCTTGATCCCATCTTGAGCTTCTGGCATCAGAGACAAAGTACGGTCGCTATACACAAATGAAGAGTCCGTGTCGGAACACCCACTGGCGAAAGCCAATGCCATACCGCACAAAATCTTATTCCAACTGGGAGTCAGTGACATTCCCATAACCTCAACTCATCAAAGTAACGACAGTAAGAAAATCGAATTACTTCAGCTTCAACTTCTCGGCGGGAAATCCAATTTCCATCGTCGTCGCAACGCCTGAAGCGATTTCCACGGCAAGCTTTCGCTCCACGAAATTTCCATCTGCAGCTTCATGCCAAACAACAAATGTATGCTTCCCCGGCGGCAAATCAGGAATTGTAAAACCACCGTTTGCGTCCGTCACCGCGCCATAGGGGTGATCGAGCGGAAGATGATAGGCCGTCATCCATGTGTGATAGTCACATTTGACCGACAGTGGCTGAGCCTCCGCCTTGCGGTAAACGAACTCAAGCTTTCCTTCCCGGTCACCCGGCGCCACACCTGAGTTCACCGATTGATTCTTATTCGGATACGTGTGCGTATTGTGCGCCACAGTATCATCGCTCAGCACCTTCACCGTCTGACCGATCGGAAGCACAACACAATGCGGCAAGAATCGGCAATTTTTCTGGTCAAACATGTAAGGCTCTTCAGGAGCGACAAGTTCTTTGCCGCCTTTCGGAGCCTTCGCCAGATAGATGAAAACGTTTGCGACGCCATTGCTTTCACCCAACACGAGACGTTCATCGGGCACGTCGACAGCCGCACAAACCTCTTTGTCTTTTACGTCCGCCTCCATCGCAATCAGCGGCGGCAACGCTGCCTGAGTTCCAACAAATACCACCTTGCCATTGAAACTTCCAGGTTCACCCATTACCACCGAGTCCGTTGACGACTCCACTTCAGCAGTCTCACCCGCATCAGCAGCGACAAAGGTTACGGTAGGCACAACATGAGCGCCGCCAGACTGGGAACATCCCGCTGCGCCGACAGACATGAGAAGTAAGGTCAGATTGCAGAAACGTTTCATTTCTCTTCCAACAGATCAGAGCAGGCATTCACCACCAGGTGAATGGCCGAATCGTAACACCAGAACTAATCCTCTCCACCTGCAGCATCCGCTTTAGGCGCGTCAGCTGCGGGAGGAGCGTACGATGTCTGACCAATGTCTTCCATCAGACGTGTGTAATTCAGCAAAGCATCTCGCGTTGCATTCACGTGAGATTCCGGATCACCATGAAACAAATCCGGGAATTGAGTCGTATTGTTCTTTGGATAATTCACCGGCATCGACGTGTATGGAGTTATCCACGTTGGCTTATACAACCACAGCTTTACCCAATCCGCACGAAGACGGTTCTGAACAACATTCAAATTGGGCCCCTGAATATCCTTTGCCGGATCCGAGACCTTGAATTTCTTTCCTCCCAGAGAGTGGCACTTGGCACACAACGGGCCGTTCAAGGTCTTCCATGATTCATGCAAATAGGATTGATCCGCAGCAAGCAGGCCAGCCTCCTGCATTGCCATCTGCGTATTCGCTAGATAATCCGCGTCCGCCGGAAGATTTTCCTGATACGGAAATTTTTCACCATCAGCAGCAGCGAAGTAATTGGCCAATGTCTTTGCCTCAGCTTCGCTCATATTGAAACGAGGCATCCGCAGCACTGTGGTGTAACGAATCTTCGTCGGTTCGAGCAGAAACTGATAAAGCCAAGGCGTTTGAACCTTAGCACCCTCCTGAATGAGGGGCGGGGGTGAAGCCTGCCATGCCAACGACCGATTTCCACCAGTCTTTGATTCCATCAAACTTTCAACCAACCATTCCGCGAACCCTCCACCGCGACCAGCTTTGTAGTTCAGCATCTGAGCGTCGGGGACAATCAGTCGAGAACCAGGCAGCAGTCTCTTTGCTTCTTCGCCGGCACCAAAATCCACAGTCTCCCACAAATCAAAACCGTATTCACGGAATTCCGGATCTTCCTCCATATCAGGTCGGGATGCCACGAGTCCTTTGACCGTCGCCACTGGAAGAGACATCTTCTCTTCTTCAATGATCAACTTGTGGAAATCGCCTGTCAATGCCTGCCGTGGCGGACGGAACTTGAGAAGCATCTCCAGCCCCTTCTCATGATCGGCGGCGCCCATTTCTGTCGCTGTTATGTCGCTGAGATTGGCCGCAAAAGTCACTTCGGGGAGGTCTACCATATGGCAAGCAGTACAGTTGTACTTGGCCAGCAACATCTCGCCTTCAATCCGAGTCTTGTCAGCTTCACCCGGATTGTAGACATATTCATCAGCCGGCGGATCCGCTACCAATCCCAGTACAAAGGTTGCGATTGCCTCAATTTCTTCTTCCTTCAAAGGAAACTTCGGCATCCGCAATCGTTCATCATAGCCCTTGGTTTCTGTCTTTTCGTAGTCATAGCTACGTGGTGCTCTTAGCTTTTGCCATGCGAAACCTGGACGCCCATGATGCTGAATGCTGTCGAGGAAGAACGAAGCAGACATTTCACTGACTTCTTCGGCTTCAGTGAACTGACCTTTCTCAGCCCCGCCGGCCTTCATCTTCTCATTGGCGACAGCCACGCGTTCCATCGTGGACTTGAACTCGCTACCCGGTGCTTCACCGTGATGGTGCAAAAACTCTTCAATGTGCTCGAAGCCCAATTTGCTGGTGTCCTTACGACCCCAGTCATGCAACGCAACCCCAATCGGACGTGCAAGTTCATATCCAGGCATATCATGGCAAGCGTAGCAACCATATCGTGCGATCGTCTTGCGTCCCACATACTCAAGTTTCTTTGCCTTCCACGTTGCTGGGTCCAAAATCGCCTGACCATCTTCCGAAGCCAAAGACTTTTCGTCGCCTACGACGTCAGCCGACTTCTGCGGAAAAGCACCCGACTCAATAATGCTCTCAGCAGCCGCTTTGCTGAATCGTGATTTGGTCAGGTACAGCGAAACGAGACTGTTCAGTTCTTCATCAGTCACAACAACGTCTTCATATTGGCCAGGATCACCCTGGCTCAGCAAAAACGCGGTCATGTCTGCCGCTGGATCAATCGTCGTCACGCCATCAACATCGGTGTAGACGTCAAGGTACAGATTCGGCATCTTCGTACGCTTGTGGTAACGACTAGGCTCACGGATCCAAGTGTAAAGCCAATCGCTGAATCCTGGATTCTCAGCGTTTCGCTTGGTCTTCAAGTGAATGTCAGAGATATTCGGGCCAAAGTCAGCAGCGTTGCCGGGCACTGCTGCGTGCTGATGGCAAGCGAGGCAGCCCCGTTCTGAGAACAACTGCTTTCCACGCTCAGCACTGGCGACGTAATCCGCGGCTGGCTTGAGCAGGTCGATTGGCTCAGATGTTCCCAAAAGGACAGCTGAAATTCCCGCAAGCTCGACGCCTTCCAACTGCTTTGTGTGAGCAGCGTCCTCAGCCCCCAGATGATCGTTCAATGCAAAGAATTGAGGCATCTTGGTCGTAGGGCGGAAACGAGTCGGAACTTCAGTCCAATGCTGAATCCAGCTTCCAGTGGTCTTTACCGCGATATGCCGCAAGCTCGGTCCAACCTTCCGCATCTTTCCCGCGATTTGCGTTGGATCTGCTTCAATACGAGCAACCTCTTCAGGAGTTTGTGGCTCTAGTCGCATATCGGGTCCGATTGCGACGCCCCCATCATATCCCTGAATTTCATGGCACCCAAAGCAACCATACTTCTGGATTAAAGTATAGCCCTTATGCACTTTCGGAGCTGAGGCACCAAACTTCGGATTTACACCAAGCTCAGTCACTGAATGATGGCATTTGATGCACGTCGACTCGGCAAACCGAGAAGGCTGCATCGGATACTCCCAGAAGTGGTTGGGGTGATATCCATACTCACCGGCCCATTCGTGGGACAAAATCGGATTGTCAGGTGTATGTTCCGCGTTTCCAAAACTCGTCCCAGATCCCTGGCCATCGTGACAAATTGTGCAGCCGAATTTAGCGACTGGATGCGGGCTGGAAGCCGTACAAAACAGAGCCGTATTGGGATGAGTCGAGAACGGCTGTGGGAATTGCTTTTCCTTAACCCATGTCTTGACGTCAGTAGCTGACGGATGACCTTCAGGAAACGCCGCCGATCCGTCTGCTAAAGTCTTGTCAATATTCAAGTGACACGAACGACATCGATCAAAGCGCGCGATCTCTGCCATGCCGAGCGTCTGAGACAATCGAGGCATCCAATCCTGCACAATGCGGAGGTGGGAGTTGAAACCGTCGATGATTGGCAATTCCATCATCGCACGCTTCCAGCTTGACACCAACGAAGTTGGTTTGATCTTCTCGATCGACGCCTGAATTCGCTCGGCCTCAAAATTCAACTTTTCAAGCTGCGCGACAAGAGCATCGTGATCGGCCGTTATCGTCTTGACTTCGGCAGTCTTCGCGGCCAGAAGGTCTTTAGCCTCATCCACGCGCGTTTTTGTTTCGTCGCAGTCAGCCTGACGCTTTTTGAATTCTTCAAATCGAACCAACGCCTGATCTTCAGGAAGAGCGTCACGTACACCCAAATCGTAATTTGCCCGAGCCTCATCCCGGTCTGAGTTCTTGAATTTCAGCTCAATCTCAAGAGCCTCGACACTTCGCTGCAAGGTATCCTGCTCAGAAAAAAGAGCCGCCTGTTCAGCCTTCTTCGCATCCAACGCGACCTGGGACTCGTTCACTTTGCCGATCAGCTCTTCCTGCTGCGCCAAAAATGAATCCGACTTGAGATCGCGAAGATCAGCTTCGCGAACAGTCGCATCGAGCTCGAAGTTTGTCCGTTGGTAACCCTTCCATTCATCAGCTTGATCCTGCCGCATCATCACAATGACGGCGAACAAGAGAACGACGGAACTTACTGCAAAGACGATATTCAGCGTCTTTTGATTCCAACTGTAATTATCTGTTGCTGGCATGAGACTTTGGCCAGGGCTTTCGCCCATTCTCAATGGATTTCAGATACTGGAAACCTGACACCGGCACTTGCCAGCGTCAGATGTTGAAGAAGTATTCAGGAATACCGACGATGTACTTCAAAGCAAACGCCCATCGAAGCAACATCTTAATTGGAAGAACTGCCATCCAAAGAATGAGATTCGAGAATACAAGGAACCGCAGGATGCCCATTCGAACGAAATAGGTTCGCAGAACAGTCAGGCCAAGAATTGGAGGCAAAAACGCAAAATACGACAACGTCAACAAGATACCAGGAGACTCTCGCAGCAAAATCGAAGCGATATCAGATCCCTTTGGCATCGATAACCCAAGCCCGTTCCAGAAAAACTCGCTTAGATTGACGTTGTTTGCCGCCTCAACCTTGTGAACATCCCAGTACTCGTAGATCCCGAAGAAGTTCCAGTTCGGACCTCGAAGGAATGTCCCGAGCACGATCAACGCAACCCACAGAGGCAGGAAACCGAACAGGAACGTTGTGATCGCAAAGGACCGCTGTTTGAAGGTGTAATAACCGTTCCCCAGCTTATTGAAGTCGATATAAGGAACGGCCATCAGTCCGCCAAGGATAATACTAGGCAGAACCACACCAGCCAACCACGGGTCGAAGTACACCAGCATTTCCTGGAGACCCAGAAAGTACCATGGAGCCTTGGACGGGTTAGGGGTCTTCATCGAAGAGGCTGGCTCTTCAAGAGGCGCTTTCAAAGCGATACCCCAGAAAATCAGAACGGCGGTCAATACGACCATACAAATCAGT
The DNA here is from genome assembly GCA_041753135.1 of Planctomycetaceae bacterium. GTDB lineage: Bacteria > Planctomycetota > Planctomycetia > Planctomycetales > Planctomycetaceae > SXXK01. The sequence continues at coordinate 45,373 of JBGSVD010000085.1, forward strand.
TCCGTGTAGACCAAGTCAGGCCACACAAGAACCTTTTCATTATCTTCTTGCTCGAAGAGAGGACGCCCCTCCGCGATTCGTCGATCATTATCAATGGATCGGCGAAAATAGATCCATGTGAAGAAAGCCACAATGAACAACATGGCCACGATCGGAACGTTGTCTGGCTTACCAACGATCTGACGGAAGTCATAATCGCTAAGGCTCAATCCCATAAAGATCAGGGAGCAGTTCAGGAGAACCCATGCAACCGTGGGACGAGTCCACCATTCACGAGCCTGAATCAGGAACACCAACCCCACGATCGACAAGAAGAAGTAAAACACGGGATTTGAAAACCAAGCGTCAAAGAAATTCTTGAACGCAAGCGGCATCGTTACCAGAAACCCATCCACTGGATAGGTAAAATGATAAAACGAGAGCATCATCAATATGGACGAATAGATCGCCCAGATTGATGCCTTTGGGACACCGTTCTTAAACTCTCCATCCAACTTATAACTGCGGAAAGTCCACAATAAGTTGACAAGGAAGACGAGCAGATAAAACCAGCCGAGGCCAACCAGCACGCTGGGTGTGAGATCGGGATGAGGGTTCAGCATTGACTATACCCGGCGAGAAGTACACCAGACAAGAAATTCACAAGGGACGCAAGCACCGCTAGCAAGAACTCACAGTGGCTGGCTGATCCCACCATCCTTACGAACGCGCCAGAAGTGTATGGCAATCAATCCGCTAACAACCAAAGGAATGGCGACACAGTGAAGAATATAAAACCGATTCAGCGTTGCTTCGCCCACAAACCTGCCACCAAGAAGCAGGAACTTTGCATCCGAAGCGTTTGTGATGAGTTCATAACCACTCGTATTGAAGACCTGGAAACCTGGACCTTCAAGACCGAGAAATGGGGTGGCCTTAGCCATGTTTGAACCCACAGTGATCGCCCAGATCGCCAACTGATCCCATGGCAAAAGGTAGCCAGTGAATGACAGAAGCAAGGTAAGCACAAGCAACAGGACCCCGATGACCCAATTGAACTCTCGAGGAGGCTTGTAACTTCCCGTGAGGAACACGCGATACATGTGCAGCCAAACAGTAATTACCATCGCATGGGCACCCCAGCGATGAATCTCTCGCATAATGCCCAACGTCTGCACATCGCGCAGTGCTTGAATGTCGTAAAAGGCCCACTCAAGAGTCGGCCGATAATAGAACATCAGCAGAACACCCGTGATCGTTTCAACCAGAAACAAGAAGAAAGTGATTCCGCCCATACACCATGTGTATGAAAGCGCAATCCCCTGCTGCTTGATTGAGACGGGGTGCAAGTGAAGGAAGAAGTTTGTCAGCATTACCACGACGCGATTTCTACGATCGGTCGGGGCAGGATGCCGAAACACACTCTTCCAGATCTGTGAGTTACGAATGTAATCGCCTACAGACACCTTCAGATCCTCAGACGAAGCCGCAGAGTCAACTGCAGCAACCAAATACGAAAAGCATGCGTCCGGAAAATAATCACCAGACAACAGCCGGCATAAAACACAACAATCACAGCAATCAGGTCACGCCCACATAGCACGAAGGGTTAGACCACTGACCAAGCTCTTTCTGGAACTTGACACTCTTATCAACCTCAAGCATCCCGTCTTCTGCAAGACGAATCCCCACACGCTCCAACGGACGCGGCGCGGGACCTTCGAAGTTAACACCGTTCTTATAAAAACCCGAACCATGACATGGGCACTTAAACTTCTGCTCGCCCTCAAGCCAGTTCGGGGTACAACCCAGATGAGTGCAGACCGTGCTCAGAGCATAAATCATCTGAGCACCATCAACCTCACCGTTTACAACCCAGATATTGAACTGCGCCTGCCACTTTGTTGACACCGAACCCGGTGCATAATCGTTAGGCGGACCAATCTTAAATTTTGTAGGCGGCTCAACAAGCACGTTCGGCATCATAAACCGAGCGACCGCCAAGCCAGAAGCTGCGAGCGTTCCAGAGAAAGCCGACCACGCGATGAACACAGGCGAGAGCAGTACTGAAAACAGCCCGCCAACGACATCACGTCGCTCAACAACCGCAGCCGCTTTGCCGGGAGCCGAAGCCTTTGCCGGCAACGGCTTGGATGGCAGCACAACTTTGGGTGGAGCAGGAGTGCCGTCCGCAGCAGACCTTGCCGCCTTAATCATGTCGGCTGCCGTCATTCCAGCGGCAGCAGCAGGATTTACCTTCACCGTCGCAGGCGAGTCTCCAGACTTCACATCAGCAGTACCAGCCGACGCCGAAGGAGCAGCGCCGGCCTTTGCACGAATCGCCGCCATAATATCAGCAGGACTTTTGGGTGCAGCACCAGCGGCAGCCGGAGCCGCAGCTTTCTTGATGGCAGCCAACTTGTCCGCAGTGCCAGATGGCGCGGCAGCGGCTGGTTTGGCTGCAGCCCTTGCCGCTGCCAGAATATCACTCGTGCCCTTCGGGGCCTCTGCCGCAGGCGCTGCTGGCGGCGGATCTGATGCTGCCGGCTCTGCAGGAGCTGCAGCATTCTTTGCACGAATCTTTGACAGGATGTCGTTTGTTGAGGGCTTTGGATCTGTCATTCAACCGTACCAGCCATCAGAGAGGATTCGACTATTGCGAACTTTACCGAGGGGCAAAGCACACAACTTGTTGAGACACTGGGATTTAATTCTTGCGTTGCAAAAAGGATGCACTGGGATTCTGTCTCTCCTCTTTCGGACTGGCAAGGCGGCCAAAAGTACACGAGTTTCTTTTCTCGAAGGCAGGAAGGCCCGGGACCGTTTTCCGTCTCACGAGAAGCGTCTATTTTGCCATAAGCGCCATAAAGTTCGGACTGAAACGATTCTCCGTTTGCGGCAGACCAATCAATTGACGCACTGAGGGCAGTCTGCCTTGTGCGCGAGCTCCCTACTTTCATCATTTTTGTCGCGCATCTGATTTCCACTCAAGTTCAAAGCGGTTTGTGGCGTCGCATTCGAAGGCTCATTCGGCAACATGTCGTCGCGCGGTTGTGCTTGCTGAGGATCTGCTTATCGAATGTTTAGCGAGGCTTCAGCGGCCAAGTCACGTTCACTTTGGAAGGAGATGCCTCTCACTCCTGTGGGACTAAGCATCTCAGCTTGAGTCAACCGGTTTGATACTTCAAACGTTTCCGCCCGAGGTATTTTCCCTGTAACCGCAATACCTTTCAAGAATTGAACAGTCGCCAGTTCGTAGTCCCGCCTGCAGGCGGAATTTGGAAGGGACATCGCAACCGTTTCCGCCTGAAGGCGGGACTACAAGCGAACATTGAACGGTATTGCCTTTAACCACAATACCGTTCAACGAACGGCCTGTAAAGTAGCGGAATCGACGCAAGCCGTCCGGTGAGCCAGCATTTTGCAGGCACTCACCGGACGGCTCGCGCCGTGCCGCTACTTTTTGAACGGTATTGCCTTTAACCATTAGCCGGAGGCGTGCGTTGATCGCCGCATCCGCGTACGCCTCCTGCTGAATGTGGGACAAATCAATCG
>JBGSVD010000086.1:0-57038 GCA_041753135.1 Planctomycetaceae bacterium
CCGCGCTCCCGGGAGCGCGGGCGTCTCGCCCGCTAAGCGTTCCTCCACTCACTGGACGTTCCTCATCCTGATCGCGAAATCCTTCACAACGCGAAATCCTTCGAACGAATAACCGTCATGACCTGCAATATCGTAAGAGTCATCGTCGACTTCCGTAGGGGCAACGAAGTTTTGGAAAATTCATAGGATTTGCCTGTCCCTCCAGGAATGATGGCGACTTGCGTAGACACCCTTGATCTACGGACTCCTAGCGTCTGGTGGGGCCAGTCATGAAAGATCCAGTCTCAGAAGCTCTCAATATTCTTGCGGTCGGACTGCGCCCCTATGTTGCGGGGCGCGTCACGAACGTGCTGCGAGATGTCAATCTGGCTCAGGAAATTTCCGACTGGGATGCTCAGGCCCTGATGGTCTTCATGTGGGACCGATGGAACGATCTTTTTCGAAACGAACTGTCATTCGTGGAAAGAAGTCTCATCAGTGAGTTGCGGGATTTTCGCAATCGCTGGGCTCATCAGAATCATTTCGATGAAGCCGATGTCTATCGTGTTCTGGATGATACTGAGCGGCTTTTACAAGCCATCAACAGTGCTGAAGTCAGCAACGTCGCGCATCTGCGACGCGAATCACTCAACCGGCTCTGGCTCCAGGAACTGGGCGATAGCGACAGGCATCGCCTGGTGAGAGTTCTCTGGCCCTATCTTCTGTGCGGATGCAGCGCTATGGCCATGGACTCTGCCATCATCGCATTCGGCAGTCCTCCCTGGTCATGGATCCTTTCCACTCTTGTATTCCTTGCAATGATGCGTGTCGCCTATCTTCAGTCAGCACGGGAAGCTCGGCGAGGACCAGGGCCGCACGAATGTTCGCACTGTGGCCGCATTATTTACACCGTTTCGTGCCCCTATTGCACTCAGAACCGCTTCGAACGAAACCACGACGAGAGCCAGATGACGCAGCCAAAACTTTCTGACTCATGGGGAAATTTTCGCCTGTCGAACCGTACCGTTCCGCCGCAAAGCTACGAAACCCACGGCTCGACGCCAGTCCCAGCGGCAGAGAACGTCAAATTGCGTTAGGCACATGCCGGCTGAGGCAGAATACGTCGACCACGTTTATTGTCGACACCAGCCCAGGACCTGGCACAATGGTTGTTCGAGCTGCTCGTGAACGATTGGGACAATCGTTCTACAATGAACAAAACACATTGGGCGGTCGCCCGATTTGTCGGCCCTGATACGTTCGACCACGTGCCCTCAGATTCGCAACCGGCCGCGAATGCCGCCGGTGTTTTGTCAGTCTTCTGATTCCTGGTGGATGCCAATGTTCAATTGTCGTACCATCTGAACGAGCGGCAGGAAATGGATTTCCAGCCCATTGTAGAGCAGTTGTCTCAACTGCTCAGGAACGATTGGAATGCTCATGAACGATTGGGACAATCGTTCTACAATGGGAATTCCTCTACTGTCGCGTGCCCTGGTACAGATCGCAACCAACGAACATTTGAAGATTCGACCACATCGGCGGCTGCTAATGAAACTGACGACGACCGTGATAACGATCCTGCTGTCTGTGGCAATGCTGTCAGCGGGGACCGCCGAAACTATCTTCGCTCAGACGTCGGCCCAGGACCGATCGAGTGAATCAGCGGACTCTACTGCCGATAATGCTCGGACTGTTCTGAAAACACATTGTCAAAAGTGTCACGGAGCTGAGGCTCGCGAGGGCGGATTGCGGCTCACGTCAAAAGAGGATTTGCTGTTTCGCAATGATTCAGGGGAACCTGCAATTGTCTCAGGAAATAGCGCAAGCAGTGAGCTGATCCGTCGCATCACGGCAACGGGTGATCAAAGAATGCCGCCGGAAGGCGAACCGCTTTCGGAATCAGATATCTCAACACTAAAACACTGGATCGACGCTGGCGCGGATTGGTCGGACGAAGAACTGCAATCCGAGAAACACTGGGCGTACATCGCGGCGGTTAGGCCTGAGATCAATGATTCCCAGGTTCATCCGATCGATTTTCTTGTGCGGCGAAAGTTGGCCGATGATCCTTCTGGATTGCAACCTTGTGCGGAAGAATCGCCCGCCCGACTCTTGCGTCGAGTCAGTCTGGATCTCATCGGCCTGCCGCCTTCGCCGAGTGAAGTCATCGAGTTTGAAGCCGATCCTTCGCAGGAACACTATGAGAAGATTGTTGATCGGCTTCTCGCGTCTCCACGGTTCGGCGAGAAATGGGCTCGTCAATGGCTGGATCTCGCTCGTTACGCGGACTCCAACGGTTACCAGGCCGATCAATTCAGATCCGTGTGGGCCTATCGTGACTGGGTCATCAATGCGCTGAATGCCGATCAGCCGTTTGATCAGTTTACCGTTGAACAACTGGCAGGCGACTTACTACCCGACGCGACAATTGATCAGAAAATTGCTACCGGATTTCATCGGCTGACCACATGCAATGTCGAAGCGGGCGTTGATCCGGAAGAAAATCGCACGAACCAGGTTGCAGATCGAGTCACGACGACAGGAACTGTCTGGCTTGGCACCACACTCGAATGTGCTCGCTGCCACAATCACAAATATGATCCCTTCACTCAACAGGATTTTTATCAGCTGTTTGCGTTCTTCAATAACACGCCCCTGGAAGTCGATCCGCCCGGTGATGGTGGTGTGCAATATGAAGTCGCCGGCCCGATGCTGGAACTCCCGCAGGCTGCTCACCTGACAGAACAACGTACACAGTTGAACCACGAACTTGCGTCACTGAAAGAGCAGATCACGGAACGCACACAGTTGCTGGCGAAACCAGACGCTGATTGGGAAAAGCGAGTTTTGACTGCTGCGGAGGCTTCGGCAGTATGGCACGTGCTGAACGTAACTCAGTTTTCCACCGAAAGTCAGGCCGACTACAAGCATCTGGACGATCATTCGATTTTACTCACTGGCGCCGCCGCGGATAAAGATACGTACAACATTGCGATTGAGACGCGGCTGACAGACATCACCGCCTTCAAGCTGGAGACGTTGACCGACGAAACACTACCCGGGACCGGACCCGGACGAACGGACGACAAACGTCCCAATTTTGTTCTTTACGAATTTGACGCGTCCATTGCACCATCGAATTCATCGGGCATCCAGAACAGCATGCGGATTGAGTTCTCAAATGCGACAGCCGACTTTTCTCAGGCCAAATGGGACGCGTCGGGACTTATCGATCGCAATCCCGCCACAGGATGGGCGATCGCGAACCAATTTGGCAAACCACATGAGGTCACTCTTCAAACGACAACACCCATTGGCTTTCCTGACGGGTCCAGAGTCTCAATTCGGCTTCCGCAGTATTTTGGAAACGGTCGACTGATTGGCCGGTTGAGAATTTCAGCCATGACCGGAACGGCCTCACAAACAACCCTTCCGTCTGATTTGAGGGCGGCGATACTGGTTCCCGTGAAAGAACGTTCCAACCCCCAGAAGAAGATCATCTCCCAGTTTCGTCAGAACAACGACGATGACCTTCAACAACTTCAAGCACGCGTGAAGATCATCAACGAATCGCTGACTCAGCTGACGCCTTCGTCCACGGCCGTGATGACCGAGATGTCCCAGACCCGCAGGACATCGATCTTTAAACGAGGCGATTTTCTATCGCCAGGCGCCGACGTTCGGCCTTCGACGCCCGCCGTTCTGCATGGCTTTGCATCGGAAGGAACTGTGAATCGGCTGGACCTTGCGCGATGGCTTGTTTCGGCGGAGAACCCGTTGACGGCGCGCGTGACAGTGAATCGCTGGTGGGCGGAATTCTTTGGCACTGGCATTGTCGAAACCGTGGAAGATTTTGGTTCGCAGGGAAGCCGACCATCGCATCCCGATCTTCTGGATTGGCTGGCGGTGGAATTCATGGAACATGGCTGGTCGACGAAACACATTCATCGATTGATTGTCACATCCGCGACCTACAAACAGTCGTCGCGAATTTCGTCGGAGCAATGGGAGCTGGATCCATTCAACAAACTGCTGACACGCGGTCCACGACTGCGGCTTTCCGCTGAAACGATTCGCGACAATGCATTGGCGTGCTGCGGTCTGCTGTCTTCAAAGATGGGTGGACCTCCGGTTTATCCGCCGCAACCGGACAACATCTGGCGTCATGTGGGCCGCAATGCCCCGAAGTATGAAACGGATCAGGACGAAGACCGATTTCGTCGAGGCATCTATGTCGTCTGGCGACGCAGCGCACCGTATCCGAGCTTTGTGAATTTTGATGCTCCCGATCGAGCTTCGTGTGTCGTCAAACGCTCTCGGAGCAACACACCGCTCCAGGCACTCACGCTGCTGAACGACCCGGCCTATGTCGAAATGGCTCGCTTTCTGGCGAAACGAATTTTGATCGATAAGCCGAACGAAACGTTCGAAAATCGACTGGAATATGCGGTACGATTATGCGTGGCTCGAGCACCAACGCCGTCTGAAGCAGCGACTCTGGCAGAACTATGGCGACAGGAACACGAACGATTTCGAGAAAACAACATGCAGACGGAGAAATTGATTCCGACGATCGAACGAATTGACGACGTTGCCCTGGCCGAACAGGCGGCCTGGTTCTCTGTCGCAAACGTATTGCTGAATCTGGATGAGACGATCACCAGGAATTGACCGCTTCGCGCAGGAACCGTTTCACGCGAGCATCGCTTTGGGAATGTTACGGACGGTTCTGCTCTTCCAGCCATCGCTTCACAATTTTGAAACTTCCGCAGCCCAATGCATCCACAAACTCAGCGATTTCAAGAATTGTCCCGGCGGTCGCTCTTTCAGCAATCGGCAATGGGACTTGGTTCCATCGCGCTAAGCACGATGCTGCATCAGGATTTGTCGGCGGCCCAGGAATCGCGGAGTCCCCAAACACATTTTCCAGCGCGGGCCAGGAGTGTGATCTTTATCCACATGGTCGGCGCGCCGTCTCATCTGGATTTGTTCGACTACAAACCAGAACTTCAGCGTCTTGACGGGCAACTGATTCCCGATCATCTTTGGAAGGGGCTTCGGCTGGCATTCATTCGCAAGCAGCCGCAATTGCTGGGAACACGAGTCAAGTTTCAGAAGCACGGTCAGTCCGGGATTGAACTTTCCGAGCTGCTGCCGAATCTTGCGACGGTGGCTGATGAACTCTGTATGATCAAATCACTGCATACAGAACAGTTCAATCATGCTCCAGCTCAGCTCTTCTTTCAGACAGGTTTCGGGCAGTTTGGACGCCCGTCGTTCGGTTCGTGGGTCAACTATGGACTGGGCAGCGAGAACAGCAACCTGCCTGGATTTGTGGTGCTGGTAACCGGCGCTGTTGCGGGAGCGGGAAACAGTCTGTGGGGCAGTGGCTTTTTGCCAAGCACTCATCAGAGGATCGAGTTTCGCAGCAGTGGAGATCCGGTTCTGTTCCTATCCAATCCCGAAGGAATTGATCCGGCTGCGCGGCGAAACATTGTTGATCGGATTAATCAGCTGAATCAGTTTCAACTCGCGGATACAGGCGACCCGGAAATCGCGACTCGCATCAATCAGTATGAAATGGCGTATCGTATGCAGTCCGCCGTTCCCGAACTGATGGAGATTTCTTCCGAGCCGGAAGCGATTCATCAGTTGTATGGAACTCAGCCTGGTCGCAGCAGCTTTGCCAACAATTGTCTGCTGGCTCGACGTATGGTGGAACGCGGCGTTCGGTTTGTTCAGTTGTTTGATGAAAGCTGGGACCATCACGGCAGTGTCTTCCCTTCACTGCGGAAAAAATGCAGCGAAGTTGATCGACCGATCGCAGCCCTGATCGCGGATCTGAAACAGAGAGGCATGCTGGACGACACACTTGTTGTCTGGGGCGCGGAATTCGGACGCACTCCCATGCTGCAGGGTGACGAGAACGCAGCCAAAGCGAGCGACAAAGTTGGACGCGATCACCACAAGGATGCATTCACGGTCTGGATGGCCGGCGGTGGCGTAAAGCGTGGGTTTACGTATGGCAAGACGGACGATCTCGGATTTCACATCGTGGAGAATCCAATGCATGTCAATGACTTCCATGCGACAATGCTGCATCTGCTGGGCATCGATCACGAACAACTGACATTCAAGTTTCAGGGACGCAAATTCCGCCTCACCGACGTCGGCGGAAAAGTGGCTCATCAGATACTTGCAACGCAAGCCCCATCATGATCGCGGCGATTTGTGTTGGGAACGGCCTTACCAACACCCCCATACAAGCTCGAAGCGCCAGCGAGTGAGCCATTAGACCCACTTACCAACACCCTCATACAAGCTCGAAGCGCCAGCGAGTGAGCCATTACACCCACTTACCAACACCCTCATACAAGCTCGAAGCGCCAGCGAGTGAGCCATTAGACCCACTGCGGTCACGATTGAGCCTTTTAACCGAAAAACAGTTCCTCTGGGAACGTTTACAGTATACGTCCGCCAGGATGTGGTTGATCCAGCAAGCCAGCCGGTGTTCGAAGCCCACTCGCTGGCGCTTCGAGCTTGTATGAATCACGGAAATGAAAAAGCTCGAAGCCCACTCGCTGGCGCTTCGAGCTTGTATAAATCACGGGAACGAAAAAGCCGTCTGGTTTCAGGTCAAAACCAGACGGCTCGGGATTGCAAAACTGCACTGTCAGCAGAACTTAGAACTCGTTGTTGCTCAGTGGACTCTCTGGGAAGAACCCAGCGATACCAGTTCGCTTCACGGCACCATTCGGAGTGACAAGTCGGGTGTAAACATTTTGATCAATGTTTTCTGTGAGAGCTCTCACTGTACCGTCGCAGAAAGATGCAACGATGATTCCAAGGTGTTTGCTGTTCGGAAATGGAGATCCACCATCAGGGCCATTCTTGAATGCGTTAATGAAGGCTGAACCACCTGCAACTGGAGCCACGATCGTGTTCATGTTGCCAAACGTCCCTGGAGCAGCACTTCCGGCAACAACCGGGACAATGAAACCACAGCTTCGAATAGAAGGATCGGCCCAGGTTCCAACGCCACCTGCAGGCTGGAAGGCTGGCAATCCCCCAGTGTTCTGGCCAGCGTTTACGTTTTCCGTAAACATGATTGTGTTACCAGCACCGTCAAAGATGCGTCCAATGTTCTGGCTGGCTTTTTCTGTGTTCTGAGTAACTGGAGTGTCAAAAAAGCTCCAAAAGACGCCTGTGTCTTTAGTAATTGCAAAATCGGATGCACCGTATTGTGGGGTATTTGGCGCAGTTTGATCCCAATCCAACGGTTCGATTGTAAAGCTGTGTCCGAAACCAGCGGCCGCCGAGTTGTCAGTCACATCGACGTTGATGTCACCCACCCCGCAATTGGCCACATAGCTCAAACCACCGTTGGCACCGACTGCCGTCGTATCGTTGGGGCAAGTGAGAACTTCGAAGTTATTCTGTCCGACAGAAACGTTGCTGTCGCCGATACTCGTGGCGGTGGCATCATTATACGGCCGAGAGAACTGCCATCGTTCATACACAGCCTGCTGATCGAGATAAGGTAGAACCTCGAGCACCCAGCTATGGCTTGGCAGGATATTTGCGCTCACACCGAAGGTCTTGTAAGTGGCAGAAGCAGGCAGCACTCCGCGATGAGCTTCAGCGAAGCTGATGGCAGCCAGAGTGATGTTCTTCAGATTGTTTTGACATTGTGTTCTTCGGGCGGCTTCACGAGCCGACTGGATGGCAGGAAGAATCAAAGCCATCAGTGTGGCAATGATGGAAATCACCACCAGCAACTCGATCAGGGTAAATCCGCGTCGAGTTGCCTTCGACAGGATGAATGAACGACGCGTCTGCATGAGTTTAGCTCCCGAAAAACAGGATTTTGAAAGGACTTGACCTGAATTGAACAACAGAGAAACAAGTTCTGCCGGGCATTTTTTTCCCAGCGGTTTAAGTCATTGCGGCCAACCAGCCGCCAGATGTGTAACGCAAATTCTGTAGCACTTACGTCAAGATTTTGCAAAAAGTACAAGACTTAACAGAAATCGCGTATTTTTGAGCCTTTTTGCATTTGAAAGATACTCTGCCCCCAATGCCCACGCAACAGCAGACTGTCTCAAAACGCCCAACCCAACCACACTTGCATCGTTCTGCAACAGTTGAAACAGGAATATTGGTTCCCAAGCACTAACAGAAGGAGGACGTGGATGGCATTCCCAACACCAAATTCCAAATTTCAGTGCTATTCAATAGTTGCTCGAGCCTTAACGAGACGCTTCCAGTCGAAGTCACCAGATCCCGCATCGTAGGCATCAAACGCCTCTGAACGATCAATCACAAATACTGCTCGCTGCTGCCAGCCTGGATTGGTTGGTGAACCAGTGTTAGGCTCAAGGTCTATGCGTGCCCCGACCCTGATGAATCCCGAATTTGGCGGATCTTCGATCGCTTCAAAATATGCCGCAGTAGAGTAAACGATAAACGTATTACTAACTGTCGTTGTATTGTTCATGATCTTAGACAACAGTTGATGCTGATGTACCGTATTTATTGTGGTTGGTGTCTGATGTTGTGAGGCATCCCCAATTTCCAGCCAATTCCGATTTACCTCTGGAAGTGCATTGGTCACATCGGCTTCCAGCGTACGTAGAATCGTTTGTTGAGATCCATCTTCATTCGTTCCCAGTGTGCGATAACCGTGGGATCGGAACGGCCTTGCCCCGGGCATTCCAGGCAGGAAAAAGTTGCGAGATGTTTGAAAACCGGGCCGTGGGTCATAACTCGCCACCGATGCACCATCACGATTCTTCAAAAACTCGAACCAACGATCGCGATTCACCGCGCTGCCTGTGGAATCCAAGCTCCGATCAACAGTGAATGGATGGTTTGGATTGACCACTGGATTCGGTTCTCGGTCAAGCAAAACGGGATTGTCGACTAATCCGGCGTAAACCTCCCAATGTCGGATCGTATTCAAATTAAGCTTACCAGGCACTTTGTCCAGCGCAACATAATTTCCCAACATTCTATGGACGCGTGACGGAACCTCGACGAACTGAAACAGTCGGTACCACCGGTTATCACGAGCAGCTTCAAATGCGTCAGCGGGAATATTGTCCGGGAAATTCGGCCGAAGCAGCAATGCCGCCGCACTGCTGAGCAATGCCAGATCGGGCTGGGTCCCTGTTGGATTGGCCGGATCGCTGAATGCCTGATGAAATGGAGAGTACGCCACTCTTCCAAGTCGTTGAGTGAGAAGGTTTGGTCCCACCACTGGCAGACTAAGCAATTCACCAGGCGACGCAAAGTCACGATCGAAATGAGCCTGCCAAAGCTGAAATGGAGCAGACGTGTTGGCTGCATTGATCCCAAGCATATCGTCGTTCGCCACGGCAAGTCCGCCCTTTATCGTGTTGTATCGGTATGCGGGGGCCGATGCAGTCGCTTGTTGTCGACTACCGTCGTCCAGAGGCTCACGACGTTCTGTGCTGGATAATTCTGTCAAGTGCCCAGTTACCATTACTGGATCGAAGATTGCTCCGGCCGTTTCCATAGCTGCCAAATTGAATGGTCGAACAGCAAACCGAATCCGATCCACCTCGATCCAAGGATTGTCTGTTTCATTCAAACTGGGAAGATTTGGATTCAGGCGTCGATGCAGGACTAAATCAAATCCTTCATTCTCCGATGCTGGATTGGAAAAGTCCCCAGCAGCATTACTGTCGAGCAGGTCAGTCGGCAGGTTGAAGGCGTTGTTTCCCTGATATTCCACAAGAGAAGAAAGAAAATCCCCATTCACGGCTGCGAAGCGCGGACTTCCTGTGGTGTGGTTTCTGTGAATCAAGTCGAGGTCTGTCAATGGATCTGCATAACCCGGGTCGGTCGACCCGGTAGTGTTCAACCCGGTGGGCAAAGTCACCCCTGTTGCATTGGGTGCGATCAACTCATAAGTTCCGTCAAACATTCCGGTTGTCGAGTCTCCCGTGTCAATGAAGAACGCACTGGACGCCATTCCGGTATCACTTGTAGCCGAGATAGTAAAACGCCCGCCTCCGTCGATGATGTTGTCTGCGTTGTCGAGAAACGCTACGGCACGATCCGGAGCTTCGGGCGCGGCAATGGCTGATCCAATCCCCGTGTTCCGGTCGTAGCGAGCCAGTCGCCATATAGCTTTGTCTGCCGTTGAGGATTCTGTGGTTGCAAGGGAACGTTGCGTTGGAAGAAGATTCTGCAATTCGACAAACATAAAATCTCGATCCAATGCAGCATCGTCATACGGTGTCGCATCGTGCCCACCGGCAATCATCGGTGAACGAATTCCTAAGACTTCGCTGAACGCTAGTTGTTGTGCTTCAACACCAAAGACAACGCCTCGCAAATCAGAGTCGTGTGGATACAGACCTTTTGCCGTCACCAGTGGATCGGTCGATGCGGCAAATCCATCGTCAGTGAATGGATCGTCGTCCAAATTCCAGCCGTCTCCAAAGTTCTTGTCATACTCAAACTTCGTAATCACATCATCCGTGTCCATTGCATCAACAAGGTTCACTGCAAACTGAGCCATTTGACGTAGCTGCTCATGCGTATATAGAGCTGTCGGATCGGTGCTTGAGATATCCAGAGAAGGCGCGTTGACGCCGGTGTAATTCTTTATTTTTCCAGTGTCTGGACGCGCCCCACCAATAGTATAGAGGAGAACGTAGATATCTCGGGCGAGTTTCTGCCGATCTCGACGAGCCCAGAATTCACGATCCTCAGGAGTCTGCGGCGGAAAAGTGATCGGAGTCGCAGGATTGTATGCGGGCACACTTCCAAGTTGCAAAACAGTAGTGCCTTCAGAGGCATCTGGGTGTTCTGTTAGAGGCCTAAAGCGAAGCCCTGCTCGTTTCATGTATTTCAAAAACTGAACCGGTTGAGACTGCTCGTCAGGGGTCTGCGCGTTGCGTTCCACATCAAGAATGTGGTTGATGCTTAGTGGCAACTGCCCGATCAACTCACGATTTTCACCAGCTTCTACAGTAAGCAGTCTTCGAACTTGCGGACGAAACGGATCTGTAGAACTGTAGGGCAAGCCGGTAGTAGGGTTCGTCCCAAACTGGGGCGGAAACTCCAATAGTCCATCACCATCGCCGAAACCATCGCCATTGCGATCGGCGCCATCCGTATCTGCAGAAAATTCCCAAGCCCGCGGCCCATCATCAGACGTCGAAGCGAGGTCACGCCCCAAATCATGTTTAAGCATAAACCGACGCAGGCTGCTGGACAGTGTTGTGAAACGCTCACGAACATCGTTGGTGAGTGTGTTTTCAAAACCAAACGGGGCCAGTTCAGTCAGACGCTCCGAAATATCATCAGGTGATGAGGCCTTGTCCGTTGGTGTTAGATGCAATGCCAGCAAATCCTGCGGTGCAAAGATTTGGTCAAATTTTCGATCGGCAAAGTCGACATCGAAGATTGTCTCCAGCGGGTCGTCAAACAAAGCATCGTAAAACGGATCCAAAACGAGATCGTCCGATGATCCTGTTCCTACGTCATATACATTATTCTGACCAAAAGCATAACGAGCGATCGTATCATCCATCGCACGGTTCACAGAATAACCATCGTAGCGCAGCCAACGTTCAGGTCCGGTACTGGCAGTGTCGTGATGGAGCAATGGTGCAAGAGGACTTCCGGTAACGGTGGTGAAAACATTGCCATTGTATCCATTGAATCTTCCCGTGTGATTTCGTCCCGTACCCGCATAGTCAGTAGGATGCCCGAACGGTCGAAGCTTCCGCTGAGAAGAGTCTGCTTCCCCTTCGAGGCGGTCTTGATTGTCATCGAAGCCGTCTCGCCCAGCAGATGTGTAATCCCCACCAAAACGAATGCCGGAACTTGTAGACTGCTGAGCATTTCCACTGCGGCCAGGGCGTGGCAGGTCTTGAACCAAGTAGCTACCGCCGGATCGCACGGCATTGTAGGTGCGATCTGTTTCGCCCCATCGTCCAGCAAAAATGTTCTCAAGTCCCGCGCCAAACTTTCCTCGCCCGGTGAGCATCCACAGCCATTCCATATTGGCCTGCTCCAGATCTGTTGCCGGGGTTCGGCCATAGTGGGCAGTGAACTGAGCGAGCGACGTATGACCCAATGACGGCACTCCTCGTCTTAACGCCCACAGCGGGCTAATCTCGTTAGGGCCGAGCCCCAAGTTCGAACGAGAAACAAATTGATTCGAAAGTTGGCCGCCCCGAATCGTAATTCCAGCGCCATTTCGAAACGTTCCCGTTCGCGGCAAGGCCGCAAGGTTGCCATGGGCGTTCAGGTCAATCAACGAATCGAGATCGTAAATCGTCACAGAGTGAAGTATTACGTAAAGCTGTCCGGTGGATGTCTCCTGAACAGGATAGTTTAGATCAAGCCAGATGCCTTCTTTGATTAAATCACCATCATTATCAACGTCCAGTTCGTAGACATCTGGATGCGACCCCGTCCAAATTCCCATCTCACCACGGGCGGGAGTTCCATTGCCAGAATTGATTTCATTGTCAGGCAGAAATGGAAACCCCGATGCGGAGCCCAGAAGAGTAGACGCTTCTCCGTCGGTAAGGTACCTGAACACTGGTGTCCCGTTCTGCAATCGTCCAGCTATGTGCTGCGGATGCGGGCGGAAACTCCTTGCAGGATACAAAGCTGTGGTGCGGTCAACACCATCGAACTTCGAGATCCAATTGGTATCGGTTGGTACCGAATTTCCGCCGGGCCCATTCGTGGGTCCGCTCTTCATGTATTGCGGACGGAAGAAGGACGGGATAATCACAGGCACGCGTTCATATCTAGCCGTGCCTGGCGGAGGACTCGTTCCATTGTCGCGAACTGCCCACCCTTTATAGGCAAGAAACAGATTGTTGATGTCCGGATAGGTGTAGTCAACATCGGGAGTTGGCGGCTGGGGCCGGGCCGGTTGCTCAAAGCCACGTTCGCGATAATCCACATGAACTCTGGCGACAGGTGAGTCCACAAATTCCAGCCAGTCGTTTCCGTCGTCAACTCCATCGCGATTTTGATCGACTGCTGGCAAACCACTTATGTTTGTGACTTCCACTCCTTCTCCTGTATAAGGGTGAATGTCATTTCCGACCAAATTAGTTACCAGCGAATTTCTTTTCGTTGAACTTCGTAGAATACTGGTGCGTTCGCTGGGCTGGTCACCAGGGCCGACGATGACTTGTCGAAGCATGTGATCGAAAACATTTGGCGGTTCGTCCACAACATCTTTCGCCGCTTCACTGAAATATTCCGACGCGGCGCGTTCTTGCGAGGCGAAGGTGAAGAAAACGATCCCCACGAAAGCCAATAGCCCGAGAAGGGCAATCACAATTACCAAGGTGGAACCTTGACGTTGCTCCTTGACAATCGCATGAACCTGAAGCTTAGAGTTTTTCATTGTACCGTCTCCTTAGACACCGGACTCGGCCCGCCCGACATGGGAGCGATCAGAATTGTTTATTTGAACTGCAGTCAATTTGAGATCAGGAGGCAGGAATGAGATATTGCAATGTAGGTGCGAGTTTTTCCCGACACTGCATCCCGCTGAACTGCATGCGGCTTTTATTTCTTGTCTGTCAGTGGAATGATTAACGACAACTGACGCTGGGTATCCGTGGTTTGATCCATAAATCTCAGCGTTAGTCGGATAGAACTCAACGGGCGTCTATTGTCGAACGATTCCCACTCAAGTTCATCATTCAGTTCACGAATTCGACGGCCCGGGGCTGTTGCGAAGACCGGCGGATTTGCCGCCGAAGTAAAGCTCCCCTGCCTGGCTACGCAGCGATACGCGATGGCGAACTTTGGTTCCTGAATTTCATTGTACTGAAATCCTGCGGGAGGTAGATCGGCGGCTCTTGGGACGAATACAACATCGCCGATGGCGTACTCCGTATTCGGAGTCCAATATGCTCGATTATCAGCCCTTCGCGTAGTTAGATCAGGTTCCCCTAGCGGCGAGAACACAGCGCGGGTAGGACCAGCAATTCCCGAATTAGCAAGAGTTGGCGGATAATACCGATAAGCAATGTGAGGAGGATGCTCGGCAAGGCCATCGCTATTTCGATCCACATTCGGATGCCAAGTGTCAAAGACGCCAACCGAAACGCCTTGGGGACCGTATCCATCGGCATCAAGGAATCGCCTGCCTTGATGATAATCGCCTGCAATGAAAACAGGAGACGGGATCGGAGTTCCATCGTTGTTCACCATTGGCAGAGAAATTTGTACCGACTCGGAATGGCCCGGTGTTGTATACTTCTGCAATCGCTCATCCCAGATCTCAACCTTCATTTCATGCACATTGGCAAGAAGCAGGTCTTCCATTTTTCGAGGACCACCACGGCCTGTCCCCGCTGCAGATTCTGAAAACTCTTCGACCACACCCGTTTCACTGTTGAAAGTCAGGTTATTCCTAACGTCCAGCGGATCACCCGGTGTCGCGTTTGAGTTCCACAAAACTGACCCTGCGTTGTTGAAGACATGTGACGGACGCTGCGGCCAATTGAAGTTTGACGCCGACGTTTCGGCTTGCGTGAAACGGCCGATAAAAAGACCACCGAGTCCAGTGTGTTCCCGAGACAACCCTGTTGTCGGCACTGCATTCCCTGAAGGGTCGATAACCGGATGATGAAACCCAAAACGAAAGCGAGGATTACCCAGAGATTCGTTCGCGGCTCCAGAAGAAATCAATTCATTCGTTAGTGCTCCAAGACCCACAAAACGCGCCGACTGAGTTCCGCCGTAATTCTGCTCAAATGCCGAAAAGTCAAAGTGACGCAAGAAGTCATTGGACAATTCATTCGGTGCTTCTGGACTGCCAGAATTATCCTGGTCGAACCAAAACAGACCGTCGTAATTACCACCATTGTCAAAACCGGAAACCAAATTGTAACCGCGTGAGGTTACTGGTTGATCATCGAGTTCACGCCCTGCCACGGGCAGGGGCTTTCGCAACAATTGCACGCGACGGTACAGGTTGCCGTTTCGAACGAAATAGCAGACTTCCGCAGCATTTGAACTCGCAGTTCCGTCAAAGAGCAGGCTGCCGTCGTCTGCTTCAGGCTGATTCGGATTGACTGACAGATTCGTTGCAGTATTGAATGTTCGGTCGGAAAGTGGTAGAGCCCTGCCAAAGTATGGTGTGTCGTCGTCGTTCTCAATCAATATATCCGAGTTGACCGTGAACTGAATTAGATCATCAAGTCCACTGTAAGCATCGTTCGTTGATATATAGAGATAGCCAGCACGGTTTCCAAACGGGGTAGGCGATGTCGAAGAGTCTTCGCCCGGATAGAACGGAAACGGATACCGAAAGGTCCGGTGTTGAAAATCGCTTCGAATAATAGTCACCAGAGATCGGGCCTTTTGGTCGTGGTTCGAGATTCCTCGTTGCTTGCTGACACTGTCGGTTGCCATCGAAAAGATCGACGCAAACATTGTCATCATTAGCAAGACCAGCGTCACGGACACCAGCATTTCCACAAGTGTAAAGGCATTGCGTTTCGAAACTTCTAACCGCATCGATCGTGATGAATTGTTCATGCTATTATCTTTGCTAGAACGCCGCTGGAAGTGACAGAGAGCCCATTGGGTACACATCGACAACGCCCGGCAAAACGATTGCTCCTGAGTAGACCGCTGCGGCGGACGCAGTCGGAAGGATTCCAGCACTTGCAACAGCAGTGGTCTCCATACTGACGCGATAATCGTACGCAGCCCAAAATGCCGCGTCTGCGGCCGATATAAAAGCGCTGGCTGGTCGCACTTCAAAATCAACAATGCGGTACCACCTTGCATTCACAGGGTCGAAAATGAACTGGCCTCGTTTTAAAGTTGGCTCAGTGCCATCGAGTGGACGACTGAGCCCAACAATGTTGGTATCCTTCGTGAAAGTAGCTGGGAAAACACGCTCGTCCTCAGGCTTTACTCCGGAGTGATACCGTATGACAACGTCCACGCCGCGGGCTTGACCGTCACTCCCGCGTCTAACCGTCAGCAGCCATGAATAATCTGCGGTTCGAACAGTGCGAAGTAAAACACGTCCAATATTTCCTCCAAATTGAGCGGGGAGCGGGCGGATATCAGGCAAACCGTTCCTGTTAAAGTCGACCGGAGGACTGCCGGTCGCGTCGTCATCATATTCAGACCAAAAGGCTTTGCCATCAGTCACAATGATATGAGTCAATGGGTACGTCTGGCTAAATTTCCCATCCACCGAAAAGAGCACAATCTCGGCGAGTTCCTGGTCTCGAATTAAATTGCCAGGGTTGGAATTCAATGATGTTGGAATGGCGACAAGCTCATCCGCGGCAACGGAAGCGGGGAGCTGAACTCCGACAAAATAAGGAATGCCACCAACTGTGCGGACTAGCGGTAGTCCATCGGCGACTGTATCCAATTGAGTCGTTCTGCCATCTCCAAGCCTGGCCAGCCGCGAGGCGAGTTGTTGCAGGGCGGTAACTTGATCCGGCGTCAACACAGAAGATTGAACAGCCGACTCGAGTCCGCCGCCGAACTGGGAAATAATTCGCCCGTCATATCTTCGCAATGATGGAACGACAATCGTTGGTGGAGCCCCAAGCTGAAATCCCGGTTGGTAGCCATCGTTTCCAAAAGATCTTGCCCAAGCGTCATCCGCCGAATCTACGGTTCCATTCCCATCATTGTCGAAGCCGAAGAATCCATAAAACCCGACGGGATCAACAATGTAATTTCGGAATGCCGATGACTGATAATGCTCAGAAATAGCCTGCTGTCGCTGCAATTCGTTCGTAGCGAGATCAAAACTGCCGTCAGGATCAAAAATAATTTTTGGATCGCGACGCAGCATCGCTTCAGTGTTGTATTTCAGGATGGCCGCGTTGGTCATTTGGGTGGATTGAACCGAACGCAGCACGGAGATCGGGAACAACACCATCACCGCCGAAACGCCGATGCTCATAATCATTAGGGACATCAGCACTTCGATCAAGGTTACCCCTCGACGAACCCTGTTTTGTCGCACTTTTTGGAAGAAGCTCGTCATCACTTTGCACTCTCCCCGGTTTCCGCGAAGTAGAAAGGATCATCCGCAAAACCGTCTCCGGTCGAGTCAGTCGCATCTACAGCATGTATCGAGACTCCGCCGGTTTGTGAAAAAACAGACACAATCCGGCGATCTTTCACCAGATATGGATCCGGCGCGGGAGCAATGTTCACGGCCCAGGTCGCCGTAGCCGGATTCAACTCATCTGCTGGGACGAACGGTGTTACTGGCGATCGAACTCGTTGATTGAAAACATTGACCGCTGCCGCAGGGGTGAGCCCTTGATTTCCTTCCAGTTCAACCTTGATGTATTCTTCCTTCAGTAGCAACGAGTCTTCGTTATCGCACACATAAAGGTGGATCACCCCGCCCGCAGCAGCGTTTCCGATAATTGTCCCACGTTGCGAATACACAATGTCCATATACTGTGAATACAACAAGTTCCCCGAGCCGGTGCTTAACCCCGACACAATGGGCCGCCACGCATCTGGCAGCTTTGAGCCGTCAAGATCAATCACTGTACCTTGAGGTAGAACGACTGGTTCCATAGGCAGAATCCTCGGCGGCAATTCAATTTCATAGTCTTCAGGTCCGCCTGATTCAAAAGCAAGTGCTCGATCTGTCGGTGTATCACCGGGGTCACGAAAAGGAATGGAAAGAATGAGCGCTTGCAGGTCTGTCGGAGCAACCGTTGTGTCAATCAACTTTGTATCGATTGGATACCAACTGCCTTTGGGCCCTTTGGGAATTCGTATTCGCAGCCCATCAAATAGTAACCCTCGTCGCTTTAGTTCCCACCATGCTGTTCCCGATCCCACAACCATCCAAACCTCGGCGGGATTGTCGTTTACCCCGTCTCCATTGATATCCGGATTCGGCGGCGTCAAATTGGTCAAGCCATTGCCATCCGGATCCCAGCGACGAAGCTGAATTACGCCGTCGGACCATGTCTCGCCGGGATTGATATAAACCATGGAAGAGACCGCTCGAGGATTATTCGGATCAAGAAAGAACCGAACGCCGCGAGGTTCTTTGGCATAAATTGCTCGATCTCTAGCGCCGCTCAAAAAAGAGTGAATCTGGGATGCCGCCCCAGAAACTCTGTCACCATCGCGCGTGAAATTAACCGCCATTACGGTCATAGTCAGCAGAAGTGCGAGAATACTGATAACAATGAGCAACTCAATCAGAGTGTAGCCTGATCGACTGCCGCCCGGATCCTTCTTTCGATCCGACATGTAGTGCAAATGCAGTGGAGATCCAGTCATTATTTTCGCCCTCCAGCACGCCGATTTCGATTCGTAATGTTATCGGTTAACTGATCACGCACTTCCGCCGTTGGAGCGGGGGCTAACACTGTTGTGCCGGCCAGTTGGGCCAGGTTTCCAAATATCCCGTTGGGAAAGTCTGTGTCATTTGGCTCGCGCAGACCGAGTGCCGCATCGATTCCGGCAGATACTATCAATGGTGTGTGATAAGTTTCCGGAGTATGGTACTTGGCTTCGTTGTATTCCGCCGCGAACAGTGGTCGGCCATTATTACCGTCTAGCCTTTCCATCTCCGAATACAGACGTCCGACAGCATCGTCGGGATCAGTTAGCAGAAGATCACGAGGCAAGACACCATTTGGCAGTGGCAAAGGCTGTGGGGACAGTCCCTTGAACAACAAGTTTGCCAATTCCCTCTCCTGGCCAATGATCTGGCGTGTGTCCGTATTGTCGGTTGGGTTGCTTAGTACCGGAGTGAATGGCGATGGAGCCGTGATATCAATGAGTCGCGTTGGCCACCGATAGAAACGAAGTGGGTTTCCCCAGGCATCGATAAACTCTGGCAATCCATCACCGTCCGTGTCTGCGACTTCTTTGTCGGTGAATCGGTCGCCATCTATTGCACCTACACCGAACGACCCGGACGCCAACAACGCAAAGTGCAACAAGGCAGCACTCTCTGTTTCCGCCCTATGATTCGCCCAATTGGCGACAACGCGGTTTCGCACATCTGTGTCAGTCGGGGAAGCATTTCCTTCATTCACCAATTGCTGCCTGGCATTAGGTGCTGCCACGGCACCAAAAATCGTATCGGGGAGTCCTGCAACAATGTTATCCGAATCACCAAACAACCTTCGTTCGTCGATTCTCTGCGGAAATTCAAAACGAAACAGAGCCTTCTTTGCCAGAATTTCCTTTACGTCATCCCGGACACCAAAAATATTCTGCCCAGCGAGCAGAGCGCTCATGCCATTAACCGCAGCTCGTTTCTTATTTCCGTTGAAGGTACGATCGAAAGCTTCAATCCGTTGCTGCAGTAACGCGTCCACTTTGCGAATTGTGGCTATCGTCGCCTCCTCCTCTGCCTGACTGACGAGTCCGAACATCACTGAAAACGAGATCCCCATCAGCAACGCAATAATCGCAATGACGATCAGCAGTTCCAACAATGTAAAGGCGCGGCGCGGTTGACATTGTCCAGGAAGTATATTCATAAGTTTCACCCGAGAAGTTTCAGCCGGTGACCCAAACTCCACGTCCTTATGGCTTCATCAAACCATTGGTAAAGTTTGTAATATTGTCTGCCTCAACGGCACGCCAGACTTCACCCACGTCAGGAATTGAATTTCCGTTGAGATCGCCGTTAACTAGCTCAGTGCCGTCTGTGTAAACTCCACCAAGGCCATAAAGACGATCAAACCCAGGAGATATAATCTGATAACCGCTGGAACGATGCGGCTGCGCTGGAGTAAGCGTCTTGAGGTATACAGCGCTGAAATCCAAAACGTTAGAATTCCCGCCATGGATGTCGAAATCATCTTGTTCACTCAGACCTGATCCGACCGAGTTTGTCCTCTTGTAAGAACGGCCTTGGCTGCTGAAATAAGCATATGGGGTCTGCTGATCTGGCAATGGATCAACGTACTCCACAACAGTATCACCATCGACATCAACCAGTCGATCAGGGCGAAATTCAAAGAACGGACCTTCTCGGTTAGTGCCAGTACTAGACCAAGGCGTGCGTGGGTTCTTCGAAAAGCCCAACAGAGTCCGTGGTGTTGACGTAGTTGGCACGCCGCCGAGAAAGAACACCAAGCACTCAGCACCGTTTAAGTGAAAATTACCTGCGCCCAACCCACCATTGGTGGCGAAATCGAACTGGGGCCAGATTGCCCGCACTTTGGAACGATCAGACGCTGCCCACGTACCGCCCACAGACGGGACATACAAACTGCTGGGGGGCTCAACATTATAAACGGACTTGAACTTTGAAATCGCGTTATCAAGCTGTGAAATTTCGCTGGCCACTTCCGCGATCCTCGCCCGCGTTCGGGCACCAGACAACGCCGGCAGCACCAAAGCCATGAGTATTCCAATAATCACGATCACCATCAGCAGTTCAAGCAGCGTAAAGCCGCTGCGGCTGGGGGTGGTTGCCGGTTGGTTGGAAGATCGTTTCATGGCGGAACCTGCACTGAGGGTTTTCGGTTTAAAGTGTTCTCTAATTGTTGCCCGGCCTGACCACTTTAAGGCCAGACCGGACAACTTCCATCTGTCTGCATTATGCAAGATCGTTCAACAGCTTAATCAGTGGCATGAACAACGCGATCACAATGAAGCCGACGATCAAACCGAGCACAACGACCATGATCGGTTCAAGAAGGCTCACAAGACTTTCAACTCTGACTTCCACTTCTTCGTCGTAGACGTCGGCCACCTTGTAAAGCATATCGTCCAGAGCACCCGTCTCTTCACCAACGTCGACCATGTTGACCACAAGGTCGTCCACGATGCGAGATTCTTTCAACGGCACCGCAATGGTTTCCCCTTCGCGAATCGCCGAGTAAATATTGTCAAACGCTCTTACAAACACCGCGTTACCTGCCGTATCTCTTGATATCAGCAACGCTTCCAGAATCGGCACACCCGACGAAATCAGAGTGCCCAGCGTTCTGGTCACGCGCGCAATGGTCCCGATATGTAAAATCTTGCCTATCAACGGTATTCGTAACGAGAGCCAGTCCATCACGTACGCTCCCGTCTTGTTCTTCTTCACAATCTTGACAAAGAGCCAGAACCCGATGGGCCCTATAAAGAGCATGTACCAATAGCTCATCATCCAGTCCGAACATGTGATCAGAGCAACGGTCGGAGCTGGCAGCTCCACACCGAAGCCGATGAAAATTTCTTTGAACTTCGGAATGATGAACAGCATGATGAAAGACACGATGACCACGGCTACGGTGATCACCGCGGCTGGATAGATCATGGCTCCGGTAATCTTTCGCTTCAACGACTGAGCTTTTTCTTTGAACTCCGCCAGACGCTGAAGAATGACTTCCAAAGCACCGCCGGCCTCCCCGGCTCTTACCATGTTGACGTACAAGTTGTCGAAAGCCTTGGGCTGCTTGCCCATCGCTTCCGACAGCGTGTTACCGCCTTCGATATCTTCAATCACATCCATCAGAGCGTTCTTCAACGCTCCTGGTTTATTTTGACCTTCCAGAATTCGCAAGCTGCGAAGCACCGGAAGACCGGCATCCTGCAGCGTTGAAAGCTGGCGAGTAAACTGACACAACAATTTCGGCTTCACACCACCGATGGTGAAAGCCTTGCCCTTCTTCGCCCCACCCTTGGCCGCCCCTTTGGCAGGGCCCTTCTTGGGGTCTTTTTTCTTGCGATCTTTTTCGCGAATCTTGGTGACGTAGAAGCCCTTTTCCCGGATCATCGTCTGGGCTTCGGCCTCGGACGGAGCCTCGATGGTGTCCTTCACCTCGAGCCCCGAGCTATCCATTGCTTCATATGCAAAGGTTGGCATGCCGTCTTCTCCAGAAAGTTCCGGTGGTTACTGAAACTCACGTCTCAGTGAAATCAGTGAAAAGTAACTCTCCGAAACCTGACTGCCACATTTCGATTGTTCGAACTGTGCGAATCACCAAGATTTCAGAGGCAAAGTCTGTGCCGTAGTTCATAACAGAGTTTACGGCAGGGTTCTATGGTCAGTTTACAACGAATTTTCGGTCCGTCACGATCAGTTCGGCCAGGTCTGTAGCTTTTTGCCGGAGCAAATCGCTACACACTTCAGGATGCAACACCTGGGAACTGCGTAACAAATCGTGCCAATTCCGGACCGCATTCAGTTCCAGGCGGTCCTGCCAATGTCCGCTTTCAGGAGACATCTTCAATGACGGTTTCTCTAACAATTTCGTCGATGGTGGTGTGTCCATCGAAAATCAGCTTCAACCCGGCTTCTCGCAAAGTTGTCATGCCCTGCTGTCGAGCGATATCGCGAATGTCATCGGCCGACGCTTCCGCGGCAATGGCGTCGCGAATCTCGTCGGACATCACCAGCATTTCATAAATCCCGATTCGGCCTTTATACCCCGAGTTATTGCATCGCGGACAACCCTTACCGAAGTAAAACTTGTACTTTCGAGCGGTCTTAAGGGGAAGTTGCAACTCCATCAAAAGCTCATCCGACGGAGCAAACTCCGTCCGACATTCGCTGCAAATTCGTCGCACAAGTCTCTGAGCAAGAATGGCTTCCACTGTCGCTGTGATCAGGAACGCGGGCACTCCCATGTCTCGCAGACGAGTGATCGCCGAGGGTGCGTCGTTGGTGTGAAGAGTGCTAAACACCATGTGCCCGGTCAGAGAACTCTGAACCGCGATTTCCGCAGTCTCGTAGTCTCGAATCTCGCCCACCAGAATCTTGTCCGGGTCGTGCCGCAGAATCGCTCGCAGAACGTTCGCAAAAGTAACGCCCACATCGGGATTCACGGGGACCTGAATAATCCCTTCAATGTCGTACTCAATCGGGTCTTCGCTGGTGATGATCTTGGTTTCAGTGTCGTTCAGCTCGTTCAGGGCTGAATAAAGCGTTGTCGTTTTTCCGCTTCCCGTGGGTCCTGTAACCAGCAAAATTCCGTTTGGACGTCGCAGGATCCCGCGGAATTTGCTGAGCAACGCCGCGTCCATCCCGATCTTGTTCAGGTCCAGCGCGACCACAGTTCGGTCGAGAACTCGCATAACCACCGCTTCGCCGAACAGTGTCGGAAGCACGCTGACTCGCAAGTCGACGTTGTTTCCACCGACGTTCAGTTCAATACGACCGTCCTGCGGAAGACGGCGTTCTGCAATGTCCAGATTCGACATGACCTTAATACGGCTGACGATCGCATTGGCAAGATGGCGTGGCGGAGGAACCATTTCATAAAGCACTCCATCCGCTTTGACTCGAATCTTGAATTCGTCTTCGAATGGTTCGAAGTGAATGTCGCTCGCCTGGTCTCGAATGGCGAGCAACATGACCATGTTGAGCAGCTTTTTGATTGGCTGCGCGTCCGACATTTCCTGGTCCGATGCCAGATCATAGCCGCGTATCTTCTTTTCGTGATCTTCGTCGGTCGACATCGACTCAATAACGTCTTCGATGCTCTCTTCACGGTCCGCGTAATATCGAGCGATCGCCGCTTCAACATCCGGTCCCGAAGAAACAGCTCCGCGAATTTCATGGCCGAGGAAGTTGCGAAGATCGTCCAGCGCGCCCACATTCTGCGGGTCGGCCATCGCGACGGTCAGCACGCCGTTTTTCAGCGAAATCGGCATGATGTGATACATCTCAGCCATCGTCTGAGGAACCACTTCCAGCACGTTGGGCTGAATGTTGGTTTCTTCCAGATTGACGATGGGCATGCCCCACTGTTCCGCCAATGCTTCGGTCACCTGAGCCTGGCTGACAAGCCCCATACGAACAGCAACCTGCCCGATGACGGTCCCTGGGCTTTGCTTCTGTTCTTCCAGGATATCCCAGAGCTGATCGTCGTTAATGTAGCCCAGATCGACAAGGATTTGTCCGAGTTTGCGTTGAGCCATGGTTGGATATGCAACTTAGAGTAAAGAGAGTTGTGTCAGAATCATTGTCAGATTGTTCTGCAGCCAGGCGATTGCCGAGTGTCAGGTGTCACGATTCTTGTTGTTGTGGCTTCAGTTGGAATTCAGAAATGGATTCTGCCATGAAACCGCCCGAAGGCGATACGACAATCTAATGGA
The DNA here is from genome assembly GCA_041753135.1 of Planctomycetaceae bacterium. Classification (GTDB taxonomy): domain Bacteria; phylum Planctomycetota; class Planctomycetia; order Planctomycetales; family Planctomycetaceae; genus SXXK01. The sequence continues at coordinate 24,064 of JBGSVD010000086.1, forward strand.
GTGTTTTTTAATCCCGTTTTGTTTTGATTGACCTTGTTTTCCTCGTAGCCGAGTTCGTAAGAACTCGGAATTCTCACGAATTCCGCTATAAATAATTCAACAACGGCGTGAGACACTACACTAAGAGGCACTAACAAAATCCTTTCCGTCAGGTCCTATTCGTCATCATCTTCTTCGTCGTCTTTGTCATCAAACACGCCGCGTTTAGCTCGCTCGATACGCGCTCTAAGTTCGCCTGGATTGTTGGACTTGTAGATGACGTCTTTTTCATCACACAAACCGCTCTTCCACAGATTGAAGAGCGAATCGTCCAGCAGAATCATTCCGAACTTACGGCCCGTTTGGATCGAGCTGTTAATTCGGAACGTCTTTCCTTCACGAATCAGATTCGCGATCGCCGGCGTCACCACCAGCATTTCGTAGGCAGCGACCAGTCCCTTTGGCTTTCGCGGCAGCAGGGCCTGGCTAAGAATCCCGATAATCGCGTTGGCCAACTGAGTTCGAATCTGCTCTTGCTGGTTCGTCGGGAACACGTCGATGATACGGTCAACAGTACCCTGAGCACCGGTCGTATGCAGAGTTCCAAAGACCACGTGCCCGGTTTCCGCCGCTGTGATGGCCGCAGAAATCGTTTCAAGGTCTCGCATTTCGCCCACGAGAATCACGTCCGGGTCCATTCGCAGAGCACGTCGCAGAGCTTCCGGAAACGAAGGCACATCGACGCCGATCTCACGCTGATTGATCGTCGAATGATGATGCTCGTGGTAATATTCGATCGGGTCTTCCAGGGTGATGATATGATGATCCATATTATGGTTCATCCAGTTAATCATCGAAGCAAGACTGGTCGTCTTACCGGAACCCGTTGGCCCAGTCACGAGGAATAGTCCGCGAGGTCTCTGAATCAGATCCTTACAAACCGTGGGCAAGCCAAGTTGCTCGAACGTCAGGAACTCGTTCGGAACTCGTCGAAGCACCATACCGATCATTCCGCGCTGTTTAAACACAGCCACGCGGAATCGAGCCTTGTCGCCAAACGCAAAACCAAAGTCGGTACCACCACGCTCCTGCAACTCCTGCTGATTTCGTTCAGGCGTGATACTCTTCATCAGGTTCGTCGTATCGTCCGCGGTGAGCGTTCGCGTTTCCAGGCGAACCATGCGACCACCGGAACGAATTACAGGAGGCTGGCCGACGGTGATGTGAAGGTCGCTCACGCGTTCCTTGACCACGGTCTCCAGCAACTTGTCGATCTGAAAATTACGACCACCAGCAGGCGTTGACATATGCAGCCTCAAATTCGTCCGAAATCAGCAGAGGACAGAAAGTCGGAAAATAAAAACTTCAAAAGAAATCGGGAGTTCACGAGTCCGAATTGTTTCTAACGTCCGAGGGACTCGTCGCCTCATCCAGTCCCGGAAATTTCAGCACTGACGCAACACTGATGCTCCGTCAAGATAAGGAACTCGGGGTGGCGGTCATGGATCCTGCTAAAGATCCCGTGGCCGCAGAACCTTGAGCGAGGTTCACTACCCCAAATTCAAATCCTGACAAACCACTAGTGCCCGCCCTTAGAAAGTTTGTAAACCTCCGCCAAAGTCGTCAGGCCCTGATAGGCCTTATCTTTTGCGTCTTCAACCAGCGTCTTCATTCCCAGCAGTCTGGCCTGCCGTCGAATGTTCTGAGCGGGCTCACTGTTAAACGCCATTTCGCGAAGCGTGCTGTTCATTGTCATGAGTTCAAAAACAGCGCGTCGTCCCTTGTAACCGGTGTGCTTACAGTTGTTGCAGCCCTTGCCGCGAACCCACTGACCTTCCGAAAGCTCATCGGGCGTAATATTGAAGACGTCGACTTCTTCCGGACTTGGCTGATACGGCTCTCGACACTTCGGACAGACCACACGTACAAGTCGCTGAGCCATCACGGCCATCAGCGAACAGGCCACGAGGAATGGCTGGACACCCATGTCAATCAGGCGAGTAATCGCACCGGGAGCATCGTTGGTGTGGAGCGTGCTGAACACAAGGTGCCCGGTGAGCGATGCCTGAATCGCCATTTCGCCGGTTTCTGTATCGCGAATTTCTCCCACAAGAATCGCGTTCGGAGCCTGTCGAAGCATCGCCTTAATAATCCTGGCGAAGTCCAGTCCGATGTTGTGTCGCACTTCAACCTGATTAATTCCAGGCAGATAATATTCCACCGGATCTTCAGCCGTAATAATCTTACGATCCGGACGATTAAGTTCCCCAAGAGCACTATAAAGAGTCGTCGTCTTGCCGGATCCTGTTGGACCCGTCACGAGAAAAATACCGTTGGGGCGGCGAATAATATTCTGAAATGTACGATAATTATCTTCGCCGAAACCAAGGTTTCTAATACCGATCTTAATATTATCTCGGTCCAGAATACGCATAACCACGGCCTGACCGTGGTTTGTGGGCAGAATAGAAACGCGAAGGTCAAACTCCTTCGTGCCTGCTCGAGTTTTAATACGTCCGTCCTGAGGACGCCTTTTTTCTGAGATGTCCATCCTGGCCATAATCTTGAAACGAGACACCAAAGCACCCAGCAGTCGCTTGGGCGGGCTGTCGCGTTCGATCAAGGCTCCGTCAATTCGATAGCGAATGCGGACTCGATCTTCAAACGGCTCAATATGAATATCGCTCGCGCGTTCTTTTACCGCTTCGGAAATGATCAGATTGGCCAGTCGAATGATCGGCGCGCTGTCGTCTTCGTCGCCCTGCATGGCGGCGGCAGCTTCCACGTCGGTGAAGTCGATCTGCGTCTCGGTAAACTCGGAAATCATCGAGTCCACGGATTCCGTTTCCGACTGTCCGTAGTGTCGATTAATGGCCCCCTGAATGGACTCCAGCGGCGCCATCACTGGACGAATTTCGCGGTTTAATACGAATCGCAGCTTATCAATGATCTCAATGTTGTTGGGGTTGTGCATCGCAATCACAACCGATTCCCCGTCAGACTCGATCGGGATGACGATGTTTTCGCGAGCCATCGATTCCGTCACGAGGTCGATGACCGCGTTGGGAATCTGGCGTCCTTCCAGCTCGATGTAGTCGTAACCAAATTCGTCGGCCTGAGCTCGCATCAGATCGGCTGCTGAAATGTAACCCAGCCGAATCAAAGCGTCCTCGCAGGGAATCCCCAAGTTCGCAGCCATGCTGCGGGCTTCTTCAAGCTGCGATTCCCCAATGGTGCCGTCGTCGACAAAGCGTTCCAGCCAGTCACGCATGCTTTAACTCCGAATCCACTTCGAACAATTCAGACCACGAAACAGATCAAACGCCCATTTTGTCAGCTCGCGACAACATCGCAGGCTGACAAATCGTTGGTCAGCTTTGTGACCCCGACTCTGTGCCGATGGTTTCTCGGTGGAATTTCAAGGGGATGCAAGATCCCTGTACCGGTTTTTCCGGCGAAAACGCGGAGAAAGACAGGTCAATCGAAACCCGGAGAAGACAACGCCAGACGGGATCACAGACAGGTGACCGACATTTTTTGTATTTTCGCCCAGCCAGTTTCGACAGTTGCCAACTGTGTTTTTCTGGATACCAGTGGGATCGGAATTCAAAAAACGCCTGTTGAATTAGATTGTGCTCACTTCGGAAACGCAACACAAGCCCCTGGTTCGTCAGAACTACCGGTCTTAGCAGGTTCTTTTACCCAAATGCCATATATCCCGGCGGGCGTTATTGCCGGTTTGACCCACGCAATTCCTCCCGTCAGTCTCGCAGCAAGCGCACGAATGGCCATCGCAAGTGAACTGAGCACTTGCCTGGCAATCGGTCTGAACCCATGGAAGAATGGGGTTTTTCATCCAATTCTTACGACTCTGCGGGCAAAACTTATTGGAGTTTCGGATTTTTCCCATCGCATCGGCCGACAGGCCGAGGATCACTCAAGTTGCGTTCCGGCGATTTTCCCCAAAGCCCCGTCTCCAGAATGGGGTACGAATCCTTCAACCGACACCATGACCGGCGCGATCGGCAATTTCGCACGTCCTCCTTCAGCCAGAGCAATTCAGACCCAGTCGTGAGATGGGAATATTTGACCACCCCCAATCCTCGCCTGCAGCGCTGATCACAGCCATCTTCACGCGAGCGGCTAAGCGGGCGAGACGCCCGCGCTCCCGGATCGCGGAAGTCTCGTCCGCTTGTCGAAGCCTCATTTCTCGCCGTTTGAAGAATAACTGTTGAGGAAAAGCCCGAAGACCTGAAGGGCTGGCCAGCACATTTCAGTCGGCCTGAAGTCATCGATGTTTCCCCCCTTCGAAGCTTCAAAACGAATGTTCGCCTTCGTTGTCCGGTGGCTCACGCCGACCGACATTAGATTTGTCGGCCCGCAGGTTCTGAATCGCAGACAAAACAACTCGCGGAGATCACGACAAGATTAGACTCCGCCCTGGCCTGTGGTACCTTTCAGTCCGCCGCCCACGATGTTCTCAAAGGTGTTGAAGGCGTTCAGCTTCAAAGTACGGTTCGTGTGCAAGTTCTGTATTGAAGACGAACGGATGCTGAGGGCAACATCTGTTGTTACTGCGGGAAAGTTGAGAGTATCAGTGCCCTGATTCAACAACTCAATGACTTGATCGGCTTCTGCTGTCGTTGCAGGTCCGAAGAAATAGGTGTCGTCATTTTCGCCGCCGGACAGAATGTCGTTGCCCCAGGACCCGTTCTGTCTGTCATTTCTCGCTCCTCCGGACAGCGTATTGTTCAATGGGTTGCCAATCAGCGTAACCGCTCCAGCGTAACCAATTGCGTTCTCGAATTTTGTCGCCGTGCCCAAAGTCAGACTGAGATTTGTGGTATGGACCGCTTGAGTTGCCGCCACCATGAGCATAGGCACCCGCCGTGGAGTCCCCAGTGATCGTGCTGTTGCTTACCGTCACCGAGCCATGATAAGAGTAAACAGCACCGCCCTCAGCGAAATCGCCCGTCGTGGAGTTTCCGATGAGCGTACTCTGGCGAATCGTCAACGTTCCCTCGGAGAGTGACTTGATCGCACCGCCGTCATTCCCTCCTGTCGTTCGTCCACCAGTCAGCGTCAGCTTCTGCAGCGTTGTGTCGCCAGCTCCAAATGCGATCGAGAGAATTCGCGAGGCGTTGTTGCCGTTGATGATGGTATTGGCTGCACTCTGCCCGGTGATTGTGACTGCATCAGTGATCGACATCTGCCCCTGTGAGACGGTCCCGAAACAGTCTCCGTGCTTTGATTGAAGCGGGAGGGTGCGAGCCCTCCGGTTTCACATTCACCGGACGGCTTCCGCCGTTCCGCTAACACGCGTAGTTATTTCGGGACTGCTGCTAAGTCCTCCTCGGTCGGGAGGATCAAACAAGATCGTTGAATGCATTCAAACGCCGACGGTTTGCGCGGTGTCTGGAATTCAGCGGCAAAATGCACTAGTCTGGAGTAATCTTGACGGTCCGTTGAAGACACATGCTTTCTCCCAATCAGACGTTATTCTGGAAGCAATGTTCTTCAAAAGTGGCGACAGTCCCACCGAGGCCTCCACGCAATGTTCAACGATTTTGGAAGGTACATAAACATGAAACGATTTGCACTTCTGGCCGTCGCGGCCATGCTGTTGGTGTCTCCATCGAACGCGGATGACAAAGCGGGCGAATGGAAGAATCTTTGGGACGGCAAAACATTCGACGGCTGGAAGGCCAGCGAAAATCGCGATTCGTGGAAGATCGAAGACGAAAAGCTTGTTTGCTTCGGAGAACGCAGCCACCTGTTCTATGTTGGCGACGACAAGCCATTCCAGAACTTTGAATTTCAGTGCGAAGTCATGACAACACCAGGCAGTAATGCCGGCATCTACTTCCATTCAAAGTACCAGGAAATCGGCTGGCCGCGATACGGGATGGAGTGCCAGGTCAATGTCACTCATTCGGACCCAAAGAAGTCTGGCAGCCTTTATGGAATCGTGGATGTGGACAATCCGGGCCTGAAGGACAATGAATGGTATACAACAACCATCAAAGTCGAAGGCAAACATGTCACGATCATGGTGAACGACACCGTGACTGTTGATTACGAAGAGCCTAATGATCAGAAGGCGTTTTCAGCAGACTTCGAACGACGACTGGGCGAAGGCACTTTCGCACTTCAGGCACACGACCCAAAGAGCAAAGTCTATTTTCGCAACCTGAAGGTTCGCCGACTGCCGTAATCAACACACTTACGTCAACATGGCGAAGATCTCGGAGAAGATCGCATAGTATAGCATGATCAGCAATGCGATCAGGCTCAACCAAACCACCCATCGCCCGCGACTGCTCGACATTCGCGGGCTTTTTTCGTGTTCGCATTTCGACGGCGGTTCGTAAGGATTCTGAAATTTCATTGCATCTCCACAAGAATTCAGAAGGCCGCTGGTCGTTGCAAACAGACAGCAGATACCGCGGTCCAGCGAACAAGGTCAGTCGATAGCAAAGAAAGAAGCCCGCGAGATTTTTGTTCTCGCAGGCTTCTCGGGTTTACTCATCGATGACGCGACAGATCAAGATCGAACGCCGTTCCGTGGCTTACGATTTGGGCGATCGTTGCGAAACGGACGATCTGGTCGGCGAGCCGATGAAGACTGTGATGGGCCACCGCCTTCTGCCTTGGCAATCTTAAGCTGCTGACCGGAGACCCAGACTTTTTTCAGGGCGGAGAAGACTTCCTGAGGCATGCCTTGTGGCAGATCCACGGTGCTGAAATCGTCGAAGATTTCGATCCGGCCAATCTGAGCACTGTCGATCCCTGCTTCGTTGGCAATCGCCCCGACAATGTTGCCAGGCTTTACCTGATGCATGTGACCCACTTCGATGCGGAAGGTTTCCATGTTTTCGTCGCCCGGTCGAGGTCCACGTGGTCCTCGATCTGGCCGTGGTCCACGGTCATTGCGGAAACCACCACGTTCTTCTCGGAAGCCTCGATCCGGTCGTGAATCCCCACCTCGAGAGCCCTCTGAACGAGGCCCACGATCGTCTCGGAAACCGCCGTCATTCCCGAAACCGCGATCGCCTGGGTCGCGAGCATAGCGAGGCCCGTTGGTTGAAAAATCGGTTCGAGTCCCGCGACCCTGGAATCCGTCGCGTGGTCCGCGGGAATCGCCACGAGGTCCACGATCATCTCGACGACGCGGTTCAAAGAAGGTTTCCTGTTTCAGCTCTTCCTTCAACAACAACGGATTCCCGTCGTTTGCCAGGACAGCCAAAGCCGCAACCACTTTTTCAATTGGAATCTCTGGATTTTCACGTCGGAACTGTTCAACGATGGAGCCCATCGCATCCGCCAATGGGTGGCTCATCGTTTCCACAAGTTTCGCATGGAACTTGGAAACTCGATTCTTGTTGATCTGACGATTCGTCGGCAGATCCATCGGTTCAATTTTCTGACGAGTCGCATACTCAAGGCTCTTCAGCATTCGCTGAGCCTTGGGATGGATGAAGAGAATTGCTTCACCACTGCGACCCGCGCGTCCGGTTCGGCCGATGCGATGCACGTAAGCTTCACTGTCGCCCGGAAGGTCGTAGTTGATCACGTGGCTAATTCGCTGCACATCCAGCCCGCGAGCTGCCACGTCAGTAGCGACAACGATATCCAGTTTGCCCGACTTCAGGTGCTCGATAATTCGTTCACGCTGAGCCTGAGCGATGTCACCGTTCAAAGCTGCAGCCTTGTAACCGCGTGAATTCAGGAAGTCGCAAAGAGGCTCGGTCGTTGATTTCAGCTTGACGAACACAATCACGCCGTCGATCGGCTCTGCTTCCAGAACGCGTCCAAGAGCCAGTTCTTTCTGGAACTGTCCGACAACGACGAATCGTTGACGAATCGTGTCGGCCGTAGCCGTCTTCTGGCGAATCGTCACTTCCGCAGGGTTGCGAAGATGCTGCTGAGCGATTCGACGAATTGGCTCTGGCATCGTCGCGGAGAACAACGCAATCTGACGTTCGGCAGGAAGCTGTGTCAGAACCCACTCGACGCTTTCCGCAAATCCCATTCGCAGCATTTCGTCGGCTTCGTCCAGCACCAGACATTTCAGGCTGGAAAGATTCAGAGAACCACGATTCATATGGTCCATGACGCGTCCTGGCGTTCCGACCACAATATGCACACCACGCTTCAATTGCGAAAGCTGGGGCTGATACGCCGCGCCACCATAAATTGCGACGACTCGCAACTGGTTCATCTTTGCGGAATATTTTTCGAAGGCCGCAGCCACCTGGATAGCCAGTTCACGTGTTGGAACCAGAACAAGCACCTGAGGCTGCTTGACGTTCAGTTCAACTCGTTGCAGCAATGGAAGTGCAAAAGCACCTGTCTTGCCGGAGCCCGTTTGAGCCTGACCGACCATGTCGCGCCCCTGCAGCAGCAGAGTAATCGTCTGCTCCTGAATAGGAGTCGGATTGGTATAGCCAGATTCTTCGATGGCCATCATCAGCGGTTCTGAAAGCCCCAGCTTGCGGAAACCATTGACAGGTGCATTGTCGACTTCCACGATTTCAGTTTCGGATTCACCCATGATTTCATCTTCTTCGGCGATGGATTCTGTTTCGGATGGCTCTTCGACACGCTGTACAGCAGGAGCTGGCGGTGTCACAACTTTGATGACAGGAACAGCATCTTCAACAACACGAACAGGATCTTCAACAACAACAACTTCTGCTACTGCTTCAGAGATAGTTTCGACGACAACTTCAGATCCCACGGGTTCTGCTGCTTCACAGGCGATTTCCATCATAACTTGATCTTCAACGTTCTGATCTTCAACGTGCGCCTGAACTGTCACTTCCACTACCGATTCGATTTCAGCGGATTCCAAATTCACAACGTCTGGTACTTCACTTAGGGACATTTGGTCTTTTTCCATGGTTGGATATGTTGGCCTGCTGACGTTCCGCTGATCGTGTCTGCCAGGACTGGCTGTTGGAGCGGTAGAGTGTCAGTGCCAGATGAATTTTCAAAAACGCCGAGGAGAATTCCGCGGCGTGCGTATTGCGGATCGCAGTTCTTCAGCACTTTCGGGACAAGCCCGCGGTACCGACTGCGCGATTCTGATTATTGATTGCTTCGAGTCGCCGGCCGACGTCGACGTTCCGGACGACGCTCGCCCTGAGCCGCTGACTTTCGTTCTTCGACGTCAACTCCGTCACCGAAGCTTGCGTGAACTTCGCTGCGAGAATCGTTCGAGTGCGGACGGCGAACCGCCTGAGCGCGGCTTGCCAATGGACCGCCAGCAGCAGGCCGATTATTCTGTGGGCGTTCGGAATGTCGACGCAGATCCGCGTTGGCCACTGGGCGATCCTGTCGACGAGAATCCGGACGACGCTGACGTTCAGCATCACGACCAAGATCTCGACGAGGAGGCTCTGTCCGATCACTGGCACGCGGATTTCGTGGACGGTCGTCGCGACGAGCCGGAGCCGGAGAACTCAAGGGCTGACCACCGCGAGCCGCCTGAAGCGGATGAACACGAGCTGGACGCTGTCCCGGCCGCTGACCACCGCGTTGTGGGCGATCGCCACGAGGCCGTGAATCTTCACGATCAGATCGAGACGGTTCGTCAACGTGCTGATTCATGTCGAATCCAGGCACTTCCAGAACATCGATCTTCATGCCGATCAATTTTTCAATGCTCTTCAGCATGCGACGTTCTTCACCATCACACAGCGAAATTGCAACCCCAGTCGCACCAGCTCGGCCTGATCGGCCAATACGATGGACGTAGGTTTCTTCTTCTGTTGGCATGTCATGCAGATAAACGTGCGATACGAGATCGACGTCGATTCCGCGAGCAGCAATATCCGTTGCAACAAGAATCGGAGGACTCTGCCCCTTGAATTCTTCCAGAGTTCGCTGGCGCTTGTTCTGGCTCTTATTCGCGTGGATTGCTTCCGACTTAAATCCGGCAGCCACCAAATTGCGAACGATTCGATCCGCACCATGCTTTGTGCGACTGAACACAATCGCCCGCGCTGGATTGTGCTGATTCAGAAGTTCAATCAGCAGTCGAGTCTTCTGTTTCTGTGGAACAAAGCAAACACTCTGTTCGACAAGTTCAGTTGTCTTTTGCTTTGGGACAATCGCAATGCTGACTGGGTTGTTCAGAATCGAACCGGCAAGGTCTCGAATCTCTGGCTTCATCGTCGCCGAAAACATCAGCGTCTGACGTTTGCGAGGAACGTATTCCAGAATTCGTCGAATGGCAGGAAAGAACCCCATGTCCAGCATGCGGTCGGCTTCGTCCAGCACAAGAGTCTGCAGGCCTTTCAGGTCGACATACCCCTGCTTAATCAGATCCATCAAACGTCCTGGCGTCGCAACAACAACATCAACACCTTTTCGCAAAGCGCTGACTTGAGGCTGCTGACCAACACCGCCATAAATTGTGGCGACTCGTACGGACGCAAATGCTCCGTAGTTGGTAAAGCTTTCGTGGATCTGAACAGCAAGCTCGCGAGTACTGGCCAGCACAAGAACGCGAATTTGACGAGGTCCGGTCTTCTGACTCGGAGCACTTGTCACGAGTCGGTTCAAAATTGGCAATGCGAACGCGGCAGTTTTACCGGTTCCCGTTTGAGCGATCCCGATCACATCGTGCCCTTCGAGCACAACCGGGATGGCCTGAGCCTGAATTGGAGTGGCAACCGTGTAGCCTTCATGCAATACGGCGCGCAACAGGGGCTCAGAGAGCCCGAAGTCTTTAAAATTCATTCTTTTTCCTGGGTTATGGTTCAGCAGGAAAAAGTGTCAGATTCCTTTTTGGGTACAGGCGTACGCCATAGTCCAGGGAAAGGAATCCGACACTTCTTCCGGCATTACCGAAAATGAAACATTCCCAGGACCGAATGCAGGAGAGGCAATGCAAAAATCGCCGGACTCAAGAACTATTGGAACTGGCAGTCGTCCATTGAAAAGCGAGTTCAAAACCGAAGTCTTGAGAGGCTCAGCAGCCTATGGAATCGAAACTGAATGCTTCGCTGATCAGATCAACACCCGTGTGAAAGTCTTCACATCTTGAAAGTGGACCTCAAAATCAGTGTGCGTGAACTATACCAGCAATCGTCCAAATGGACAGACAAATTCTGTGGAACCTTTAAGATTCTCGCACCTCCGGCAATTTCGCTGGTATTCTTTGCCAACAAAAATTTCACCCGATTGCATTCGCGAGGCCGTGTTCTCTGAGTCATTCGCTGAATTCTGTCGTTGCGTTCCCCACATTGGAAAATGTCGATGCGGAGACAAAAATCTCTCTGGTCACTCGGCCTTCAAACGGCTTTCCTCCGGAGATGTTCATGAAGATCGCAATCGTTACCGCTGGCGGAGCCGGAATGTTCTGCGGCTCCTGCATGCAGGACAACACGCTCGCACGATCCCTGCATATGGCCGGCGCCGATGCGCTATTGCTGCCAACGTATACACCCATTCGGGTCGATGAAGAGAACGTCAGCAGCTCGCATGTTTTTCTTGGTGGGATCAACGTTTATCTCGATTCGAAATTGCCCGGCTGGCGACTTCTCCCACGAATTACGAAACGCTGGCTGGACAGGCCCGGCATTGTGAAATGGCTGTCAAAACTCAGCAGCAGTACAAACGCGGCAGATCTGGGTCCTCTGACGATTGATCTGTTGAATGGCTCGCACGGACCCCAACGGCAGGAGATCGAAGAACTGGTCAAGTATCTGGTGAATGATCTTCAACCAGACATCATCCTCTTCAGCAATGCGCTTCTGTCCGGAATCGTTCCCGACCTGCGTCGACGGTTTTCAGGGAAACTCGTCTGCCTGTTGCAGGGTGACGATATTTTTCTGCAGGAACTTCCGGAACCGTGGAAATCTCGCGCGTTGTCCCTCGTCAGTCAAAACGCGGCTCATTTTGACGCCTTCCTGACTCACAGCACGTACTACGCAGATTTCATGAAGCAGTATCTCAGCCTGCCAGGTGAACGATTCCACACCATTCCGCTGACCATTGAGCGGCCTCCGGAAGCAGAGTTTGCGACCAGAAAAACGGCGGATGAAACAGGTGTGACGGTTGGCTATTTCGCTCGGATTTGTCCTGAGAAGGGCGCGATGCGATTCCTGGAGGCCGCCGAGCGAGTTCTGCCGATGCGTCCCGACATGAAGATGGTGATGGGCGGATTCTTACCGGAACAGCATCGAGTTCGCTTCGAAAAAAGCTTGAGAGCGGTCCAGGAATCGACGGGCAATCGCCTCACCTGGGCAGGCAGTCCGGCTCATCGTGACGAGAAATTCCAATTGCTGTCGTCGTTCGACTGGTTGTGCGTTCCTTCGGAATACCGGGAGCCGAAAGGGCTCTATGTGCTGGAGGCAGCGATTGCAGGTGTGCCATCTTTGGTGCCCGCTCACGGGGCGTTTCCGGAAAGAATTTCCACTCTTGGAGCCGGCATTTTGTTTCAGCCAGGTTCCAACGATTCCCTGGAAAAAGCCCTGCGAAATCTGCAACCTGAACGCAGCAATGAGGACCGACTTCAGTTGCGACAACACTGCCTTAGCCATCATGGAATGCAGGAAACCGGCCGCAAAGTTCTGGAAGTGCTGCGAGGAATTTGAGCGTTTCCGGCGGCATTATGCTCATCGCGTCGAGAAATGAGGCATCGACAAGCGGACGAGACGTCCGCGCTCCCGGGAGCGCGGGCGTCCCGCCCGCTTCGCCGATCGCTCGCCCATAACTCATTTCTGAACACGCGATGTCTGTCTCGTCCCGTCGCTGGCCGCTGGCTGGATCATTCCGCCTGACATGAAACAGGAAACCAGCCGCAAAGTTCTGGAAGTGCTGCGAGGAATTTGAGCGTTTCCGGCGACATTAGGCTTATGGCGGTGAAAATTGAGGCATTGAAAATGCGGACGAGACGTCCGCGCTCCCGGGAGCGCGGGCGTCTCGCCCGCTTCGCCGCTCGCTCGCCCATAACTCATTTCTGAACACGCGATGTCTGTCTCGTCCCGTCGATGGCCGACGGCTGGTTCATTCCGCCTGACTCCGAAATACGTTCTGGAATCCTTCGAACCTCCTGAGTTTTCACGGGTTCCGCTTGCACCTCGACCGTTTGTCCGTTGCAATCGCCGCCCATGACCTGCAGAGAACAGGCGAAATGCCCGTCTATGTGGCCATATTGTGCCAACGAGTTGTCCAGGTCAGCGTAAGCACTCCTGTCTGACAACCATTGCACTGAAACCATCGGGGCATAGTCCCGACCATTACAAAATCACCCAACCGGTCTTCGCTCGAATTCAGGCTCTTCCGATGATTGAAACCCGCAATTTGACAAAGCGTTACGGCAATCTGATTGCCGCGAACGACATCACGCTCAAGCTGGAAGAAGGCGATGTTTTCGGTTTTATCGGACCGAACGGATCCGGCAAGACGACGACGATGCGGATGATCGCAACGCTGCTCAATCCTGATCATGGTGAAGCATATGTCTGTGGAAAATCCATCTACACAGATCAGGAAGAGATCCGTCGACTGGTCGGTTTTATGCCCGACTTCTTCGGTGTTTATGACGACATGACCGTCATTGAATATCTCGAGTTCTTTGCCGCAGCCTACCGCATCAACGGCCCCGGTCGTCGCAAAGTCTGTGAAGAGAAGTTGGAACTCGTGGACATGTCCTTCAAACGCGATGCAATGGTCAACGAATTGTCTCGCGGCCAAACCCAGCGAATCGGCCTTGCCCGGACATTGCTGCACGAACCACAAGTCCTTTTGCTCGATGAACCGGCCAGTGGTCTGGATCCTCGCGCACGTATCGAAATTCGAAATCTGCTGAAACGTCTCGGTGAGATGAAAAAGACGGTGATCGTCAGCAGTCACATTTTGCCCGAGCTTGCCGACGTCTGTACTCGTGTGGGCATGATCGAGAAAGGCCATATGATTGTTGACGGCAACGTGGCCGAAGTGATGCGAAAAGCTCGGCAGAGAATCATGCTTAATATTCGTGTCAAAGATCGCACGGAAGATGCCGCCAAGCTGTTCGAACAGCTCGATGTTGTCGAACTGGTGAACGTAACCAAAGATCAATTGCTCGAAGTCACCATGAAGCCAACAGTCGAAGACTACAGTTCTCTGCCGACCGCGATGGTGGAAGCCGGCTTCGCGATTACTCTGTTCCGCGAAGAGGAAGTCAACCTGGAAACTGCGTTCCTTCAGTTGACGAAGGGACTTGTTCAGTAACTCAAAACTGGCTGGACGAGAACACGTCAGAATTCCCAAGGGGCGCGAATTCTGACGAATCCGGCGGCGATGCCCGTGGGCAGGTCAATGTGAAACGCAGCGGCGAGACACAACGTTCGCCGCTGCGTCGTCTTAGCGAACTTCAACGAGCATATTTCAGCGACTACTGTTTGCGATTTGTATTTTTTCCGCATCACTCGTCGTGAATTTCGCCACGACTCTGAATTCAGCGGGTCGCATAATCAGTGAATGAACACAACTCATTCTCAAGCCGATCCACTTGACCGTATTTCCGCTGCGACAATGACCCCGCCGTTGCATTCCGACGCTGAGATTGCCGCTCGCGCAGCCGATCTTGCGGAACGATTGTTAACCTCTGCGATTCAGCAGCAAACGCCCCAGGAGCGTGCCGAAGCCGCAAAGCTCGGACGTCTGATGAACGACTCTGCGGGTAAGGCGTTCACGTTCGCCATGGTGGACGAAGTCTTTCGAAGTCACAACCCGACCATCACAGCGCGGCGCTGGCGAACTCTGTTGGGCGTATTTGGTGTTCCCGAATATCCGCCGTTCTTTGATCGCCTGCTGATTCGAATGGGAGCGATCGCGAGCCGATTTCTGCCCGGCCTCGTGATGAAAGCGGTAGCTCAGCGAATGCGGGCCGACAGTTCGCGAGTGATCCTGGCCGGCGAAAAAGCTCCGCTGCAGAAATATCTCAATTCCCGCAAGTCGGACGGTTTCCGAATCAACCTGAACCATCTTGGTGAAGCCGTGTTGGGTGAAGAAGAAGCCTCCCATCGGATGAACGCGGTTCTCGCGCATCTCGCCGACCCGGCGGTCAATTATATCTCAGTGAAAATCTCGGCCATCTACAGCCAGATCAGCTTGATCGCGTGGGACGATACCCTTTCAGAAATCAAGGATCGCTTAAGAACGCTTTATCGTGCCGCGGCGGCGGGTGGAAAGTTCGTGAATCTGGACATGGAAGAGTATCGGGATCTCGGCCTGACCATTGCCGCGTTTCAGGAAGTCCTGAATGAAAACGAATTCCTGAAGTTCTCTGCCGGAATTGTGCTTCAGGCTTACCTGCCGGACTCCTGCATCGCGCAGCACCGATTGACGGAATGGGCTCGATCGCGTCACAAGGCTGGCGGTTCGCCGATCAAGATTCGTCTGGTCAAGGGAGCCAATCTTGCCATGGAGGCCGTCGAAGCGGAGATGCATGGATGGAATGCTGCACCGTACGCATGCAAGGCGGAGACCGATGCAAACTTCCGTCGAATGCTCGAGTACGGCTGCGACCCCGAGAATGCGAACGCCGTTCGCCTGGGTGTCGCAAGCCACAATCTGTTTGATGTTGCACTCGCACTGACTCTGCGTGAGTCGAATGGTGTTGAACGGTTCGTTGAGATCGAGATGCTGGAAGGGATGGCCAATCATCAGGCTCGCGCGGTTCGCGACGCGGCGGGCGGTCTCCTTCTGTACGCACCAGCCGTTCATAGCGACAATTTCCTCAGCGCGATGGCGTACCTGGTGCGTCGTCTGGACGAGAACACAGCGCCCGAGAATTTCCTGCGCGATATGTTTGCAATGCGGCCTGGATCCGCCGACTGGAATCATCAGAAGCAGCGATTCACTCAGGGCTGGAACGACCGAAAAACATTGTCTGCGGAATCCAGACGCCGCGCGCCTGCTGTCTTTCCTGCAACGAGCGTCGCGTTTCACAATGAGCCTGATTCTGACTGGACTCAGCCGACGACTCGACTGGCGTTGGTTGAAGCCTTGAAACTCCGTTGGCCGCGTTCTCAACCCGCGTTGCCAGATTTAGAGACGATGCTGTCCACTGCCGTCGCGGCGCAAACTGAGTGGGAAGCTTTAGGTGTCACGGGGCGTGCAGAAGTTCTCAACCGAGCTGCCGATCTGATGTCGCAGCAACGTTTCGAATCAATCGCTTGTCTTCGTGTGGACGGAAAGAAATCCATCAATGATGCTGATATCGAAGTCTCGGAAGCCATTGACTTCGCACGCTACTACGCTCGCACTGCAGAGTTGCCGAGCGGTGTGACCGCACGGGCATTCGGCGTTATCGCTGTGGTGTCGCCGTGGAATTTTCCTTATGCGATCCCCGCCGGCGGAGTTCTCGCTGCGTTGATGGCCGGCAACAGCGTTGTCTTCAAGCCAGCTCGTGCCACTAAGCAGATCGCATGGTTGCTGGCGTGCCAGCTATGGGCCGCCGGAGTGCCTCGGGAGGTCTTGCATTTCTTTCCCTGCGACGGAAACACGGGCCGCGCACTTCTTACGGATCCAAGAGTCAGCGGTGTGATTTTGACGGGCGGCTACGAGACGGCTCGCATGTTCCAAAGCTGGCGACCGTCACTTCCATTGTACGCCGAGACGAGTGGAAAGAACTCACTGATTATCACTGCGCAGGCCGATCGCGAACTGGCGATCAAGGATCTGGTCCGGTCCGCCTTTGGTCACTCTGGTCAGAAATGCAGCGCGGCGAGTCTTGCGATTATCGAAGCCGAAGTTTATGACGATCCCGCATTCCGTCGCCAGCTTCGTGACGCGGCCGCCAGCCTTCACGTGGGGCCATCCACAGATCCGAAAAACATCGTGACGCCGCTGGTGGTTGAACCTGGCGGAGATTTGTTGCGCGTTTTAACAACTCTTGACGAAGGTGAGGAATGGCTGCTTCAGCCTGAAAGACTGGGCGACGATCCGTGCCTGTGGTCTCCCGGAATTAAGCTCGGTGTGCGTTCCGGAGCCTGGTTTCATCTCACAGAGTGTTTCGGACCGGTGCTTGGTCTGATGCGAGCGGAATCGCTTTCACAGGCGACTGAGTGGCAAAACGCGACAGACTTCGGACTCACAGCCGGATTGCATTCGCTGGACCCAGACGAAGTTCGTTGGTGGCAGGATCGTGTTGAGGCAGGAAATCTCTACATCAATCGTCCGATCACTGGGGCGATTGTGCAGCGACAGCCATTCGGTGGCTGGAAGAAATCCTGCATTGGTCCAGGGGCCAAAGCGGGCGGACCCAATTATGTCGCCAGCCTTTCTCATCTGAGCGATTCAAGCGAGCAGCGTGCCGACTATAAGGCCGCATGGGACAGTCATTTTTCCATTTCGCACGATCCTTCTGCATTGCGGTGTGAGTCCAATATCTTTCGATACCGCCGCTCTCGTGGTGTGATCCTTCGCCTGAACGGACGATGTGAACAAACGATCCAGCGAGCAACACTTGCCGCAGAGGTTACAGGTACACCGCTGATGATCAGTTTGCGTGAAGAAGAAGGTGATCTGCAGTTCATCGCCCGGCTTCCTGAATTGGCGGCAAAGGCGGAGTTCATTCGGACTGTCGAATCACCGGATGACAGCGTTCTGCGGGCGGCACATGATGCAGGACTGAATTGGATCAACGCACCAATCCTGGCGAATGGCCGCATTGAGCTCACGCGATGGCTTCGCGAACAGAGCCTGACTGAAACTCGCCATCGTTACGGCCAACTGCCTGAGCCTGGTAACGCTCGCCGAGGCTGACGGTCTACAGAAACAGCAAATCGCAATGTGTCACAAGCGACTGCGAAGGCACACTGAAAAACGGATTGTTATTTCGAGCCTATGCATTACCTCCCACCACCGGCGTATCGTATGATCAGAAAGAGAAATGTCTTCAGTGACGCGTGCCATCAACTCATCCTCGTGATATCCATCCATGAAATTTCGCAGCCAGCGTGACGCCATCTTCGCCAGCGCTCCGGGGCTTGAGGCTACCGAAGTGCTGTTTGATGCGATCGGCGATGTGCTCTTTTGTGTGAAAGATCGCGATCGACGCTATGTGGCCGCGAATGAGGCCTTCGTTCGACGCGCGGGGCTGCGTCATCGAGCCGATCTGCTGGGGCGAACGGCTCGCGAAGTGTTTCCTGCAATCCTCGCTGCGGGTTATGAGCAGCAGGATGAAGAAGTGTTTTCCAACAGCACAACTGTTCGCGACCGACTGGAGATGATTACTCAGGCGGACGGAAGCGTCGGTTGGTTTGTGTCGCAGAAAGTTGTCGTCAAGTCGACGTCTGGAGAAGTCATCGCACTCGCTGGAATCTCGCGAGACCTGGAGACAACGGCCGCCCGCGGTGCGGAGCTTGGAACACTTGCAGAAGCACTCGATATTCTGCATCGGCGCAGCAATGAGCCGCTGCGAATCGAATCACTCGCCAAACAGGCAGGGCTCTCACTCAGCCAGTTTCAACGCCGAGTTCAAAGTATCACCGGGCTGACGCCTCGCCAGCTGCTGACAAAGGCGCGCATCGACAAAGCGGCCGAGTCGCTTCGCAACACCGAACAACCCCTGTCGTCTATCGCGAATGAATGTGGCTTTTATGATCAAGCTGCATTCAGCCGTCAATTCAGCGCCGCCACAGGTCTCACGCCAGGCGAGTACCGCCGCGCCTTTCATAAGGAGTGAATTCCGGGCGAGTGGTCGGTGGTTGGTAAAAGTCGGAAGACTGAAAGAGCCCGAGCGAGTGAGGGGCACACGGTCGGGCTCAGCATTTTTTTAGATCCGCGGCAATTGCCTTGGTCCGTTGCGCGCGTTTACTTTGCAAGGTCAATGCAGATGATTTCATTGTCGTTTCGGATATAGGCATGCTTGTTTGCAAAAGCAGGCATACTCCAGACGACCTCGCGACCGAATGCATTATTCGACTGCTCAATCACCTTCACGCGATCGATCTCGGTGTACCCTTCTGGACTGAACTTGCCGATGACAAGTTCGCCAAGTTCGTTGAACATCCAGAAGTGATCTTCATGTTTCACAAGAAAAGCAGTATCGGATCCAGCCGCCCGTTTTCCAATGACCGCAGTGCTTTCCCACAACATGTCACCCGAAGGAATGCTGATCGCTCGCATGACGCCTTTCTGATCAAATCCATAGACAGCGTCACCCATCACAAATGGCTGCACGTTGACTGGACAGATCACGTTTCTCTTGTCTCGCCAGACTTCCGTAACGGCCGGTTTGGTGGCATCGACCTTCAGCAGCAGGCTGCGATTACTGTAGCCGGCCGCGTACAGATACTCGCCAACAAGCAGTGGCGACATAATGATGGAACCGTTTGAAGCCTCATACGGCACGGACCAGAACTCTTTGCCCGTTTCCGGATCAATGGACGAAACAGCATTGGGACGCAACAGGACCAATTGTCGCACGCCGCCGAACTGCATGATGGTCGGAGGGCAGTAACCCTGTTCGGGCGAAGTTGTACTTCGCCAGATTTCTTCGCCCGTCTTCTTGTTCAAGGCAACAATGTGGCTGCCTTCTCCGCCCGCCAGAGTAAACAGCTTATCGCCGTCGATGAGCGGATGGGCCGCATAGCCCCACAGCGCCGCTTTTGTTTTGTAATCGACCTTCAGGTCTTTTGACCAAACCACTTTGCCTGAAGCGACTTCGAAACAGAACAGATCCCCTTCCGATCCCAGTGTGTAGACAAGCGATCCATCGACGCAAGGAGTGCAGCGAGGACCGGCCGGGTAGGAGACTGTGTACTTGACGGGATACTCATGAGTCCAAACAACCGTTCCGGTGGCTTCTTCCAGGCAATGAACACGTTCAGTACCGGTGAATTCATTCCGCTGAAAGTTGTCGACCTTTACGTTATCGCTTGTGACATAGTCCGTGATGAACACTCGACCATCAGCGACTGCAGGTCCCGCATAGCCGCCCGCGATGGGAGTCTTCCAAAGTTGTTTTGGTCCCTGCTCGGGAAACTTTTCAATGATTCCCGATTCACGCCAAACGTTGTCGCGACCAGGGCCCATCCATTGCGGCCAGTCGTCCGCAGCCGCGAACGAAAAGGAAAACCGGATCAGTACAGCAAACGCACGCAGAATCATTAAGAGTCCCCCAAAAACTGATTTCATGGTTCTAGAAAATCCAACTCTGTCGATTTCCATTTCTCTGAGTATGGATTTTTAGCCAGCCACAACCCATTTGTCTGCATCAGTCCTGAACAGCCACGTTTGAGAAGCGAATTGAGGTACGAACGGAATCTTTCAGCTTACGGTCACCCAAATACAAGCTCGAAGCGCCAGCGAGTGAGCCAGCGAGTGAGCCAGCTGCGGCGATCAACTCATTGTCAATCCATCGTACGGTCACCAAATACAAGCTCGAAGCGCAAGCGAGTGAGCGAGTGAGCCAGCTTCACGACACGTGATTAGCTTCAACAACATCAACAACGTGGCGAGTAATTTCGCTTCCGTCACGGGGCTCAGAACCGCAGGTAAAACTCTTTCGTCAATGCTTGATACTCTTCTGTATAGGCATGTCGAACGCTCGTTTCAACGACGAGCGATTCTGATGGGACGGGCTGCAGCGGCCGCTGCATCGCAAATTGCAATAGCACGCGTTTTGCCGGCTTATCAGGAGTTGGGTGAACGTCGCAGCGTTGATGGCAGTGCAAGCCGACTCGCGCCGCACGAGACACAAATGCAAGGCCCTCTTCAATCGGCATGATGACCGCGAATTGGCCGCCTGGGTCGAGCAGCTTCAGTACTGCGGCCAACAGAGCATCCGGAGAAAGCGCATCTGCGTGTCGAGCTGTGTCGCGAGCCGCACTGCCGGACTTCAGGGAATTACAGAACCACGGCGGATTGGATACGATCAAAGAATACGACTGAAGGGCCTGGCACTGATCTTGAAAGATCTCAAGACTGCAATGATGAATACTCAATCGACGGCAAAATGGACTGGCGAGGAAATTCTCTTTCGCCTGTTGCGAAGCGACTGGGTCAATCTCAATCGCATCGACATTCGCCAAGGAAAATCGCTGAGCCATCATCAGCGCGATCAGTCCGGTCCCTGCGCCTATGTCAAGAATTTTGATCGGTGAAATGGCAGAGGCCCATGCTCCAATGAGAATCCCGTCAGTCCCAACCTTCATCGCGCAACGATCCTGATGAATCGTGAATTGCTTGAATCGAAATGGCTCTGGCATCGGACGAGAACACTTTGAGAATGCATCAATCAAGTCTTACGCGGGTCATCATATCGTGCTCGCGTTGCAATCGCACCATTTCACATAGACCAACGAACTTCGTGGCCTCAAAAAATACTACAATGAAACTCCAGCGAGTGACTTCTGCTATTTGGTTTCCCAGAGCGCACTCAGCCTTGCTCTACAGGGGGCATTTTCTCGCTCGTACCGCATCGCCAGGCAGACCGCAGACATCGCCTTTCGTGGCTGGATCGCTAAACTCTCCGAACGTCTGACTGCACACTTGTCACAGCCGAGTTTTATGACATGCAATCAGGCGACTGAACGACTATCGTTTGGGCTCAAGATTCATTTGGACCGCCCACTCGGCCGAGGAAAATATCATGGCTTCAAGTTTCAACAGACTGACCACCGGAATTCTGGTTGTCGGAATCACAATCGCCAGTTCTCTTTCACTCAAAACAGTGAACGCGCAGGAGGCGCCTGGCGTTACTGGACGGCAATTCATTTACGACTCAGCGCCGTATCCGGAGTGTCATGCATCAACTATTGAGACGACACCGGCGGGACTCGTTGCCGCATGGTTTGGGGGGACGGAAGAAAAGGATCCTGATGTCGGAATCTGGGTCTCAAGACAGATTGACGGACAATGGCAGGAGGCTATCGAAGTCGCTAACGGAATCCAATATCTGCGAACTGATGGCACAACTCATCGCCATCCAACTTGGAATCCGGTTCTTTTTCAGTATCCCAATGGTCCGCTGATGCTGTTCTGGAAGTGCGGCCCCAGCCCCAGCACATGGTGGGGGATGATGGCGAAGTCTGAGGATCATGGAAAGACCTGGTCGGCAGCTCAGCGTCTGCCCGAACATATTGACGGGCCCGTAAGAAATAAGCCCATCCTTTTGAAGAGCGGTGTGTTGCTTTGCGGAAGCAGTACGGAATTCGATGGCTGGCGAGTTCACTTTGAGATGACGACAGATCACGCGACCACATGGGAACGTACTCCTGCCATTCATGACGGAAAGTCCTTTGGTGCAATTCAGCCGACGCTACTCATCCACGCTGACGGGGCGATCCAGGCATTGTGTCGAAATCAAAATGGAGAAGGCAAAATTCTCTCAACCGTTTCGAAAGACGACGGCAAGTCCTGGTCGGAACTCGTTGAGATCAACTTGCCAAACCCGAACAGCGGGATCGATGCGGTGACACTCAGCGATGGGCGGCACCTGCTTGTGTACAATCACACAAATCGCCGGTCCGGAAGCCCGCGGGGACGGGAGATGATGAACGTCGCGGTCAGCAACGATGGAATTCATTGGCGTGCAGCAGCAACCCTTGAAAATGAAGCCAATGCGGAATTCTCCTACCCTGCCGTCATTCAGGCTGCAGATGGAATTGTGCATATCACTTACACCTGGAAACGTCAGCGAATGACGCATGTGACGATAAAACCCGAACAATTGGTACTGCGTGACTTCGTGAATGGTGCCTGGCCAAAGGATTGAACAGGCATGCTGGCAGAATGAGCGAAGTCGATTTTCTCAATCGGCAGAACAAACAGGCGCTTCTCCATTGCCTGATGACGCTTTGAACATCTCATCGCCAAATCATCAAGCAGTGGTGCTCGCCATGGAGGCGGATATGGATGATGTTCAGCAGTGGTTTGCCGAACAACTGTCCAGAACCGTCGAAGATTAGAAAAACAATTCGTTAAACGACCACTCGATGCCCATATTTGGCTCAGCCTTTGCCTTGGTCTTAACCGTCCCTCCATGAATTGGTGGATTGTGTTAGTGACGAAAGGATTTGAGCCATGCTTAGCAAGACCGAACGACATATTCTGAAAGAGTGCCTCGTACCGCTGTCTATAGTTATGATTGCCGCAGTGTCGTTGTATGACACGTACCTGATCTACAGATTCCAATCTGAGATTATCGACATGGAAGAAAACCCAGTCGGACTTTGGCTGCTTGACCTTGGAGGTGGTCACATTGGAGTTTTTGTACGCACCAAACTGGCCGGCACGATTTGCGTCCTGGCCACGCTGTTGACAATGTGGCTCTACCGCAGCCGCCTTGTACTGCCAGTGACGACCTCCGTTGCATCGTATCAGGCCGCTTTGTTCATGTACCTGACGATTGTGTGACTCGCCAGGGATCAGGCATCTGCAAGCAAACAGAGCTTGATATCGATACCAATTGCGCCGGTGTCACCGAGGCGAATCTAATTGGAATGTGTTGCCATTGATGATGTCGAAGTCGATGTCGTCGATTGTTCGAGAGTGACTTGTTTCCTGGACTCAAACTCTGAACTGGCATTTATCGACGATGAAATTCCCAGGCACCGTTGTGCGTGGGCCACGATCCGTCGATCATATTCTTCCGTCTGCACAGCGCGAGACATATTGTGTTTCGCACCATTCACAATCCACAATTCGGCTGAGGTGCCTACGATTTCGTGAAGCTTTCCAGCGATCACGGGAGTGACGTAGGAATCTCGTGCTCCTGAAATGAGAAGTACGTTGGACGCTTCAAGTCCGGTGACTTCCGATTCCAAATGTGCATAGCGACAGTTGCGACCTTTTTCGCTTAATTGAACAGCTTGCTTCAACGTGATGTCAACGTGCCAGTTGGGAAGGCACTTGTAAAACCACTCGGGGATTACATGCTGCACGAAACGATCCACAAAAAATCGGATCATCGCCATTGTCCCGAATGCACTGTCGGCAATAACCCCAAGAACTCGAGGATATCTGCAGCCGGTCAGCAGAGCCGCCACTCCGCCGCGGCTGACACCGAACGCAATCATCGGCAGACTGGCAAGACGTGAATCGAATTCCACAAACTGCAATGCGGCATCCACGTCCGACATCTCGTATTCGGTCATCCAGTGAATTGGGGTGTAGCCAGACATGGAATCACTCTCTCCCTGATTTCGAAAATCGAAAGAGAGAACAACAAATCTCTGAGACAGCAGCGCGTCGCAATAACGACGGGCCATCCAGTGACTGCCACGGAGTTCGGGCAGGAATAGAATGAGACCCACTGGACTGGCGATGTCAGCATTCAGCAAACTACCGCGGAGACGGATCCCATCGGACGTTGTCAATTCGATCCGTTCTGCATCCGGGTTTTCTGGTTCTGGCGTGACGTTGAACGGGGGCACGTTTTCGAAGATGTCGCGAATTTTTGGCGACACAAATCGTCGAAACCCGCGTTCAACAACCAACGCGACCACGATAAAGGCAAGGATTAGCCAGAACACCACCACCACTCTAACTCCACATCAGCGTGAGGCGATCAACGTCCGTCGATACGGACGCTGGGAAAAATCAGCCAGTAAATTCTGAAATGATCAGAGCAACGTTCTGACCGCCAAAACCAAAACTGTTCGACAATGCGGCTTTAATGCGAGTCTGGCGGGCGTGGTTCGGGATGTAGTCCAGATCACATTCCGGATCCGGCGTTTCATAATTAATTGTCGGCGGCAAAACACCATCGCGTATCGCCAGAAGACAGGTAATTGCCTCAACGGCCCCTGCCGCAGCAATCAAATGTCCCATCATGCTCTTGATACTTGAAACCGGTGTCTTCCAGGCATGTTCACCAAGGCCGCCTTTGACGGCCATGGTCTCAACATGGTCGTTAACTTTGGTACTTGTCCCATGAGCATTGACGTAACCGATCTGTTCCGGATTCATTTCCGCGTCACGCAGCGCCATTTTAATACAGGCAATCGCGCCGCGGCCTTCAGGATGAATGTCCGTTATGCGATACGCATCTGCAGTCGAGCCGTATCCACGAATTTCGCCGTAGATCTTTGCACCTCGCGCTTTGGCGTGCTCCAATTCTTCAAGAATCAGCATTCCCGCCCCTTCACCCAACACGAAGCCGTCGCGGTTGAGGTCAAACGGTCGAGAGGCGGTTTGGGGAGCACTATTTCGTTCTGAAAGCGCGGTCAGAAGATTGAACCCAGTGACGCCAAACGGATGAATCATGCTGTGAGCGCCACCCGACAACATCAGGTCTGCATCGCCACGGCGAATGATCTCTGTCGCTTCACCGATCGCCTGGCTGGAAGCCGCACAGGCAGTCAGGCAATTCAGGTTAGGCCCCTGCGCATTGAACAGACTGGACAAGTGCGCGGCCGGCATGTTCGGTTCAAGCTCCAGCTCAAACCGCGGGTTCATGCTCTTGATAAAATCGGTCGTGAACCTCTGCAGATCGGCTGAACCGTCTTTATAAGAGTCAGCCACCAGATTCATGAACTGCATGAAGTCCTGTTGGCCTTCGCCGGCCCCCAGATACACGCCAAAGCGTGCAGGATCAAATCGCTGATCGTCATGAATTCCAGAATCAGAAACCGCCTGCTTTGCAGCACCGATGGCAAAGCGAATATTTCGGCCCGCGTCGGCAAATCGTGACGAATCTTCGACCGTTGATTCAAAGTCAAAATTGCGAACTTCCGCCGCAAATTTTGTGGGAAAATGCGTCGCATCAAAATGCGTAATGGCACCCACTCCATTGCGGCTTTCCTGCTGAGCCTTCCACATCGACTCGGCATCGTTTCCGATAGGCGTGAGGCAGCCAATTCCAGTGACGACTACTCGACGTTTCATCTTGTGACTCCTGAGTGACTGAAACCGCACGATGGACACAGCATCGTTCAGCTTCACTTGAGCGGCCCTCTACTGAGCGCCGACGTTTTCGCCGGATCCGGCCTTGCCGACGGTCAAAATATCAAGCAAATTCATACGAAACACGAAATTCTTCTGATCAATCCGACTAAGTTGTGGATCGTCTGAATTCAGGTGAACGAAAACAATTTCTGCGTCAGCAACATGACGGTCACCCACCATTGCAGTCACCGTCACGCTTCCGCCTTCAGTTCTTGCATCATGAAGATCGGCCGTGTAGATGAGCTGATCGCCCGGGCAAGCCCAGCTATGAAAAGTCACCTTAGGAACTTTTGCAAGGATGACGTTGTATTCAAACTTGAAATGCTCACCCAGCAAAATCCCACCGGTCTGAGCCATGCCCTCAATCATCAGCGAACCAGGCATGACCGGAAAGCCAGGAAAATGATCGTGCAAGTGCTCTTCAGCCAAAGAGACATTCTTGACAGATCGGGCTCTCTTTCCTGACTCAAACTCAATGAACTTATCAATCCAGTACCAGCGCATGAACGTACCCGGTGTGTGAAATGCCTCAGGGCGAAAACTCAAGACACGGCTTTAAGAAGCGTGCTGTCGTCTTTTTCCAAAAGAGAATGCCGTCAGTCCGCAGTCGACTTCAATAGAAAACGAGGCCTGTTGCCGGGAGTTCCCGAAGGCTTCCCGGCAAGATTCGTCGACGGCAAATGAATTCAGATCAGCTAAATCCAGATCAGCGCCGCAGTTGAACTAGTCCGTTGGCTTCTGATTGAAATTCAGTCTCAGCAATCTGGTGCAGCCTCATTTGGTCAGCACCAGTTGCTTAGACGACCGACGATCCTGTTTTTTGCCGAACTGCGATGAATTACTTCAAGCGTGCAGCAATGAACTTGCAGATCATTTCAACGGTGAACAGATCAGGCAGTTTTGAAACCACTGGATTTTGGGAAAACGCGTCAATGTCGGCATGAGGCATTTTCTGACGGAGCTGAGCAATGCCATCGGCAGTGACCTTTCCGTCAGCCACAAAGCCAGAATCCGCAGACGCCAGATTTTCCGGGAACAGCTCACCGCGAGGAATCTTGATGTCAAAATTCTTCTCGAGGCGAAAAACAATGTCCAGAAAATCGATAGACTCAGCACCCAAGTCACCAATCAGAGTGGCTTTTGCGGTGACTTCGTCATCATCGACACCCAACGCATCAACCAGTGTCTCACGGACTTTTTCGAAAATCTCATCAGCAGACGGCATTGAAGAATTACTCCTGATTCGGCCGAGGAATCGACCAAATAGCGATCACCAGAATCCCAGCAGGATGCTTCGGACTGGTGATCGGTCCCAAAGCAACACCCAAAAACACAGTGGCCGCCGTAAACCCAGTTTTCACGGCAGCGTTTCCCTGAAGGTCTCTTTCTTCAGAACGTCCCGGTTCCTCAGAATCGACTTTTCAGGATGCGGCATTGTTGCGACAACGGATGGGAAGTTCCATACGTCGTTGTTTTGAAAGCCGCGATCACTCAAAAAAAGCATCAGAAAATCAGTTACAAGCCACCCAGAGTCAGTCCGCCGTCCACCTTTAGGATCTGACCAGTCACATACGACGACTCGTTAGCCGCAAAGAAAAGCACGGCATTTGAAATATCATCCGGGCGACCAAGCCGTCGGACCGGGATTTTCTTTTTGATCTCATCCCCGGCAAGATTCACGACGGCAATAGTCATGTCGGTCTCAATAAACCCGGGTGCGACGGCATTCGCTGTCACACCGCGTCGAGCCAGCTCGGTTGCAATGCAGCGAGTAAAGCCTTCAACCCCGCCCTTACTGGCCGCGTAATTCGCCTGACCAGGATTGGAAACATCAGCCGCAACACTCGACATATTGATGATTCTTCCGTAACGCTGTGACATCATCTGCAGCGTTGCGGCCTGACAGAAGTTGAATACGCTCGTGAGATTCGTATCGATAACATCCTGCCACTGAGTGGAATCCATCTTGGCGAGCAGAGTGTCCCGAATGATCCCCGCGTTGTTCACAAGAATTTCCAGCTTGCCCCATTTCTCAACAACGTCGGCAATCACCTTGTCGGCCGCTGGCTTTGAGCGAACATCGGCTTGAATGGCCCACGCTTCGTGCCCCTCGGCTGCCAAAGCCTGAACGACTTCATCCGCAGCTGCTGAATTGGAGTTGTAAACAAACGCCACTTTCGCGCCAGCTCTCGCCAGAGCTTCGACGATCGCTCGGCCAATACCTCGACTTCCTCCAGTGACCAACGCAACACGATCCTTAACTGTCATTTGCTATTCCCTTTGTCGGATTCGAAACATTTCAAAATAAAGTCGCGGCTGCGATGCTTGTCGCGAACAAGAACTGCAACTCACGTTAGAAAGCGGATCGCAAAAAGCGGAGTACTAAAAGCCGCGAATCTGCTGATACAACTCCTGCATCGAAGCGATCAGACGAAGATCGTTATCCGCAAGTTGAGGATTGAGGTCAGCAAGATTCTGCTTGGAAAGCAACAACCTCGCACTGACCGCCGATTGCCCTTCAACCGTACCGGATGCCATGAACTCTGCTGAATTTGCGTCAGCGGAACGGAAAGTGGCTGTGACCTCAAGAGTCTGTCCGGGTTTCAGAAAGCTGTTGAACTTGACCGCCCTGGCCTGTTTGAGAAGCAATGTGCTGTGGCTAAAACCGTCGGTAACGCGCGACAACCATGCACACGATTGAACAAGGCATTCCACCATCATCACGCCCGGCAGGACGGAAAACCCGGGAAAGTGGTCCTGCAAATATTCTTCAGCAAGCGACACGTTCTTGATTGTCTGAATGCTCGTTCCCGGCACCAGTGAATTGATTCGATCAACTAGGACAAACTTCATCGGACGGGATCTCGGGCGTTCTTCGGAAGGGGCGAATCCGCTATCTCATCAACGGACGTGCAGGTCTTCCCGTTAGTTTAAGCAGTTGAGACTGCTCTGCCAAAACCCAGGCAGCGCGGGATGGAAGATTTAGGGAAAAAGCAACTACGAGAATTTCACGTCACTACAACTAGTCCATCCTGCGTGACTGGAAAACC
The DNA here is from genome assembly GCA_041753135.1 of Planctomycetaceae bacterium. Lineage (GTDB taxonomy): Bacteria > Planctomycetota > Planctomycetia > Planctomycetales > Planctomycetaceae > SXXK01. Next base: position 52,989 of record JBGSVD010000086.1, read on the forward strand.
CTACTGAGATCTCTAGAATGATGCTCTCGGAAAAGTTGAATCTTTCTGCCTCAAATAACGCATCTAGTGTATACCAACAGGATATTGGGTGCCTAAAGCGCCGCAAAGCCACTTTCCGTCACAGTAGCCACAGACTGTTCTTCTTTTCCATTCTGTTTTAATTTTGCATTTTTCGTTTCCGATTTTGAACGCACACCATTAGTCTGTGTGCAAAATAGGACAACTCGGTTATTTGGGTTGTTTTTTCACCTTGGCTTATTTGTGACATGCGTTCACATTCACAGGTAGCTTGGGTTTGATTGAATTGAATTTCCTGGCGGGGTGTCAGGCGATCTTGGTGGTGTTGTTCGGTTTAAGAACTTTGGGAGGAGTTACAGAGCATGCGTTTGATTCTTTCATTGGCACTCGTCGTTTCTATGACGGCGTCTGCCCAGGCTGGTGGTTGCTTCGGCAAGAAAACCAGCAAGTGTTGTTCAGCACCTTGTGCAACAAGCTGCAGCCCTTGTGGTGCCAGCTCTTGCGGTTCAGGTTGCGGTGATTCAGGTTGTGGTTCAGCTTCTGGCTGTGGCGCATCGGCTTGTGGTACCTGGGAAACTGTAGAGAAGACCGTTCTTGTTCCTCAGATGGTTACTGAAACTCGGACTGTCACGGTTAACGTTCCAGTTCAGGAAGAACGCTCTGGCACACGCACTGTCTGCAAGACTGTGTCTGAGCCACAGGAACAGTCTTACACCGTGATGGTTCCTTACACAGAAGAGCGACAGGGCACACGCACTGTTTGCAAGACTGTCATGGAATCTCATGAGCAGACTTACTCTGTGAACGTTCCTTACACAGAAGAGCGACAGGGCACACGCACTGTTTGCAAGACTGTGACTGAACCACAGGAACAGTCTTACACTGTGATGGTTCCTTACACAGAAGAGCGACAGGGCACACGCACTGTTTGCAAGACTGTGACTGAAGCTCAGGAACAGACTTACACTGTAATGGTCCCAACAACTGAACAGCGCACTGGCACACGAACTGTTTGCCACAGCGTTCCAGTTCAGAAGACACGCACTGTTTGCCAGGACCAGGGTCACTGGGAAGAGCGCGTTGTTGAATCTGGTTGCAATAGCTGCGGTTCTGCCCCAGCTTGTGGAAGCAGCTGCGGTTCATGCGGTGGTTGTGCTCAGGCTTCAAGCTGCTGCGGTGCAGTTGCTTCAGCTTGTGGCGGTTGCGGTGTTGCAAGTGCTTGTGGTGCTGTAGCGTCAAGCTGCGGTGGCTGCCAGAAGACAACCAAGGTTTGGGTTGCAAACATGGTTCAGACCGAAGTTGCTTACACAGCTTACGAGCAGCAGAAGTCTGAAGAGCAGTACACATACAACGTGACTGTTTGCAAGCCAGAAACACGTACTCGTACGATCAACGTTTCTAAGCAGGTTTCAGAGCAGGTTCCTTACACCTACACTGTTCAGCTTTGCAAATCAGAAACACGTACTCGTACGGTCAACGTTTCTAAGCAGGTTCAGGAGCAGGTTCCTTACACCTACACTGTAACTCTGTGCAAGCCAGAAGCACGTACTCGCACGATCCATGTTTCTAAGCAGGTTCAGGAGCAGGTTCCTTACACCTACACTGTTCAGCTTTGCAAGGCCGAAACACGTACTCGTACGGTTAGCGTTCCAAAGCAGGTTTCAGAGCAGGTTGCTTACACCTACACTGTTCAGCTTTGCAAGCCAGAAACACGTACTCGCACGATTCAGGTTTCTAAGCAGGTTCAGGAAGTAGTTCCTTACACCTACCACGTTACTGTCAACAAGCCAGAAACCCGCGAAGTGCAGGTTCAGGTTTGCCAGATGGTTGAACAAGTTGTATCTCAGCAGGTTTACCGTGCTGCAGCTCCAGCTTGTGGTGGTTGCGGTGCAGCAGCTGCTCCAGCTTGCGGCGGCTGTGCAACAGCTGCTCCAGCTTGCAGCTCATGCAACTAATTATTCCTGATCTCAGTGCCATGCATTGAGATTCGAGAATTCAATGAACACCCCGAAAGCATTTGCTTTCGGGGTGTTTTTGTTTGTTCCTATTTCTTCTCGGACGCCGCTGATGATAACTCAACTTCATCTTGCCGCGACGCGTTGGTGAGTGCTGTACAAAGTCAAGCACGGACGCCGCGGCTCAGTTTTCTTTCACCGGCCACTCTCCTTGTGAGTTGAAGACTAATTAACAACGGCTGGAGGATATTTCGGATCCGGCGATGACTTATCGCAAACCGCTCAAGGTGTCGTTCACGTACGAATCCGGCGAATCAGTGCTTCAGGGGTGGATTCCCAAGTTGTCGGGATCCTCAGCGATGCAGTGTCACCACTTGAAACGGGTGGTTTGCCGCCATGCTGCGATTCAGGCCCGATAGGACCGAAACATCCTTTGCCGGGGTCGAAGGCCCCGGAGCTGTTTCCTAAGGCCCAAAGGGTCGGCCGTTTACATTCACGGCAAATGATCGGCCCTTCGGGCGACGATTGAGTCTTACACTTGCGAACCACACAGCCAAACGCTGGACGAGGGCCATATTCTTGTGCCCCGTGTTAGCGTGCCAGGAATCGCATCGATCGAAAGCGTCCCGTCTTTCTATCTGGACTCACATTGCTCTATGGCTTCAGCGATTTTCGTCAGCCGAGCTTTGTCCGCAGGGAGCAACTGCCCAGCTTTTTCGAGAGTTGTGAGGATTTCGATTGCCGATCGGTAGTGCGAAATCGCTTCAGTCCAATTCTCACTCGTCTCATGCCATAACCCTAGCTTGTGGAGACTGATGGAGAGGTCCAACTGCGACTGAAGGCTCTTGTCCGATGCCGCGACGGCAGTCCGAATTGTGTAGCTTTCTGTGTACAATGGTAGGGCGAGGTCAGATCTCTGCAGGTTAACCTGTGCGTTACCCAGATGGTCAAGCGCGATTGCAAGATCTCGCTGAGCCCCGGCATCCTGACCACTCGCATCGGCGATCTTGCGGCTCAGATCATATGCTCTCTGAAAGCTTGCATAGGCTTCGTCGAATTGCATCAGTCGAGAGTGGACCTCACCGATCCCGTTGTTGATCACTGTACTAATCCTCATGAGAGACAGATCATTCGGTTCCACCAGCAACAGCTCGTCAATTTTTTTGAACGCTTCACGGGAGGCAGCCAGCGATTCCGTCCAATTTTCTGCCATCCGTTGAACGTCCGCGACTTTTTTCCACGATATCGCAACTTCATGCAGGCGACTGACATTGTCTGGAGCAGCTTCGCTCAGCCTCTGGGCAATGTTCAGATCGCGTTCGTAATACGCCAGTGCTTCTGTGAATCGATTTGAAACAAGTTCGAGATTCCCAAGCTGGCCCAGAGCAACCGACAGGACTCGCTGGAACTGCTCGTTCTCTGGTTGACGCTGAACAAGAGACTCGGCGATGGACAGTGTTGAACGAAATGACTCGGTTGCCTTTTCCAGATCAGCATTCTGTTGGTGCAACTTTCCGGCCTGGATGTTCCAGACACAAAGATCAACCTGCAGATCAGTATCGTCGGGGAACTTAGCCGCCAGAGCCCTTGTGACTTCAACGCCTTTAGTCATCCATGCAGATGCTTCCTGGGGGCGCCCGATTTCAAGTTCCACTGTCGCCAGTTTATTAATGGCTACGGCCAGATCCTCAAACGCAAGTCGTTCTGCCCCCGGTTTTGCTGTCTGAGCATCGGCGATCTTATACGCGAGTTCATAATACCGACGAGCCATTTGAGCTGGTGATTCCGTACTCTTTGTCTCCCCATCTGCGGTTGTCTCAGTCTCCGAAGCAAATGCAGGGTCCGCTCCGAATCGTCGGACAAAGTCGCCGATATCAATATAAACAGTTAGTGCGTTTCGTTCGACGTAGGGAGAATCCACATAAGATGCCGCCACCGTAGCCGTCCATTTCTCCGTGAATCCCCATCGTCGTCGTTTTTGTTACGCGGGTTTGGGGAGTGGAATCAGGGTATTGAGCCGTGATTCGGTGGGCGGATCGAGGCCGCAGTTTTTCGCGAGTCGAGAGAACAGGCTTTC
>JBGSVD010000087.1:0-82093 GCA_041753135.1 Planctomycetaceae bacterium
CTCGCCCGCCTTTGTGCAACTCCTCAAACTACGATGCACGGAACAGTAGCCATACGCTATTCGCTCACGAATTCAACTTCAGTGGAATGCCAGCAGCGGCTAATGGTTTGTGCGCCCATGAGCCGCGCCGCTCTACTTTTCCTGCATTGCGCCCTGCACGGACGACCAGACGATCCTGCTGCGTGGCACCTGGCCGCGGCGAATAGGCGTTGAGGAACTCATTGGCGGCGTTTCAACAACAGCAGCATTCGTTGAGAGCAATTCCTGTTTCCTTGCATTCAGCAGAATCAGGACAAAGGGCACCCACCAGATAAGATCGTTCGTAAGGATCGTTAGCCCCATCGCCATCGGGAAACGATCATTCATGACGGCCTGAAGAAATCCGATCGGGCCAAACACTTTTCCCAGCAAACCGACCAGGACAATTGGCCAATGCCGAACAGGATCATTGGCGGCGATCCAATAGCCAACCCCGTAAACCCCAACAATCATTCCAATACACTGCCAGAATTCGGGGTAATTGGGAAGGGGTTCCATTCCGACAAGTCGAAACAAGACCAGCGGAAATAAGATAGCAAACGCACCCCATGCAACGTTGTAAATCGCAGCCAACTTTAGCAACCAACTATGCCACACGGGAAAGCGAACGGCAGAAATCGATAACGGCATCTGTTGTCCCCTGCGATTGACGGTCGCGACGAAACCAGCACTTGACACCGTGGTTTATAGATCGTGCGATCTGGATTCCCAGACAGGATCAAGAATGAGTCACCAACTTCTCACTAGTCACTCACACAAGGTCTGTACGTCTGTTGTCCTTCTTCGCCGTTTCTTAATGACTTAATACGTAGGGTGGGACAACCGCAGCGCAGGCACACCAGCAACAGGGCACTACAAGTTGCCCTCATTTTCTCCGAACACATCCGATTTTGGTTTATCGCTCAGTCCCAGGCACGACGACGCAGTTCAAACGCGGGGTGCAAAAAATCAGGCTGCAGCAACACCACGTCGACGCCGACGCGCATCAGGGGGCGTCTTCCAGCGACGGTGCACCCAGAAATATTGTTCGGGTGCTTTGCGGATGAGAGCTTCCAGAGACGACGTGAATCGCTGCGTCAGTTCCTGTATGCCGTCCGCTCCCTGAAAATCGGAGGAATCGATCACATCCTGAGTCGTCAGGCTGAAACGAACCCACCTTGCATCACGCTGCTCCGCGTTTGGCAACCGCCACGCTCCGCCAACGACCACCAGAGCATTGTATTGTAAGGCAAGCAAAGCGATTGATTTGAAGGTCGATGCCGGGCGACCAAAGAAGTCTACAAACTGCCCTGACTTCCCTGCATCCTGATCACACAGCAGTGAAGCCATCCCTCCCCGCTCCATAATTTCAGACAGTTCCAGTCCAGCTCCCTGTTTCGAAATCAGCGAGTTACCTGTGGATTCGCGAAAGTCCTTAAACCATTGATGCAGGTAAGGGTTGTCCAGCGGTCGAGCCACAACACCCATTGGAAAGCCGAAGTGTCCAAAAGTGTTAACGCTGATCTCCCAGTTTCCAAAATGGCCACCAAGAAACAACACAGGCCGACCCGAACACAGCGCCTGGACGCAGTCGTCGCGTCGTTCGAAGTCAAGAACTTCAGAACACGAAAACAGTCGAAAGCGGCGAGGCAGCTGAACCATCTCACACACCATTCGAAACAGATGCACCCACATGCCACGGATGATGCGATCGGCCTCTTCATCCGAAAGAGAATCGCCAAATGCAATCGCAAGATTCTCGCGAGCGACTGCATGGCGAGTCCACTTCTTTGGCAATACGCAGCACATCAGCCACGCCAGGCCCTCAGCAACGGCAACGGTCGCAGGCACTGGCAAGCACTTTACCGCAAACAGGATGGCCTGAAAAAAGAAGTATTCGCACAGGTGACGTAATTTCAGAATGGTCATGGAACAAGTCGCCAACATTCTTTGAGCAGGAACAACCGCAGAAAGATTGAACCAAAATAACGACGGGACGGATCTCTGGATTTGAATTGACTCTGTGTCACGCTTCAGCGAACCAATCTTTGCAGCCCGCAGCCCATGCAGATTATCAGAACGCACGATGCATGTTGCCAGCTCCGTCGTCGACATAAGGCAACCAAAGCAAGGCAATACGTTCGACGGCCGTATCTGTTTTGCGAGGCGTAATCTCCAGGCTATCAAATTTCATGACGTCGGTATCGAATTGATGCACAATCTCGTTCGCTTCACCTTCAACGGTCGCGTTCAACTCTTCGCGATCCTGAAGCAGAGCAGCATACTGCTCTTCGGCAATACGGATGTCAGTCGATTCTGCAGCAATACTGGAAGCCGATCGAATCACTGAACCAGCTCGATTGGCGTTTGTTGCACTTCCAAGTTTTCGACCGAACAGTGCACCGAGGATACTTGTCCCAAAGTTCACCGCTGTTGTCAGCGTTTTGGAGGACTTCTGCTGCTTCTCTTTTTGAATCTTCTGCTCAGCACGACGAATCTTATCATCAAGCGTCGAAAATTTTGTCGCATACTTTCGACGCAACTTCTCGACCAATCGGTCACGTTCTTCACGAGCCGCATGCCGCAGGCGTATTCTGAAGTCACTCTCTGATTCGCCCGGCTGCGAGGTCTGTTTAAGTTCCTCACAAGTGAAGACGACCAGCTTTCGATCACGATAGAGATGATTCTTGATGGCCGTGGTCCAGGAGACATACGATTTCTTCTGAGTCAGCTCCGCTGGAAGTTCCCGAAATGTCGCACTGGGAAATTCGGGCTCGGGAAGTACCTGAGGCACGTCCGCCTCGTCCCACTCATCCGCTTCAATCCACGGATCAGCAGGAATCGATTCTCCGGCAAGGCGAATCAGTGTCACAGGATCCCAAAGATCGATACCGTTTCTTGCATCGATGAAGTGGATCCGAGCCTGCCCGAGCAATGCCGGACGATAGACATACCGCTCGGCCTGCACATGTGTCGGCAGAAAAAACTCCGCAATGCCAGGCGGCAATACTGGCCTCGTTGGCTGACTTGGAAGCTCCACCTGCGGCGCAGCGAACCTCGGTGCCATGGGAGCTGCACTCATGACCTGAGCCGACGTCGCTGAAAGGGACGCCTCAGCCTTCAGTGGAGCCATCAGCACTTCGATTTGCTGACGACTCACCGGGCCCCGCAGATACGACAAAGCCCAACGACTGCGAAAAACGGTCGGACCGTCTTCATGGACGTTGTTCATCAGGAAGACGCGACTTCCCAGGCCTGCGAGAATCTGCTCCATCTCCTGCCGATCAAACGAAGTTCCGGTCGTGGCAGCAGCACCTTCAAGCCCTTCGAGAACTCGCATCTTGTCGCGCTCTGTCTGAAGTCGACCAAGAAACCATGTCCCGCAATTTGACAACCCCTTGTAGTCCAGGTCCACTGGGTTTTGAGTCGCCAGGACACAACCAAGCCCAAACGCGCGAGCCTGCTTAAGCAAAGTCAGCATCGGGAGTTTTGACGGAGGATTGGCTGTCGGTGGGAAGTAACCAAAGACCTCATCCATGTAGAGGATCGCACGCAGACTGGATGTGCCCGTCTGACTTCGCATCCAGGTCAGCATCTCATTCAACAGAATCGTCACGAAGAACATGCGTTCCTGGTCAGACAAATGAGCAATGGAAATAATTGCCAGGCGAGGCTTTCCAGAAGGTGTGTAAAACAATTGCTGGATATCCAGCGGCTCTCCTTCCAGCCATGCAGCAAAGCTCGGCGAAGCCAGCAGATTGTTCAGTGTCATGGCGAGCTTGAAGCGTTCGCCTGACGGATAAAACGATTCCAGGTCCAGGAACCCCACCTTATTAAAAGGAGGCGCCTGAATACTGCGAATCAAAGTTCCCATATCGACGTTGTGTCCGCTGCGCCAGTAGTAGTCCAGCACGTTCGACAACAGGATGTGCTCCCGACTGCTGATCGGATCCGCATCAATTTGCAGCAAGGCCAGTAAGCCTGAAACAGCCGACATGATCCTTCCGCGCAATGCGTCTGAATCCGATCGCACCTGGTCGTTCGGCGCATCGAACGATTTGAGCACCGTGATTGGTCGACCGGCTGAACTGGCTGGCGTGTAAATCGCGACTTCGGCAGCATCGCGAAATCGCTGAATCCGTTCCCCTGACTGCCCCCATTCTGCAAGTCCGTTCCGCCAGGTATCAGCCGTCTTCTTCGCAAACTCCGAAACCGTTAACCCATTTCGGTTGGCTTCCTGCGGATCGACCCAGGGTTCAAAATCCTGCGGAAGCAGATTCGGAAATGCCAGCATCAGATTTCCAAGATCACCTTTGGGATCAATGCAAATCGCCGGCGTGCCATCGATGGCGGCTTCTTCCAAAAGCGCAAGGCAAAGTCCTGTCTTGCCACTTCCCGTCATGCCAACACAGACCGCGTGAGTCGTCAGGTCTTTCGAATTGTACATGACTGGCTCATCCGCCGAGGTAGCCCCCGTCTTTAGATCGTGAGCCTTACCAAGATAGAACTGGCCGAGTTTTTCGATGTCTGTCATGGGAAGTATGTCAGTAAGGTGTGAAGCAGGGAGCAGCCTCTGCCGATTTTGGACAAGTTCGCGCCCTCGTCACCCGCCGACAAGTCGGCGTCTGTTCACAACACTCAGCATTGACCAGGGCACGGCATGCCTCGAATCATAGAGAACTGCTTTCAACTGCGAAACTGCGCCTGCGACAGCAATACTGGATTGCCTGCTCGCGCCCGGGAAACTGACGGCTCCCAACACCGCACTAAAGTCTCGCGCCGATTTATGGGAACGGCGACTATATCTCGCGCCCAGATCTCGCGCCCGTCAAACACTATGAGCCAACGGTTTGTGTGCTGGGCCGCCCAATAAACCGGGCTACTTTGCAGGATGAAATGATGCCCTCTACAACAAGGAAACCACCAGCATTCCCCCATTCACTTGCTGGCGCTTCGCGCTTGTCAGAAGGGATGTTCTCTTGTGGCGGTCGCCTAACTGAACATCTGCCATTTTCCGGTCGGCTCAAACGCGTTGGGGTAGTGTGTCAGTTGCGGATCGCCGGCTTCATCGGGCCACACAATCGAGACAATGTCAAAGCGGGCCCGCTGTTCAAGTCGACCATACTTTTTCAGCCACGCCAGCGCTGTCCGCGTCAGCTTCTCCTGCTTACGCCGATCGACAGCTTCAAACGGCAGGCCATCGTTGGTTGAAGTCCGAGTCTTAACTTCCACAAAAATTGAGGCACCCTCATGCTGAGCGATAATGTCGATTTCACCAAAGTCATTTCGATACTGCTTAGCAAGAATCTTATACCCCAGCGACTTCAGAAATTTCACCGCCGCTCGTTCACCTCGATCACCAAGTAGTTTGCGAAACAGGTTTTTCACAATGGCACTCGCTCAAGTGAAACACGAAAAACGGTTCACGCAGAAATGCAAGCACACCGCGCAGCGAAAAGGCGACAGCCTGAGGAACCCAAGGTTCAGGCTGTCGCCCATCGTAGTTCAGTTTCAAATCATTACGCAACTTCAGCGAATAAAATCAATTCGCGGAGTCGTTGACCTGAATTTCCCATGGCTTCGCCTTACGCTCTTTAAGGCGAGTCGCTTTACCAGTTCGATCGCGAAGATAAAACAACTTCGCACGGCGTACGCGTGCATGTCGTTTCACTTCGATGTGAGAAATCTTTGGAGAGTTAACAGGGAACTTTCGTTCAACACCTTCACCCTGAACGATACGACGAACTGTAAACAGCTCACCAGTACCAGTGCCACTGCGTGCAATGACAACACCACTGAAAACCTGGATGCGTTCTTTGGTGCCTTCCAGAATTCGCGTGTGGACTTCAACACTATCACCAACTGCAAACTGCAGTGGCTTCTCCCGCAAGCTCGATTTCTCGACCGCAAGGATCAAACTATTTCGCATGACTGGGTTCCTTTCAACCTGCAAGGGGTACAACCCCTCGACTCTATTTCGGACTACCGCCCGAAGCTTCAAAACTGCTCACTCTGTCTGCTTCCCCAGGAAGCAAGCCTTGTGCGCTCAAGAAACAAAACACCAAAACTGAACTACATCGCTGTGAATCACGTTAATCCAGCAGATCCTGACGCCGTTCCGACGTCCTCTGCAAGCTCTGAGCCCTCTGCCATTCGTCGATCTTTCCGTGATCTCCGCTCAACAAAACATCCGGTACCGTCATACCGCGAAAATCACGAGGCCTCGTGAATTGCGGATGCTCCAACAAACCGGCGTTACTGAACGAATCATATCGACTACTGGTTTCGTCACCCAGCACACCGGGAATCAACCGAATCACGGTGTCAACGATCAACATCGAAGGGACCTCTCCACCATTGCAGATGAAGTCACCCACGGAAATCTCAGTTGGCTGAAGCCCCTGACGAATGCGGTCATCAAAACCTTCATATCGTCCGCAGAGCAGCAGCAGTCGAGGCTCCTGAGCGAGTTCCTCAACCAATTTCTGATCCATCTTTCGACCCTGTGGGGTCATCATCAACAAACGCCCGGGTTGTTCACACTGAGCCTGCACGGTTTCGACACAGTCGAACACCGGCTGACACATTAACAACATCCCCGGACCACCGCCGTAAGGCTTGTCATCAACCTGCTTTCGCTTCCCGGGAGCAAAGTCCCGAAAATTATGCAGTTGGATATCCACCAGACCGCGTTCTATCGCCAGTTTCAGGTGACCTTGTCCGAGGTATCCCTCAAACATCTCCGGAAACAGGGTGAGGATATCAAACCGCATCACAGCCGAAGCCCAAAAAGCAGTCGCCGCTAAGTAGTTGAACTGGTCCCAGTCCAATGAATTGGAAGCCTGACGGCATCCGACAGAGCTGCTCAGCGACCATTTCCGACACTATTCGGCAGCTGGTGCTTCTGCAGGCTCTTCAGCAGCAGGAGCGGCAACTTCCTTCACCTTAGGAGCAAGCATCGGAGGTGGGGCCTGAGCCTTTCCAAACTTGTTCATTTTCACCTTACGAATCAGTGCGTTCACTTTTTCGCTTGGCTGAGCGCCTACGGACATCCAGTAATCCACTCGCTCAATGTTCAATTTTACGCGAGCGGCCTTATCCTGAATGGATGGATCGTAGAAGCCAACTTCTTCGATCGCCTTGCCGTCACGCTGAACGCGCGAGTCCATCACACAGATGCGGAAGAACGCACGGTGCTTGCGTCCCATCTTCTTCATACGAATTCGAACAGCCATTGCTACTCCTGAACTGACAAAAACAATCGCCGACTCATCACAACGCGGTCTGAAGTTGTGATTTTGTCAACGGACTAAGGTTTCCAGAGGACAAATATATGAATGATCTTATCGACGGCCAACGGCAGGCGAAAAGTGGATTCCCGACCGACGACCATCCATGAATCTGCAACGAACCGGAACCACGAAAGAGAAAGGTTGCACCATGCTGCAAATTCACATAGTCCGGCAGAATCTGCCGGTTCAGTTTTCTTCACAACACTACCGCAAATATGGTCCTACTTCTTTCGGTTCCTTTTCTTCGCTTTTTGTGCTTCTTTCTTCTGTTTCTTCTTCTTCTCGCGAGCTTGATCCTTATCAAGCGGCCCGCGAGCACTTCGCATCTTCTTATCTAACAGCTCGGCACCGGGATTCATAAATCCACCGTCCGCAAGGCCTTTCACAGCCTTCATCCGATCCCGAAGCCCCAGATTCGACATTCCCTGCATCATTTTGCTCATGGAACCGAAGTCTTTCAGCAGCTTATTCACATCTGCTGGCAAAACGCCGCTACCACAAGCAATTCGATTTCGACGACCCCGATCAATAATGTCCGGATTCTGGCGCTCTTTGGGTGTCATCGAATTGATGATACCCTCAATGCGACGCATGTCATCTTCTGGATTCATGTCACCCAGCTGATCAACGACGGCCCCCATGCCTGGAATCATCTTCATGATTTCACGCATCGAACCCAGCTTTTTGATCTGCCGCATCTGCTTGCGGAAGTCTTCCAGAGTGAACTTACCCTGCTGCATCTTCTCCTGCTGACGCAGCATGTCCTCTTCGTCGAATTCCTTCTGAGCTTTCTCAAACAGCGACACAATGTCGCCCATGCCCAGAATTCGACCGGCCATTCGGTCCGGGTGGAACTCTTCCAGCTTATCCAGCTGCTCGCCAACACCAATGAACTTGATTGGCACGCCGGTCACAGCTTTGACGCTCAAAGCGGCCCCGCCGCGAGTGTCGCCGTCCAGCTTTGTCAGAATCACGCCGTCCAACTCAAGAGCCTCATTGAAGGCTTTTGCACTGTTGACCGCATCCTGACCAGTCATCGCGTCGCAGACCAGCAGAGCCTGATCCGGCCCCACGCTGTTATCAATCTGCTGCAACTCTTTCATCAGAGCCGCGTCGACGTGCAAACGGCCGGCGGTGTCGAGAATCACGACCTTCGCACCGACTCGCTTAGCTTCCTTCACCCCGTTTTTGCAGACCTGCACGGGATTGCTGGTCTTGGGGTCTTCCGCATAAACCGGACAGCCAATCTGGCCGCCGATCACTTTCAACTGCTCAATCGCCGCAGGTCGCTGCAAGTCGGCCGCCACCAAAAATGGCGCATGACCCTCTTCTTTGAGCTTCCGAGCCAGCTTTCCGCAGGTCGTGGTCTTCCCCGAACCCTGCAGACCGCACATCATAATAATACTGATGCCGTCTCGCTTAATCGTCAGCGAGTGATCCACCGGCCCCATCAGATCGATGAGCTGCTGATGGACAATCCCGACGATCTGCTCGTCCGGACGCAGCGATTTCAGAACCTTTTCGCCAATCGCCTCTTCCGTCGCCCGCTTCACAAAATCCTGAACAACATCATACGCAACATCGGCCTCCAACAGGGCCGTTCGAACCTGTTGCATACCGTCGCGGATGTTACTTTCCGTGATCTTTCCGGTTCCCCGAAAAGCCGAAAAGGCCTTACCCAGACTTTGTGTGATGTTTTCAAACACGACGAAGAAACTACTTTTAATGCGACTAAGGGACCCATCATCGCACAGCAAAGGCGACAACAAGATTACTCAAGTCCTTTTCGCAAAAGGACTTGTGACTAATACCGACGTGACATGCGAGCCACTGTCCGCTCTGCGCGCAGAACGGGCCGGAAAAATCGAAACGCGGATGATATCGCCGCCCCAACTCGCTGACAAGCCGTTCGTTGCGATTGCCCGTGTTTGGCTTGAATTCCTCCGTAGGCCTATCGATCCCAGGTCGACAAATGCGCCCACCTGCTAAGACTTCCGCTAAAAAACGGCTCAATCCCAATTGCCCCGCACCCGACCTGCCTCCGCTCATCGCAAATGCAAGAACCCCGACCTGAGACAGGTCGGGCTACGTTGGCCGATCTCTCCTCAGATCGGCAAACACCTCCACCCGCCATGTTTCCCGATAAGAAGCGTCCGGCAAAGTCGTTAACTTCGACAAAATTCTTCCCCGTTCGATTGCACCACCACCACCCCTAAGTATGCTGAAAGAGCAAAGTCCATCATCGATCGCCCTCTGGAGGAATTTCCCAATGTCCAGTCCCACGATGATTCCCGACGCTGCAGTCTCGCTCGACATCGCCGCGTTGCTTCACCGAGCTCTTCAGCAATTCGACCGGCCGCAAGTCGCCTCGAAAATCCTCGGGCAGCTGCCCAAGGCCAGCCGCCCGAAGCTTGATGTCGCGGACGAACTCCTTCAGCAGGAAGTTGCGGCGGGCAAACTTTGGCAATATCCGAGTGTCAAAGGCAAACCTCAGTTTTGGAATCAGTCCGTGACAGACTTTGCAAAGGTCTGTCTGACGCGAAAGCTTCAAGGACCGCCGCAGACTCGGTCCGACGCACTTAAAGCACTCCCCAAAGCGATGTTTGGAGAACTCTCTAAGTTTGCCAAAGAGGAACTGCTGGATGAGATGATTCAAGCCGAGCAAATCCACGAGTGGCCCGCAGTCACTGCCGCAGGGGGCAAGAAAAGTAAGACCAGGCCGCTCATTAGTTGCCAGAAACCTGCCCCCGCCGACCTCGAACGAGAAGCCGCAGAAAAAGCAGCCGCTCGACGTGAAGGCATTGAGCTGCTTCACCGGGCACTTCAGCAATTCGATGGGCCTCAGGTCACTGCGAAGATTCTGAAGCAGCTTCCCAAGGCCAGTTGTCCAGACACCGATGTCGCTGAGGAACTACTGAAACAAGAAGTCGCACAGGGTAAACTCTGGCAATATCCAGACGTCAAAAAGAAGCCGCAATTCTGGACGCAAGCACCCATTGAGTTTGCTCGAGTCTGTCTGATTCGAGAACTCCAAGGCGGACCAAAGTCCGAGGCCGATGTCATCAAGTCAGTTTCGAAATTGAAAACTCTGGCTTCAGTGCCAGCCGCCGTTGTCGAGATGATGCTCAGCGAAATGCTGCAAACCGGCGAAGCCCATGTTTGCCCGCCACGGATTGGCGTGAAGCAATCCAAAGCAGCTTCAAGGATGGTCAGCTTCTTCAAGCCCGATCTCTCGGACTACCTGAGAGACGCTTTGAAGAATGTCGCCGAGACACTTGGCACTCCTTTTGAGGACATTCTCCGATCGACAGTTTCGTTTGCAAATCTGGAGTTGCACGAAATCGAAGCCGACAAGCAGGATCGAAATTCGTCTCGTTCCACTGAAAGAGTGTCCGCAGCCGCAACGCAGGATGAACGTCTGCTGGAGGCGATGCGAACTGTTAATCCTCGAGTCGATCAGGGCGACATGGTTGATATCGCCAGTCTCCGCCGGGAACTCGACGCTCACTTGCCTGGTTCAGACTTCGATGCAGCCGTTCTGGATGCCGTCTATCGGCAGCGATTTGCGATTCATCGCTACGATCGACCGCAGCTGATCACGCCTGACGAACGGGCCCTGCTGCTCCGCGATGAAGAGGGGAACTTCTACAACACCATTTCGCTCTGGAGGAACTAGTCATGATCGACCCAACGTCTGAGAACCTCGACGACTCACTCTCCAGCATGCCGAATCCATTTCGCGGCTCCATCGTTGGTGACCCCTGGAAGACCACGAATGACGACGCGGACGTTTCTCGGATCCATCAACGCGTCTTCGACTCCTGCTGCTCCGCAGTCGATTCTTCCCGTTCAAATTCGGGCAGTGCTGGGATGATTATTCAGGGAGCCCCCGGCAGCGGAAAAACACATCTCATCGGACGGCTGCGTAAACGACTGACGGACGATCTCGCACATCCTACACTGGAAAAGCCTCGACAGGCATTTGCTTACGTTCGTCTGGATACCAACGCCGCTTCACTGGCCCGTCATGTTCGTCGCCGGGTGGCGGATGACCTTCTTCGTAAAGTTGGCGGTCCGAATCAGTTTGAGCGATTAGTGCTGACTCGCATCATGGAGGTCGATAATGGCGATGGACACATTGCACTATGGTGGGAACATTTCCGAGACGAGCGTCTCGAAGACAGCAGAGACCTTCTGACTGAACTGTGTCTTCGCGAAAGCATTTCACCAGCATTCGTCGAAGTACTGACTCACCTTGTCGCTCGCCGACATCGTCTCGATGTGATGGCGTGGCTCCGCGGCGATGCACTGACACCCGCAGCGATGGAAAGGCTTGGCGTCGCAGCCGAAGACACAGAAGATCATCCAGAGAATGTGGCTTCAAGATTTCTCGTTGATCTGATGAAACTGGCTGGCTCCAGCATGCCACTCGTGCTTTGCTTCGATCAGGTTGAGGCCCTGCAAACAACACCCGATGACAAATCGTCGATCTTCACCTTTGGTCAACTGATCAGCCAACTTCACGACGCGGATAACAATCTGGTCATCATCTCGTGCATGCAGTCTTCGCTGTACAATGACGTGGTCAGGGCGATGCCTGAGCCGATGCGCGATCGTATCTGCGGATATGGGACGGAGTCGCTCAATCCGCTCAATGCCGAATTGGCTTCGCTGCTGGTGTCCCATCGTCTGCAAGCCGCAGGTGTTGCGAATATCAGACCTTCGATCGCCCAGGGAATCTGGCCGCTGACCGATCACGATATCCAGTCGTTTGTCGGCAAGACAGGGACAACTCCGCGAAGACTTCTCGATGATGCGGCTCGTCGATTTGATGAACTCTCCGGTCGATCACCCATAAACAAACGCGACAATGCCACCGGATTTCCCGTCGGCCGTGACCAAATGCGCGATGAGTGGGAACGCCGACTGGAGGCAGCCAGCCGCGACAACGATCCAAAGAAATCTGTCAACACACTTCGTGACAGCATTTCCCTTCTGGTTCATCTGAGCAATCCTGACTGGAAGATTGCATCGGACCCGGGACACGACGATATCGTCGATTTTGTCATTGCGGCTCCCGATGGCGAGGGACGAGTCGGGATCAAAATCTGTGACGATTCTTCGATTCGACTTTCGGCTCAGCTAAGAAAGATCAACCAGCGATTTCCAGACAAACTCAACATTCACAAGCTGGTTCTCCTCAAGGACGAACGAAGCCCCATCAGTCGCAATGCCGTTGCATCACTAAATCATTTGCGTCAGATCGAAGTGAACGGCGGGATTTATCATCGAGTGTGTCCTGAAGCGATCGCGGCTCTGGATGCACTAAAGCAACTGCTTGCAGACGTCAAAGCCGGAGATCTCTCATTCGGTGGTGAAAACGTCGCTGTGCGGACGGTCATCGAGTGGCTCCGAAAGCAACTGCCAGAACCGCTGGCCGAACTGGCCGAGATCCTGACTATTCCCGCCGCGGGCACTGGATTCGATCAGCCATCAACTATCGAGCGACTGCAGGAGCTTCTGAATGAACGACGCATCTGTCGAGCCGAAGATGCATCGACGCTGCTGAATCGATCAACCTCAGAATTGATCTCGGCCGCTTCAGAACGAACAGATCTGTTTCGAGTTCTCGACGGCAAGCAACCCGTGATCTTTTCCGTTCGTACAAGTGGCGCATGTTTCGACGAGTCAAATCGATAATCAAAATGGCGAGCGGTTGGGCGTCAGCCCTCCGCGTTTGCCTCTGCAAGCATAGCCGACATGACTGACACGGAGGGCTGACGCCCTGCCGCTCGCCAACAAATCACGTTTTCAACAGCAGAGATCTCCTATGACAATCACGCTGACTGTTTCTGAAGTACGCAAAGCGCTGCAGCAGGCCGCAGGGCGAGCACCGTCTGGCGATGGCTCGCCTTCGACTGCTTTGCTGGGAACAATGTTCCATCGAGTTATCAGCGAACTGCTGCGAGACGACTCCGCCTGCAATCTGGAATCCGTCGTTCGTGATCTCGAACCTGATCTTTCGGAATGGAAGCGGGTTCTTGTTGAGCATACTTATGATCAACTGCTCGGCCCGCTCCTGACCACTCAATCGGCCTCGCTTCGCGAACATGGCGATCAGGTGATGGATCTCTGGACCGCAATTCAGGATGCCGCTCAATGGCTGGCTGAACTCTGGTGGCAGATCACTGATAACGGTACCAGATCGGCCAGCCAGAGTGATTCGTTCTGGGTCGAACGCCCAGTCGTTCTTGATCTTCAACAGCCAAACTGGTCAGAACCTGTGGCGTTGGTTGGTCAAACCGACGCTGTGCTTCGTCATCCGGTTACAAATGCCTGGTGCGTGCTGGAATGGAAGATCGGCCAGACATCACCCGTGATCGATCTGGCTCAGGTGTGCCTCTATCACCTGATGCTGAACGGAATGAATCCAGCGAAGACATCGTCTGCCATCGCAGTCGTCAGCTTCCTGCCCGGCCGACACGAAACTCTGTTTCAGAGCATTCAGATTGCAGACGCCCAGTCGAAACTGATGGACCTTATTGGCAGTACTGCAGGTGTAACTGGTGAATCAGGCTCCAAACAAGAAGTGTCTAAAGTTATACCGGCTGGCCGTCCTTCAAACCTGGCACCATCGGGCAATCCTGCGTTCAGCCCGGCGGATTCTGCAAATGAACAAACGTGGGTTCATCCCTCAAAAACCGTTGTTCCATCGATCGTACGAAAGCCCGAACAGGAATCTGGCCCGTCGAACGAGTGGCTGGTAGAGAATCGCGATAAAATGCTCCGTGCACTTCGCAGATTCGGCGCGCCATGTCGCGAAATCAAGTCGCCAGCAATCGGGCCAACGTTCGTCCGGTTCTTTCTGTTTCCGGAGTCCGGAATTCGTCAGAGCAAAGTTCTGACAGCTGCGTCGGAATTACAGCTGCACATGGGGCTGTCGAGCGAACCAGTGTTAAGCACAATCGAAGGCGCAATTGCAGTCGATCTGGCGAATCCGAATCGCCGCGCGTTTCCATTCTCTGAATTGATGATGCATCTGCCAGCTATCGACCGTTTGTTCGGATGCCCAAAGGTACCAGTGGGGCTTGATCTCAGCGGCAATCTGGTGTGGTGTGATCTGGCAGTCGTCAGTCCCCACCTGCTTGTCGTAGGAACTCCCGGAAGTGGAAAGTCGCAGTGGCTTCGAGCTGCCGTGGCTGCATTGATGCAGACCAACACTCCCGAAACGCTGCAACTGCTCTTGATTGATCCAAAGCAGAATGCGTTTCCATTCATGGCCGGCTCACCATTTCTCCGACGGCCAGTCGTTGTGCCTGGCAACGATCGCGACGTGAGCGAAATTCTTGGGGAACTCGTTGAGATCATGGTTGAAAGAAATGCCATGCTCGCAGAATCACGTTCCGCTTCATTAGCGGACCATGTGCGAAAGACAGGCGCTGCCCTGCCCCGCATTCTTTGCATATGTGACGAATACGCAGACTTGATCGCCGGAAATCGATCCGAGAAACAAGCGATCGAACATCAATTCCAGCGGATCGCTCAAGTCGGCCGCGCGGCCGGAATTCACCTGATCCTGGCAACTCAACAGCCTCGCACTCAGGTTCTCAGCCCGTCAATTCGGTCGCTGATCGATTGCCGAGTTGTTCTGCGCGTAAGCACTGCTCTGGAGTCTCGCGTCGCACTGGAATCCGGAGGAGCTGAGAGACTGCTGGGTCGCGGGGATTTGCTCTTCAAGTCGATTGGAACCCAGCGACTGCAGGGGGCATGGCTTCCCGAAGAGGAAGAATCTCTTCTGATGCCGCACCAACTTTATCCATCGCAGTTGGAGGATTTCTCCTCCGACGAGATGCGCTAAAATCACGCCACCGTATCGACAACAGCGATGCCTATTCAGTCACCAGTTCGCTTTCGGCGTTCTCGCGAATTCTGCGAAGCTTCATGTCGACTTTCTTGATTGTCGTGGGCTTGAACTCAGACACAGGGGCCGCTGAATCTTTTTCGTCGGACGTGATGGTCACAATCCAGCGAGCCAAACCGAATGGGACATCCTTTGAAACCCAATATTCGGCTTCGTTAGTGGATCGCACTTTCTGACTTTCCATCACCATCTTTCCTCGCATACGACTGGCAGTGATCGACCGCCCCTGAAGAAGGGTTTCTGGCGTATCCGCAGTGGCGACGGTTTCCGGATCGTGATAGCTGGTGAGCAATGAAATTGTCGGATAGAACCGGATCGCATGAGTGGCGATCGGTGTAACAGCCTCTTCTCCGAGTCTTCGAAATCCCTTGACGATTGGAATCATTTCGTTGGGAATCCCATCCGCATCTTTCCATTCGCCGATAATCTTGCTCTCTGGAACCAGGACCTTGTAAATTCGAGATCCCACAGGGCCAGGATCAATTCCCGCCGCTCCGGCTTTTCCTGTCACGGATTTGATTTCCAGCCAACGACATGGCTGAGTGACTCCTTCAAACTCGGCCTCTTCCTTTCCGACGGATTTGATGCTTAGTTCACAGGTCCATTGCAGAGGCGACTGATCGTCGGGGCCAGTGGACTGTGTCAGAGTGCCCTCGTATTCGACAGCCATGCCATCTTCTGGAAGGCTGAAGATCAACCCCTGAGCGGCAACGGACCCTCCGCCACAAACCAAAGCCACGCAAAGAGTTGCGGCGATTGCCAGAGGATTCAGGCGAACCATAGATCGAAACCCCAACAGATGTCTTCACAACGTGGAAAAACAAACTTGCCCACGTCAAACCGGAAATTTTGAATCCGGAGTGTCTCAAAGACAGCATTCCGGAAGCAAGAGGAAACAGGTTTTCGCCGCAGAAACGACACACGCGATGGCAATTTTGCGGATTACAGAACACTTCATGTTGAGCATAAGGCCCAAACGATGCAACGCTGCCGCTGGCCGAATTGCCTCCAGATGGCTATTTTCCGGCCCTCTTTGCGGCGATCAGGAAATAACGGTCGGAAAAGTCGCCTTTCACTCTGGCAGGATCATGTGTCCAATTGGCGGAGAAAGACGACTATAGAGTCCCCATACATTCCTCCTCGCTTCACCGCAAGATTTTCCGACCAGGCTCACCATCAAAACTAAGCCAAGATCAAGCAAAGCCTTCCCCATGACTCGCCACGACAACCGCACTCCTGATCAACTGCGCCCGATCTCAATTAAACGAGGCTTCACCAAAACCTCAATTGCCAGCGTGCTCTTTGAAGCAGGCTCCACGATGGTTCTTTGCACAGCCAGCCTCGAAAAGAGTATTCCGCCCTGGCGAAAATCGCGAGTCGAGGGAGTGCCGTCGCTTGGTTGGGTAACTGCCGAATACAATATGTTGCCGGGCAGCACTTCGCCTCGTAAACAGCGAGATCGCAGCAAAGTGGATGGCCGCACAACCGAAATACAGCGATTAATCGGACGCAGCTTGAGAGCCGTTGTTGATTTCGAAGCTCTGGGTGAACATACCATTACAATCGACTGTGATGTTCTTCAGGCCGACGGTGGAACTCGAACGGCAAGTATCACGGGCGGATTTATTGCATTAGCGGAAGCCGTGAAACAAATTCAGTCAGCTCGACCAATTCTCCTGGATTCCGTCGCAGCAATTAGTGTGGGAGTCGTGAATGGAAATCCAGTGCTGGATCTGGACTACAAAGAAGACAGCACCGCCGAAGTCGACATGAATGTTGTCATGACAGGCTCCGGTAAATTTATCGAAGTCCAGGGCACAGCAGAAGGTGCTCCGTTTGATCAGGATACGCTGAACGCGATGCTCGATCTTGCCAAGTCGGGAATTCGTCAGCTGACAAGCCTGCAGCAGTAATCATGCTCCCGAATTCACGCGCCAATCCTGCAGCAAGCGAACAACGTGAGCGGCTTCCCTGGTAACGGGCCGGCAGGCGATTGGCGCGAATCAACTTCCGTGGGCCTGGTTCTGCGTAAGCTCACGAAAGCGTCGTACACATCTCGCAGCAAGCGAACAACGTGAGCGACTTCCCTGGTAACGGGCCGGCAGGCCACAGGGTCAAGGGCAACGCCCTTGTTAGTCGCGTGTGGTTTCCAGCTGAGCAGTCAGCTTGGCAACACCTTCCGAGCTTCCGAAAGCAAACAGACTGTCACCCGGCTCAATCACCAGGTTTCCAGGAGGAGGAAAGATCTTCTGGCCATTCGATTTTCGAACACCAAGCAGCATGATTCCGGAATCTCGCAGCCCAGACTCGCTGAGCTTCAGCCCAACCAGAATCGAATGAGCGGGCACCTGCACATCTGCAATTTCCCAATCCACGCCTTCTGATTCGGCAACTTCCACAAAGTTTTCGATGCTGGGCGAGAGCATAAACCTCGCCATTCGAATAGCGCCGGAACTCAACGGGTTCATCACGCGAGTCGCCCCAGCCTGCATCATTTTCTGAGCCGCCCGATCGTCGCTGGCTCGAGCAATGATCTGAAGTTTTGGACAAAGAAGGCGAGCTGAAAGAACAACGTACAAGTTGTCGGCATCTGTCGGAAGCACTGTGGTCAATCCACGAGCGGTACAAACACCAGCACGAGTCAGAATTTCATCGTGCGATGCGTCGCCACAGATATACTTCCAGCGTTTGACGCGAAAGTCTTCGTCGAAGACGGCGGGGTTATCATCAATGACAACAAACGGCTGATGACGCGTCTCAAGATATTCGCACAGGGTGGCTCCCATGCGTCCGAAACCGCAAACGATGAAGTGATTCTTCAGTTGACTGATGTCTTTTTCCATGCGTCGTCGCTCCAGCAGAGCCTGCAGATCTGTGTTCATCAGAATCTGACCAAACTGAACGGCACCGTAGGTCACAACACCAATGCCGCAGATCAGATATCCCATGATGAAAATTTTAGTGCCGTCTGTCAGCGGTGCCGGTTCACGACAGCCAACAGTCGTCAGCAGAATAATGGACTCGTAAAAGCAGTCGAGCAGTGGCTGCCCAGTGAGCAAGTGCAGCCCGATACCGCCGATCAAAAGCAATGCCATGATCAGCATTGGAATTTGCAGCAGCCGTCGCATGTCCATTCCCTGACGATATTGCTGAACCCCTTCCTGGGGCAGCAGACTTTGAACAATCCACCAAGACTGAATCGGATCGTCCGGTTTTCACAATGCGAAGTGTTGCTGAAGATTCGAAAACGCGATACCCCATTTTCGACCCATGGACGTCGTTGAAAGAGCGGCGGTTGAAGATTTACCAGCAGATCAACGCAACGCCCAATGGCAGCCCTCTTCAGCGGAACAGCGCAAGCGGTCCGGGTGATGGCTTTCAAGATCCTTACAAAAACCGGACAAAAACCTTGACCACTTTCGCTACAGACAAGTATCCAGCCGAGCCCGGGACACGTCACCGATTTCTGAAAACAGGCGGATGCCCGGCTAATTTGGGCCGTTTGACGAATCCTGAAACACAGAACAGGCGTTCAATTCTCAAATCCGTACGTCACTAAGGCGAAAGTGTTGTTCGTCCCACAGCCAAACCGTACACTAGTGCACCGTCAGGATTAAGATCAGGGTTGCAAGCTGTGGATCTTGCGAAGTTCGCATGTCTGCCAGGCGCAGGGACCTCAATTAAAGTTAACGACCCCAAATTCAAATCCTGACAAAGCACTATTCTTCACGTGGCATGGAATGAGGCACTGACAAGCGGACGAGACGTCCGCGCTCCCGGAGCGCGGGCATCCCGCCCGCTTATTCGGTCGCTCAGTAATACCTCGTTTCTGACCACACAAGGCATAGTGCCCGCATCGACCACAACGCTACCGATAAGAATCGGCTGATTTTTAGTCAATGCAGGGATGCACGATTCGTCCTGAAACACCTTGGCTCGGGGTGCTGAATGCCCATTGTTGTTCAATGTCAATCCTGCGAAACGCAACTGCGAGTCGACGACCAACACGCCGGCAAGAAAATCCGTTGCCCGAAATGCTTGGACGTCGTGGCTGTCCCTGGAGTTCATACTCCCGATCCGCCACAACGCAGACCACCGGCAACACCAGTCAGTGAACCAGCAAAACGTCCGGCCCCACGTCCTCCAGCCAGGACCGAATCTCGGCGTCCACAACCCGCGCGCCCCGAACCCACCCGCCCAGCTCCGGATCCTTCTCGATACACAACACCTGATGCTGGTCCGTGGAAGATACTCGCCGGGGCCGCTCTGGGTGTCTTGCTTATTGGTGGCGGCGGATTATTTCTTGTAGACAAGTTGGTGAATCGAAATTCTGACGAAACCGCTGTCGCTCAAAACGCGGATCCGCTCTCAGAAGCAGCGGGAACGAACAGCGATAACGCTCCCTCAAGCACAAATGGAACTACAGCCGAATCAACACCCGGCATTGGACAAAGTAATTCCGATTCAAGTGGTGGCAATTCCGCTGTTGCTGGAATCACCGCCAATGCATCTGATGTCACTCCGACGACTCCCTTCCCTTCAACTAATGCTGAACCGAGTGTCGCGGCTTCATCCACAATCCCTGCTCCATCTGAGATGACGTCGCCGAACAGCGGTGCGGCTGTTCAAAATGGGTCCGTGCCGACAACAAGTTTGACTCCGCCGCCGACAACTTCGGACACGGGATTCCTGACTCCGTCAACAACGGAACTTCCTATTCCAGAGCTCTTTGCCAGAGTCAAGCCGGCAGTTGTCAGAGTCAACGTTTCCAGCCTTGGTGGTGTCGGACATGGCAGCGGTTTTGTGTTGAATACTTCAGGCATTGTTGTCACGAACTATCACGTAATTGCGGGTGGCACTCGTGCCTGGATCGAATTTTCGGATAACGAGCGCGTTGAAATCGACGGCGTGCTTTACATGAATCATCAAAAAGACATTGCGGTTCTGAAGTTTGATCCGTCCAGATGCAACCAGCAGCTTCTTGCCATTCCGCTTGCACAAAATATGCCCGCCCAGGGCACTGAG
The DNA here is from genome assembly GCA_041753135.1 of Planctomycetaceae bacterium. Classification (GTDB taxonomy): domain Bacteria; phylum Planctomycetota; class Planctomycetia; order Planctomycetales; family Planctomycetaceae; genus SXXK01. Next base: position 20,257 of record JBGSVD010000087.1, read on the forward strand.
TGCGTCGCCATTGGAGCACCGCTGGGGCTCGACATGTCGATCACTCAGGGCGTTGTCAGTGCAATTCGAACATCAAAAGCGCTGGAGGAAGAAATTCATTTGATGGGCCATGCAGGAACATGGATTCAGACGGATGCGGAAATTTCGCCCGGTAATAGCGGTGGCCCTTTGCTGAACCGCAAAGGCGAAGTTCTTGGTATTAACACAATGACCTACAAGGAGCGAAACGCTCAGGCCCTGAATTTTGCCATGTCGTGCGACGACATTCGCCAGGGACTTTCAGAACTCGAAGAAGTACCGATTGTTTTAAGCCCATTGATCGCACCTCCACGCGATATGGAGAACAATATCGACCGTGAACGACAGGAGGATATCCTTGATGTCTCCGACACTCTTGACGGCAAGAAGAGATTGGCTGCGCTGAAGAAAATTCGTGTGGCCTATGTCACATCGCGATCGTCCGATCCTTATGAAGTCGTCTCCGGGACCATTCGCTCCGAAGTGAACGACATTCTGGAACGACTAAAGATTGAAGAAAGCCTGATCAGCAATGAAGTGGCCGTGATGTTGGTCGCAGTACGCATTGATCGCGCGGGTGATAAGAGTTCCGTCTATATTACATCTCACATTATTGCAGTGGATGAATCGTCGGGCGGACAACAGGCCTTGAAACTCTGGGAACGGACAGGCAAAGCGGGAACCACAACAACAGCGGCCCTCCGCAGCGGGAAATTGGCAACAACCCTGCAGAAGGATTTGAAAGAATTCTTTACGAAACTTCGAACGGACGTGCAGAACGCACGCAAGGAAGTCGCAGCCGCGGCGGCTTCAGGTGCAAATTCTTCGGACAAGAACGGGAAGTGAAGAATCCCGCCGGGATTTCCACAACCGTCCGCCGCCCGCAATAGTGATGGGCCAGATATCGGCGATAAAGCCCTTTGCGCAATCCAACATGAGTGCGGAGTTTCGGTCATGTTTCGAGGAGTGTGCATCGCAGCCTGGCTGTGGAAAAGACAACGCCCGTTTGTTTCGCTACAACAGCCGGTGCTTAAGCATCGGAAACGAAGAATGACGGAACTTTTTCACAGGATCGACGTATGCTCACGCCAGCGCAACGACATCAGAATTTCCCCTCGCTGGATTCGATGACCTATCTGAATTCTGCTGCCGAAGGAATTCCACCTCTCTCCGTCGGAGCATCTCTGCAGCAGTATTTCCACGACAAGCAAAAAGGCATGGATGGCCGTCTGGATCATGCGGCTCAGTGGGAAGGCGCGAAATCGCGCGTTGCTGAGTTGTATGGCTTAACGCCGTCCGAAGTTTCCATCTGTTCATGCTCATCGGAAGCCTACAATCTTGCCGCGATGGCACTTCGATTGAAAGATGGCGATGAGATTGTCGTCAATGATCTCGACTTTCCAGCCGGCGCCACGCCATGGCTGCAGAAGGAGAGTCGAGCGACCGTCAAAATCTGGAGAGCGCGCGACTGGGCTCTGCATGTAGAAGATCTGATTCCGCTGCTTGGATCGAAAACACGGCTGGTCAACACATCTCTGGTCAGCTTCTTTAATGGCTACAAGGTCTCTCTGCCGGAAGTTGCTGACGCCGTTCGATCACACTCCCCTGCCCTGTTGTCGGTCGATGTGACTCAGGCTCTTGGTAGAATTCCGCTCGATCTTCGCGATGCCGATTTGATCATCAGCAGCACTCACAAATGGATTCTGGCATCGCATGGTGGCGGACTTGTGGGAGTTCCTTCTCGCCGAGCAGCCGAATGGACCGTTCCTGCGGGAGGCTGGTTTAATCTGACGGATGCGTTTGGGTCCACGCGGTTTCAGGAAGCAGTCAGCAAACCTGGCGCTGCAAGCTTTACCGTTGGCATGCCGAATTACCCGGCCATCTACGCCATCCGCGCGGGGCTTGATTACATCTGCGAAACAGGCGTGACAAATATCGCGGCGGAGGCCGATCCGCTCGTGCAGGTTTGCCTTGAGGGCCTTTCGAAATTACCGGTCGATCTGATCACGCCAAATCGCACCGATCATGTCGCTGGCATCATGGCTTTCCGACATGCGAACGCTCAGCAGATCCATGCACACTTGCTTTCCAAAGGCATCCACGTCATGCATCAGGCTGGCCGCATTCGCATCGCTCTTCACGGATACAACACGATCTCTGATGTAGAACTCCTTCTCCGTGAACTACGAACCGCCTGCGGTCCATAGTTGGTGCTTACGTCTTGATTTCTACTTCTTTGGCGTGAACCAACTTCTGCATCAATTCCACCAATTGCCGATGACGAAATAGCTTTTGAGAAAATGCCATTCAACCGACCTGATGCCACGGCAATCAACGCTGACAAATCACACAAGCTCCTGAATTTCTTTGCCATCGTCTAACAGAAACTGTGGACGTCCGGTTGGATCGTTGACGGTCACTGTTCTCGCATCGATCCCCAGGTTCCGGTAAAGAGTCGCAAAGACATCCTTGTAGTGAACCGGCCGAGAGACGGCGTTCTCACCCCAGCGATCCGTTGCTCCAATCACCTGCCCGGCACGAATGCCACCGCCAGCCATCAAGGCCGGACCAACTTGTGGCCAGTGATGACGACCGCCCGTTTTCGTATCAATTCGAGGAGTTCGGCCAAATTCACCCCAGACAACGATCGACACATCATCCAGCATGCCGCGTTCTTCGAGATCTGTCACTAATGCGTGCAGGCCATGATCAACGATTGGAATCAAATTTCGCATTCGGGGAAAATTGTCAGAATGGGTATCAAAATCACTGATCGACACACTCACGCATCGGGCACCGGCTTCAATGAGTCGCCGGGCCAGAAGGAATTTGCGAACAGATTCCGGCCCCTCACTTGTTGTTGATTTCCGTCCCGATTCTGATGTCGGTGCCGTATATCGCTGAAGGACCCTGGCGTCTTCTGAATTCAGGTCCAATGCCGATGCCAGGTCGCCTGACAGGAGTATTCCAACAGCCTGCTGTGTGAAGCTGTCCATCGCATCCATCATCCCGGACGTGTCTGATTCACGACGAAGATGATCGAGACGGGCAAGCAGCGCGTTGCGACTGTGAATACGATCCTGCGTCAATAGTGGATTCAACGTCAGACTGACTGAATGATTTGTACCCAGGCGTGCGAGTTCATTCTTCATTCCGGCTTCCAGTTCGCGCGGAAACATCTGAGTGATGTCTGGCCGAAACGGCTGGCAGGAAGGTCCAAGAAATCCGGGCCTCGCACTTTTTCGCACCAGAGCCCTGCCCTGCATCAGGTCAACGAACGTCGGAGCCTTATCGTTACCTGATCCCAACAGCCTGGTGAGCACACTTCCGAAAGCTGGTCGCCCGCCAATCGATTTAAGATCACTGTCGGCAAATCCGCTTTGACATTGAAACGCATCATGCGCTCCAGCTGACCCCACCAGCGATCGAACAAAAGCAAAACGATCGGCGATGCTGGCAACCCTGGGCATCAGCTCTGAGATTCGAAAACCAGGGAAGGCCGTATCGATGGAATCGAATTCGCCGCGAATCTCCGTCGGCGCATCGGGCTTGGGATCAATCGTATCCAGATGAGGCGGACCGCCATCCAGATGAATATTGATCACCGACTTTGTGGATTTACGAATTGATGCCGATGATTCTGCACGCAGCAGATCAACCAGACTCCACCCGCCAAAACCAAATGCACCGACCTGAAGAGCAATTCGACGCGTGTAACCTGCACAAGTCCTTTGCGGCGGACCGAGAAAATTGAGCACGGCATCAGCCTTTCGTGAATGAAGGCGCACTTGCCTGCCGGGACAACCATGCGAACAACGAGGCAGGCCCAACAACGGAGCAAAGTCACTTTTTCAAGGTTATCTCAAAATCTCTGCAGCTTCCACAGCAAAATATGTCAGGACGCCATCTGCTCCAGCCCGCTTAAAACAAAGCAGGCTTTCCAGCATGGCGGCTTCACGATTCAGCCAGCCGTTGTTTGCCGCAGCCGAAATCATCGCATACTCGCCCGACACCTGATAAGCGTAGGTCGGAACTCCAAAGGATTCCTTGACTCGACGAACAATATCCAGATACGGCATACCAGGCTTCACCATGACCATATCGGCCCCCTCAGCAATGTCCATTGCGACTTCGCGAAGAGCTTCGTTCGTGTTGGCCGGATCCATCTGATATGTTCGCTTATCTCCGCCACCCAGATTCTTTGCTGAACCAACCGCATCTCGAAACGGACCATAAAATGCAGAGGCGTATTTCGCAGAATAGGCCATGATCTGAACATTCATATGTCCAGCCTTATCCAGCGCCTGACGAATGGCTTCAACACGGCCATCCATCATGTCGGACGGAGCAATGATATCGCAGCCCGCATTGGCCTGATTGACGGCCTGACGACACAATGCCTCAAGCGTTTCGTCATTCACGACATAGCCGCTTCGAACAAGACCATCCTGGCCATGTGTGGTATAGGGATCTAACGCAACGTCGGCAATGAGTCCCACTGCAATCTGCGCATCTCGCACCGCACGCATCGCGCGGCTGATAAGATTGTCCGGGTTGTACGATTCCTCGCCATCGGCAGTCTTGTTCTCCTGGGGCGTGACAGGAAAAATTGCGATCGCCGGAATTCCCAGGTCTGCCGCTTTCCGAGCTTCCTCCACAAAAACATCCACAGAATAGCGAGTCACGCCCGGCATTGATGCCACAGGAACTCGTTGCTCGGTTCCTTCGACAACGAACACTGGCCAGATCAGATCATTGACAGTGACTTCGTTCTCTCGAACAAGCCGGCGCGACCAGTCCGTGCGACGATTTCTTCGAAGACGTGTGGAGGGGAATTCAGCAGTCATCAGAGTTTCCAGCGAGAACACACCAACTTACGCAAGCCAATTTTCGAACCGAGCGTCACCCAACGAGTGAATCGTCAGTCGCGCGGCGTCGGCCGCGGCGATGCATTGTGGACTCAACAAAGCAACTCGGGAACCGATCGGCTATTTCTCTTCCGAAATTTCCTCAGCAACGCTGTGAACGTGATCGCGAACTCGCGAATAGGCATTCAGTGCAGCCATGAATGCGACGGTCACAACCGGCGCGATCTCTCCCTTTGAGAGTTCCTCCATGTGCTTCTTTCGAAACTGTTTGATCGCATCCTTCAGGCGTCGAGAATATGGTTCCGTCTTCACAATCACGGTCCTGTTCGCCACAGCATGAGCTGCGTTGACAGCAGCAAGATAGTCCACTGCAAACTGATTCAACTGGTCAAGATCAGCACGCTGCTCGACAGAAAACCGATGTCCATCGCGACGCAGTTTTCGATCGAACTTTCCCAGGTTCGCGAGGTAGTCGCTGACTGATTCGTATTCGTCGGCAATCCTCAACTGCCTTCTCGCTTCATCAGCCACTGCGTGCGGGATGTTGCCCGACAGCAGATTTGTGATGTAAGCAGAGACCTCATCCTGAACCGTATCCAGGACCTGTTCGCGATGCTTCAATCGATCAGACAATGCCTGATTGGGCTCATCCTGACTTCGCAGTTCAGTCAGCTATTCCGGCATTTTCATCCAGCCGTCGGACATGTGCTTCATGCCCAGCAGGAAGATCCCAAGCCCACCGACGAAATGCGTGAGAAATTTGGAGCTTGTTTCACTGCCCAAGGTTCACCGCCGCGACAGAACAGATTATTAAGATTTGATTAAGGCAGAAATCTTACGGGGCAAGGCCCAAGATGCAATCCGCCGCAAGGATCGCCTCTGCGAAGTATTTCCGCATCTGGTGTGGGCGGCTGGCTGAAATGCCGCCCTCCGAAGCTCGCCGTATCGAGCAACTCCTTTCAGGCCAACAAATGAACCGTGATTTTGGCGATTCCGGCTCCCGCCCCTCACATTTTCGCCAGCCGATGTTCTGACCAATGCCGTCAGACTCACCTACGGGTATCGTTAACCGGCAATTCGCGGAGCGGCGGGTGAGTCGGAAGTTCCGTGCATTTGGGAAGGATTTGTTAACTTCCTGAAGTCCAGCCAGCAAGTTGCTGAATCACTTCTGGCGCTTGGTATCATCCGAACGAGGCGACGAATGCCGATTGGCGTACGTTGTCGGTTCGCAACAAATCTTCGAATGGCGCTGCCATCTCAGCCACTCGGTCCATTTTGAAACCAGCGTGGCAGTCTTCAAATCAGGTGTTGGGTGAGTTGGATCCGATCACGGCTTTTCTGGAAGATTACAGGGCTTTACGCCCTGCTTTCCGCGTTTGCGCTGGTCGGACTGCTTGTGATGCTCCATCGTCAGCTGGAAAATCGCGCGGTGACGGAACAGCAAGCAACCTTGGAAAATGCTATCAGTGCGATCAGTGGTGACCTGAATACGGGCAAAGACCCGGCGAGTGTTCTGGCTGCCTGGCAGGCCACAATGCTTGTTGGAAAGACCCGCTTGTGGCTGATTGACAAATCGGTTCGATCATTAACGCCATCGAACGATGTGATCCCCTCTGACATTACGATCCAATCAGTCATTCAGGCAACCATTCGATCAGGCCACTCGTTGCGACACATTCGCGTTGGCGACAACAAACTTGATTATCTGGCGATCGGCCACGTAACAGACAGAAATGCCGCCCCGGATGATGTGCGAATTCTGCTGTCGCTCACACCACCGGATTCGATTCGCAAAGAAGTTGCTCCGATCCAGTCGGCCGCAATGCGATCGGCTATCTTCACGTGGCTGTTCGGGATCCTGTGTATGGCGTTTGTTACAGGAGGAATTGTTGGGCCACTTCAGTCGATGTCATTCAATCTTCACCAGTCGATTGATCCGAGTCAGCGCGAAGACATGCTGCTGACAATCTCCGACCGAGATGATGAACTCGGGCAGGTCGCCAATTCTTTGCATGACCTCGAAGAGGAGCGTCTCGATCAGATCAGCCGACTACAAAACACAGAACGCATGGCACGCTCTTCGGCCGATTTGTTAACAACCGTCCTGGACTCGATGATTGAAGGTGTCGTTGCGGTCGATCGTGACCAAAAAATCGTTTTCCTGAATACCGGTGCACGCCGACTGCTGGGAATCAGCAACGCGATTGGTGTTGGAAATCGTCTCTATGAAGCGATACGAGTGCCCGCCTTTCTTGATACGGTCAGCGAGGCATTGACTGGCGCGCAAATCCAGACGCTGGAATACCGTTCAAGTCGCGAACAAGTGGATTTGGTCCTTGTCGCGATCCCGATCCTGAAAGGCCCCCATTCAGGTGCAGTGGCTGTGGTGCGGGATGTTTCGGAAATGCGCCGACTGGAAGCCATGAGACGAGATTTTGTAAGCGGGGTCTCACACGAACTCAAGACGCCGCTGACTGTCATTCAGGCCTGCACCGATACTCTTCTGGGTGGCGCACTGTCCGATCCAGTGGCTGCCGACCGATTTTTGAAACAGATTGATGAACAGTCCGAACGACTATTGCAGCTAATTCTCAGCATGCTGCAACTTGCGCGAGTGGAATCCGGGCAACAGATTCTTCATGTGGAACCTGTCTCAGTCGATTCACTGGCAGAAGAGGTCCTTCGAGGCTTCCGAACTGTCGCGGATGGGAAAAACGTCCGGTTGTTACAGACTGGCGACAGCGAGCTGATTGTCACGTCTGACGTTCAGGCGCTTCAGACAATTCTGAGCAATCTGGTTGATAACGCCCTGAAGCACACAAATTCGGGCGGTTCGGTGTTTGTCGAAGTGATCTCGAAAGATTCTGCAGCCGCGATTGTCGTCCGAGACACCGGCACAGGGATTCCGGAAGACTTGCTGGGAAGAATCTTCGAAAGATTTTATCGTGTGGAACGCGACCGCTCTCGCGAACGTGGTGGCTCAGGACTTGGCTTGGCCATTGTTAAACACCTGTGTCAGGCGATCGGAGCAACGATTTCTGTTAAGAGCGAAATGGGACGCGGGAGCGAATTTCGCGTCGACCTACAGAATCTTAACAATTCAACAACCTGATCGTGCTGCCGTCCTTCAGATTCAAAGAAGGCCGCCACAAATGTTCACAAAATCTTAACAATCAGCCCGTTGAATAGCACTGTTGTCGCAATTGCGACGGTATATCTGAACAAAAACTCTCACTGAAGGGCGTTGCGGAATGAATTTAAGCCGCAGATTGTTTTCCACCACAGCGGTTGCTGCTTTGGCATTTTTTGCATTTGGTTGCTCTATTGAAACAGACAGCCCAGGGGCCGCTGAGGCCCCAGCAAATGGCGACATGCCCAGTTCTTCCGAACCAAGCCGAATTCAGATCGACGGCTCAAGCACCGTCAAAGTGATCACCGCTGCTGTTGCAGAAGAGTTCGAAAGCAAATTCAGTGATGTGAAAATTGCTCTTAAGGTTACGGGAACAGGGTCCGGCTTCAAAGAAATGATCGCTGGTCGCATCGACATCGCCAATGCATCGCGGGCCATCAAGGATTCGGAAAAAGCCGATTGCGAAAAGAACAACATTGAAACACTGGAACTACTTGTCGCTCTCGACGGTCTGACAGTTTGTGTTAACCCGGAAAATGACTGGGTAGATTCAATCACGGTTGCTCAGCTCAAGAAAATCTGGGAACCAGGCAGCACTGTGAAATCATGGAAGGACGTCGATCCATCCTGGCCCGACGTGCCATTGGCACTGTTTGGGGCTGGCGAAGAATCCGGAACGTTCGACTACTTCACAGAAGCGATCAACGGAAAAGAAGACGCCATCACAGAAAACTATAGCCCGAGTGCCGACGACAACGTCACCATCACAGGCGTCTCAGGAGCCAAAGGCGGTATGGGATTCTTTGGATGTGCCTACTACTTCTCAAATCAAGACAAAGTCAAGGCGCTGAAAATTTCCCCAACGGATGATCCGGCTGCTGGCATTGCACCAACGCCAGAAGCCGTCAAAGCTGGCGACTATAAGCCGCTTTCTCGACCACTGTTTATTTACGTCAAGAAGTCATCCCTGGATCGCCAGGAGGTGCAGGATTTTGTCAGATTCTACCTTAATGAAGGCACTGCTCAGATCAGCAAAGTGGGCTACGTTGATCTGTCTGACGACCAGATGAAGACAAGTCGCGATGCTTTTGAAGCGGCCGTCCAGAAGTAACAACCGTTGCGAAGCCCGGCCATCAAAAGGCCGGGCTTTTTATGCCCCTAAAGATCTGGTTTAGCCCATAAGCCGATGTCACCGGCGTTCACTTGAGACACGTCAGCCCGGAAACGCTAAGCTTACCGCATATGACCAAAGCCACTTTACCTGCATGGGCCAGCCAGCGAGTGTCTCGTCGCCACGAGAAACTGATTCAGGTTGTCCTTTTTCTTTGCGCCGCACTGTCGGTGTTGACGACGGCTGCCATCATTTTGGTACTGCTGGGTAATGCCGTTTACGCGCCAGGTGCCAAGAAGGCGTTCTTTGAGCAGGTCTCACTTTGGGAATTCCTGACAGGAACTCATTGGAAGCCAGTGGATGGACCCGCCGGACGATTCGGCGTGATCCCGCTGCTCTCAGGAACAGTCATGGTGGCAGTTATCGCGTCGCTTGTAAGCCTTCCCTCCGGGCTTGGAGCGGCTATCTACATGAGCGAATACGCCTCGCCCCGCGAACGCGAAATTCTAAAACCGATTCTGGAGATTCTGGCTGGCATTCCGTCCGTCGTCTACGGCTTCTTTGCTCTGAAATTTATTACACCCTATATCCTCAAACCCGCGCTCGGACTACTGGGTCTGGAACTCGGGACATTCAACGCACTGAGTGCCGGGATTGTTGTCGGGATCATGGTGACACCGCTGATTGCCTCTCTCAGCGAAGATGTGATTCGCTCGGTTCCTCGAAGTCTGCGGGAGGCGGCGTACGCGTTGGGAAGCACTCGATTTGATGTCTCGGCAAGAGTCGTTGTGCCGGCGGCGCTCTCAGGAATTCTGGCCGCGTTTCTGTTGGCCTTTTCGCGAGCAATCGGCGAAACCATGGCGGTCGTCATCGCAGGCGGACAGCAGCCAATCGCGACACTCAATCCACTTCGCGGTGCTCAGACAATGACGTCTTTCATGGTTCACGCCAGTACCGGTGACAGTGCTGCCGATTCGATCAGCCGCATGAGTATTTATGCGATCGGAATTGCTCTGTTTGTGATCACACTGACGATCAATCTGATTTCTGGATGGATTCTGCGACGTTACCGCGAGGTGTATCAATGAGCGGTCAAAATGCGCCAGAAAAACCAGCAACCAGCTTTATCTCTGGTGCCGACCAGTTGATTCGACGTCGCCTGCTTCTGTCACGGGTCTTTGCATGGGTTTGTCGCCTTGCAACGTACTCAGCACTTGCGGTGCTTGTGGTCTTGCTGGTTGCAATTGTTTACAGCAGCATTGGCCGACTCGCTCCGGATTTTGTTACCAATACGAACTCCACGAATCCAGCCAAAGCTGGAATCCTTGCCGGGCTTTGGGGATCGTTCTGGCTGATTCTTTTTACAGCCCTGTTTTCAGTTCCCGTTGGAGTTGGTTCTGCCGTTTATCTGGAAGAAATTGCGAAAGACACCTTTTTGATTCGGATCATAAAAGTCAACCTCGCGAATCTGGCAGGCGTTCCGTCAATCGTCTACGGCATACTCGGGTACACCGTATTTCGAACTTCTGCTGCAGCGCTGGCGGTGCTGTTCGACGGCAAACATGTGATCGGCGTTCTGGGACTTTTCAAAGTGCGTCTTTCTAAACTGCCAATTTATGAAGACAATGTTCTTGTCGGCGCACTCACGCTCACACTGGTGATTCTTCCCACCGTCATTGCTGCGTCTCAGGAAGCATTACGATCGGTACCGAGTTCCATCCGAGTCGCATCGCTGGCTCTGGGAGCCACTCGCTGGCAGACGATTTGGCGTCAGGTGATTCCCGCAGCATTGCCTGGAATTTCGACCGGCGTCATCCTTTCAACATCCCGTGCGATCGGGGAGGCGGCTCCGCTGATCATGCTGGGTGCTCTGACCTACACTTCGATGTGTCCCGGCAGTATTGATTCTCCCGTCGAATTGCTGACGAAACCAACTCAAGTCCTGCACGCGCCGCTGGATCAGTTTACAGCGATGCCAATTGAAATCTACGACTGGTCCAAGCAGCCAGATTCTCGCTTTACCCAGGTGGCTTCTTCCGGCATCGTTGTTTTGCTTGTTGTTCTGCTTTCAATTAATTCCGTGGCCATGATTGTGCGACATTACGCCAGTCGTCGATTGCGGTGGTAAGTCTGTTTGTTGTCGGCGGGACAGGCAGCTTGCTGCTTCCTTCTGTTTTCGGATTGCCTTCATCATGCCAACCATTTCCCCAGGTTCAGTGCCACCTTCGGTCGCCGGAGTTGACCGCAATCTCGATATGTCGGCGCATCCAGCGTCGATCCAGGCGAAGCATCTGAATTTTTTCTACGGCGAACATCAGGTGTTGTTTGACGTTTCTCTGACGGTACCCGAACGCTCTGTCACTGCGTTAATCGGACCATCGGGCTGCGGCAAGAGCACCTTCCTGAGAACGCTGAACCGAATGAACGACCTCATCGAAGGCGCGCGGTGCCAGGGGGAAATTTTCGTCGAGGGCCAGAACATCATGGATCCGGCCGTCGATGTTGTGCTATTGAGAAAACACGTGGGAATGGTCTTCCAGAAGTCCACGCCATTCCCCAAACCAATCTTTGACAATGTCGCTTATGGTCCTCGTGTCGCTGGCGAGAAAAACCGATCCGTTCTTGCGGATCTGGTCGAATCCTGCCTCAAAAAAGCCGCCTTGTGGGAAGAGGTGAAAGACCGTTTAACGTCATCGGCCATGTCACTTTCTGGCGGACAACAGCAACGCTTGTGTATCGCCAGAACTCTGGCCACAAACCCGAAGATCATCCTCATGGATGAACCAGCTTCCGCGCTGGATCCGGCCAGTACCGACCGTATCGAAAACCTGATTGGCGAATTGTGTGCAAATTACACAATTGTGATCGTGACTCATAACATGCAGCAGGCATCACGTGTCAGCCATCAGACGGCCTTCTTCTACAAAGGGAAATTGGTAGAAACCGGACCGACCATGAAGATCTTTACGCATCCATCGGAAAAGCAAACCGAGGATTACATCACGGGGCGATTCGGTTAACAAATCGTCATTTCAGTCACATCAGCAATTACTAATTTTGAATTGCTGGCGGAAAGACGCTGCACAAAAGACAGTCCAGCCTGAATCTTAACACAACAATCTGACCTAATTACGATTCCGCCTGAAAACTTAACAATCCATTAACAAGCTCTTTTCAAAGTACGCCAGTCGATGACCATTCACTTTGTTCGCGAGATGGAGCACCTTCATCGAGACATTCTTTCGATGTGCTCGGCGGTAGAAGAACTGATTCATGATGCTGTTGACGGCTTGAAGCATGGTCGCAGCGAACTGGCCCAGGAAGTTTCAGGCCGAGACCGCGAAGTGGATGAATGGGACGTTCGAATTGAAGAAGAGTGCCTGAAGATCCTTGCACTTTATCATCCAGTGGCCAACGACCTTCGACGCGTGGCTGTTGTGATGAAGATCACTGCAGAACTTGAACGCGTTGCGGATCTCGCGGTCAGCATCGCCGAACGTTCTGCCGGGATTGCTCAATATGGTGAATTCCCAATGCCGAGCCGCCTGGGCGAGATGACTCGTGAGGCGCTGAGCATGCTGCATGACAGCATCGACGCATTCGTCGAACAGAATGCAGCCGCCGCCCGGAAAGTCTGTCTGCGTGATGAACATGTTGATAACCTGAATAGTGAATTGATCGAAGAGGTCGTTGAAGTGATGAAACAACGACCGGCTCTGGTAGATCCAGGTCTGCATTTGTTTTCGGTAATTCGCCACGTCGAACGAGTGGCGGATCATGCGACAAACATTGCGGAAGATGTCGTTTATCTGGTCGAAGGTGCCATTATCAGGCATCCTCGACTTCATCGCCGAACCGGCAACAGCGCGGCTGGTGGGGCGTGAATGAATTAGGTTTCTGACATGATCATCGTGTCAGGCCTCAAACTCTGGTGGCGCTCAAAGGTATTCCAGTTTCAATGCAACCCAATATCCTTGTGATTGAAGATGAACAGTCGATTGCTGACGTTGTCATCTACAACCTGCAAAAGGAAGGATTCGCCGTTCAATGGGAACGCGATGGACGCGATGGACTGCTTAGAGCTCAGTCTATGATCCCGGACTTATGTGTCCTGGACCTGATGCTCCCCGGTATCGATGGACTGCAGATTTGCCGACTTCTGAAAGCTGATGCAAAAACGCGTTCGATTCCTGTCATGATGCTCACTGCGAGAAGTGCAGAAACTGACGAAATCGTTGGTTTCAATATGGGAGCTGACGACTACGTTACAAAGCCGTTTCGCGTTCAACCGCTGATTCATCGAATCAAGGCATTGCTGCGACGGTCAGATGCTGCAGATTCGAGCAAAAATCTGCTCACTCTGCACGGCATTGAAATTGACCGAACAAATCACGTCGTGAAGTACAACGATGTGGAACTGGACCTGACACCAACCGAGTTCCGAATGCTGTGGACCATGATGTCTCAGCCAGGTCGGCCGTTTTCTCGAAATGAGCTGATGGAAACATCTCGCGGTGAAGACGCGAATTCCCTGGAGCGAACGATCGACGTCCATGTCAGATCCCTGAGAAAGAAACTGGGTGATAATCCCGATCTGATCGAAACTGTTCGCGGCGTGGGCTACCGATTTGTCCGCAAATAATGAAACGGCTTTTGCCAGCGGAAGACTGAGTGTGCCTGAAGGGGATTCCATAAGTCTCGCCGAATTCTGTCGACCAGGTAGCTGAGTATCGCTGACCAATTTCACTGAGACAGTAATTTCAGTTCTGGTCGGTGAGGCAGATCTTTGGGCTGATTAAGATTCCAGACGAATCCCAGGCGGTTGAACAGGCACAAGAACCACCAGCCGGGATCGTTCTGCCCCTTCTCTATGCCGAGGCGCGCGGACTCCGGAAATGCGTGATGGTTGTTATGCCACGCTTCGCCCATACTCAACAGACCAAAACCTGGCACGTTGAATCCCTGAACCGCATGGCCTTCGAGATACCAGGTTCGCGGTCCGACGTTATGAGCCAGGTAGCCAACAAGCCAGTGCCCCGTCAACGAGACAGGAATGCGGATACAAATTCCCCAGACAACCCACGACCAGCCGCCAAGAGAATACAGAACAACAGCAAGCGGCAACTGCAACCACATCCACATTCGATCCAGCAATCGATAGTAGCGGGATCCCGTCACTTGAGATTCCGGACGAAACTCGGGCGGATGAGTTAGTTGTATCTCACAATGCAGATTCCACCACCAATCTTTCAGAACACCGTTCTGGTGAATAAAAAATGGATGGCACTTTGGGTGCCTTTGAGCCCAATCGCGACTGTCGTGCAGGTACAGCATCTTCGACGGGCCACCCATACCGACCAGCGTTCCAATCGTCACCAGCAAATATTCCATCCAGCGCGAACAGTGAAAACTGCGATGGATGAGGAGTCGGTGAAACCCAACAGAGTGACCAAAACACAGGGTCATCATGGTCAGTGCACAGGACATCGAAACAGTACTCCAGGACCACGTCATGGGCCCCGCAACAACAGCAAGACCTGCCATGCCGGAAACCAGAGTGATTTCACTGGCGACCAGACCACAACGCCGTCAACAGGATTTGTCTGCGCGCAGCGCGAGTGCATTCGGGGAACATTGGACATCAGCGGGCTCCGGCAAGGAGTACTTTGTTATTGGGCTATTTCCGTGCAGGCGCTGTGGCTTTTTTTAGTTGAATGAGTGACAGGTCAACCACTGTTCACAGCAAACCACGCAAGTACACAAACTCGCCGCTGTTCTTCAAAACAAGCATCGTGCTTGAACAGACTGGACAGGACTGGACTGACGGCCGGATGCAGATGACTTTGCTCAAATCACAATTGAATATCTCGTAACCAAAACATCGTGATGTGATCCGGTCAGAAACCTGAGTTGCCGAACATTCCTGAGTTGTGTTTCAGCTTGCAAACCGTGAACGTTTCGAAGGAATAACTCAAATCGTTCAGAAAATTTCAGAGGCTCCGAAGCAGCCCCAGGTACAACATGCAGATCGGTCCAAGACTGAAAAGATTGCTTCGGAACTGCCAGACTCGGGCTCCGTGCTCACAGCATTTTGAGCGGTGAACCAACAGGTCGCGATGAATCAACGGCAGCCAGGCTGCTGCAACTTTGAATTTGCGTCATCACGCGATTCTGTTCGTATCTGGAAGAGCGACTATGATACGGGCCAACACCAAAGAATTCACTCGTGTTGTTCGCTTGAAGCAAGTGGCACGCGCGGCAGGAACATTATTTTTTCGTAAGTCGCAAAGATGCACTTCATTGTTAACCACCGAAAATCATTCGATATGTTGAAGTCCCAATGACTGAGTTCTCGAACCAAACGAACGCAAAGTCCGATCCCGTTCAAAAAATCATACTTGGGTCGCGATCGCCTCGCAGAAAAGATCTGCTTGCATCCATTGTGGGAAGCGATCGGCTGCTTGTCCTTCCCCCTGCATCACCACATGAAGCTGGCTTCTCCGATGTAACAGATCACTCAAACATCGCCTCACGACTGACCGAAGTCGTAAGGCAGAAACACATGGATGTCTGCGAGCAGATGCAGAACGCTCAGCAAGATTGGGGAGCATCAACATTTGTGGTGGTCGCTGACACGATCGTTATCATCACAGATTCCGAGAACAACCCAAAAGTGCTGGGGCAACCAGGTCCCGACGATTGGCAGAACGATGTCCGAACCTGGTTTCGTCATTGGTTATCCGGTCATACGCATGAAGTCTGGACTGGCGTTCGTATCTCGCAGAATCTTCAGTATCGCGAATTCATTGTTCGCACCAGGGTCACATTTTGCACTGTCGGCGAACAGTTGCTCGAATGGTATATTTCCACAGAAGAATCCAGAGGCAAAGCGGGAGGCTACGCAATTCAGGGTTACGCAGCAGCGTTTGTAACACAGTTGCACGGCAGTCTGACGAACGTTATTGGGTTGCCGGTCATCGAAGTTCTGGACGAGCTGATAACGCTTGGCTGGATTCAGGAGTGAGCATGACAATATCGGAGAAGGCACCAGACATATCGCAGACTGCAGTCGAAAGCTCGCCAGCTTCAATCGCATCGACTCCTGTCACGATCGGCGGTCGTTTGCTGGCAACACGATTCTTTCTTGCACCACTGGCTGGCTACACACAGCTCGCCTTTCGACTTGTGCTTCGACGAGCGGGCGGACTTGGACTCGCGACCACGGATCTGGTTTTGGCATCAATGCTTTGGTCTGAAAGGCCAAAGTCAATGGATCTCGTACAGACTTGTGACGAAGACCGCCCGCTTTCGGTGCAGATCTTTGGCGGCGAGACAAAAGACCTCGTCAAAGCGGCTCGCTGGCTGAAGGCTCATGGTTACGAAGCGATTGACATCAACATGGGCTGCCCGATGGCCAAAGTGAACAGTTCGGGAGGTGGCGCGCGTTTGATGTGTAACGTCGATGGCGCGGTGGAAATGGTCAGTCGTGTGATCGAAGCCGTTGATCTGCCGGTCACAGTTAAGATGCGACTTGGCTGGGATTCGTCAATGATCACTGCTCCCGAACTGGCGGCCTCGTTCGAAAACATCGGAGTCGCCGCAGTCACGGTTCACGGTCGCACCCGTTCGCAGGGGTTTCATGGATCGGTCAACCGAGATGGTATTCGCGACACCGTGCGCGCCGTTCGATCCATGCCCATCATCGCCAATGGTGACGTACGAACTCCGCAGGATGCGTTATCGATGATCAACGAAACTGGCTGCGCTGCTGTGGCCATTGGGCGAGGAGCGATGCTGGATCCATGGATCTTCCGCCGCATTCAATCTCATCTCGCCGGCGACGCAACGCCTTTTGAACCATTACGTGATGAGCAAATCGATTTTCTGGCGACTCATTTCAGACTGATGGCTGAGCAGCATGACGATTTTGCCTGCCTGATGTTTCGTAAGTTCGCCGCCTGGTATGGTGCTCGACTGGGGATCCCGGAAGATCTTGAAGATCGACTGCGTCGCTTCGAATCGTTTGCAGAGTTCGACGGAATCGTCGAACAAATCCGGCAGCGTCACGGAGAACGGAAGTGCGAAGTGCCAACAGCGCTGATCAAGGTTCCCAATGGACCGGTGGAACACTGGTAAAAAACGTCCGTCAGTTTCAAACGTCAGATCTCAAAAACTGAAAACGCAGGCAAGTTCTCATGTCACAAATCAAACGCATCGGCGATTCGCCGCGATGGTCCGATGTTGTCATTCATAACGGCGTTGCCCATTGGGTCGACGTGGCGAATGATATGACTCAGGATGTACGCGGCCAGATCCGACAGGTTCTTGAACAGATCGATGCGACGCTGAGCCAAATCGGTAGTTCGCGAAACAACCTGCTGCAAATACTAATCTACGTCGCCGATCTTGAGCATGTGGCGATCCTGAATGAACAGTGGGACGCGTGGGTCCCACAAGGCCACGCACCAGTTCGAGCTTGTGTGCAGGTTGGACTTGGCAAAGGATGCCTCGTGGAAATGGTGATTACCGCCGCGGTTTAGTGTCATTCGCCGAATCGCAGCACCCTGGAGAAAGTCATTCACGACTTGCCCAGGGAAATCAATGACGTGCCTGACGATCTCTACGACTCACGGATTGCTCGCCATCGCAGCCAGTGGTCGGCGAGAACGATGGCAACCATGGCTTCACCCATCGGAACAAAGCGAGGCAACAGACAGGGGTCGTGACGACCTTTTGTCCGAATCGTGGTCGGCTGTCCGTCGCGAGTCACAGTGTCCTGTTCTTTCGCCAGACTGCTCGTTGGCTTGATTGCGGCTCGCAGAACAATAGGCATTCCCGAGCTGATTCCGCCCAGCATTCCGCCATGACGATTCGATTGCGTGCAAATTTCTGTTCCCGCGCGAGTCTGTCGAGATGTGAAGATGTCATTATTCTGACTGCCTCGCAGTTCTGCGCAGGCGAAACCATTGCCGTATTCAACACCCAGCACGGCTGGCAAACTGAACAGCGCTTTGGCGAGATCGGCTTTCAGCTTGTCGAAGACCGGCTCACCAAGTCCAGCCGGAATATTTGTCGCGACGATTTCAGCAACGCCGCCGATCGAATCGGTATCGCGTCTTACTTCATCGATCAGCGCCACCATCTTTTCACCGGCGACATAATCGGGACATCGCACGAAGTTGGGTGAGCCATCCGGCAGAGTTTCAACTTGCTGCAGAGTCACCTGCTCGGGGCTCAAAATCGTTGCCTTGATCGGTCCAACCTGACTGACGTATCCGATCACCTGCCCGCCAAATTCCTGGGCGATCAGCTTTTTCGCTATCGCGCCTGCAGCAACGCGCGCGGTCGTTTCACGAGCACTGCTGCGGCCACCGCCTCGATAATCACGGAAACCGTAACGAGCATCGAAGGTGTAGTCCGCATGACCGGGACGATACTTGTCCTTGATATCGGAGTAGTCGCCACTGCGTTGATCGGCGTTGCGAATCAGGATTGCGATGCTCGTGCCTGTTGTTCGTCCGTCAAAAACACCTGACAGAATTTCTGGTTCATCTTCCTCTTTTCGCTGCGTGACCAGCGGACTTTGCCCTGGCCGACGCCTCTGCAAGTCGGGTCTCAGGTCGTCGAGACTAAGCGGCAGTCCGGGAGGAACGCCGTCCACGATAACGACATTGCCCGGCCCGTGGCTTTCACCAGCGGTTGTGATGCGAAACAATTTTCCGAAGGAATTACCGGGCATGAATATTCAGATTCGAAATTTGAAAGATGAAATTGGAGATCAAGGCTCAGACCCAAATTACAGAGTCACGAGCTGTTTCATTTCTCGAACAGCACGTTCGAAACCAACAAGCATTGCCTGCGACACGATTGAATGACCGATATTGAGTTCGTTAACACAATGAATTTCGGCAACTCGCCGTACATTGCGATAAGTCAGGCCGTGGCCGAGATTCAATTTCAATCCTTGTGCGTTAGCGAACTGCCCTGCTTCGCGCAACCGATCGAACTCGAACTCAACTTGCTCGGGAGTCCGGGCGTCGGCATAACAGCCTGTATGCAACTCGACGGCTTCCACACCAAGCTCTTTCGCCTTCTCAACCTGCGATACGTCGGGATCAATGAAGAGGCTCACGATAATCCCGGCCCCTTGAAGTTGATCCACGCACTGACGGACCCGCTGAAACTGGGTTTTCACATCAAGGCCACCCTCGGTCGTCACTTCTTCCCGACGCTCGGGCACCAGCGTTGCGTAATCGGGAAGAACATTGAGTGCGATTTTTGTGATCTCATCTGAGACGGCCATTTCGAGGTTGAGTCGAACTCGGCAAATTTCCTTAACGAGTCGAACATCACGATCCTGAATATGCCTGCGATCTTCTCGCAAATGAACAGTAATTGAATCTGCACCACCCAATTCCGCGAGGACTGCAGCGTGAACCGGATCAGGCTCATTCGTTCTTCGCGCCTGACGAACAGTGGCGACATGGTCGATGTTGACACCCAGCAATGGCATAGGATCAGGGCTCCGGGTAGAGAAACGGGTCGAAAATGATGCCGAGGACTTCTTGGCAGCCACGCCACCTTCTGCCGGATTGTTGTCGGACTGCCGGCATTTCTCCAGTGAAGCGGGGAATCTTCCGTCTGCAACTTTTCACAAACCGAAGCCATTAGTCAATTTAGGCTCAGATTAGGCTCAGACCGCAGGCAGGCCCATCAAAATGGAACGCTGTTTGCATTTCTGACCGCAAAAATACGGGCCACTGTCGTTACGGCAGCCAAACGCCCAAATGTTCACCACAACCATTCGCAGACAGGCAACACACTCAACTCGATTGTATTCCTGGCTGAACTCGCCACGATGCGTGGCAACTGAGTGAGTTTGCAGACTTTGCGTGATTCAAGAAAAATTCTGGAATCACAATTGGAGCGGCATCATTCTATTCATTTCAGGTAATCGAAGTGGTTGTTCCAGTCACGGACCAGCAGACAGAGAAAAGGGCTCATGAGTTCGACTTCAAAATCTTCGTCTGATGTCATGATCGAGGCCCGAGGGCTAAGCAAGTTCTACGGCGAATTTGCTGCAACTCGGGACGTGACGTTTACTGTCCCCAAAGGTCAGGTTTGCGCATTTCTGGGTCCGAACGGAGCTGGAAAGAGCACAACAATGAAAATGTTGACAGGCTTCCTGTCACCAAGCCGCGGCGAGGCGTTTCTTGCAGGCTATAACGTCTCGGAAAATCGCATCGCCGCAAGCGAGCGTTTAGGATATCTCCCGGAAAACGGGCCGCTTTATGTCGAAATGACGCCCGAAACTTTGCTGAAGTATATGGGTGAGGTTCGAGGCCTTCGTGGAGACTTGCTGGCTCGACGCATGGCGTGGGTTTCTGAAAAGTGCTCGCTCGCAGAAGTCTGGCGGAAGCCAATTTCCAAACTGTCACGCGGATTTCGGCAACGAGTTGGAATGGCTCACGCGATGCTGCATGATCCAGACGTGCTGATTCTGGACGAACCAACAAGTGGGCTCGATCCGAATCAGGTCCACGGCGTGCGTGATCTGATTCTTGAGTTGGCTCAGACGAAGACGATTCTTCTCTCCACCCATATTCTGCAGGAAGTCCGTGCGGTCTGCAGTCGAGTGGTTATGGTGAACAACGGACGAGTTGTCTTCGATGGTCCGACATCGGATCTTGGCGGCAACGAAGTCGATATGGAGCAGCGGTTCCGCAAGCTGACTCACAGCGCAGCGTAACAGCGTTTTCGAGAAACAGCTGGTTGAACGAGCGGGGATCCGGACATTTGCCCGCCACACAAATAACGGCAATCGTGGCTCAGACAGTATCAGGCGATTTTCAGTCAATCCAATGAGTGAGACGGACGGTAGTGTCCATTCTTCCCATTTGAGATCTTAAATCAGAGCGAAGGTGTGTTCATGTTTCGCAGTCATGTGATTCTGGCAGTAGCCAAGCGGAATTTCCGCAGTTACTTCTCCGGGATTCTCGGATACCTCTTCATTCTCGTCTTCTGCGTGGCATCCGCGGCAATGGCCTTTTCTGCTGCGTTCTTCGCCGCCAATCAGGCAACTCTCGATCAGCTGACGGCCGAATTCCCGTGGTTGCTGCTGTTCGTAATTCCCGCCATCACGATGACTGTATGGTCCGACGAACGCAAGTTGGGAACAGACGAATTGCTGTTCACGATGCCTTCTACAGAGATTGAAGTTCTCGCCGGAAAGTACCTTGCTGTTCTTGCCGTTTATACCGTATCGCTGGCCTTTTCGCTGGTCAACGTCGTGGTCCTTTACTGGCTGGGTTCGCCCGACTTTGGCGCTTTGGTCAGCAGTTATGCAGGCTACTGGTTCGCCGGAGCTGCATTGCTGACGGCCGGTATGCTGGCGTCCTCACTGACAAACAGTTCAACCGTGGCATTCGTCCTTGGCGTCGTCTTCTGCTGCGTTCCTGTCATGCTTTATTATGTGACCGACGTTGTCGAATGGGTTTATGGCATCTTCGGTAAGGGTGCCGAACTTTACGACCTTCGCAATCGCCTTGCATCCATGAGTCTTCAACAGCAGCTGCAGGATTTCAGCGTCGGTGTCCTGCCATTTTCAGGTATTGCCTGGTTCGTGTTCTTTGCGGCAGTCATGCTGTATCTGAACCTGATCGTGATCTCGAAACGTCGCTGGTCAGCGGGGCAACAAGCCGGAATGGGGATGCAGTTTGCCATCCGCACCGGCTGCGTGATCATCACAGCCGCAAGCCTTATGGCAATCTTCTGGACCTACCCGGCTCGAGCGGATTTATCTGCTGAGAACCTCTACACGCTGTCAAATGCCACAAACGAAACTCTTCGAAGCCTGAAAGAAACGCATCGCATTACGATTCAGTCATTCATCAGCCCTGACGTGCCTGGTGACTATGTGGAAACTCGCCGTCAGCTTCGAGGTTTGCTGAGAGAATTCGAACTCAGCAGTGGCGGTGCGATCACTTGGCGAGATACCGCGGTGGAACCGTTCAGTGAAGAAGCTGAACAAGCACGAGCTCTGGGAATTGAACCGCAACGTCTGCAGTATGAACGCGACGGAAAACGAGAAGAAGCGGAAGTCTTCCTTGGTGCATTCATACAGAGTTCTACCGATGAACTGGTTATTCCGTTCTTTGGTAAGGGACTTCCGATTGAATACGAACTTACTCGATCACTGCGAACGGTGTCACAGGAAAACCGGCTGACTGTAGGTGTACTGCTGACGGATGCCCGAGCAACCTCTGAAGGTGAAGGCGGTGGCAAATGGGAAATTGTTCGCGAGCTGGAAAAACAATATAAGGTGATTGCGGTCAATCCATCACAACCAATCCTTGTGGATGAAGCCGCAACCGCCGAGAACACAGATGGCGACGATGCGAGCGAAAAGAAGTCCGCTCAGGGATTTGATGTTCTGCTTGCGATCATGCCTTCGTCATTGACGCAGCCACAGATGGAAAACCTTGTTGAATACGTGAAGGCCGGAAAGCCAACATTGATTTTTGACGATCCATGCCCATACGTTTTCCAGTCTCAGGCAGGCCTTTCGATGGCACCGAAGCTGCCAAAGCCGGGCGGAGGCGGTGGGATGTTTGGTGGCGGCCCTCCTCCAGAACAAAAGGCTGATGGTGGCGAAGCGGCTTCGCTGATGTCACTGCTGAACGTCAAATGGGACAATGGCCAGATCACCTACGATCGCAGCAATCCGCACAACGAGTTTGGCACATTGCCGCCTGAATATGTTTTCGTCTCTCGAACGGGCAATCAGGAATCTTCCTTCTCAGCAGAAAGCAATGTTTCAAAGGATCTGCAGGATCTTGTGATGCTATACCCCGGCACGATCATCGATCGAGCCGGACGAAAAGATCAGGAATTTATTCCTCTCCTTCGCACGAGTCGTGAATCAGGTTTGCTGGACTGGGAAGATTATACGTCTCCTTCGTTCAATCCGTTCTCAGCATCACAGGCGGTGGAGATCAACCAGAACCCGCGTCGACGCGATGACAATGAATCACACGTGATCGCTGCACAGATTCGCAACGAATCCAAAGAGATGCCTCTCAATGTGATTTTCTGCTCCGACATTGACATGATCACCGATTGGTTCTTCCTGGAACGAAATCGGGGCATGCTGGGAGTCAAGTTTGATAACGTGACCTTCGTGCTGAACGCCGTGGACACGCTGGCTGGCGATGAAACGTTTATTCCACTGAGGTCCCGGCGAGCAAGCCTGCGAACTCTGAAGTTTGTTGAAAATCAAACAAGCTCCATGAGAAAGAGTCTGAACAAAGAAGAAAAAGATGCTCAGGATCAGATGGACGAACAGCTGAAGAATGCAGAGGAAGAACTGCGGGCTGAGATCAAAAAGATCGAAGAAAATGCCGAACTGGATGCTCGCAGCAAGGATGTTCAGTTGCAGCAGAAAGAGCAGCAGTTAAATCGTCAGCTCGAACTCCAGAAGACCGAACTTGAACGACAGCTGAATTCACGGATACGCAAATCGGGACTTGAAATGAAGCGAGAAATTCGCCGAGTTGAAAGTACCGTAAAGATTGTCGCCTGCATCATCCCGGCAATTTTGCCAGTGTGCTTTGGAATGCTGTTCCTCGGTCTTCGCAATCTTGCGGAGCAGCAATCCATCAATCCGAATCGTCGAAAGAGTTGAAGACTTTGTTTCACGACAGGCTGGCGGACAACTGTTTCTTTCAGATTGTCGTACGCAAATGGCCGTCGTGTTGCACTGGCTGACAGGCAGTGCTGACTGTGTTTGAATTTTGGATTCGTCTTTTGTTGAACCAGGTTAGTCCATGAACGCGACAAGTCGAACTTTGGTATTCGTTGGAGTAGCTGCTGTTGCTGCTCTTGCCGCGATGGGTGTTCGCTATGCCAATCAGCCCGCTTCCGTCGATGGCTTTTCTGACGTTGGTCAGGAGTTTTTCGCTGAATTTCAAGACCCCTTGAAGGCGTCCGAACTAAGCGTTGTCAAGCACGACGCAGACTCAAAGGAGTCACTGTCGTTTTCCGTCAAGCAGAACGACCAGGGGTTGTGGGTCATTCCTTCGCATCACGACTATCCAGCAGAAGCGGCTGAGCGGTTGGCAAAGACAGCAGCTTCGCTGATTGGAATCAAAAAAGTCGCGTTGCAAAGCCGAAGCAAGGAAGACTGGGCTCGCTACGGAGTTGAAGACCCCTCCTCAGACGTTGCTTCAGTCAGTGCAGATGCCGATTCAGCGAAAGACGACCCTCGAGGCACTCGAATTACGCTTCGTGACAACAGCAGCAACGCGTTGGTCGACCTCATTATTGGCAAGCCTGTCGAGGGCCAGAACAAACACTTCTACGTTCGCCAGCCGGAGAAGAATCCGGTCTTCATTGCAAAACTGGATGCCGATCTGTCTGCAAAATTCAGCGACTGGATCGAACCAGACTTGTTGAAACTCAACCAAAATGACATTGTTGAAGTCGTGGTTGATCAGTATTCGGTTGATGAAGAACAGGGCGCGATCCTTCAGGGCGAAACTTTCTCATTCCAGAAGGACAACAACGCAAACAAATGGATGATGACGGGACTCAATACGGAAACCGAGTCGCTGAAAGAAGCGGCCGTCACCGATATCACCAGCAACCTCGACAAACTAAAAATCGTCGGTGTGCGACCGAAGCCAGAAGGCCTTAACGCTGATCTGACTGTAGCTCCGGACGTCGCTCAAAATCCGCTGCTCCGACAGGTACTGCAGACCGATATGCAGCGACAGGGGTTTTACATCGCCCGAGGAGAAAATAATCGTGTTAAGCTGGTTTCAAATGAAGGCGAACTGATCGCTGGTACCAGCAATGGTGTCCGATACACGCTTTACTTCGGTGAAATCGCACGCGGTACAGCGAAGGACATTGAAACTGGCCTGAACGACTCCAAACCTGTCGAAGGCGAAAAAGATTCTGCCGCCGCGTCGGAAGAAGCGAAACCGGAAGAAAAGCCGGAGTCGCCGGAATCCGGGCCTCGTCGCTACCTCCTTGTCAAAGTTGAGTTTGATGAGTCACTGTTGGGTGAAAAACCATCGGAACCCGTGGCTCCAGAGAAGCCTGCAATTTTGAGCGAAGAAGCAGCACCAGCGAAGCCGGATGACAAGGCGGCAGAAGCACCAGCAGAGAACAAACCGACTGAAGACCAAAAGACTGAAGCTCCAGCCGAAGAAACTCCAAAGGATGCACCACCTGCCGAGGAAAAACCAGCAGAACCAGAGGCTGAAAAAGCCGCTGATCCGGGAGCTTGCGATGAGCCCGCTCCAGCGGAATCTCAGCCACCGGCCGAGGCCGCTCAGGAAGCACCAACAACACCTGCGGAACCTGCAGCTCAGGAATCTGCAACAACGGAAGCAAAGGCTGAAGAAACCCCTGTTGCTCCAGCAAAGGAAGAGGACCCTGCCGCGAAAAAGGATGAGGCCACTCCTGCTGATGCCCCGGCCGAAGAAACGACTCCAGTTCAACCACCGGTGGATCCCAAAGCTGAAGCTCAGAAGCAGTATGACCAGGCAATGGGTGAATATGAAGCAGCCAAGGCTGGCTTCAAAGGAGCATTGGCCGCGTGGGAAGGACGAGCGAAAGACGGAAAGAAAAAGGCAGAAGAATTATCTAACCGCTTCGGAGCCTGGTACTACGTCATTTCCGCTGACAGTTTCGAAAAATTCAAACTGAGCCGCGAGTCTGTTGTTGGCCCTAAAGAAGAAGCAAAAACAAACGATGAATCAGCGATTCCAGGTGCTGGTTCCGTGCCGAACTTTGATCTGCCTGGTCTCGGAAATTAAGACGTCGCTGACCATCAATCTCAACTCCGATTTACAAGCACCAATGCCATCATTGGTGCTTGTTTCTTTCGATGCCCCGGACAGAAACCTGAGACGAAATGCTTCGTCCTCAACGATCACTCAGAATTTGGGCTCAGTCAACCATGGCCACATCATTTCATTGTGATGTTGCTATGATGGAACTGCCTGCTGAACGTCGGTAACAGCAACATTTCCTGCTCAACATTTCCTGCTCAATATTGTGGAACTGCCAGTTGGAAGCTTCAGACATGCAACCTCAATCCGTTCCTTCGGAGACACTGTTTCCGATGCGACTATCGGATTTTGAATACTACATGGTGACCGACGATAGGCCCTCGCACCCCATGGTGTTTGTCATGGTTGTCCACGTCGTTGGATTACTCCACAAGCCAGAATTTCAGAACTCACTGCAGGAACTTATCGCTTCCCATCCGCTGCTTGGGTGCCGAGTTGAAAAGCGACCCGACAAAGGATTGAGTTGGGTGCCTTTCGTGAGCGTCGAGAATGTGCTTGAATGGAACGACGTCGACAGCGAAACCGCAGCCCATTCAGTACCGGAAGTGCGATCAATCGACATCAGCAGCCAATCGGGCATCAATGTCAAGGTGCTGGCAGCCGCCGATCGGGCTCAGATGGTGATGTATCTGCATCATGCGTGCTGCGATGGCATTGGCGCGCTGCAACTCATTGGTGAGCTGTTTGCTCGGTACGGTCGGCGGACAACTTCACCGGACATGAAGCAACCGGAATTTGACGCAGTAAGCCCTGAGGTACTTCTCCAGCGAGAAAACTATGACGCTGGAGAAGCCGCTGCAAAACGTCAAAAGAAGTCGCTCGGCCGCATCATCGGAAAGGTTTCACGCCTTTTGCTTCGCGCTCCCATTAGGCTTGCAAGCTCAGCCGATTTTCAACTTGTCAGCAGAGGCACTTCGGATTCATCAACGGCATCTGTCCGGCAGATGAATAGTCATGCCATTCAAAGTCGTGTGCTCCCAAAATCCGTCCACCGCGCATTGCGTGCTTTTGCGGCGCAGGCGAATGTGTCCATTAACGATCTCTTCATTCGAGAGATGATGCTTCAGATTTGCGATTGGAATCGGAAAGGTGGCATCAAATTTGGACGACGATGGATTCGCCTGGCAATACCGCTGAGCATGCGAACCAGTACTCATGACGGAATGCCCTCAGCGAATGTCGTCAGCTACGCCCTTGTCACTCGCCGGGAACGAGATTGCGATGATTCGGCCGAACTGCTCCGTTCGATCCATCAACAAACCAGCGATGTGCTCTTCAATCGCGAAGGGATCGTCTGCCTGAAATTGTTTCGAGTGCTTCGCAGAATTCCTGGCGCGATGAAGATGTTTCTGAGCTTCAAGACCGTTCTGAGTACCATGGTGCTTGCAAATGTCGGAGACGTCAGACGGCGATTCAATGGTCGATTCCCTCTGCAGAAAGGTCGGTGGGTCGCTGGCAATGTTCTCATTGAACAGATCCATGGCGTTGCCCCGGTGCGACCGAACACTCGAGCGGCAATGTCGATTGGTGACTACGCGGGCGACCTTTCGATCAGCCTTAGAACAGATGGCCAGGTGCTCACAGCCGGCGACTCGTCGCTCTTTCTGGAAGAATTCCTGCAACGATTGCTCTCGATCGCAAAACACCCGGAACAATCTGTGGACGGCACAGAAGACTTGCCTGAACCAGGCTGATCTGAACCGTCACCTTGCCGGGTACTGAAGTCTGCAGAAAATCACCAGAAAGCAGGCCTGATTCTGCCTTGTAGAAATGGCCTGGTTTCTGGGATAGTTCACACCACAAGAAGGCAAGAGTTCGGGACGATGGATTGGTGGAATCGAACTGTCTTCTGAACTCGGGGCGGGCACGGATGCGATCACCTTCTGAACGACTGATTCAACTGCTGACAACGTCGGGGCTCTGCACGCGCGCAGAACTGGACCATTGCGAGCCATTTGTAAGACAGCTTTGCCAGGACTTGCCCGATTTTGATTCGGTCTGGCTTGATGCTTTGGTCCAACAGCGTTTTCTGACGCCCTGGCAGGCTGATCAGATACAAGCCGAAAAAACTGACTCGCTTGTCATCGGACGATTTCAATGCCTGCGTCCATTGGGCCGATCAACATTTCTGGCCAGGCAGACAAACAAGAATTCGACGGCTGTTTTGAGATCTCTCAATACACCAGAAAGCACTCAGCGTTCTCTGATCGAGCGGCGATTAGAAGAATTGATCGGCTCAATTGATCGTTCCCGCAGTTCTGCACCGTCAAGCCTCGTGCTGCCCACAGAAATTGTCACTCAGGAAATCACTCCAACCACGACAGAAGACGGCCCGTCGACCAACAGCAAGAGCTATCTCGTTTCAACGTACCTCGATGGCTGGTCGATGGAGGAATTGCTCATTCGCGGCGGTCGGTTGCCATCACCCGTCGTTGCAGAAATCGGACGAGAACTGCTGTCAGCGCTTGCGTGGCTTGAGTCCGTTCGGTTGCTTCACGGCGACCTGGTGCTCCGAAATGTTCGATTGCATCCCAGGGGCGGCGTTTGCCTGACAGCGGCGTTCGTCCGACGACTGCTGCAACCTCAGTTTGCCCTGACAGATCAACTCACTCTGCGAGACTGCGATGGAATCGCGCCAGAACAAGTTGGCACGGGGCGATCGGCCGATGCGCGAAGCGAGTTATATTCGCTTGGTTGCCTGCTCTGGCAACTGCTGACAAGTCGACCAGTTGTCCTCTCAGCAGACCCGGTCAATCGATTGATGAAGCAAAAAGAGCATGATATCCCGGACGTCCGAAATCCGGTTCCTGACTGCCCCGAATGGATGTCGCGGATCATTGTGTCGATGACACGCCGGTCACCAGAACTTAGGCCGGTAAGCGCCACTGAAGTCTTGAAATTGTGGCGTAAACACTCAGGAAACGGTTTCAGTCAATGCCGCATCCTGGCTCGATCGATGCCCGATCATTCTGTTCGCACAAAATCCCGACCCCTCGTCCGCAGCAGGAGTCGCAGCAGATCCCTTGTCTGGCCCGCAGCTGCTACCGCCGCACTGGGTACGCTGGTCGTGTTAACGGCTCGGTCGGGAATCCTTCCAAAAACACTGACGCTGAATTCTCTGTCTGAATTCACAACTGCATTGATGACGCCAGAATCAGCACCAAACAGCAACGCGAGCCCAAGTACATCAGATGTAGTCGCCACCAATACCGGGCCATTGCCACTTCCCCCGGTAAATGCCGACGGAATCATCCCGCTGGAAGCTGGAAAATCCTACTTTGCAGAACCGCGCGAGTTTCCTGGGTCTCTTCGCATAACCAGTCAGCAATCCTCAACAGAAGATCCAGCCGTTGCCCAAGTTATTGTTCGAACAGGCTCGCGTTGGCAACTCCGAGCGCGGTCGATTGAGCTGCAGGGAATTCGATTAATCCAGCAGAGTTCCAATGACACGATAGATTCATCCGTCGAAACAACGACTCGCAGAAAATTCAACCAATTGCTGGAACTCCAGTGTGGCTCGCTGACCATCATTGATTGTGTGGTGCAATCCCCTGCTCTGGCTGATCGCTTTGAAGGAATTGCCTGGCTGCGGGCGCCGGGTGAGCAAGGAGTGGTGATCGTCCACAATACGGTCTTTGCGGGCGGCGGTTACGGCATTTCGATGAATCACCCGCCTCGCAGATGCGAATTCGACAATGTCCTTTTTGCAAATCGAGTCGGTGGACTGCTGTGCGAAATTCAGAAAGGCGATTCAGACACCTGGGACGTCTCGTGCCACAACGTGACGCAAAGGTTTGGATTCAGTCTTGGCGATGTGGTCGTTCATGACAACGGAATCAAGCAATTGAACCTCAATGTGACTTCTGCAGAATGTGTCTACGAACCACAGATGGCGATCCTGCGACTGCACGCTCCCGAATCCTGGAGACCAGACGCCATGACTATTCAACTGCGATCGGGAGATTCAAACAACCCGGCGGTTGTGCCTCCAGACATTCAGCCAGTCGTTTATATCGACCGTCGTCTTGCACAACCAGTCAGCCTGCCAGAGTCACAGATCACGGAGAACAGTCTGTTGCTTGCAGACCTGATCTTCGACTCGCCGCCAAGCACGAATCGGGATGCAACGGGCAGCGAGACATCGTTCGAGTGGATTGGATCGTCATTGCTGGACTTCGAAGGCCCGAAGCTGAGTACAGTCATGCCTGGCGTTGACGTTAAGCGTCTGCCTCGTCAGTGATTGAAGAGTCCCACGCTGAGCGATTCGTGTGGCCCACGAGCAACGGGAACGAAATTTTCGGCAGCCTTCAGGTCAGAAGAAGAACGGTGACGCATCTGCAAAGGACTTGATTCATCGAGACATTCAATGCCAATCGGACCAGGCACTGCAGAAGCAACTACCACGGTGCTTCCAGAAGATCCACGATCTTTGAAGCCAGTCGCGTTGCTGATTCCTGCTGAGCAGTCGCCAGAGACTGCCCGACTTCGGGCGCGAAGCTGACATTGCTGGCCTGCTGTGTCAGTTCAGGCCCAACTGGAAAAGTCTGCTGCTGAAGAACTCGTCCGCTTCGTCTATCAATCCAGGTGATTTCAGCACCGACCATCAACTGCAGTTCGCGTGGATCATCCAGACGATTCTCACTGAGCGGTGTCTTGCGAATCTCAATAATCCGACCACGCAGAATCGTGTCCGCGGTGTCTGCATCATCAAGCCGATAGCCGCCTCTGGTGCGAATTTCCTTCTGCACAGCTTCTGTCAGCAGATAGTCCAGATTACGTCGAAAGGACTCGGACTTGAACACAGGCACATGCACCGTGCGAACTCCCTGAACCATCGGCGTGCCGAGCGTATAGCCACAGCCTGCAACGGCTGAAGCACAAAGCACGAACATGAGATGAAGGAGTTGGCGATTCATGATTAACCGAAGACTTGTCCTGTGAAGCTCATCTCCCAGATTCCGAAAGCTGCTTACCAACGAGCATTAGAAGCACTGTCGTCAATCACTTTCTGGTCACTCACGGATTTCACCGGAGATCCACGCTCCGGAGAAGACGAGGGACGCGGAGGTTCGGAAGGTGGCAGCGACTCCAGGAACTCAGGCACCTCTGGAAGTCCAGCAAGTTCTTTTTTGTCGATTGTCCGCAGCAGAACTCGGGCTTCACCCGCGAATGACGTATCGGGATAGTCCGAAATCACCTGAACGCAGGCAATTGCAATCGCGCGGGGGCGATTTTTCTTCTGAGCGTACTCGACTTTGCTCCACGCCCGCTGCGCTTCCAGAAGATAGAGTTTATCGAGATCCTTTCGCAACTGTTGTCGCTGGTGCGACGCAGGGAATAACTGAAGTGACTGTTCCTTCAGTTTGCGAGCACCTTCGAGATCTCGGCCTTCGTAATATGGCCCCTGATAACTCATTTGCTTGACATGCGATCCAAGCAAGAACGCTTCTTCCAGGTGAGGGCTGTCCGGATATTCTTCACGAAGAATTTCGAAATACCGATCGGCCTCTACATAACTGTCATGCCTCTGATAGTACGTTGCCGTCAGCATCAGTGCATCGTCTGCTAGTGGCCCCGTCGGGTCGTTCATCCAGATGGACTTCAAACATTGAAGCGCTCGGCCCTGAGTATCAAACATCGGACGGGAACGATCGTGGAAGTTTGGCAGAATGCGTACTCGCAGAGTTGGATCGCTCGATGGCTTCGCGGGCTCTGCCTCTTCAATGACTTTCTCGCCACTCACCTGCCGGATTTGATTCTTTGCGACAGGCTCAGCAACCTCCAGCCACACTCGAGCAATCCGGAAAAGTCGACGGGTCGCTGGTTCTACGTAGCGTGTGGACGGATAGTCCTCAAAAAGTTGATCGTAGCCGTCTTGAGCACGAGCATACTCTCCGAGGGCGAAATGAGACTCGGCCAGATAGAACTGAGCCTCTTCACCAAGCGACGATTCTTTGAATTTCTTCGCCGTCTTTTTCCCAAGCTTGATGGCCTCGGCATAATCACCCTTGTCGTAGGCATCGCGACAACGTCGTGCATCACGGCGTTCAGCCTCTGTGTAACGACGCCCCATCTCCAGTGGCGACTCTTCTCTATTCAGAGATCGTTCGAGCGGTCCACGGATACTTCCGATGTTGGCCATCTTGCCGAACACACCAGAATCATCATCACCAGTCAGCGACGAACATCCAGTAACCGTCAGCAATAGAAAACTGCTTAGAAGAGTCATCGAAGCGCATGTCATTCGCGCAACCATGCAGACGTCGACTCGGTCAGAAGACCGTTGTCGACTTGCCGATTCCTTCCGGCGGTCGAGCATCCTGCTTGAAAACATGACGAATCCTGAATCAATCGTTAGTCCGAAAACTCACGACGCCTTCTCAGGGATTAAATCTGAATATATCGAAGTGTTGACGGTCGACGCCCAAGGGCGTGCGTAATAGCGGACACGGCCAGCTTGTGACACTCTTCCGCTTGTTGCTGACTTAGTTTCATTCGACTGACAAGATCTGTTGAAGCCTCGGTCATACGACGCAGAACCTCAATTGATCCGGCCGAAATCGACGTACCAGAATACTCCTCACGACGACAAGCCTGACAGAGCATTCCACCCTGACTGACCCAGTGAGCATAACCGCCGTTATGCTCAACGGAACCGCCGCAAATTGAGCAATCAAATAGATTGGGAAGCAGACCAATGTGGTGTAGAAGGGAGATTTCGAAGTGAATAATAACAGTTGAAGACTGGGAATCTGCCTGCCCCAGCGCGAGAAGCGTTGCGTCAGACAGGTCGTACAATTCGGGTGCCGGATCGAAGTCTTCCGTCAACCCGTTTAAGAGTTCTGCAAGGTAATAGCCGCAATAAACACTATTCAGACTGCTTTTGGCTGCTGAATTTTGCGGCTGAAAACGCCTGACAAGTCGAGCCTCGGTCAGGAGATTTAACGTACCATGCGATTTCCGAATGAAGACTACGCGACACGTTGAAAGCAGGTCAAGAGCAGCATCAAATGGTCCTTTAAGCCGCTTGGCTCCCTTCGCCAATGCTGCGAACTTCCCGTATTCTCTGCTGAAGAATGTCACCACTCGGCTGGATTCGCTGAAATCCGCTTGCCGAATGACCAACGCATCGGCTTTCTCAAGCGACATGTTCGAAGAACTCCTGACATCATCCTGATACTAACTCGCCGACTTTTCACGGACCAAACCGTTCAATCGCGAGAAGATCAGCAAATGGAATAGACTGCAGGAGTTTGCAAAAACACACCGTTCGGGCGGCTGCTGATTTTCATTCTCCATGTACCAAAAGAGTTGTGTACCAAAAAAAAAACCTCAGCGGAACAGAGTTCCGCTGAGGCAAGATTTGTGTGACGCACTGTCAAGAGTTGAGCGAGCTCAACTTAGAATGACAATACGGCATCGATTCCGAAGACCGTCGACTCCGTCGCGTTTGCTGGCGACCAGTCGTGACGCACTTCAGGACGGATAACGAGATTCTCCATTGGTGTCACATTCACACCATAGGTGACTTCGTAGTGAGATGCTCCGTCCAATTTCCACCATTCTGCTCGCACACCAGTCTTGAGATTGTCGCTGATGGTGTAGAACAGGTAGTTGTTGATACCAACTGTTTCTTTCGCGTCTGCACTCAGCACGTCGCTCTGCAACACCCAGTTCAAGCTATCTGTCAGCGCTGTATCGACAACAACGCTGTGACCGTAGCCGTCGCCAATAGCACCCAGATTACCAAGAGTGCTGATGTAGGTGACCTTCACATCGTCAGACACCTGAACCGCGATACCGCCAAGCCAGTTGCTGCCGCCGTTGAATTGGTCAAAGCCAGTATCCCAGCCCAAAGACCAACCACCATAGAATTCAACGCTTTCCGATGCTGTGTAAGTTGCCAAAGCACCGGTATGGGTGAACGGCTCACTGTTGTACATCGTCAGAGCGTGGCTATAAAAGAAGTTGCCAGGGGCCGTTACGACTTCATAACCAACTGGTGTGAAGAAGTGACCGGCCTTTACACGCCAGTCGCCAGAGGCGATTTCGCCGTAAACCTGAGGCAGAGCGAAACCATAACCATCGCCAGTGTCCCAGCCATTCTGGAAGTCGAACCGACCAGGATTATTCCCGAACGCTTGAGTCGAGGCGGCGTCGGTACCGTACATGAAGTCTGCTCGGAAACCCCAGTCAAGTCCATTGGAGCCGTCAGCAGCCTTTTCGGCAAACAACCAACCCTGGTGAAGGTTGACAGTGTGTGGACGGTCGTTGAACGCCAAACCGTCGTTTCGAGCTGTCGACAAAGAAGTCTGCCCGCTGTGGTATCCGACTTGCGCCCAACCACCGAAGGTTATTCCACTGCCTGATTCACCGAACAGTCCGCAGCCTTCACCGCAACCGTCGCCACAGCCTTCGCCGCAGATATCAGAAAGTGGGTCGCTGCAGCCATCATCGCAAATCGATGTTGGCGCACAACAGCTTGCTCCATCGGAACAGCCGTCGCCGCAGCAGCTCATTGAAGCCAGCTGATCAGTCAGCTTCTGGCCTGCGTCTGCAAAAATTTGTTCACAATTGTGACAGTCACTGCATCCCGGAGTACAGCCATCGCCGCTTGCGAATGCGGTATTGCTTACCGCTAAACCGCTAACGAGTGCCGCACTCGCAAGGAGTGACTTCCATGATCGTCGGACCATTTCCAATCCCTCGCGTCCATCCCTGAATTCTCAGACCTCACATTCCTCCCGAATGCATTCGGCCATTGAATCTGGTCATTTTTTGTGAGCAGCTAGCGTCGGAGTCACTGCGTTCGACACTGACTGCATTACGAATCCCTGAGCCCACACGATGTGGAAACCGCTCATTCCGGGGGTTTCGGTCGTATCGACAACAATTTCTCATTCAGGCAAGTTTTTTGCCTGAAGAAATCTCCCCATTTTCGATTTGCCGCAAACACACAGCATACAAATCCACCGAACCTCCAACTTTACACAAACACCCCAAAGCTACTCGCAAATTCAATCCAGCAGACTCACTGAACAAACACATCTCCCCCAGAAGCAAGTCTCACATGACATAGGATTCGCGAACACGCCACCAATCCGAAGTTAGCAAACTACAGTGATTTGTCAGCGCGGCAAAACTCTGACATCATTCCGAGATGAATCGACAAGTCCTCCAAAACCCTTGCGTCTGGCCGTAGTTTCCATGACCTCTAAACGAGCGATGGCCCAATTGTTAAAACATCTCGCCGGTGCTGGTATCACGCACCTGCCGAAGGTGAATCTGCCAAAGCCCTCCCGTATCCTCGCCCGCCAACAGGAGTCGCGGGAGGAAGCAGCGATCTCAACTTCAGCCATTCCAGAGACCGTCTCCACCGCAGCGGAAAGCAAGCCGCTTCGCCCCGCAATTCGCCCAAGACTGGCATCGGCCGAGACTGAGGGCCGTCGGCCGTCGCAGTCGGGAACCTCTAAAGAAGAACTCTTGTCGGAGACAGGTCCCCCGGATCGCCTTCCCGATCTACAGGCAATTTTGTCTCGTTCGTATGTTGATGCGGAGCAAAAAACAGAAGCTCTGTGCAAAGTTGCGACGATGGTCGCGGGCTGTTCAAGATGCACTGACCTTGCGTCAAAGCGAACAAAAACAGTTTTCGGTGTTGGCAGCCCGACCGCCGAAATCATGTTTATTGGAGAAGCGCCCGGAGCAGAAGAAGATGCCAAAGGCGAACCGTTTGTGGGCCCTGCGGGACAACTCCTCAACAAAATCATCGATGCAAGCAAGCTGAAACGAGAAGACATCTACATTTGCAACATTTTGAGATGTCGACCGCCGGGCAATCGCAATCCTCTTCCTCAGGAAGCTTCAAACTGCCGCGAATTTCTCGATGCCCAGATCCATATTGTCCAGCCGAAATATATCGTTTGCTGGGGTACCGTGGCCGCTCAAAACCTCTTGAATAAAACAGAGGCCGTAGGGAAGCTTAGAGGTCAACTTTTCGACTACAACGGCATAAAAGTAATGTGCACTTACCACCCATCATACTTGCTTCGCAATCCTGCAGCAAAAAAACAGGTGTGGGAAGATATGAAGTTCTTTATGAAGCATCTTGGTGTTGAACTGCAGTAAGCATCAAAAGATGCGGCCATATGATTTCGCAAGGGAGATCATGCGATTCAACGCCGAAACCAACACCAGAAGAATACTCATCGACGAGCCTACACTGCATTGACAGGCTCGGCCGACACGACTGCAGCAATCGGCAGGCGGCCGTAGAGATGCGGGAAAAGATCACCTCCACGGGACCGTTCCCAGCGCAATTCTGCCCCCAGACTGGCGGGGTCGACAGCGAGCAGAACAAGGTCCTTTTGCCCAGAAAAATGCTTCTCCAGAGTGCCAGAAAGCTGCTGAGAATTTGAAAAATGGATAAAGCCATCTCTCAAATCATCTAACGACCCCTCCCAGGATTCATCACTTTGGATCGCCTGCCATACTGAGAGAGGACACACTTTGTAAATAAAACGGTGAGAATCATTCTGAAAATCAGAAGAGCCAGCGGACATTGAAATAGACCCCAAAATCCCAGGGCCGGATTACGGCCAAAAAATAGACGTTGTGAGCGCAGCCAATTCGTTCACACAGGAGCCAAAGGATACTCCCGACGCCAGACACTTTGGGATTTGGCAAAACTAAACTTTGACCAAATACGGGCCAGGCGTTGCCAGAAAGTTATTCAACGACAGGCGTTCGTTCGAAGGCAGAACCCAAGCGATCACCCTCGACGGACGATAGATCTTCGGACTGAGCCTAATAGTTTTTTGAGTCTCAATCCGTGGAAGGCAGACAAGGTGCAGTGAAAACTTCTCGCAGTTTTGCGATTCAATTGCTGAACACTAACCAATTTGAAACTCGTGTGAAGAAGGCGAGCCACGGATTCCGATTGTAAATCACCACGAAACTGTTGACGAAAGTCGAGAAACCAGCATAATCCCGACTCGAAACGGTCCGCAAGTAAGCCAATCTCCGTTCCAGGTAGTTTGGTTTCCGTCCGATTGGCCTTCCTGAAACCGCTTTTTTTCTGCGAAGTGCCCCTGAATCAGACTTTCCGGGTTGCTGTTTCGTTACAATTTGACGGTGTTCCTCTGGAACATTACCATTGCGGGTGTAGCTCAGTTGGTAGAGCATCACGTTGCCAACGTGATTGTCGAGGGTTCGAGTCCCTTCACCCGCTCTTTTTTATTGCCTCCCGGGCCGATGTGACTCGGTGGAGGCTTGGGCAGTTAACAGTTCTGGGAAGATTGAGAATGAGCTCTGATGCAGGACAAGCAGTTGCCGAGACTGAAGAAAATGACTCTCGGATGTCACTGCAGGTAAAAATTACGGACGTCGGCTCTTGCAAAAAACATGTTGCTGTCACCGTTTCCGAGGCAGATGTCGCCGCAATTCGTGACGATGCCTTGAGTGATCTGTCAGGAAAGGCTCAGGTCCCTGGCTTCCGCGTTGGAAAAGTTCCGCGTGCTCTGCTGGAAAAGCGATTCAAGACTGAAATTGCTGGCGACATTAAGCAAAAAGTTCTACTGGCAAGTCTTGAACAATTGTCTGACGAGTTCGAGATTGAGCCGATCAGCGAGCCCAAAATCGACGTCGACAGCCTGGATATTCCGGAGTCCGGCGACTTCCATTATGAGTTCGAGGTGGAAGTCCGACCTGATTTTGAATTGCCTGACTATGCTGGCATCAAGATTAGCCGATCCTCCGGCGAGCCAACAGCGGAAGAGTACCAGGCTCACAAAGAACAATTCCTGACCTCATACGCAGAGCGGATTACGACCGACGATGCAGCAGGTCTTGGCGATTCAGTAATTTGCGACATGACATTCACTCATGAAGGCAAAATGATTCGCGAAGTCAGCGGACAAAGTCTCAGCCTTTTGCCGACCTTGGATTTCCAGGACGCCGTTTTAAACGATTTTGACAAACTACTGACTGGCGCAAAAGCCGGGGACAGTCGTGAAGCGACTGTGATGATTTCGCTCCAGTCACCAGTTGTCGAAATGCGTGGCGAAAAAATTTCTATTGCTTTCAATGTGACAGAAGTTCAGCATCTTCAGGTCCCAACGATCGACAAAGAATTTTGTGAACGCCTCGGTGCCTCTTCTGAGGAAGAACTGGATGGCATGCTGAAAAGCTCCGTTGCTCGGCAGATGGAGTATCAGCAGCGACAGGAAACACGACGACAGGTTCTGGATAAGATCACAGCGTCTGCAGAGTGGGATCTTCCTGAGTCGCTCGTTCGCCAGCAAACTGAGAACGCTCTCCGCCGTGAGATCCTAGAAATGTCTCAGGCTGGTTTTACCCGCGAACAGATCATGGCTCGCGAAAATCAGATTCGCCAGGATGCATTGGCGACCACTCGCCAGGCTCTGAAAGAGCACTTTGTTCTCGATAAGATCGCGACAAAAGAAAACATTGAGTGCGAGCAGTCTGATATTGACCGTGAATTGCTGATGATGTCATTCCAGAGCGGCGAACCGGTACGACGAATTCGAGCACGAATGGTCAAATCGGGAATGATTGAAAACCTGGAAGCTCAGCTTCGCGAAAGAAAGGCAGTCGACTTTATTCTTGAAAAAGCCACGTTCGAAGAAGTTCCTCGAACGCCAGCCGAAAAGAATAATTCAACATCTGTTCGATTTGCAATCTGCGGAAATATGGGTTCCAGCCTGATTGACGACACCGCTGAATCAGGCGATTCTGAATAATCAAAACTGTTCGAATGAAACAGGCGCGCGTAGGATGACGCGACGCCTGTTTTTGTTTACAGACTGATCTGAAAATCACATCGACATCCCTTTGGATGTTGTTTAACCCGCGAAGTACTGACCACAGCAGGATCAAGCGAATGAAGGACCCGCGATTCGATTACATGCCCATGGCAGCCCGCGAATACTCCGCCCAGCGTCAAATGACTGTGGGCGATCTGCTGCTGGACAATCGCATCATCTTCCTGGATGGCCCCATCCATGATGGCAGTGCCAACCTGATTGTGATGAAGATGCTGTTCCTGCAGTCAGAGAATCGGCACCAGGACATTCATCTTTATATCAACTCACCGGGCGGCTCTGTCACCGCAACACTTGCAATCTACGACATCATGCAATTCGTGGAGTGCGATGTGGCCACTTACAGCGTTGGGCTGTCCGCAAGTGGCGGAGCGATTTTGGTCGCCGGTGGTGCTCCCGGAAAACGATTCGCGCTGAAGCATTCCAAGATCATGATCCACCAGCCTTATGGCCAGGTGGGCGGTCAGGTCTCTGACATCGAAATTCAGGCTCGCGACATCCTGGCGGCCCGCCAGTTGCTGAACGAAATCCTGGCTGAACACACGAAACAGCCAATTGAACGTATTGCCAAAGACACCCAGCGCGACCATTACCTGAATGCCGCAGATGCGAAGGCGTATGGGTTGGTGGATGAAATTCTGGAGCGTCCAACCAAAGAAAAGAAGAAGTAGCTGACGTCGCTGTCCTTTCGGGACAGCTGGCCATGTTGTCTTTGACAAAACATTTCATCTCTGCGGGATGCCGGAAATGACCGTTCTAGTTCCTTATGTCATCGAAAAAAATGGTCGCGACGAGCGCGCGATGGATATCTATAGCCGCCTGTTGAAGGATCGCATTGTGATCCTGGGCAGCGGTGTTAATGACGATGTTGCAAACAGCATCGTCGCTCAGTTTCTGTTTCTGCAGTTTGATGATCCCAAGGCGGACATCCACTTCTACATCAATAGCCCTGGCGGTTCAATCACTGCCGGAATGGCCATTTATGACACAATGCAGTACATCAGCTGCGACGTAGCGACCTATTGCATTGGGCAGGCAGCCAGCATGGGAGCCATCCTCCTGACCGCCGGAACGCCTGGCAAACGCAACGCTCTTCCAAATGCCCGCATCATGATTCATCAACCGCTTGCTGGCATGGAAGGAACAGCGACAGAGCTGGAAATTCATGCCAAGGAAGTCATCCGAATCAAGGGGAAGATGAACGACATTCTGCTCAAGCATACAGGGCAGACACTGACCAAGATTGAAGAAGATACTGACCGAGACAATTTCATGTCCGCCGACGAAGCCAAGCAGTACAATCTGATTGACAACGTCCTTCAGAAACTGGGCTGAGATCGTCTGGAGTAAAGACATCATTTCAAAAGGCCGCTGCTCATTCATATGAGCAGCGGCCTTTTTTGTTTCAGAGCCGGGGCTCGCGGTAGCCCAAACAGAATCTTCTCCGAGCAATGCACTGCACATTTCCAGCGATCAGATGGACGGGTCCTCGCCGGTCGACGTGAAGGCAGATCGATCTACTCTAAAAGATCACGCTCGGTGCCGAGATCGGTGGGACGCCATCGATGAACATCCGCTGCCAGAGTTCCAGACACAACAGGTTCCAGAGCCGATAGGCATGATCCATCGTGCCGGAGGTGTGTTCTTCGACAAGAGTCCGCACGGCGCCGGCGTTCAGAAGGCCTCGCGACAGACAGCGTTCGGAAAGCAGCACGTCGTACAGCAGGGGCTTCAGTTCCGCACGGAACCAATGGTCGATCGGCACTCCGAAGCCCATCTTTTTTCGAGTTTGAATGTCGGGCGGAATCAGATCCTTGAAGGTGTCAACCAGCACTTTCTTCGATTGCTTGATCGTCTGTTTCACCTCAATCGGCATTCGAGCAGCGAGCTCCACAACCTTGTGGTCCAGCATCGGGCAGCGACATTCCAGCGATGCCGCCATACTGGCAATGTCGACCTTGGTGAGAATGTCACAGGGCAAATAAGTCTGAACGTCAGTCGCTGTTGTCCGAGTGATAAAGTCTCGTTCAGGAAATTTCCCGTACGCGTCGAAAATGCAGGCGGCCGGATCTTCGGTCTGAGCCAGCTTCCAGAGTTCCGGCGTGACCAGCCATTCCAATCGCGACGAATTGAAGATCGTGATCCAGTTGAGATACCGTCGCTCGGGATCCTGCGCAAGCGATTCCATCAGGCGTTTCAAGCGGCGACTGAACGAACGATGGGCGCTCGAGGCAGGAAGGCGTGAGATGACTGACGACGCCAGATGCCGCATCCATCGAGGCAGGAAGTCGGCCATTCCGGTGACTCGAGCCGCTCGATAGCGATCGTAGCCGCAGAACAGTTCGTCTCCCGCATCGCCGGTCAGAGCCACCGTCACGTTCTGACGCGTCATCTTCGAAAGATACATCGTTGGAATGGCCGAACTGTCGCCAAACGGTTCGTCGTAATGCCAGATCAACTGCGGCAGAATCGACAAGGCATCCGGCGTGACAACGGCTTCGTGGTGATCGGTGCCAAGCTGCTGCGACGCCTGTCGAGCGTACGCGCGCTCGTCGAATGCCGCGACCGGAAAGCCGATCGAAAATGTCTGCACCGGGCGATCAAGCTGAGTCTGCATCAGGCCACAGATGACAGTAGAATCGACACCACCCGATAAGAACGCGCCCAGCGGCACATCGCTGCGAAGCCGCAGTCGCACGGCTTCCGTGAGTGTGCTGCGAAGCTCATCCTGCCAGTCTTCGACGCGTGTTCGCCCCAGCTCCGGCTGATCAAACGGTGGTGCCCAGTACGTTTGCAGCTTCAACTGACCATGCTGAACGATGCCGATCGTTGCGGGCGGAAGCTTGCTGAATCCTTCCAGCATACAGTGCGGATGCGGAACGTACTGCAGCGTCAAAAATCGCAGCACAGACTGACGATCAAGAGTCCGAGGCACTCCGGGAATCTGCAGCAACGCTTTCAGCTCACTGGCGAACGACAGGCGGCCATCGTCAAGGCGATAGTACATCGGCTTCTTGCCGAGCCGATCGCGAGCGATTATCAGTCGCTGCTGGTTGCTGTCCCAGATGGCCAGAGCAAACATGCCTCGCAGATGTTTGACGAAATCCAGTCCGTGCTGTTCGTACAGATGGACAATGACTTCGGTATCACCATCAGTCTTGAACTGATGACCCGCGCGAATGAGGTCGGCTCGAAGTTCAAGGTAGTTATAAATTTCGCCGTTGAACGTGATCTGAATGCTGCCGTCTTCGTTGCCCAACGGCTGCGCGCTGCCAGCAACATCAATGATGCTGAGTCGTCGATGGCCGAGTGCCACGCCGGTATGCGCGTCGTGAGTGTCACGCGACGGCCAGGAATAATGGCCGTCTGCATCGGGTCCTCGATGGCGGATGCTGTCAGTCATCCGCTGCAGAGTTTCCGCAGAGATCGCCTGTGAAGGCTGCCACCAGATTGCTCCTGCGATTCCGCACACGTGTGAATGGTTTCCGCTGTCTTGTTAGGTTCAGTATATTGATAGGAGATGGTGAAACCAGCGATTCGAGATTCTTCGACCGGTACTGGCAGTGGACCCGGATCGAGGTTGCTGGAAACATCCGGGCCTGCGATTCAGGCCCAACGGGCCGACTCTATGACAGCCTGGGGCACCGCCCCAGGAAATCATACACAAAAAACACTGAGTCCCAACGGGACGGCCCTAAATCCGACCGCAGCGTTAGGACCGCCCCGTCGGGGCTATGGTTCCTGATTTGACTCCAAACCTGGGGCGATGCCCCAGGCTGACATAGGACCAGCCCGTTGGGCTTGAAAGTCACGGCTAACGCCCCATTGCTGGTCTTTGAACGGTATTGCCGTTACACGCTTCGTTGGTTCAAAATACTTTGATACAAGTCTCGATGTTTCCGGACCAGCAACTCGACACTATGCCGTTCAGCAATCAGTTTTCGCCCGGCTTCACCGAGCTGCATTGACAGTTCCGCATTCTGCAACACTCGCACTAATGACTTTGTCAAATCCGGGCCTTTGCCCAACGGAAACACCAACCCCGTTTGTTCGTGAGTCACCAGTTCCAGATTTGGACCGATGTCACTGACAACGCACGGCATTCCCAGGCTCATGGCTTCCATCAGACTGTTTGACATGCCTTCAAATTCGCTCGCCAGAACGAACGCATCGAAGGCCGACATCAGCGAGTACGCATCTTTACGATGGCCTGCGAACACAATTTGGTCACGGCAGCCAAATCCCCGAGCCAATTCGGCCAGTTCGTCGCGTTCCGGCCCATCGCCGACCAGAACCAGTCGCGCATTCTCGACCACCTGATGCAGAAGTTGAAACGCCCAGACAACATCCTTCAGCCGTTTTTGAGGCGCCAGGCGGCCGACGAAACCGACGACTCTGTGATCCATCGTCAGCCCGAGAATCTGCCGTGCCTGCTCGCGAGGATACTCAATTGATTGAACGGGCATCGCGTTCGGGATGACTGTGATTTTTTCTTTCGGCACACCGAGTTGTGTATAAA
The DNA here is from genome assembly GCA_041753135.1 of Planctomycetaceae bacterium. Classification (GTDB taxonomy): domain Bacteria; phylum Planctomycetota; class Planctomycetia; order Planctomycetales; family Planctomycetaceae; genus SXXK01. Next base: position 63,601 of record JBGSVD010000087.1, read on the forward strand.
ACTCGGCAACGCTTGCGGAGTTTGCTGTCATCGCGTCCGTCGTTGCCAACAGCTTTCGATCAACAGCCAACTGCCAGCCGCTCTTCCACGAATCCACGCAGCGTTCTGAAACGATGATTTTGCAATCGGCCGGCACGACTCCCGGCAGTCTCACGTACGAATTTGCAGCAAAGAGATACGACTGCACAACATCCGGTCGAAACGCCTTGAGAGAACTTCGCAGACGGACATAGGTGAGCGGATCAAATCGAAACCGCTTGCCGAGCACTTCGACTTCAATCCCAGCGGCTCGCAGTTCATCCGCAAACGGCCCGCCTCGATTCAGCGCGATCACTTTGACCTGAAATTCATCGCGCGGCAGCCCGGTCGCCAGCAAAGTCAGCTGCCGTTCAGCTCCGGACTGATCCAGAGTCGGTATGACGAACGCGATTTTGATCAACGACTGTTTTCCGCTTGAGCTGGATGCAACTTTTCGCTCACAAACTGGCGGCGGAGTGTAGCAGGAGATTCGTTCTCAGATCAGTCTACGACCCAGTCGTTCAGAATCGTTGCTGATCTGAGACAGATCAGCCTACGTAGCCCGACCTGTCTCAGGTCGGGAACGGCGGCGCGTGATTCAACAACGCGAGTTCGTTAAGCCAAACCGCCTTGTTAAACCTCATCCACACCTGCTGATTTGGACAGATCAGCCTACGTAGCCCGACCTGTCTCAGGTCGGGAACGGCGACGCGTGATTCAACAACGCGGTTTCTTTAAGCCACACGGCCTTGTTAAACCACATCCACACTTGCTGATCTGAGACAGATCAGCCTACGTAGCCCGACCTGTCTCAGGTCGGGAACGGCGGCGCGTGATTCAACAACGCGAGTTCGTTAAGCCAAACGGCCTTGTTAAACCACATCCACACTTGCTGATCTGGGACAGATCAGCCTACAGGGATTTTGGCTACTCCCGCGACTTGCAACATTGCGGCAGAGCCATCACTATTCAAGTCCTGCCACAAACGCAACCCGCCGCTGAACCATCTGGACTGAAGGAGAAACCGTCATGGCTCGTCTTCGTCGTCGCCGTTTTTTGCAAGCGTCTGCTGCCGGGGCAACTGCTCTGGGATTAGCTGGACTCACAATTCCAAGCGAGGCGGCATCACCGAACTCGTCGCTGAAGATTGCTCCATTTCGGTTCGACGTCACGCCGCCGATGGGGCACTCCTGCTGCGGCGGATGGATCAAGCCGATCGAAGCCGTCGACGATTCGCTCGAAGCGATCGGGTATGTTCTTCTCGGAGCCGGTGCGCCGATTGTTGTCTGTGCGGTCGACTGGACGGGCATACTCAATCAGGCGCATGTTGAATGGAGAACGGCGATGGCGGAAGCTGCAGGGACAACGCCGGAACGCGTCGCCGTACACTGCGTTCATCAGCACAACGCTCCGTTTGCCTGCCTTGATGCAGAAGCCCTGGTCGCAGCGGAAGGTGACTTGCCGCATATCGTGGACGTTGCGTTTTTTGGTGAGTGTCTGGCGAAAGCGCGAACGGCGCTTGCGGAAGCGTTGCCGAAAGCTCAGCCGGTGACTCACGTGGGACACGGTCAGGGAAAGGTCGTCGAAGTCGCTTCCAACCGTCGAGTGTACGTGGACGAAAACGGACGCATCATTGGCATGCGAGGCAGCTCGTGTACTGACCCCAAACTTCGAGCGATGTCTGAAGGTTTAATTGATCCGTTTCTGAAGACCGTGGCCTTCTACAATGGCGATCAGAAAATCGTCGCCTGCCATTATTATGCGACTCATCCGATGAGCTACTACGGCGACGGTCGAGCGACGAGTGACTTCACCGGATTGGCTCGCAAGCAACGCCAGCAGGAAGAATCGGCGACGACTCATATCTACTTCACTGGCTGTGCGGGAAATATCTCGGCGGGGAAGTACAACGATGGTTCAAAGGAGATGCGACCGATCCTGACAAAGCGAATCTACGACGGAATCATCGCGGCCGAAAAAGACCTTCAGCGTCAGCCAGTCGCAAATGCGGAATGGCGAACAAAAGAAATCCTGCCACCTGCTCGGGATCTTCTGAAGGCCGACGAACTGGCCGCCACGATCAGCAATAAGCAAAATCCGGTTGTCGGCCGAAATCGCCCGGCTTACGAACTTGCCTGGCTGCAGCGACTCGAAAAAAAGATCCCGATCGTATTGAGCTCACTGCGAATCAACGACATCACTCTTCTGCATCTGCCGTCGGAAAGCTTCATCGAATACCAACTGCGCGCTCAGGAATTTTCCAAAGATCGTTTTGTCGCCACTGCAGCGTATGGCGACGGAGGCCCGTGGTACATTCCCACGAAAGAAGCCTACCCCAACGGCGGCTACGAAGTTAGTGTCGCCTTCTGTCAGCCGGCGATTGACGACGAACTGACCAATGGCATCCGCGCGCTATAGATGGCGACTCTGCCGCTCGGGCAATGGCTGGTCGGCTGACGTCCGACCTGTCGGAGCAGGCAGATCAAACTTCCTGAGGAACGAGGGACGATCGCGGCGACCAGACCTTGTGTAATCGCTCCACAATATCTGAGCCACTGTTGTTTCGTCCTCTCCGCGAACTGTCGTCAGATAGTCGAACACTCGCTCAAACAGACGGCTTAAAGCGATGCCGTGCCGCCGCCCTTCTGTTTCGAAAAGCCAGTCACAAAACTTCTGAAATTCGTAAAACGCTGATGGCGTCTCATCGATCATTAGTCGCAGAGATGCCTGAAAGTTTCCGCTGTTGCCAATCAGATCCCAATACCTTGCGAAGCGTTTCAGTGAGTGAATCTGCTGGAATGTCAACAGTCGATTGCTGAGGATTTCATAGGGCGGATGCTGGCTGTAGATCATCTTCCATTCATCATCATGGCGAACAATCGGAGTACCTCGAAGCCGCTTCAGGATTCCCACCTGAATCTCCTGAGGCCGCATCGCGCAAAGTCGATCAAAACCTGCAGCAAAGCTCTCCAGCGATTCACCTGGTAAGCCAACGATCAGATCTGTATGAATATGGACGCCCGTCTCATTACGAAGGTATCGCAGGTTTTCGTCAAGCTTCTCATTGTTCTGTGGCCGACTGATCAGTTCACCAACCGAGTCGTTGAAGGTTTGAATTCCGATTTCGAACTGAAGAGTTCCTGACGGAAATTTCTGGATGATCTCGCGCAGTGAATCGGGAAGGCGATCCGGTATCAGCTCAAAATGAAGAAACAAACCTGGGCGATATCGTTCCAGAAAGAACTCCAGGATCGCTCGACTGATGCGCAAATTCAGATTGAACGTCCGATCGACGAATTTGAACTGATTGACGCCGCGATCCATCAGACGCTGCATCGCCTGCAGAAATAAGTCCAGGGAAAATGCTCGAACCGGAATATCCAGGGCCGACAGACAAAATTCGCAGGTGAACGGACAGCCTCGCGAGGCTTCGACATAAATCACGCGATTCGTAATGTCGTCTTCAGAGTACAAGTCGTACGGCAATTGTAGTTGGTCCAGTTGCGGTACAGCGGCGTGAATGATTCGCGGTGCGCTGGTGACTCCGGCAAGAAGTCGTTCGCAAAGGACACGGAACTCAAGATCTGCTTCGCCGGTGATGACATAATCGGCCAAGGCTGTAATGCCCTGCCCTTCGGTCTCGTAGCTGACTTCAGGCCCGCCCAAAACAACTATGATCTGCGGTGCAATTCGCTTCAAATCGGAAATCACTCGAGCTGTCTGGTCCACATTCCAAATGTAGACACCAAAGCCAACAATCACTGGAGACTGCTCTACAATGGCAGACAGCACATCTTGCAGATTGTCGTTGATCGTAAATTCCTGCAACGTCGTTTGCGGCTGCAAGTCTCCCATATTTGCCAGCAGATAGCGCAGTCCGAAACTGCTGTGGCTGTATCGAGCATTCAATGTTGCAAGAACGATAGACGACATGAGAAACTCTGATGCTGCGCCCCAAAATGAACCGCCGCAGAGTATCCGGTTACCGCGAGAATCGACAGCGTACGCCACTCGCGAGATCTGTCTTCGCTTTATTGATTGTTCCAGACCGGATCCGAAACCACAGGCGGCGATACCATCGCTGGCGCGACGGGCATCATGGTCTGGCTGTTTTGATAAACAATATTCGAGTCGTTACCAACTCCGGACGCTGGATCCGCCAGGTTCTGTAACAAAGACAGACTGCGCATCAGCGCATTGTCTGCCATTGCAAAACTCACCTGGGTTTGCAGGTATTGGAACTCCGCACTCTGAAGTCGGCTCTGAATCTGCAGCAGGTCGCTCAGGTACAAATCTCCAACTCGCACGCCATCGGCAAGCAAATCACGCCTGGTCTGACTGTAGTCCAGTAAACGACGAGCCAGAATAAGAGACTCCCATTGTTGGGGCAATGTTGCGGCAAACTTGTTGCGACGGATCGCCTGTTGGCGAACATCCTGCTTCACTTCGCCCACAACGGTTTCAAATTCTCGCTGCAAACGAGTAACCGCGATACGTCGTTGTTCAGCGGCGGCTTTGGCAGCGCGATTTCGGTAGGGGACTTCGAAATCCAGACCAATTCCTGCCCCAGGCTCTCCCGTTGAAAACTGATCGACAAACGACTGCCCGATATTGTAGTTCGGCTGCAAACCGGCCGAGTATCCTGTCAGTACCAGGTTCAACTGCGGAAGTACGTCGCTTTTTGCCAGGTCGTATTCGATCGATGCCGCGCGGATTTCACGAATCGCCTGCTGAACTTCGGAGCGTGACTGCACCGCTGCATCCGCCTGGGCTTCCACATCAATTCCGGTTGGCTGATGAGGAGGAGCGGTTGTGGTCAGCACTTCATAGTGCGAGAATTCGGTAAATCGCGATGCATAAATCAGTTCGAGCAGAACTTCCTGCGCCGCGACTATTTCATGCTCAGACTGAATCGACTGAGCCAGACGCGACGACACCTCAGCCCTGGCCCGATCGAGAGTTCCCGGCGTCACATCGATTTCGATTCGACTGGCCATTTCGTCAGCAATCGCTTTGGCTCGGCTCCACGAGGTCACCTTCTGAAGAAAGTCGCCCCGCGACAGCACCAGAGCCCAATAGGCTCGCGCGGTTGCAAGCAGATGGTCCTGTATGCCAGCCTGCATCCGATCAAAGGCAATATCCTTGTCCAACTGTGCCAGTCGCAGGCTGCCAGTGTTGTAGTCAACGCCAGCGCCACGAAGAAGCGGTCGCTGGTATTGAAGTGCCAGACGAGAGCTTCCCTGATTGTTCGGATTGATGAACTGCGAATTGCTCTGTTTGCCGCCAATCTGCTGGGAGACCTCAAACTGCCCGCCGGAGCGATCCAGTCGTCGCAGTCCAGCCGATGCACTTTCAGTTCGACTTCTTAGTCGCTGAGCGGCACCGTCCAGTTGACTGCCAACTGGCGTGCTGTCTCGATTCCAAACCGAACTGACAAACGTCGTCCAGTCAAATGCCGCATCTCGTCGAGTCAACTCCTGCATCTGAATGTACCAATCGGCCTGCAGAATTTTCAGCTCGGGCGCTTCATTCAAGGCACGCTGCAGAGCTTCCTGCAGACTCATTGGCATCTGCGGACGAGTCCGCAAAATTGGGCCACCGAGATCCGCTTCCCACCAATAGAGCTGATTCGGAGGCGTTGATTCGATTGCCTCCGAAACCACTTCCGGTGGCATCGGAATGTTCCATTGATTTGCGTTCATTCGTCCGAGCGGCACCACGCCATTTTCGCCACCAATGTTGAATTGCTCACCACTGGAATATGGAATTGGTGGAAGTGTCCCCATCGGTATGCGTGCATTCGGTGAATCCTGAGCGTACGCCGTTCTGGTGACACGGTCAGCTGCTCGCCCATCAATCTCTGAACTACCGCGAACATTTGAATTCAACGCAGCAGAATCCATCACACCGCCTGGTGCTGCATGCACGTTTCCTGATTGCATTCGTCGGGGCAACGGCGCGATAACATTGGGGGGATGTTGAGCTTCATTTGCTGCACGGCCGGGATTCTGCGCACGATCTGTAGTAACTGACGATTGTCTCTGAGGTGGACCTGTCAGTGAATTCGAATCCCCGGCTGTCCCGCGCCACGGAGCAACAGATGCAGACGAAGGACTTGTCTCTACGCCTGCTTTCTGCGACTGAAAAGCTGATGAGCTGAGGTCAAACTGCCACGCCGCGTTAAGCTGTTTGTTGTCTGGCTCTTTCGGTTTCTCGGGCCTTCGCAGCCATCCCTGCGCCTGTGTCACCGGGCACCAAACCAGCGCAGCGGCTACGACACCAAGGCTCAATAGAGACCTAAGTGCAGCCATCTTTTGCAGTTCGGCTCCCATGCGTGCCACATTTACCATCCGTCGAGAAATTCGCGTTCTCGTCAACTCTGCCACGAATCAGCGCGGTTTGCCCCACGTTCTGATTCGGTCGATTGTGACGATCCGCTTGAATTTAACGAGCAGGTAAGCCAGATCTATCCGTGAGTAAACCGGCGATCTGCGAACTACATTCTCGCCAATCTCGCGACGGCAATATTTGCCGATGTTTGCGTCCATTCTGAATTCGCTTTTGCGAACGCTGACCCCCAATGGCGATCCAGCGTTTCGTTAAGGCGAACACTGTCTCGACTCTGTATACTGCTGCATGATTCCCCTCCAGACTGAGTCCATGATCTGAAATTCCCTCCCCCATAAGCTTGCCGAGTAATCATTATGCGGCCGCAGAACCTACCCTGGCTCCTTTGCTTTGCTACTGCCATCCTGCTGCAGTTTCCCTTTCGAGCGACCATTGCGGACGATCACTTTCAGAAGATGATTGCGCCGCTGCTCGAACGCAAATGCCTGAACTGCCACAATACTCAGGATCAAAAAGGAGATTTTGCTCTTCAAACTTCGGAGCAACTTCTATCGTCTGGATTTATCGTGCCTGGAAAACCAGACGAAAGTCATCTGCTTAGTCTGCTGATTCCAGAGTCAGCCGAAGCACGACCCTCAATGCCCAAAGACGGCGCCCCGCTGAGCGCGGGCGAAATAGAACTCGTCCGTTCCTGGATCGCTTCCGGCGCTGAGTGGCCAGATGGTCTGTCTCTCAAAGAGCCTGTCATCGACAATTTTGATTGGTGGTCATTTCAGCCAGTTGCACAGCAAGTTCCTCCTGCATTCAATGATGAATCATCAAAGAACTGGATTCGCACACCGATCGATGCGTTTATTCTGGCAGCGTTGAAAGAAAAGAATCTTCAACCTTCACCTGAAGCCGATCGGCGCACGCTGATTCGTCGAGTCACATACGACCTGCTTGGTCTCCCGCCGTCTCCGGAGGCAGTTGAAGAGTTTGTTCACGACAACTCACCGAACGCCTATGAGTCACTGGTGGACCGTCTTTTGAGTTCACCGCAATACGGGGAGCGATGGGCCCGGCACTGGCTGGATGTCGTTCGATACGCCGACACGTGTGGCTACGACAAAGATAAGCTCCGCCCGAATGCCTGGCCCTACCGTGACTATGTGATCCGGTCTTTCAATGACGACAAACCGTATGGCCGCTTTGTGCAGGAACAACTGGCCGGAGACAAACTGTTTCCTGATCACCCGGACGGTATTCTCGGACTGGGTTTTATTGCCGCGGGCCCCTGGGACTTCATTGGACATGTCGAAGTCCCGGAATCAAAGATCGACGGAATGGTCGCACGTAATCTCGACCGTGACGACATGGTCACCGGTGCCCTGAATACGTTCTGCAGCGTCACCATCCAATGCGCTCGCTGTCATAATCACAAGTTTGATCCCTTTACACAGGAACACTACTACAGCCTGCAAAGTGTCTTCGCCGCGGTCGATCGCGCAGAACGACCTTATGACGCAGATCCAAAAGTCGAAGCCCGGCGGCGAGAGCTGGAACTCCTGCGAGACTCCGCAAGATCAGATCTCACGAAACTTGAATCCACTCTGCTAAGCGAGGGTGGTGAACCACTGGCGACTCTGGAAAAACAACTTGCGGAATTGCGGCCACTCGTGGAACTCGCACCAAAGAGCCCGGAATACGGCTATCACAGCAGTATCGCTGCAAAAGCCGATGACGCAAAATGGATTGAAGTCGATCTTGGTCACGACGCGGACATTGCGGAAATTGTAATCAATCCATGCCACGATGAATTTGCCGGGATCGGTGCTGGATTTGGCTTTCCTGTACGTTTTCGGCTGGAAGCAGCATCGGAAACCGACAGAAACGATGCCAACAGAAACGATGCCAACGAGACTGTGAATTCTCCACAACTGCTGTTGAAGGAAACGGAAGTCGATTTTCCAAACCCAGGCTTAACTTCAGTTACAGTACGCAAGTCTTTTCGAGCTCGTTTCATTCGTGTTACCGCCGAAAAACTGGCCGTTCGGCAAAACGATTTCATCTTCGCACTTTCCGAACTCCAAATTCTCGACGTTAACGGAAAGAACCTCGCGCAGAACGCTGCCGTGACGGCATTGGATTCCATTGAAGCTCCCGTGCGTTGGCGTAAGTCAAATCTGGTCGACGGTATCTGGCCCAAAGCAAAAGATCCCGACGCTGCGAACCAAATGGCGGAACTCACTCGCCAGCGCGACGAGATCAGACAACGCCTGGAAACACCGGACCGACTGGCTCAGCGGAAGTCGTTGTCCGAGCAAATTGCTGCGACAACGCACGAGCTGACAACGTTGCCATCGGGCCGGATGGTTTACGCGGCCACAAGTCAATTTGCTGCTCAGGGGAACTTCAAGCCAACGAATGGCACTCCACGAACCGTGCGCCTGTTGCACCGGGGCAATGAAACTCAGCCGCGAGACGCCGTATCCCCAGGTACAATCCCACTGACACAAATAGACACCTGGCAATTCGAACTTCCACCGAACCATCCAGAAACTGACCGTCGCGCGGCACTTGCGATGTGGATCACGAAAGAAAATCATCCACTGACGTGGCGATCGATTGTGAATCGCGTTTGGCAATATCATTTTGGCCGAGCCATTGTTGATTCGCCAAACGACTTTGGACGAATGGGACAGCTCCCAAGCCATCCCGAACTTCTCGATTGGCTGGCGGCAGATTTTCTGAAGAACAATCAATCGTTCAAACACCTGCACAGACTGATCGTGACAAGCTCCGTGTATCGCCAGAGTTCGGAAAACAATTCAACAGCAGAAGCAATCGATGCGAACAACCAGTTGCTCTGGCGAATGAATCGCCGTCGTCTGGAGGCCGAAGAGATTCGTGATGCCATTCTGGCTGTCAGTGGAAAATTGAGTTACGAGATGGAGGGACCAGGGTTTTATCTCTTCGAACTCGAAAAGCCCGAGCATTCACCTCACTATGAGTACAGCAAGTTCAACCCCGAAGATCCTCGTTCGCATCGCCGCAGCATCTACCGCTTCATCGTCCGCAGCCAACCTGATCCGTTTATGACAACACTGGATTGTGCAGACTCGTCGCAAAGTACACCTCGACGTCATGAAACGCTGACCGCTCTTCAGGCACTGTCGCTGCTGAACAATCGCTTCAACATTTCCATGGCTCGCCATTTTTCCGAGAGGCTTCAAAACGAAAATGGTGATTCGGAACAGCAGATCAACCGCGCCTATCTTCTGCTGACGGGCAGAACTCCAGACGATACTGAACGCAGCATGATGGCCGAGTACGCAGAAAAACACGGCATGCCGGCGCTCTGCCGATTGCTGTTCAATCTGAGTGAATTCGTATTTGTCGACTGACGGTCTCTCGGAGGCAGTCGAATCAAACCCACCGTTTAAAGGCGAGACTTTGCTGTGCAGGACGCGTTGCGTGAGTTACGCTGCCGTCATCCTGACCGATCCAGCGCGAGGATCTCTCCATGTTCTGTGTTACAAACCTAAGCTTCAGAATAAGAATGATTAAGACGGCCAGCAATTCGTATCTGCTGGACCATACAAAGACTCCCATCGTCTCACGACGACTTCCGTTGTCTTATCTGGTCATCGCCGCGATGGTGTTGATCACAACGATGACAAATGCTGCACCTTGTCTGCGTGCAGAGACGGTTGCCGCCTGTCAGCAGATGCTGGCGTCCGGACAGTATGAACAGTGCCTGGCGGCCGCCACCAAAGCCATCGAAGAAAAAAGTTATGGCGAAGAGTGGCCCATTCTGAAAGTTCAGAGCGAGTTGGCTTTGGGCAGGTATCCGGAAACACTCACAACCATCGCCGCGGGCATCGAACGATACGCCTGGAGCGTTCGACTTCGACAACTTGAGTATGAGTGCGCATTGGCCAATGGCCACAAAGAACAGGCGGCGAACGCCCTGCTGGAAGTCGAAAAACTGGTCAGCGCTGCCTCGTGGCGTTACACAGACGCAGATGATCTTGTCGCACTGGGTCAGGTGGCCCTAGCTCTCGGAGCAGACGCAAAAGCTGTGCAGGAGGGTTTCTTTGAGCGGGCAAGAAAGAACTACTCAAACCGCCCGGATGGCTTTCTTGCTGCGGGCCGTCTGGCACTGGACAAAGGTGATGTCGCGTTTGCGGCGGAACTGTTAACTCCGGCCGCGAAAGAGTTCGACAAGAATCCCGAGGTGCTGTTTCTTCTCTCCGAAGCGATACGCTCGGCCGATCGTGATCAGTCCATGAAACTATTGGAAGCCACACTGTCATTGAACCCAGCTCACAACGGGACCCTGCTTCGAATCACCGAGCAGCAGATCGACTCAGAGGATTATGTCGCTGCCGAACAAACCATCGCGAAGTTGCTGAGTGTCAATCCAAATCTGCCCGAAGCGCACAGCCTTCAGTCGGTGATTCACCACCTCAAAAGCGATCCAACTCTGGCGGCAGAAAGTCGGTCAGCGGCGTTGAAGTTTTCGGGCACAAATCCCAAAGTTGACCATCTGATCGGAAGAAAGCTTTCACAAAAATATCGCTTCGCTGAAGGATCAGAATTCCAGCGTCAGGCGCTGGAAGCTGATCCGGAGTTCAATCCTGCCAGGATTCAGCTTGCTCAGGATCTGTTGCGCCTGGGCAAGGAAGTCGAAGGCTGGCAGATGGCCGAGCAGGCTCATCAGAAAGATGGTTACGACACAACGCTCTTTAACTTGCTTCAATTGAAGGACAGTCTGAACCGATTTACGACTGTCACAAGCGAGCACTTTCAAATTCGAATGGAGAAGCACGAAGCGGCAGTCTATGGACCGCGCGTGGCCACGCTTCTGGAGCAGGCCTGGACTGAACTGACGCTTCGATACGAGTTCGAACCTGAGTCACCAGTCATTGTCGAGATCTATCCTCGAGCCGATGACTTCGCTGTCCGGACATTTGGTATCCCTGATGTTGCCGGCTTCCTTGGTGTCTGCTTCGGCAAAGTCATTACGGCGAACAGCCCCGCAACACGAAAAGACAATCCCACCAATTGGGAGTCTGTCCTCTGGCATGAATTCTGTCACGTGATCACTCTGCAGAAAACGGGAAACAAGATCCCTCGATGGCTAAGCGAAGGCATCTCAGTATTCGAAGAAAGACGCACTGATGGACGTTGGGGACAGCACATGGACTCAACATTTCGTGATCGAATCCTGGAGAAAAACGTTACGCCAATCGCAGAACTCAGTAGCGTATTTCTGACTGCGAAAAGCGGTGAAGACGTGAACTTCGCGTATTTCGAATCCTCAATGGTTGTCGAACACCTTGTTACTGTCCACGGCTTGCCAGCTCTGAACGCTATTCTGCTGGACCTGCACAATGGCGTTGGAATTAATGACGCACTGGATCGACACACAGGGGGCCTGGAGGCTCTTCAAGCCTCGTTCGACGGGTTTCTTGTTGACCAGGCAAACGCTTACGCGAGCGGCGTTGACTTCACAACCGAAGAATGGGGCGAAGCCAAAGCGACCAGTAGAGAAACGGTGCAAGTCTTTCTTGAACAGCATCCGAATAACTTTGCTGCGATGATGACACAGGCGTCATTGCTCCTCCGCGACAATAAGCTGGATGAAGCCGAATCCGCACTCAAGCGATTGATCGAGCTCGTCCCCGATGACGACAGCATCAATGGCCCTCGCCGACTTCTGGCAGACCTCTATCGCAAGCAGAACCAACCAGAGCAGGAAGCGACAATACTCGCTGAACATCTGCTTCGGTCATCAGACGATTTGGCGGCGGCTTTGCGACTTCAGGAGATCAGCGAAACAACAGAACAACACGCCCAAGCGATCGCACTAGGCCGTTTGATCGCAGCGATTGATCCGTTCCAGATCGTGGCCATTCAACGCACCTTGAAAGCCGCCGAATCACTTCAACAAACAGATGTGGCAGTAGCGCAACTTCGCAGCCTGCTGCAGTTGCAGTCGGATGATGCCCCGCGACTGCACTTTCAGATCGCTCGACTCCTTCGAACTTCCGACGCATCGCAGTCTCGCCGACATGTATTGATGGCCCTCGAACAAGCACCGCGATTTCGCGACGCTCATGATTTATTGCTCGAACTTTCACGTCAACAGAAATCGGATGAACCAAACTCACCAGGCCCTGACTAGCAAGGCTGAGGCCAACGAGATCTCGGGATCCACCAGCCATCTTCTACGAAGATCGAGGCGTCAAAAATCTCTGGCAAGTGCTGCTCACTTCTCTTTGAAACGGGCCTAGAGGACCAACTGTTCGGCTCGAAAAACGGGGCCTTCAACACATGTTCTTCGATAGTCCCAGGAGCCGTCTGGTTCGACAACTTTCGTCACGCAACTGAAACACGCACCAAAGCCGCAGGCCATGGGTGTTTCGAGCGAAAGCCAGCAGGGAACGTTGGCTTCTTTACAAATCTCGGCGACAGCCTTCATCATCGGCTCCGGGCCGCAGCAGTAGATGTGGACTCCGTCACGATTCGCGGCCAGTTTGTTCTTCAGCAACTGAGTTACAAAACCATGATGACCGAACGATCCGTCATCAGTGGTGATCTGTAGATCAAGACCGTTGATGGTAAATTCATCAAGGCCAGCCAGATAGTTCTTCGAACGCACTCCGTAGCAAAGCGAAACGGTTTCCGGTCGTTGAACAAGCTGCCTCGCGGGGCTGCCGTACGTTGCCAGTCCCAGAGCTTCGCGAGCGACACCAAGAAACGGCGTCTGACCAATACCGCCGGCCACACAAATCAGATGCTGGCATTCGGGGATTGGAAAGCCATTGCCGAGTGGTCCCCAGATGCTGACTTCATCACCATTGGTCCATTGGCTCATCAGCGACGTCATCTTGCCAACTTTGACGAATCCAAACTCAACGCCCGCAGGATCACCATTGGCGTCGTGATAGACATCAAACAATGCAAACGGCCGACCCAGCAACGGGTCACTGCCCTTCGCGGGGCGAATCATGAAGAATTGCCCCGGTGTAATTGTTGTTGCTAACTCCGGAGCACGCACCCTAACGGCCCATGTGTCCTGGGCCAGCTGACGGACACCTTCGATTGTGGCAAAATGCTGCTTTGCACAGAACATCATTCCGGGCAGTGCGAAGGACGATTGGTCGGTCATGGGGCAACTTCAGTTTGAGATATCTTCCGAAACACAGTTCAATCGTCAGTTCTAGCCGCTCACGCCTAATCTCGTCTGAAGCTGCTCGATTCGAATCGACAGATCATCCGCCGACATCGTCGCCACTTCAGCATCGGTGAGTGCTGTTTCTTTTGCCAGACTCTGCAGCACTCTCAGCAATCGAACCAGCCCAATACGAACTCCTTCCTCAACACCAATTTCACGGCCTTCTTCAAGGCCTACTTCACGACCCTCTTCACGACCCTCTTCACGACCCTCTTCACGACCCTCTTCACGACCCTCTTCACGACCCTCTTCACGACCCTCTTCACGACCCTCTTCACGACCCTCTTCACGACCCTCTTCAAGGCCTACTTCGCGACCCTCCGCCAAGCCCTCCTGACGAGCGATCGTGCGGTTGTATTCAAGCTCCGAGAAGCGGTCACGCATGGCTTTCAGACGCAGGTCGTGACGCAGCCGCTCTTCCGGGGTTCGTGAAATCATATCCAGCACTCCAGCAGCTTTTCTAAAGGCGGGTTCGGGCAACAGTCGCGACAAGTCAGCGATTTCCAGGTCAGCCGCGCGTCGAAGAAAGAAGGCCCATTTTTGAAGTGAGTCTGCTTTACCAAGCTCACTTCCGGGCAGATTGTACTTCGGCAATTCTATGGTGTGAATCTGAAACCGATCTGTCAACTCCAGATTATGGGCCGAGTCCGTCAGCGTAAACCGAAGATGCGAGGCCGAACTGTCTGCAAATAAGGTCCTCGATAGAAAGCAGATACTGATCGCGGGCAACAGCTCCGAATACGACTGACCTTCACTGAGCTGCTCCGTGAAAAGGCAGCTTGTGTAATAGACCATCCGTTCTTTGAGCCCGCCGAATATCGACGTCTGCATCTCGATGTTGAACCAATGTTGATCGCGATCGCAGGCTCGAATATCAAGGATTGACAGCTTGTCGTCGTCGAATTCCTTTTCCAGAAAAGGGTTGAGAATCTCGACTTTGCTGATCGGCACAACTGGATTCAGAACGGCCGTCAGGAGATCAATCAACAGGTCTGAATTCTGCGGATCTCCAAAGAGCCGCTTGAATACATAGTCCACCGTTGGATCGATTCCCAATGGCACCGCTCAAACTCCTGATCGGTTTTTCAATCCGCCTTCACCCAATCCTGAATCGCCTTCACACTCGGATTCGGCTGATCTCGCAGAGCTTCCAGAGCATCCACCACGGCCGAACAGCCCGGCATGGTTGTGACGCAGGGAACTCCATAGGTCACGGAAGCCGCTCGGATCTTACCTTCGTCGGTTCGCGCACCTTTGCCACTTGGCGTGTTGAAGATCAGATGAATCTCTCCGTTCGCCATCAAGTCGAGCAGATTCGGGCGACCTTCTTGTACTTTGCGAACAATCTCCACCTCGATTCCCGCTTCGCTGAAGACCCTCGCGGTACCGCTGGTGCAGACGATCTGGAAGCCCAACTTTCGCAACCGACGAGCTGGCTCAATCATTCGCTTCTTGTGAGCTTCTGCCATGCTGATGAAGACCTTACCACTCTTCGGCAGACGAGAACCCGCGGCAATCTGGGCCTTCGCAAATGCCAGAGCGAAGTCGGCATCGATGCCCATGACTTCGCCCGTCGAACGCATTTCCGGGCCGAGCACAATGTCCACGCCCATGAAGCGATTGAAGGGGAACACGCTCTCTTTGACGGACGTGTATTTCGGAACGATCTCCTTTGTGAAACCCTGTTCTGTCAACGATACACCGACCATGATCTTGGCCGCGATCTTTGCCAGTGAATGACCGATCGCCTTTGACACAAACGGCGACGTTCGGCTGGCTCGCGGATTCACTTCCAGAACGTAAACGGTCGCACTGGTGTTGTCGCCATCGACCTTCACCGCAAACTGAATGTTCATCAAACCGCGAACCTGCAACGCACCGGCAAGAGCGCGTGTTGCCACGCGGATTTCATCGACGACACTCGCTGGCAGCGAATACGGCGGCAACGCACACGCCGAATCGCCCGAGTGAACGCCGGCTTCTTCGATATGTTCCATGACGCCGCCGATCACGGTGATTTCGCCATCGGACAACGCATCGACATCAACTTCGATCGCATCTTCGAGGAACTTGTCGATGAGCACCGGTTTGTCCGGCGCGACGTCAACAGCTTCGGACATATACGATTCCAAAGTCTGCTGGTCGTAACAGATCACCATCGCTCGACCGCCAAGCACGTAACTTGGCCGAACAAGAATCGGATAGCCGATCCGCGCCGCGGCTGCTCGCGCGCCTTCGATGTTGGTCGCAATTCCGTTTGGTGGCTGATGCAGGCCGAGCTTCTCCAGAATCTCCTGGAAGCGACCTCGATCTTCGGCCGCGTCGATGCTGTCCGGACTGGTTCCGATGATATTGATACCGGCTGCTTCCAAACCTCGAGCCAGATTCAGCGGCGTCTGGCCACCGAACTGAACGATCACGCCATCCGGCTGCATGCGATCGCAAATGTTCAGAACGTCTTCGATCGTCAGAGGTTCGAAGAACAGATAGTCCGACGTATCGTAGTCCGTCGAAACCGTTTCCGGGTTCGAGTTAACCATGATGCTCTCAATGCCCAGTTCTTCCATCGCGAACGCGGCCTGACAGCAGCAGTAATCGAATTCAATTCCCTGTCCGATGCGGTTTGGACCGCCGCCGAGAATCATGATGCGTTTCTTGCCAGGTGACTTCGCTGGAGTTTCATCTTCCTGTTCATAGGTCGAATAATAGTACGGCGTGTGTGCTTCGAACTCAGCGGCGCACGTATCGACTTGCTTGAACGTGGCGACGATGCCCATGCCCTTGCGACGGTTGCGCACTTCCATCTGCGAACAGTCCCACCAGAACGCAAGCTGCGCGTCTGAGAACCCGTCTTTCTTGGCTCGCCGAATCAGATCCGGCGATGCATCCTCCAGGCGGCCAACGCTGCGAATTTCATCTTCCAGCTTCACGAGCTGTTCCAGGTTTCGCAGGAACCACGGATCAATGTCCGTCGTCTCATGAATCTGCTCGACCGTCATTCCGAACTTCAGAGCATACCGCAGATAGAACATGCGCTCTGCATTTGGGATCGACAGCTTGCTCTGGATTTCGTCCTTTGTCGGCTGCTTGTCAGTGCCCCACAGATCCTTCTTGCCGCCGCCGAGTCCGAAGTGTCCGATCTCAAGGCCTCGCAGCGCTTTCTGCAGCGATTCGCGGAACGTGCGGCCGATGGCCATCGTTTCGCCGACCGACTTCATCTGCACGGTCAGCGTTGGATCGGCTTCCGGGAATTTCTCGAACGTCCAGCGAGGAATCTTCGTGACGACATAGTCTATCGTCGGTTCGAAACACGCCAGAGTCTCCCGAGTGATGTCATTCGGAATTTCATCCAGCCGATAGCCAACGGCCAGCTTGGCGGCGATCTTCGCAATCGGGAATCCGGTCGCCTTCGACGCCAGCGCGGAGGAACGGCTGACGCGCGGGTTCATTTCGATGACCGTCATTCGACCCGTGTCCGGGTGAATCGCGAACTGCACGTTCGAGCCGCCGGTTTCGACGCCAATCGCTCGCATCACGAGGATCGTGGCATCTCGCATTCGCTGGTATTCTTTGTCGGTTAGCGTCTGAGCCGGAGCGACGGTGATGGAATCTCCCGTGTGAACTCCCATCGGGTCGAAGTTCTCGATGGCGCAGATGATGACAACGTTGTCCGCGTTGTCTCGCATCACTTCCATCTCGTACTCTTTCCAGCCGAGAATGGATTCTTCCAGAAGGACTTCGTTGATTGGCGACAGCGCGATGCCGCGGCGGACCATGTCTTCGAATTCTTCGATGTTGTAAGCAATGCCGCCACCGGTTCCGCCCAGCGTAAAGCTGGCGCGAATAATGATGGGCAGTCCGATATCCTTCACCGCCGCGCGAGCTTCGTCCATGTTGTGAACGGTGAAGCTGCGAGGAACATCCAGCCCGATCTGGAGCATGATCTGCTTGAACGTGTCACGTTCTTCCGCTCGCTTGATGACTTCTTCTTTCGCGCCGATCATTTCGACGCCGTATTTTTCAAGCACGCCGTTTCGGACCAGATCCATCGCTGTGTTCAGGCCGGTCTGACCACCCAGCGTCGGCAGCAGCGCGTCGGGGCGTTCTTTGCGTATGATTTCTTCAACGTATTGCCACGTGATCGGTTCGATGTAGGTTCGGTCGGCTGTCCCGGGATCCGTCATGATCGTTGCAGGGTTGGAATTCACAAGAACGACTTCGTAGCCGTCTTCCCGCAGAGCCTTGCAGGCTTGAGTTCCCGAATAGTCGAACTCGCAGGCCTGACCAATGACAATCGGGCCGGAACCAATGATCAGAATCTTTTTGATGTCGTTACGACGTGGCACTTGGCAGTGGTCCTTCCAGTGGCAAAGCCCCGTTTTTGCGGGACTTCGCGAGTAAACTCGCCAGAGCGAAGCCCGCGCGTACCGTTTTCGCAGACGGGTTCGGAGTTTTCCGAAAGGCAGCGAAGCGGTTGGCGGACGGCCGTTGGCGTCAAAACGCGCAAAATTTGGAGCAGGTTACCAGCATTTTCCCGTGGTTCAAGAACGCAGGAACGCATTGTCTCAAACGAAGCCCGGGAATACGGTGAAACCCGGGGAAAGTCTCATTTTTGAAGATCCCGCCCTGGCACGAACATTGAGATTTCGATTCGTTTTAAGGGATCGCGGGTGGACAGCAAAGATTTTTGCGAAATCTTTTTCCTGGACGATGGTCCGTTTCAAAACCGCTGTGCCGCTCGCATCGACCAAGTGACTCTAGCCCTCAACCAAGCGAACTCGTTCGCTCGTGCAGTTGAGATTTTTGAAAAGGCCTGAGAATTCCCTGAGGAAATGCGTAGATTCGGTATCACAACAAATCGAAGCGCATGGCCACAAGGAGGATCTCAGGTGAAGAGAAATG
>JBGSVD010000088.1:0-21898 GCA_041753135.1 Planctomycetaceae bacterium
CACTTCAAAAAGCTGCAACTGTTCCGTACACTGTGTCTCGGACATCGATCTGCCTTCCGTGCGTGTTAAGTGATGATTAGACAACCACTTATACGCATGTGAAGGCTTTTTCGTTGGAACGTGGTGCGCAATGCAGGCTAGAGACCCATAAACGAGTACTTGGTCAATCGTAGCATGAGTCGTTTTGTAAATGCGGGTGAGACGCCCGCGGGCCCGGAGAGCTGGCTTCTTGCCAGCTGAACATTTCTCAATTCAACGCTGACAGAGAACGAGTGCCGTGCAGTGCAACATGGCAGGACTCGCCGCCTCGCCCGCTTCATCTGGCCCGAAGCCTGCCCGATCTTAAGATCTCTCACCGCCATCATGGTAGGTGTAGGTGTGTTGTTTTGTTCAGTTTTCCTGAGGCGTGAAACGCCCCGAAAATCGGAAAATTCTGGGGGTGACCTTATAGAAACACATCGCTATCGTTTCCTCTGCCAGCCGTCGATAATCTGGCAGTCGCCAGGCAAGAACTTGTTTTGTTCAAGCCGTTGCGAATAACAACGGTGCCAGTCGGCTGAATTTCAAGCGACTCGAATTCGAGCTAAGTGTCTTTCGGTATTCCACTTACGCTCTCCACAACTTTGCAAGCAGAACATCCGCTCCAGGAAAATTATGGGCGATTACAACTTAACCCACCTCAAGCAACTCGAAGCCGAGAGCATCCATGTGATCCGCGAGGTGGTTGCGGAATTCAAAAATCCGGTGATGCTGTACTCCATCGGGAAAGACTCAGCGGTCATGCTGCAGTTGGCCCTGAAAGCGTTTTATCCTGCTAAGCCTCCCTTTCCCTTCCTGCATGTCGACACGACGTGGAAGTTCAAGGAGATGATCGCCTTCCGTGATCATTTCATCCGCGAAGTCCTGGGCCTCGAACTTCTTGTGAACATCAATGAGGAGGGCTTAAAGCTCAACATTGATCCTCTGGAGAATAGCGAAAAGCACACCGAAGTGATGAAAACCGACTCGCTAAAAGCCGCGTTGGATAAGTATGGCTTTGATGCGGCATTCGGGGGCGCTCGTCGCGACGAAGAAAAGAGCCGTGCCAAAGAACGCGTCTTCTCCTTTCGCGATAAGAAGCATCGCTGGGATCCGAAGAACCAACGCCCTGAGTTGTGGAATATCTATAACACGCGAGTCAACAAGGGCGAAAGTATCCGTGTGTTTCCGCTCAGCAACTGGACGGAACTGGATGTCTGGCAGTACATCTATCTTGAGAATATCCCGATCGTTCCGCTTTATCTGGCGGCCAAACGCAAAGTTATCGATCGCAATGGCGTGCTGATTATGCTGGACGATGATCGAGTTCCACTTCTTCCCGGCGAAGTGCCTATGGAGAAGATGGTTCGTTTCCGAACGCTCGGCTGCTACCCATTGACCGGTGCCGTTGAATCAGAAGCCACCACGCTTCCAGAAATCATCCAGGAAATGCTGCTGACTCGAACCAGCGAACGTCAGGGACGCGTCATCGATAAGGACGAAGGCGGCTCCGGCATGCAGAAGAAAAAAGAGCGAGGATACTTCTAGTGCTGTGTGTAGATTTGATTTTCTTTTATGCACAAACCGGACGCTAGCGGGATGTTGATTTAGTCGTTTAACGGCAAGCCGCAGGCGTCGTTGCCCTATTTCGCCTACGCCTGCGGCTCGCCGTTAAACGAAAACGCCCAATACAGTAGTAAATCAACAGCCCGCTAGCGCGTTCCGGCGGATAACGCAAACCGCAGTTCTTAGACGTGACCGGCCCATACCGCCAACCATTTACATATAAATAACAAGATCCATGTCGCATCAATCAGATCTGATCTCAACCGACATCGAAGCGTACCTGAAGCAGCACGAGCAAAAGCAGTTGTTGCGATTCATCACGTGTGGCAGCGTCGATGATGGCAAAAGTACGCTTATCGGACGCCTGCTGTTCGATTCCAAGATGCTGTACGAAGATGAATTGGCAAAGATTGAAGCCGATTCGAAAACTCAGGGAGCCGTCGGCGGCAAGTTTGACCCGTCGCTGGCAACAGACGGACTGAAAGAAGAACGCGAACAGGGCATCACGATTGACGTGGCCTATCGCTATTTCAGCACGGCCAAGCGTAAGTTCATCATTGCGGACACGCCCGGCCACGAACAGTACACTCGCAACATGGCCACCGGAGCCAGTTCTGCGGATCTCGCCGTCATTCTGATTGACGCTCGACACGGCGTGATGACTCAGACTAAGCGACACAGCTTTATCGTGTCTTTGTTGGGTATTCGTCACGTGATCATTGCCATCAACAAGATGGACCTCGTGAATTTTGACGAAGCCACCTACGACAGAATCTGTGCCGACTACAGCGCGTTTTCTCGACGCCTTGACCTGCCCGATCTGCACTTCATTCCGTTGTCAGCGCTCAACGGCGACAACGTTGTGGACCGCAGCGAACACATGCCGTGGTACAACGGCAGCACGTTGATGAACCGCCTGGAATCCGTCTATATTGGTTCTGACAGAAATCTGCAGGACTTCCGGATGCCAGTGCAGTGGGTCAACCGACCGAATCTCGACTTCCGTGGCTTCTGCGGCACCATTGCTTCCGGCATCATCCGCAAGGGCGATGAAGTGATGATCATGCCGAGCAAGAGGCGTACGCATGTCAAAGAGATCGTCACTTTTGACGGAAACATAGATGAAGCTTTCGCGCCGCTTTCGATCACGCTGACTTTCGAAGACGAAGTCGATGCCAGCCGTGGCGACATGATTGTAAAGCCGGGCAATGTTCCAGCGACCTCCGATACTGTCGAAGCCATGCTGGTCTGGATGTCTGAAGAACCGATGGTTCCAGGCAAGACTTATATCGTGAAGCATTCGGCTCAGACGATCACGGGATCGATTGAATCGCTGCGTTACCGAATCGATGTGAACACTCTGCACAGCAGCCCTTCGCCTCAGCTGAACCTGAACGAAATTGGCCGCTGCCGGTTGTCTCTGAACGAACCGATATGCTTCGACTCGTACAAAAGCAATCGTTCCACAGGCGCTCTCATTCTGATTGACCGAATCACGAATGCGACTGTGGCGGCCGCAATGATCCTGGATCGCAGTGCCAGCGGAAAGAAGCAGGCTGCGTGGGAGCAGGAACTTGCCGTCGAAGAAATCGCTCAGCATGCAGGCGACTTCAGCGAAGTGACTCCGGCAGAACGCGAAGCTCGCTATGGCCAGAAGCCGGCGACGGTACTTCTGACCGGCCTCTCCGGCAGCGGCAAGACAACGATTGCCAAAGCCGTCGAACGCAAGCTGTTCTCCAGTGGTCGAGCGGTGACGGTTCTGGACGGTCTGCAGGTTCGTCGAGGGCTCAGCAAAGACCTTGGCTTCAGCTTTGAAGAACGATCAGAAAACCTGCGTCGGTCGGCTCATCTTGCGAACATTCTGAACGACGCGGGCATCATTTGCCTCGCTGCGTTCGTGGCTCCGAACGCAACGGTTCGCGATAAAGTGGCTGGAGTGGTCGGCACCGAAAGATTCCTGACAGTGCATGTTGACGCTCCGATTGAATTGTGCCGCGAACGCGATGCTCTGAAGCAATATTCCGAGGCTGAAGCCGCCAAGCGTGCAGAACTCCTGACCGGCACTGCGCCTTATGAGGTTCCTGTATCGCCTGACCTGGTGCTGAATACTGGAAAACAGTCCGTTGATGAATGTGCGAATGCCGTCGTCGAGCTGTTGAAATCCAAAGGGTTCCTGCGAGCCTGAATGAAAGACGGGACACAAACCGCTGGAAGGTTCTGATTTCCAGCCACTGACAAGCAAATGTCGGAATCGCTGAATGCGGTATTGTTTAGTCAGCCTTGAACGGTAGTATAATTTCAGTCGAGAGACGATTTCGTGTCGGGCTCTCGTGTCAATCGGATGTCGAACCATAGAGCAAACCGGCCAGATCGGTGGGCTCGGTGACAAGTAAGCCGACGTAGCGGAACTCCTTCAGGTGTTCTGTTACGTCGGCTTTTTCCGTTCGTGGTTTGCGATGCAAAGTCCATTCGATGGGATTGCTTTTGGGGAGGTTGTTGCCATGGAACAGGAACGCAGGCGCCGTGAACTGGAAGGTTTACGCGAGAGGGTGAGCGTACTTGAAGCGGAAATTGATGCTTCAAACCCACCGTCAACAAACTGGCCGCCACGGCAGTTTTACTGGCTCTATTACGCCATAGCAGGATTTGCTCTCGGCGGCATCGGGGCAATGACGAGCTTGTTATTCAATATCGTCGTTTCGTTCTTTGAGGGACAACATCCGCTTCACATTATCCAGGTCTATCTGACGGTTGGATTGGGCGATACCGCATTGACGCTGAACAACAACCTCACGCTCGTTATGGGGTGTCTGGTCTACCTGTTGTTCGGAATGCTGTTGGGGATTCCATTTCATACGATTATCTCCAGACGCCTCGGTTCCAGCAGCATGTCGATGAAGTTTTACGTCGTGACGGTCGCTTCATTGGCTGTCTGGATTGGCATGTTTTACGGCATACTCTCCTGGCTCCAGCCAATGCTGAGCGGCGGAAGCTGGATCCTGCATGAAATTCCCTGGTGGCTCGCCGCGTCGACTCACCTGGTTTACGGCTGGACCATGCTGGCTGTGCAACAGTTCGGAAAATTCGTGCCGTTTCTGCAGCTTGCGACGAGGCCGAGCAAGGTACCAGTGCTGGCACTGCATAGACGTTAGCGCTGTCCTGCGAATTTCAACGTGGGGCCAGCAATCCGGCCTGAGAGTCCTGAACCAATTTGCAAAATTTCTGCTCCGATTGACCGCCAAAAAAGGGAACAACCACGATGACCGCTCACCCCGTCATTGACCACGGCCAGCAACTGGCGAGCCCAGAAGGGCACACCATTGGCTTTGTGGACACGAAAGAACAATTTGACGCAGTGACCATGGCATTGCGTTCGGCGGGCCATGTCGATGCCACTATCATCGCCTTGCATCTCGAAGATGGCATCGAAATGCTGAATCGTCTGCAGAAGAAGTTCTTCTTCGGAGACGGCGAAGATGCCATCATCAAATTCGCTTTGAAGGAATTACGACTGGGACACTACGGGCTCGGAATTGAAGTCAAAGACCGCGAGAGTGCTTTGGAGGTGGTCAGTTTGACAGAGCCTTTGGGTGCGCACAGCTTCAGCTACTTTGGGACATGGGTGAATGAGCGTCTGACACTCTGACATCAATCTTACCCTTTGACTGGCAAACACTCGGCGACCATCGAAGGAAAGCGGCGATTCTTCGAAGGCGTGAGAAAAACGGGGCAGTGTACTTATCATGTAAAGTAGAATGGCCCCTTCGCGATTCACGAAGCCAATGAACTCGCTTGCGATCATCTGACCATCAGCAACGGCAGGGCCGAACAGCATCGAGAATGTCGTCTTTGCGATTCAAATTTTTCGTGCCAATATCAGACTCGAAATTTGCAAAACTCGAACTTAGTCATTCTCCTGTGATTCTTCTAGAATTCCCCCGACAAGAGTTTATTACTTGGAGGATCAAAAGTGCTCAACATTCGACATGCCGCTGTGTTGTGTGTTTTTTCCTGCTTTCCGCAGTTCACATGCGGTGGCACGACCGTTGACAACACCGCCGCACTTGTTGCCGCGGTCCGTGACGGATCTGAAGGAGCGACCATCGAGATTGCTGCTGGCACTTATGAACTGGACGCTACTCTCGAACTGAAGGTTGGGATGACACTGAAAGGTGCCGGTATCGACAAGACTGTCATTACCCATTCACCAGGATGGAAGCCGTCCACGAAATCCTTGCCTGACCCAGAAATGACACTCGATGGTCTGGATACCGACGCTTACCTGATCCGAATACAGCGAGACACCGCCGACGTTACCATCTCCGACCTGACCTTGCTGGGTCCACAAATGCATGGAGCGATATTTGTCTGGTTTCATAAGAATCTGAATGTGCAGCGCGTGCAGTTCAGGGACACACTCTGGAGCGGCATTCGGTCGTTTGGGCTGCAAAACGCGAAGATCCACGACTGCGAATTCATCGATGCTGGCGGTCGATGGGATAATGGTCAGCCTGGCGAGAAGGGTGGCATCACTGGCGGAGGAATCTTCGCCTGTTGGATGGACAGGTGTGAGATCTTTGACAACCGCTTCGTTCGCACGCAGACTGGTCCGGCCGACGAATACTACGGCATCAAGGTGCGACAGGGAACCCGGTGCCGCGTCCATCACAATACGATTGAAACCAACTTCTCGATGGAGTTCCCGTTTGAGAACGACGAAGACAATGAGATCGATCACAATGTCTGCTTTGGAACAATCTCTATTCCAAAGTATGCTGGCGGTGTTGTTCCAAAGAGCGGTCGGACGTTTCACATCCACCACAATTGGATGAAGGACAGTTACTCCATCGAGTTCGTCCGCAACGGCGTGGTAATCGATCACAACCTGTTCGACTTCGACGCGAAACAGGATCATGGCAACCTCATCTCTGCCTTTGGAAATGTTGCAGCCGAGGGCTCAGCCAGATTCCACAATAATCTGGTGAGTAACCCCGGTCGAGGAGTGATCTGGATGAATGAGATCTACAACAATCTGGAGATCCGCAACAATCACATTATCGCGCGGACCACAGCGACTCCCCGAGAAGATGGATTGTTCGGATTCAATGGCGGGAGTGATTTCGCGACGATTGTGATCGCAGATAACTTGATCGAGTGTATTGGAACCGCCCGCCCATTGCTCCGCTCTCCAGAAAGTTACTCTGCAACAATTGTGAACAACAAACTCATCAATGTGTCCGATGCCACGCAGTTGAAAAACAACAAAACAAACCGACCGATTGGACTGGAGAAACCACTTCAGTTCGAATGTGGCGTCCATGGCGAGTTCACGGTGGATGGCTGGACAGCGAAAATCCCAAACCCGGAGTCTCAAAAGAGAGCATCGTACTTGGCTAAATAGGGCAACATGTCCCCTTCGCCCCTTGCTCAAAGCTCTGAAAGAGCGGCGGGGACTGCATTGCGACGACGGTGATGGTCGTGAGATGCAAACGTTTGATGGAGCAGATCATGGTGTGTCTCCCGTTGTTGCTCCGCAGCGAATCGCAGATCTTTGCGATCGTCAACACCATCGACGATCGCATTCCAATTCAACCGCTGCAGCGTGCCGCTCTGCAGCCTGTTGTGGACAATCATTTTGAAATCTGACAAGCCTCTAAGTCTGGAGCCCGTGGAAAGCAGAATGCCCGCTCCCCGCCTTGTCCGCAACTCAGGTTAGCCTGACTTCGTATCAGAATGTTGGCTTTTCGGCAGGACAATATTCACGGTCTTTCCGACCTTGGGAACAATCCATTTCATCCACCAGCTCGGACCTTGAATGAAGACGCTTTTGATCATGGAGAAAGCGGACTCCGAGCCCAGAAGCCTCTTCAGTGTTCGCAGCATTGTGGCGTCACGGCCAGCAAAATAGTGGACTCGATTGGGACGGTTGTCATTGGCTGCCCGGTAGACAACACGAGCACAGTCTTCCGGATCTCCCGCCGGAAGGGATTTCTGCAGGCCGATGAATCGATCTCGTAAAGGTTTGTAAGCCACTGGCATTTCATCGGAAAGTTGAAGTTTGTTCGGTTCAAAGATTTCCGTTTCGAACATACCCGGATGAACGGCCTTCACCTGAATGTTGAGTTCGTGAAGCTCGACATTCAGCACTTCTGAAAGCATCGCCACTGCAGCTTTTGACGAACCATACGCTGCAACAAATGGATAGCCAATATCCGCGCTGACAGACGAAATGTTGATCACACGCCCACCACCCGATTCGCGGAAGTGAGGCAGAAAGATCTTGATCATGTTCAGCAGGCCAAAGACGTTGGTCTCATACTGCTGTCGAATCTGCTCCATGGAAGTTGACTCCAGAGGCCCCAGCAGACAGTAGCCAGCATTATTTACCAGAACATCGATACGTCCGAAGTAATTGACAGCGTTTTGGAACGCGTCGACTGCCGAGACCGGATCAGTCAGCTCCAGAGGAATCACATAAACCGAGGGCAAGTCGGCAAACAGATTCTCACGATCCCTGCGGCGCATCGTCGCCGCTACATTCCAGCCTCGCGCAGCAAAATGTCGGACAATCGCAAGCCCCAGCCCGGAGCTCGTCCCGGTCACAAACGCGGTCCTGATCATTACGTTCTCCTTGATGGAGGCGAAAGGCGACATTCTACTTCTCGGGCTGCGTGTCGGATACAGCAGCTCAGGGTCTCTTCTGTGCTGGATCTGTCCGCGTAACGATCGCGACTTCAGGCAGCCCGTTGTTCTGCTTCAAGCGGACAGCGTAACGCGGCCTAAGTTGGCGAGAACAACTGATCCGTTCGACAGAGATGAGCCACACGTCCTCACCGCTTCTATCCCCCGATCGATTTTTTCAAAGCGACATTTCCGTCGCGCTACTGGTGCTTGCTTTTGATACATTCACCATTCAGACATAGCAGCTTTTACGATTCCCTACTGCGACTAAACCGGCCGTTGCAGCTTAGTCCGTTCCGCAGCGACGCCATTCGACCTCGAAAGCAGATCATTAATGCCGACCGCAACGCCAGTGAAGAACCGTCACCGAATTCCCGTCGGAAAGCGAGTTTTTTTTTCGGCCATCGTTGTGTTCCTCCTTGTCGTTTCCTGTGAGCTCATTTCATTTACAGTGTTGCTTGTTGTTGGCCAGGATATCGCACTGACAGAAGTCAGAAGAAGACAAGCTGCGGTTGCCAGCGGCACTACGGTTTCAGCAGGCGCCTCGGAAACAATTCATCCTTATTTGGGCTGGGTCCACAATCCGCAGATTTCACTGCCTGAAGTCTTTGAAGGCCGCGAAGTTTCGGTCAATAAGCTGGGATTTAAAGATGAGAGTGAGAGCATTTACCGACGGAGCAGTGACATTTTCATCGTCGGAATCGCAGGCGGCTCCGTGGCCCATCAGTTTTCGTGGGAAGCGGAATCTCTCCTCAAAGAAAAGCTTTCGGCTCATCCCGCGGTCAAGGGGCGACGAATTCAATTCGTTCGACTGGCTCTTCCAGGTTACAAACAGCCTCAGCAGCTAATGGCGCTCAGCTACCTGCTTTCGCTGGGAGCTGAATTCGATGTCTTAATCAACATCGACGGCTACAACGAAGCTGCGTTAACGATGGGAGAAAACGTCGCGGTCCATACGGCGACCGTGTATCCACGAGCCTGGCACGCCAGGTCGATTATGATTGTGGATCCTCGAGATTCCGCCGATTCGCTGCGTCTGCTTCAGCTCCGAGGCGGAAGGCAGCGGCGAGCTCGGTCCATTATTTCGTCACGATTGTGGTGGTCGCCGACGTGCAACATGATCTGGCACTTTCAGGACACGTCGGAATTCGCGGAACTTACGGAACTGGGTATTCAGGTCAGCAAGAACCGAAGTGCCGGTTTTATTCATCACGGACCGAAGAATGAGTTCACCGGCGAGGCATTGCTTGACGAAGTGGCGGCGATTTGGAAGCGAAGTTCTCTGCAAATTCATCACATCTGCAGCGGCAATAACACGGTCTACCTGCATGTTCTGCAGCCGAACCAATATGTTCCGAATTCAAAACCCATGAGCCAGGCGGAACAGAAACAGTGCATCTCGGAGAGCCCGGAATGCGGTGGAGCGATCCCGCCGATTTATCCCCGACTTGTAAAATGCGGGACTGAGTTGGCTCAATCAGGCGTGGAATTCAGCGATCAGACGATGGTCTTTTCCACCGTTGATGAACCGCTTTACGTCGACGCCTGGTGTCACTTCAATAGGCAGGGCAACATCCTGTTCGCCAATGCCGTTGCAGAACGGTTGTTGCCGCTGCTCGATAGACTTTAAATGGTCCCGCCGAAGATATTTTTCGTTTCACCGTTCGCCGGAGGCGTACGTTGGTATTCGCATCCGCGTACGCCTCCGGCTGACGGTTTAACAAAGTCAATCGTGACCGCGATTAGTATTGAATCGTCGATCCGTCTGAAAAACGTCGCTCCGGCCATTGCCCCTGTTCAGGACACCGTTAACAAAACCACTTCGGGATGCTCTTGGCATAACGGCAGATTAATCGCAGCCGCAACCCGCGTAAAGTAGAGAGCCTTTATGCCACACAGCAAGCGTTCATTGCCGGCGGATTCATTCTCAATGTCGTGGCAATCAATTGGTTCAAGGGCAAAAAAATGGCTGGGCGAAAAGATCTTCAGCGATCAGGGATCGCGGTGATCCGTAAGAACTCGAGGGCGGGGGATTTAACAGCTTGCCGCGGAATTCTTGCGAATTCGATTATGGAGTACTTTGCGTCGGACGAAGTTCAAAGTGCTGGACGTCCAGCAAAGAACTCGACAAACAAAAGAAGCCACTGCGGTGGTTCCGTGTGGTTCGAATGTTGGCCGATACTCGCGAGTCTTTGTCCGACAAAGCCGCAGGATTTTGCTCACAAACTGATTCAGCTCAGCAGGTCTTTGGCGCAGTCGCGTCCATTCTTCAACTCATTGATGGGGTGCAGGCGGGGTTTCTTTAATCATGTCCCCTGCTCTGTTAGAGTGCCTTGGGGACCGTTTTCGGTCAATGCTAATCCGTGGCAATCTGTCAGTGTTCAACCGGCCGGGGAATCGCTTCGTGGCAAACAATTCGTCTGATACAGAACTCATCAGTCGAGTGGCTTCTGGTGATCAGAATGCACTGGCGGAGTTGTTCTCGCAGCATCGCGACAGACTTTGGCGACTTGTCACATTCCGTATGGATCCACGATTGCATGGCCGTGTGGACGCGGACGATATTCTTCAGGAAGCATGGTTGTCGGCCGCTCAGCGAATCGATCATTTTCTGATCGACGCCTCCCGTTCTATTTTTGTCTGGTTTCGTCTGATCACCTGCCAGACTTTGGTGGATGTTCACCGTCGGCATCTGGGGACTCAGAAACGCAATGCGGGGAATGAGTTTTCGATAGATCGCGGCTGGGCATCGTCGTCGACATCGTCGTCACTTTCGTTCCACCTGATGGATCATCTGACAACGCCCAGTGAAGCGGCGGTTCGTGAAGAGTTATCTCAGCAGCTCAACCAGGCGCTGGGCGACATGAAAGATATGGATCGGGAAGTGCTCGCACTTCGTCATTTCGAACAACTCACAAATCGAGAAGCCGCGCAGGTGCTGGGGATTTCGGAGCAGGCGGCAAGCGATCGTTACATTCGTGCGCTTGGCCGATTGAAGACCGCAATGACGTCGCTGCCCGGCTTTCTGTCCGAACCGTAACACTCGCGATCTCCCGCGTTCGATGCGCGGAGGCTGCCTTCTGTCGGTCTCGCGATCTTCAGTTTGCGGAATTGGAACAACCGCTACATCTTCGCGCGAGTCGGGCAAGCGCGGAAGACTGGTAGATCTTAACGGTTGAAACTGGCTGACTCTTTCGTCGCCGGTCGATAAACCTCTTCAGGAATCAGCAGTCTTGCGCGCTGATGTTTTTCAAGATCGACTGGCTGTTGCTCCGAAGCTGCCGGCCGAGTGAACTCTCGTTGTGTTGAGGCGAACTTATGGTCAAGGTTGCCCTGGATACTCTGGACAAGGCAGACCCACCGGAGTCAGATCCAAAAGGATCCAAGCCGAAACGCAAACAGGCCCCGCCGAAATCGCGTTGGTTGTTAAAGCTCACCTTGTTTTTGATGGCCGTCGGCATTGCGGCGCCCAGCTTGATTTCGCTCAGTGGGCAAGCTCCGACAGTGATCAGGAAAATCAATCCCAGGCTCGCTGATGCCATAGCGTTCCGAAGCCTGACCATGCACTGGTGGGCTCCGCTGGAGATCAGCAATCTGCGAGTTCGTGATTTGAGCGATCAGATCGCTGACAGCAAAGACTCCGAAGGTCCGACTCTGTGTGAAGCCGATCGAGTGACCACGATCGAGCCGCTGTGGCGCATCGCGATGAATGCGGGGCGAGGAACGGGTGTTCTGGTTCAGAATCCTCGTCTGATGCTGATCGCGGACGAAGACGGTACGAATATTGATCGAACGGTGACGGCAATCTTTGGTGAATCAAAAGATGACGACCAGTCGTCACGTTTTCCGTTTCGCATAACAATTGAGAACGGGGCCGTAGAGCTTCGGTCGAATATCTCTGCGCTGGCGGTTGATCCATTGCTGACGTCGGCCATCGAAAGCACCGGCGAAGTTGCCGCTCTCGAAAAATTGCAGACCGGATCTTCCGAGATTTCAGCGACGGTTTCGTCTATCAACGGAACCTTCTCGACAATGGACACGGAACGCTGGCTTCCGGAGATGAAGCTGACAGCATCAATCAATCGTGGTTCGTTTGAAACATTGGCGGCGAACGCTTCTGATGCTCGCAAGTCGGCTCAGCGGCCAACTCGTCTGGCGGCGGGACTTGATGATCTTGTGACCGACTTTGCCGACGTTCCGCTGGACGAACTTGTCGGTGCTGATGAATCAGGCGACTCGACTGGAGCGAGAGTTCAGATTCATCTGAAGCCACGAGCGGACGAAAAAGGACGGCAAACAATTCAGTTCGGTGCACGCGATGTTGACCTTCGTCTTTTGCAGCCGTTTCTTTCGATGATGGGAATTGCTGCGTCTTGTGATGGGACGATTTCGGGCGGGATTGATGCGCGGCTGGCGGGGGCGAGTCTGTCGGATGGCCTTGTGGGTCGCTTAATGCTGCAGGGCGATCGAGTCAGGATTCGACAACAGGCCTGGGTCGCGGATGAATGGCTGTCGCTTGGTAATGTTGATGCCAGCGGGGCAGTAGCGATCGCGGAAGATGGCCTTTTGATTCAGGATCTGATCATCAAGTCGGATATCGCGGAGGTCACAGGATCTGGTGAACTTCGACACCGATCAACATCTAAGTCCTCAGATGGTTCGTCGCAACAAGTGGAAATCAAAGGCTCTGCTGATATCGCGCAACTGGCATCTTCGCTGAAGGCGACGTTGAATCTGCACGATGATGTGACCATTCAGCGAGGGCGAATCACATTCGGTCTGCGTGGTTCAGCAAATGATGCTGATGAAGTTGCATTATTCAAGGATGAATCATTGTCAGGGGATTTGAACTCAACGATCGCAGTCGCAACCAATGCGACAACCGGGACCCCGTCGTTCACGCCTGTGACGATGACAAAGTCAGCGTCCCAGAATGGCAAGTGGCAGCTTGTTGTGAAGACGGAAGACATTGCCGCCACCCGTGACGGCAAACCGCTGACGGTTGATTCCGGAATGCGAGTGGACGCGGTCGGACCGTTTGCCGACGGAATTCCGGAGCTTTCCAAAGCGAGACTCACCGCGAACTTCGGAACGATCGATTGTTCTCCTGATAATGCTGCCTGGAAAGTCGCTGGACTTATCCAACCGGCAGCGCTTTGGCAGCAACTTCAGCAATTTGCTGATCTGCCGCAGCCAGGTCTCAAAGGAGATGTGAGCTTCCAGTCTCGCGTGGCGATGAAGGCAGACACGATTCAGCTGACTGATTTGCAGTTGAATTCGTCAGATGTCAAAGCGAGCAGTGTGGCTTTGGAAATCGCTCCGTCGAATCCTCTGACGAGCATGTTGGATGGCACCATTCATGTCGAAGGAACCGGAGCGGCATTGCGAACGCTTGTAGCGCCCTGGCACGATGCTTCGTGGTTATCCGGTCGGGCGAATGTGGTGAGCGATCTGACTGCCGCGCCGACTCGCGAGATTCAACTGGTCGTCCGAATCTCACCGGACAACGTGGCCAACGTACAACGCCCCAATGTGTTGTCTGTGTCGCAGGCTCAGATACGGCCACAGAGAAGTCACAGTCGCATTCTTGGCTCGACCCAGATGACGAGCATGGAATCATCATTCGTGATTGATGAAGCGGATATCAATTTGTCGCTGCTCGCAAAGAACGGCGGTCAGCAGTTTGAGATCCAGCAAGGAACCTTCAAGCTTCCAGGACTTGCGGCATTGGTCACGGGACTCGTTTCGATTCCGGACAACGATCTGCAGCTCGATTTGACCGCCGACGCAACTTACGATCTTGATATTCTGAGTCGCCGATTGTTTACGGCGGATTCCGGCATCGTACTCTCGGGACAGGGACGTGACACATTCAAACTGACGGGGTCACCCGCAGCGCTGAGTGGCGTTGCGCAACGAAACCCGCGAAGCGGCCAGACGACGGCATCGCAATCGCTGTTGAAAGGTTCGGGCACCGTCAATTGGGCATCCGCAGAGTTCATGGGGCTGCAGATTGGAAAAGCTGCAGTGCACGCAACACTCGACAACAGTCTTCTGCGAAGTGCGCCAATTCAGTGTGCGTTGAATGGTGGCGAACTCAATGTGATGCCCCAATACGATATTGCTGGTTCACGGCTGCAGCTTGGAACGGGAAGTCGAGTGCAGAATCTGCAGCTTACTCCCGAGCTGTGTCGAACATGGCTCGGCTATGTCGCGCCAATGCTTGCGGATACAGCGGAAGTGAATGGCCAGGTGTCTGCTCGAGTGGAACGCTTTCTGTGGGACTTCAATGCGGTAGAAAATTCGGATGTTGTTGCTCAGTTGACCATTCACCAGGCAGAAGCAGTTCCGGGAAGTTCGCTGTCTTCACTTCTTGAAGTTGTTGACCTTCTGCGTCGTACCAGTGGCAGCAGTCAGGGCTTTGCAAATCGCTCGCTGGTTCTTCCCGAGCAGACTGTTCCTGTGCAGATTCGTCAGGGTTTCGTATCTCATGACGGATTCGTCATGGAGCTTTCCGGTTATCGAATGAAGACGTCCGGTGCCGTTGGACTGAACAAGCAGTTGCAGATGACGATCGATGTGCCTCTGGAAAAGACGACAGCGACGAGCAGTGGTCGCAGCGTCAAGATTCCTCTTCGCGGCAGCATTTCGCAGCCCCAACCTGACACCGGCGCGCTTTTGCAGAACCTGGGAGCTCAAGCAATTCAGGACAAAATCGGGGGACAGGTCGACAAGACTTTGAACAAGCAGCTTAACAAACTGTTTGATAAGTTTTAGTTGTTCAAGGGAAAACAAACGATGATCTTTTGATGGCATGATCGCGGACGAAGTCGTTTCGTTTGGGCTCATCGCGGCGAGAAATCAGGCATCGACAAGCGGACGAGACGTCCGCGCCCCCGGAGCGCGGGCGTCTCGCCCGCTGATCCGCTCCCTCCCCGACAGCTTATTTCTGACCGCACGCGGTATAAATTCGACGGTCGAACTCTCGACCTCAACGACTGCCGAGAGAAGTTCGACGGTCCATCGATCAAAACGCCGCGACGAACTTTGCCGCCGGTCGAAGGGAGCTCGTCGACCGTCTCACAATATTTCTTCCCGGTTCCGCCGATCTTTTAGACCGTCCGACCGACTTTCTCGACGCTGGCACCGAGTAATTACTCGGTCGGACCGACTTTTTTTGCCGGAAAACGCAGGAAAAACCACCTTGCGCTAACTGGGACATTGTGCATATTGCTGAAACGCAGATTGTCGATTTATTGCTTTCCGTGGCGTCAATGCTTTGCGAACGACTATTCCGAAGTTGGCAGCCAGAGCCTGCCGGAGGTTCCAGCGGTTAAACTGGTCTCCATCCCGCCGGGCAGTGGAGATCTGCAGCAACTGCTGGATGAATACCGAGCCCGAGCGATCAACATCGCTCGCTGGCAGGCACAACTCGCGGTGACAACGGACCCCGGCCTGCGAACGTACTTCGAGGGACTGATCGCCACGGAACAAGCCATATCTTGCAATCGGCACTGCCGTCGTTGCTGGAGGGGCCGCGATTGCACTCAAAGCTGCTGCTGTGTCTGGAATTAGCTTCATCGGGACTGTAGCTTTGCGCCAACTTCCGGGGCAAATTGCAACCGAATGGGCCTTTCTCACCTCAACGGCAACCGTAACTGGATCTCAGCAACGCGCACTTCAAAGCCTGTGGAGTCGAATGATAGAACATCAGCGTAAACTGGTGGAGTACATCCGAAATCCTATGTCGCAGGATAATCGCGGTTTCCTGGCCAATGCGCCAAACGAGATCATCCGTAATCGCATCATCAACGGCCGTATCGCACACTTGCAGTCTGAGATTTCAGAATGGCAACGGCAAATAATGGAGATCTTAAGTGGACGGTAACCTGAAAATTGAAACCAAAGATCTCAAGACATGGTTTGGTATCCTATTGGATGAAATCGCATCTTCGACTCCTGTCATAGAACTCCCACAGGAGTATTACTGGGCAATTCCCTCAAGCGATCGATACGACATGTCGCGAGAGACTCCACGATCAACGATAGGATCGCTGTCTGAAGACGTGTTGCAAATGCAACGGCTGATCAGCATCGGATGTTCCGACGGAATGATCAACCAGCAACTGATCTGGCTGGGGGCGATCATCACTGCGATTGGAGAGCGTGAGGGCTATCTTCGCGACAAAGGGGAGACTGAAGCGGAATAAGGGGCTGGCAAGGAATCGCCAGAGGCAACATTGTACTTATTGCGTAAATTAGAATGTCCCAATCGTGTTCGGCTGAAACTCAGTTGTTCTGCCGAGGTTCGCACGCTTCCAGAAAACGACTGATCATCTGACATGTCAAAAGCAGTGGTGTGTCAGATTGAAGTGCGTTGGCAAGCTCCTCGGCTCTTTTTTTGGTTGGGCTCAATTCCACAAGTGCGCTGACGAGGGCCGTGCCACTCAGGCATTCGTCACGGCAAAATTCGGCGACCACGATTCTCGCTTCGCCGTAATCGAGAAATTTGCACGAATCAACCATCCTCGCGACGACGTCAAGAATCGTCGTATCTCGCGTGGATTCCATGGTATCGAAGAAGTCCAGACCGTCGGCCTGATGCAATAAAAGCCAGAAGGCTTCAGGAAGATGGACGGCCAGCTCGGTGAGATTGTCGAGTGCCTCGAGAGGTGAATCCATCCAGCCTCGAATCAGTCCAAAGAGTTGTCGTCGAAATGAGTCTGGAGTCAGATTTGTTGAATTGAGAAGCAGTTGCTGCAACGCAGGTGACACGCGAGACGAGAAACTTCCCTGGTTTTGCTGAATGACTTCCAGCATATCCAGCATGTCGAGAGTCGCAAATCGTTGTTTGTTCGCTGTGTTGACGGCCGCGACCTCTTTTTGGACGGTCGCAAACAGCGCCTGCCCCGCGTCGTCTTTTGCAAAGATAACCATTTCATACACGCGTGAGAGCAAACGAAACCAGGCATCGGAGTGATCGAAAGCCAGGCGAGCGCGAGCCTGATCGACTTCGTTCGAGAGTTGTGTCCATGCGCGACGCTGACCAAGAATGTTCCAGCGTCCAATAAGGTAGATGCACAACAATTCGGAACTCAAAATGTAACCGGCCGGGTCGCTCTGATTTTGCGGTTCTGTCAGCGAATGGTCGCGACGGTATTCATCGACCAGGAGATTGACAAGGCGTGGTTCCGCCCCGAAGTATTCGAGGCTTTGAGTCAGCAAATTAGCAGGCCTGGAATTTTCGTCGAAGTCTGGACGAAGCCTGAGCATCCAATACGCCATCAGGAAAGATTCGGCCGATCTTTCGTTTGAACGGAGATCATGGCACAGTTCCTTGTACTGACTGCGGTCTGGCTGATTTGAGAAACGGTCCCAGATTATTTCCAGACGGTCTGAGGTCTGGGATGTTTCCGCCGTTTGCGGGATGCTTGATCCTGAGACAATCGCAGCAGCGGTCGTGTTGTCGGGAGGGACAAGAGACGTCAGATCAATTCGGATGTCTGAAGTATTCTGGCTGCGAGTTTCAATCGCCGCGAGTGCTGATTCAAAAGCCTCTCGCACTCTCTGAAACTGTTTGGGATGAGTCTCTGGTCTGAATCGACGGATCAGTGCAGAGTACGCGCGACGGATCTCTGACTTCTCTGCCGTGACCGGAACGCCCAGCAGTTCAAAGGGGCTGATTGGCCATTCGTCCGAATTGTCACTCAGTTCGTTTTTCATCCGGCACCGTAAAGCTCAGGATAAAGCTCAGTTTGTGATAGCCTGAATCAAGGCTTTGACGAAGAGGGGATCTCAGATCGATCGATTGCGCCGTCTTCCAGAAGAGCCTCGACTTTGTCCCGTTCTTGCTGGCTCATCGTACCCCTGCGTTCTACGTAGTTTAGCCAGAGGGGTGCAAGTTCTGGCGGAATAAACTTGCCGTTTGGGAGCCTGATGTAAACCTTGCTGCCGCCAGGGCTGCCGGGCATTGCCTGTGCTGGATTGGACTCTGCTGCCGTTCCAGATTTCGCATTGGCGTTTTGTTTGTCGGCCGATTTTTTTGCTGCCGATTCCACCAGCTCTTTGAGTTTGTCGAGCGTTACGGCGACTTCACGGTTCGAGGAACGCTGTTCAGATTTTCGCTGCTGAACAAGTTCATCGATCCTTTTTTTTGCATCGCTTGCTCTTTGCTTTGCCGCTGTTTTCTTCTTTTGCAGTTCCTCCATTCGTTTTTCAAACTGCCCCATTGAGTCAGGGGTGATTCGGGAAAGAGCTTCGAGTGACGGATCGCGAGAGGTTTCCGATCGACGTGACTCAAAGGTTGGCATGGATGGCGCAACGTAGTTTCTGGGCGGGGGCGAACTTGCCTGCGATGCGATGAATCGTATGACACCGATGACGATCATGACAAGCACCCATTTGCTTGATCCCGAGCTTGCTGCTGATCGCTGGTTTGGTTCGCGCACGAGTCGTTTCGGCTGTGCGACGGCTCGGTCCAGTCGATCTGCTAACGAGAGGATTCCGGGAGGATCCAGCGCTGCGTAGCGGGGATAGGTGGCTTTGAATTCCCATGCAGCATCTTTGGATTCTTTGACCTGCTTCTTTCCGGAAGTCATTTCGCTGCATTTCCTGCGAAGCGATCGAGCCGCTGCCTGAGGTGTCATGACGAAAACTTCGCAAGCTTCCTGAGCCAAAGGTGTTGTTGGCGAGAAAAACCTTGGTGTGAGAGCTGAGAGTTCCAGTCCGGCCTTCAATGCATGGAGCCGCCACAATAATTGCGGAAATGGTCGAGCTTGTGGCTCCAGTTCTTTCCAGATCTCCTGCCTGATGGTTGGGGCCAGTGAAAAGAATTGCAGACTGAATTCACCAAGTCGTTCGGCGATGATGCGTTCCGCGAAGTCTTTGTACTCCAACGCGGTTTCAGGTGACGACAGAGCGATGATTGCGGATTGCTGCGAGGAGGGTGGACAGAACCGATGCATTCGAAGCTGTTGGCATACAAGTTGGTGATCCGATTGCGTATTCTCGCCGTCAATGGCTCCCAGCATCCTTCTCGCCTGCTTGTTGGCGATCGTTGATAAGGATGGGAAATTCGTTTGCGAAGCAGGTTGATTCACGGTGGCGCTGCCTGTTGAAATCTGAAGAGCCCGTCTTGTTTATGTTCTGCCGATGTGGCGTTTCACAGAAAGAGAAATCACGTTTGTTTGGTCAGGCCGACTCGTCGAATCGGTTGATAAACTCTTCAAGCGCAGTTCGATTCAATTCAATTCCGGACGGATCCTGCAGTTGTAAAGCTTCCTCAAATCCGTGGATCAGCATTTCCAGGTGCTTTTTCAGATCGACCGGCAATTCACGGTAGAGTCGATCGGCCTTTTTCAGCAGATGTCGATTGGCTTGATCCTCACGTGGATCAGACTTCAGGTTCTGCATATTCTGAAGAGCTTCCTTGAGTTGCGTGCCGGACATATTCTGAGCATGGCGAGTGACCACGTAGGTGGCTTTGATGCCACTGGCGGCTGCAACGGCTTCAACTTCCAGAATGCCGTTCAGGTCATAGGTGAATCGGACGTCAACCTGCTGACCGGCGGGACCGCGGGGAATTCCTTTGAGCTCGAACTCCCCAAGGAACAGGTTATCTTCGATTCGGCGTCCTTCACCCTGATACAAACGAATCGTGACGCTGGTCTGGTTCGCTCCTATCGTCGAAAACTGTTCCACTCGACTGATGGGAATCGTCGTGTTACGACTGATGACCGGAAAGAAGTAGCCGCCTCGGACACTGCCGGCGACGTCTTTGGCAATCTCCACACCCAGTGTAAAAGGAGCGACGTCGGTCACGACCATATCGGTAACAGCCTTGTCCAGATGGACCAGGCCGCCCTGGATTGCTGCTCCCATGGCGACAACGAGGTCTGGATCCAGTGTGCAGCGCGGTTCTTTGCCGAACGTTTCCTTCAGCAGGCCCTTGATCTGCGGCATGCGAGTCGCTCCGCCGACCATGATAATTTCGTCGACCTGTTGTCGCGTCAGACCCGCATCTGAGAGCGCTCGCTGGAGAGGCAGGCGAGTTTTGGCAAGAAGGTTGCTGGTCCACTCATTGAGCTGCGCGGATTCAATGGAAATCTTTTCGCTGGATTCATCGATTGTGCCGTCAGTCTGTGGGAAACGAATCACGGCCGATTCGCTGGCCGAGAGTTTTCGCTTGGCTGTTTCACATTCATGGAGAAGTCGCGACAGCAAGAGCGGCTGACGGAGTTCCACTTGCTCATAATTCAGCTGACGTTGCATCAGAATCTGGCTTGCGAGGCATCGAGTGAAATCTTCGCCGCCCAGAAAGATCTCTCCTGCTGAAGAGCGGATTTCCAGTGTCGATTCAAATTGATCGAGGATTGAGACATCGAAGGTGCCGCCTCCAAGGTCAAAGACCAGCGCGACACGTTCCTGCGTCAGTTCGTGCAAGCCATACGCAATCGCGGCAGCCGTCGGTTCGTTAATGATTCGCCTGACACGAAAGCCGGCCAGTTCGCCAGCGTGGATGGTGGCTTTACGCTGCAGTTCACTAAAGTAGGCGGGAACGGTGATGACCGCTTCTTCGACCGCTTCTTTCAAGAACGCTTCCGCGTCAGATTTGAGCGATCTTAAGATCAGCGAAGAAAGCTCTTCCGCCCGGAGCTCGCGATCCGCAAGCGTTACTTTTCGATCCGTTCCCATGAGTCGTTTGAACACAGTCGCGCATCGTTCTGGTGCAACCACTTGCAGTTCTTTTGCAGCACGACCAATGACCACCTTGCCGTCGTGATCAATGCCTACGGCTGATGGCGTCAGGAATTCTCCAAGTGCATTGGGAATAAGTTGCGGGCCGTCTGGTGAAAGCCAGGCAACCAGGGAATTCGTAGTGCCGAGATCGATTCCGACAATCATGGACATGCTTTCTGCCGACCAATTCGTTGGGACGCATTCAGACGATGAGTGCTTCCCTGGGAGTTGGAAATCCAGTCGTTTGGAAATCCAGCCTCGCGGAAGTCTTGCGCGGCGGTGCCCCCATCAGGCGAATTTGATTGTGTCGGGAATTGAAACGCAAGTCTGCTGTCGTCCTGGTTTTCTACGATGGTCGTGAGTGCAATGGACATGAAAATGCAGGGAGCGATTGGAACGCCGGGGACACACCATCTAATGGCTCGGTCGCACGTTTCGGGATCGTCGACAAAGTGCCGCGTCACGAGGTG
The DNA here is from genome assembly GCA_041753135.1 of Planctomycetaceae bacterium. Taxonomy (GTDB): domain Bacteria; phylum Planctomycetota; class Planctomycetia; order Planctomycetales; family Planctomycetaceae; genus SXXK01. Next base: position 21,474 of record JBGSVD010000088.1, read on the forward strand.
GCGCGCTCCCCCGCGACGAGGTTAATTCGACGGTCCATCGATCAAAACGCCGCGACGAACTTTGCCGCCAGATTTCACTTTGGGTAGGCTTTCAGTACAAAATCCAGCAAACATTGCCTTCGATTGCAAATTGCATTTCGAATGCGGCACGGCGCAAGCCGTCCGGTGATGCAAGATCGTGGCAGTGACACCGGTGGGCTTGCGCCCCGCCGCTTGCAATAGGAGCGGAAGGGCGCGAGCCCTCCGGTGAGTGTCATATGTTGCACACAGAAAGCGCCGCATCGATGTACACCGATCCTGTCGCGTACTTTATTACCTGGACTTGTTACGGCACCTGGGTTCCGGGTGACGACCGAGGTTGGAACAAATGGCACATGGGCGACAAAGAGCCGCAGCCGCAACTTGCCAAATGGTGTCACGAGCAG
>JBGSVD010000089.1:0-31479 GCA_041753135.1 Planctomycetaceae bacterium
CCCAGAACTTGTCCAACCCCAACAACAACCGATAATGCGACTTCAAAGTCTCCATGCTCAGACCACCTTTCTGAGCCGCATTCTCCTCGCCAACAAAAACCAGTCAATTCAACACGCCGCCACTAAATTCCACCAAGAACCGAAAAAATACTGAGCCATTGGCGACCGCAGGAGTAGCCCAGACAGTATCGTCGATTGCTCCGGAACCGATCACTTTGAATTCCGCGCCAGTTGCCACAACGCACCCCACTCCGTTTTCGTCGATGATGAGCAGCTTGTTGCCGATGATCAACGGGCTCGCGGCGACCATCTCCAGACCGGGTAAACGAGTTTGATAGAGTAGTTCGCCGGACTCAGCCTGATAGCATCGAAGGATATTCTTATCGACCACGTAAACATGTTGACCTGACGAAACCGGTGACGCCATACCGGGGCCAGCGCGGTCCTGCTTCCAGACGTTTCCGTCAAAAGAATCGTTGGATTTCTTGGGACTCACATCACCGTTTGCCCCGACCGCGACTGCAAACAGCGGTCCTTTCGAAAACGGATCGCTGCCACCAAAATACAGTCGTTCAGAATCCGCGCAGGGTGAGCAGGCGGTTGCCGCCTTGACTTTGCTGACTTTCCAAAGCAAATCTCCGGACGTCGGGTCAAAGCTTTCGACCAGCTGATCGCCTGAGACAATCAGTTCCTTTCGTTTGGAGTTGTTCCAGACAACCGGAGAACTCCACGCCGAAGAGTTCTTTTCACGAGCTGTCTGCCATACCACTTCGCCAGTCGTTGCGGCATAGCAAATGACATCAGCCGACTCTTCGCTCAAGTCCTGCAGATACACCTTGCCATCATCAATGGCGAGTGAGCTGCCGGTCCCGAAACTGTTGCTTGTCTTATGAACGCCAACATCCTTTTTCCACAACTCCGTCCCGTCCAGACTTAGGCCGGCAATAATTCCGGCGGCGCCAAAGTGGACATAGATCCCATTGGAGTCTGCAACCGGCGACTCCGTTGCGAAGGTGTTCGACGGATGAATCGGGTACTTTGGCTTCGCAGAGTGAACCGTCTTGTCCCAAAGCACGACACCATCGGCAATGTTGAGACAATAGACTTTCCATTCGATCGTGACGTTCGGTGCCTTGGCAAAGAGACTGATGCCCATGCTTTGCGGAGTCTTCACGCCGTCAGAAAAATTCTTCGGCTTTAGATCCTGTTCGGCCACGGCCGCAGTGACGAACAAACGATCTCCGATAACGACTGGCTGAGACCAGCCTGAACCTGGAAGCTCGGCTTTCCATGCCAGGTTCTCACTCTCTGACCATGTCAGGGGGATAGGTTGTTCGGGCGTCACACCCCAGCCGTTGACTCCTCGAAATGACGGAAAATCATCGGCCCTGACGATACTGGCTGAGACGATCCCAGTTGCAATCGCCAGCGATGTGAGAATCATCAAAGATCGATGCAACATTCCTCTTCTCCGTAGTTCGGTCGTCATAGTTCGTTTGTCAGACTCGTGGATCTGCCTGCATTGTAGTTGAGATGGTGCCGCGACAACGGAAGAAATCTATTTCGGCTGCATTCGTTGCTCGGTTCCTGCAATATTATCGAGGCCCCACTTTGCGATCGCTTTCAAAATCGGAAGCAGGGATTCACCCTTTTTGGTCAGCCGATACGCGTCCCGGCCAGCACTTTCGGTGGAAGGATATTTCTGAGCCAGTCCACTTTCAACCAGCTTGGTGAGTCGATCAGAAAGAATGTTCGTGGCGATGCCTTCCGGCGACGCGCTGAAGTCTTTGAAGTGCGTTCGGCCCAGCGTCATGTCGCGAATGACCAGCAAGGTCCACTTGTCGCCGATGATGTCGAGCGTGCAGGCGACTGGACATGGTGAACGTTTTGCTGATTTCACGATTCGTTTACTCCTTCGATAATCCTGGCACGCGAAGGAATCGGACATCCCCCGCTCGCCGAAGGAAATCGAACAATCCCCAACGCATACATTCGAAAATTTCACTTGACGATAGTGCTGCTGCTTGCATAATGCAAGTTATAGGCACTTGCATTATGCAAGTGATATTCGGTAACGGTTTTCAGAAACGAGCGTTCCAATGAGTAAACTCGATTCGCATCCCACAGTGCTGGCCGTACGATCGAAGGCCGCTGCGGAAAGTCCGACATTGCCGCAGACGATTCTGGCAACCGATGAGATCCGGCGGCTTTGCCTGGAGCTCGGCGCTGATGATGTTGGCTTCGTTTCGATCGATCGGCCAGAACTGGACGATCAGCGCGACGACATTCTGAAGTTCTTCCCGAGCACTCGGACATTGATCAGCATTGTTTGTCGCATGAATCGCGAGCCGGTTCGGAATCCACAGCGCAGCGTGGCGAATCTCGAGTTTCATTCGACGACCGATCTTGTCAATGACATCGCGCGCGACATTGTCAGGACGCTCGAAGATCGAGGGTGTCGAGCCATCAATCCGTCGGCCGGGTTTCCGATGGAGATGACGGATTTCCCAGGGAAGATCTGGGTTGTGTCGCACAAGCCCGTTGCGGTCGCTGCGGGACTGGGGCAAATGGGCGTTCATCGAAATGTGATTCATCCGAAGTTTGGCAACTTCATTATTCTGGGCACCGTGCTGGTCGATGCGGAGATCTCGGAGCAGAACCGACCGATCGATTACAACCCGTGTCTCGATTGTCGCTTGTGCGTCGCCGCATGCCCCGTCGGAGCGATCTCGCCGGACGGCAGTTTCAATTTTCTGTCGTGTTACACGCACAACTATCGCGAGTTCATGGGCGGCTTCACCGACTGGGTGGAATCGGTCGCCGACAGCAAATCGGCGGAGGCGTATCGCAAGAAAGTGACGGACGGCGAATCGGCGTCGATGTGGCAGTCGCTGGCGTTCGGGCCGAACTATAAAGCGGCATATTGTCTTGCGGTGTGCCCAGCCGGCGAAGACGTGATTGGTCCGTTTCTGCAGGCACGCAGTGCGTTTGTGGAATCCATGGTGAAGCCGCTCCAGCAGAAAGTGGAGACGATTTACGTGCAGCCGAACACGGACGCCGAGTCGTATGTTGAGAAGCGATTTCCGCACAAGCCGATCAAACGAGTCGGTTCAACATTGCGTCCCACATCGATCGAAGGATTTCTCAACGGCATGCACATCGTTTTCCAGCCGGGCCAGTCGAAAGGGCTGAATGCGACCTACCACTTTCGCTTCACCGGCAAGCAGCCCGCAGAGTGTACGGTGACGATTCGCGATCAGACGATTGAAGTGAAACGCGATTTAGCAGGCGAATGCGATTTGATGGTGACAGCCGATTCGATGCAATGGATCCGATTTCTTCGCAAAGAAGTCAGCATCGTCTGGCTGTTGATGACGTTCCGAGTTCGCCTGCGTGGAAATCCGCTGCTGCTGGTCAGATTTGGCAAATGCTTTCCGTGAGACGAAGCATTTGACTCAGGCTTCGATCTCTCGCAGCGCTGTCAGGAGTGCGTCGTATTCGTCGCGGCAGCATTTGCACTGTTCGATATGAATCCGCACAACTTCCAGTGCTTGAGGCACATCGCGGCCTTCGAGTTCAGCCTGGGCGAACTGGTCCATGAGTTCGAAGCAGCCGTTGCAGCCAATGGTGTCTTCGCTGCGAGCTGTTGCTGTGAGTTGAATAAGTTCGGCAATTTGGTTTGCATCGAGTTTCATATCATTATTCCTTAGGCGAGTGCCATAGTGACATCGTCGGCCGAGAAACCGGCTTCGGCAAAGCCTGTTTTCAATTTCACTCGTGCATCGTGCAACAATTTGTAGACGGCGTTGCGATTAGTCCCGGTTTGCTCTGCGATCCCGTCGGTTGAATATCCCGAAAGAAACGACCGCACCACCAATCGCTGCTTGTCAGTTAGTGCGTCATCAATCAGACGCTGCAACACTTCCAGAAGTTCGCTTTTGTCGGATTCATCGACGACGGCACTCTCTTCGGTCGCAATCTGAACGCGAAATCCATCTTCCGAGGCGAAAGCATCCAGCGACATGTCTTCGTGATACTTGCGACGCAGCGAACTGATTCCGATTCGCGTCGCAACTGTCATCGCCCAGGTGATGAATTTGCTTTTCCCCTGAAACTGATCCAGCGAATCAAGAATTCGGATCAGCGCGTCCTGAACAATATCTTCAGCCGAAAACTGTTTTCCGTACCGATTATTCAACGACTTGCTCAGGCCTCGCAGCAAAATCGACCGCAATTCGGTGATTGCGGCTTCGCGCTCCCCATGTTCAGGGCGAAGCCGCTCCACCCAGTCGTCGTCTTCGTACATCAGCCACCTCAACTGCTTCTGTTTTCAGCCGTCCGAAATCAGCACCTTCCGGCACCAGCGGAACCGTACCACATCACTTGGACGCAACAACACCCCGAAGTCTTACCGAACAATTTTCATAAATCAGCGAGCAGCCCAATTCTGCGAGCAGCGGGGTCGCCCACGACTTTACGTCGTGGGGCCACTCACGATTCTCAACGCGTTGCACACGCATCGTGACCACAACCGCAGGATTCCAGTTTCGGAGCTGCCGGAAAGTCGATGGGAAGCTGCGTGATGCCATGCAGGTAATTTGTGATGATCTTGTCGCCGATGACGATCACGATGTCGACAATGGATTCGCTCGTGTAGCCGGCATCAAGCAGAGCGGCGACACTTTCCTCGCTGGGCTTTCCACGGCGAACGGCCACCTCACTGACGAACTTGGCGAGTGCGTTCAGTTTGCTGTCGAACTCCGCTTCGCCGCTGCGAATTTCCAGAACCTGGTCGTCTGTGAACCCGTTCATTTTGCCGAGCACAGTGTGAGCGGCCAGACAGTATTCGCATTCATTCACCTGGCTCACAACGAGATTGATGACTTCGCGTTCTTTCGCTCGGAGTGAGGACTTACGGTTTTGCAAGGTCAGGTAATCACCAGGTGCGGTCGGGCTGTTTGCAAAGAACGCGTAAAGATTCGGAACCATGCCGAGACCGCTCTTCATTTTGTCGAATAGACCCTGATTCTGCGGTGATACTTCGTCACGAGTTGGAACTGCGAAAGTTGCTGCTTTGGACATGATCGTTTCTCCTGAAGTCTGGTTGAAATTCATCGAACTGCGAATTCCGAATCAGCACTGTGCTGAACTCGTGAATCGCTGATGAACCTCAGACGCGATTGCTCAGCCGGGTCTTACGGAACAATTTTCGAGCCGCGAGAATTTCTTCGTTGAGCAACGCTGCTTCCGGGTTCAACAGCCAGCTGAGTGCGTGTCATCCCTTTAACACCATCAAAGTGACTCGTTCCGAAAGGATGCGAGGAAGACGAATCGGGCCCCCTTGTCAGCTTGCCGACTTTCTAATGTTCCGTTGGCAACCCAACTTGAAAAAGAAATCTCCCCAGTTGGCGTAAGACGTGATCCGCCGACTTCGTCTGAAGTTTGAGACGGCACTCAGCCAATCATTTTCAACACTTACGCTGGAGAACTTTTGCCATGACCACGATTGCGACTCTGTTCACTGTTCCGACACGTGAGGAAGTTTCTGCCAAGAATCAAACCATCTTCGACAGTCTGACGAAGCATCTGGGATCGGTACCGAATCTCTATGCCACGTTCGCCTACAGTGATTCTGCACTGAGCGATTATCTGAATCTTCAAACTCGCAAGTCCTCTCTTTCAGCCAAAGAGAAGGAAGTGATCACACTGGTCGTGAGCGAGGTCAACGAATGCGAATACTGTCTGGCAGCGCATACGGTTCTTGCTCAGAAGCAAGGCTTTACACTCGAACAGACGATTGAAATTCGTCAAGGCCGAGCAAGCTTCGACGGTAAGCTGAACGCCCTCGTTCAATTTGTTCACTCAGTCGCGGAGCATCGGGGCAAGGTCAGTGAGTCTGAGAAGGTGATGCTGCTTGATGCTGGCTACACGCGGGAGAACGTGGTCGACATCGTGATGGTGATCGGCGACAAGATCATCACGAACTACCTGCACAACGTCACTGAAATTCCCATCGATTTCCCGGCCGCTCCGGCAATCTAACTGGTCGCCAACAACATGGGTGATACTCGCGAAACGAGGTATCCGGTTGACCCCGGTTGACGACACCGCCATTCTCGAGGGACTTCATCTTTTTAGCCAGCCATGTTTTTGCCTGATAACACAACGCCTTTTTATTGATGAATCCATAGACCAACACCACGGTCGATGACCGAAGTGCGACCAGTAACAAAAACGGTAATTGGGCAAAAAAATGGCTGGGCAAAAAAATGGACCGAGCACGATTGGCGTTCGCGTGATTGACGTTCACGTCGGCAAGCTGCGTCAGAAAATCGGCGATGATCCGGCCAGGCCAAAGTTCATCCACACCGTTCGCGGTCTGGGGTACCGTTTTTCTGATCCCGACTAACGCGGTGGGCTGACGTATTGGCAAGATCCGACGCAGCATCGATCTCTACACAATCAACACACGATCAACACTGTTCAGGCGGCTTTTTGTGACCTTGAGACATCCGAAACTCATCTGGAAGCTGTTAGCCATCAACTGCCTGGCATTGAGCATTGTGTTAGCGGCAGTGTGGCTGTCGGTGCATTTGCTGGCGGCGAACTACTTCATGACGTTGGTGGAAGATTACGACATCGCCCCGTCTGCCGCACATGCGATGTTTGTGCAGGCGGTGGACCGATACCTGCTCCTTGCCAGTGTGATTGGATTCTTCGCGGCGGCTCTGCTAAGTCTGTGGTTGAGTCTTCGTCAGACGCGGCCAATAACGCAGATTACAATTTCTGCCCGGCTGATTGCTGCCGGGAACTATGACCAGCGAGTTACCGCTCGAGGATGCGGTGAAGTTGATCTGTTGGGCGAGGCCTTCAACGAAATGGCCAGCAGCCTGCAGCAGGGCGAAAGGCTGCGCAAAGACTTCATTGTTGACGTTTCGCATGAACTGCGAACACCGATGACCAATATTCTGGGCTATATGGAAGGCCTGAAAGACGACGTGATCGCTCCTGACAAGGCTGTGTTTTTGTCAATCCATGAAGAAGCGCAACGATTGACGGATCTGGTTGAGGAACTTCTTCAGTTGGCTCGCGCTGATGTCGCTCGCGCTGATTTGAAATATGAACGCATCGATCTTGCCCAGTTGATTCGCCAGACAATTCTGCAGTTTCAACCCAAGCTGACTGGGAAATCGCTGGACGTCACCTGTCACGCCACGACTTCGGTCGAAGTCACGGCTGATGCGGCTCGCATGATTCAGGTCATGACCAATCTGCTCGAAAACGCGTGCCGCTATTCTCCCCCGGGCAGCACAATTGATATTCATGCGGAGCGACTCGCAAACATCGTTCGAGTTCGAATGATCAATGATGCGGAAAATGATTCGCCAGACCCAAACGTTATTTTCGAGCGGTTTCAGCGAGGCGACTCATCGCGGTCTCGACATTCCGGCGGTGCGGGTTTGGGCCTGGCGATCGTCAAAGAACTGATTCAGGCTCATGGCGGCAAAGTCGGAAGCGAGTTTCGATCGGGCAAAGCCGAGTTCTGGTTTGAGCTGCCAATCAAATGCTGATGATTACCAAATCATTACACAACCCAAATTCTACCGTAACAGCGTTTGATTAGCGTGCAGAGGGTTTGCCCTACTGCAGCGTTGCTGTGGTGCATGGGCTTGTTCTGCCCATGGTCCCCGAACGATCGAATTCAGGAGTGATGATGATGAGGTTGCTTTCAGGAATGACGCTGGCTGTTTGCTTTCTTTGCGGAAGTTTGTCTGTGGCCCAGGAGAAATCCAAGTCCCCGGCGATGAAGAAGGAAGCGATGGCGGCAAAAAAAATGATGATGGAACCGAAGGCGATGGAATCCGCCAAAATGATGATGATGGACGAGAAGTCGATGGTGCCGATGATGGTCGCCAAAGAGATGATGCAGCAGGAAATGATGCACGACAAGGAAGTCATGGGCATGGTGGAAAAAGGCGCCATGATGAAGCCTTCAGACGACATGATGATGATGAGCGATAAGCATGTTGAAATGGCCACAGAAAAGATGATGGCTGATCCAACCGCTATGCAAATGCTGTTTCAAGAACTTGTGGCTCGTCACATCGCGGGCAAAAAGATGAAAATGATGATGGAAAAGCCTGATGGCAAGATGATGTCCATGGCTGGCAAAGAGATGAAGTCCATGATGATGGATGAAAAAGCCATGATGATGGCAAAGAAGGAAATGATGAGCAGCGAAGAAAGTGCCATGATGATGGCCCATGAGTCGCTGGTTCATTCGCTGATGCAGGACAAGGAAGTGATGGCCATGGTCGAAAAGGCCGCCATGATGCAGGATGATCCGAAAATGGCGCCGATGATGAGCGATGAGAAAATGAAAATGGCTGGCGAATCCATGATGAAGGATAAGGATCAGATGAAAGGCATGATGCACGGAACCATGATGCGACAAATGGTGAACGGCAAGGAAAAGATGATGATGAAGGGTGACATGAAGAAAAAGTAATTGGTGACGAAAATTGACACAGGTGAGTGGCTGTGCGTCAGGCCTGCGTGTACTATGCGCGTCGTCACACGAAGGTCCTACGGCCAGCCGCTCGCCGTTCCTTCGTGTGATGTCGCTTTGGGGAATCAAACGTTCTGGATTAGAAGCTCATGGCTGACATTGTTGCCGATCAAACTCCCGCAAATTCGCATACGCTGCAATGCATGGAACTGTGGAGAGGCAACTCATCTGTCGAAACCACAGCCTCAAGCACCGGGCTTGAAGCGTGGATCTTCAGTCAGCCGTATCACGGCGAATCCAGCGGCGGCGATGTGCATTATCTTTCGCTGTGCGTCGGCGGAATCGTAACTCGCATTTTGCTGGCAGACGTCTCGGGGCACGGAGTCAAGGTAGACGCGACCTCGAACATCCTGAAAAAGCTGCTGCGGCGATTCATGAACGCCAAGAAGCAGGATCGACTGGTCGAGGAACTCAACTGTGAGTTCGCAGGTCTCGAACAATCTGGTCGATTTGCGACCGCAGTGATTGCAACGTACCTGAGTCATAAGAATCAGTTGCTTTTGACAAACGCCGGGCATCCGAGACCTCTGTTGTATCGCAAGTCCGTAGGCCGATGGCAGTACCTTATTCACGAAAATACTCAGGGAAACGCTGGCAATTTGCCGCTGGGGATTAACAGTACCACGCGATATGAACACGCGGCCTTCTCAATCGAATCTGGCGATACCCTGCTTTTGTACACCGATGCGTTCACTGAAGCTGGCATTGATGCCGGTCAACCGCTTGGAGAACAAGGCCTGCTGGCTCTTGTGGAATTCATTCCGCTCACCGACTCCATTGATCAATTCGGCCGGAAACTGGTTGATGCGGTGCGAGCCCTCGCTGGTGGAGTAGCCAACGACGACGAAACACTGATCGTCATCCGCTTCGGAGAAGGTCGGAAGCCTCCCGGATTGCTGGAACGCCTGCGTGGCTACTCGGCCGTACTTCGGGGTTAAACGCCTACCCAATATCCCTGCCTTCGCCTTTACAGAATCGTTACACAATCGAAATGTGATTGTGGCAAAGCTCGATTAACGTTCGACTGAATGATTTTTTCAGAATCCTGGTAAGGCGTGGAAAGTGATTGCGTCCAAGGGCCATGTCGCGGCTGCTCATGCAAAAGCCGATTCCCAGGTGTTTACTTTTTTGAAATGTAAGGTGTTGCAATGAAACGATTCAATCTTCTGTCGCTGTCTTGTCTTTTCGTATTGAGTCTTCTGGCTGGATGTTCAGATTCGGCTGCTCCCGCAACTGGCGGTGCGATGATGAATGACGGAGCCATGAAAGGCGATGCCATGATGAATGATGGTGGCATGATGAAAGAAGACGGGATGATGAAAGATGATATGAAAGGTGATGCCATGATGAAGGAAGACGGTATGATGAAGGGCGACATGAAGGGCGACGAGATGATGAAAGAAGAAGGCAAGTAGCCATTCGCTTGAAGTGGTCCCCAAACTTCGCAGGATGGGCAAGGGTGCCCGTCTTTCATCGGAAACTGGGTTCTGAAGCAAGCTGTGCTTAGAATCGTCTGCAAGGGCATCATGTGTGACTGAGATTCCAAAGATCCCCGATCGCGAAATTACTCCACCGTCGGTGTATGCCAATCGTCGCAAGTTTATGCGAGCGGGAGTGGCAGCTGCGACGGCCGTTGCGAGTGGTTCGCTCTACCGACTGTTTAACCCGATCAAGCATGTCGACACCAGCAACGCCGCACCTGTCGAGCTTCAGGCGGCAACGGAATCGGAATCCGAACTTCTGGCGAAGGGGTGGCGAGTTGACGAAGACAAGACTTCGGAAGAAAGCATTCTGACCTACAACAACTTCTATGAGTTCACAACGAACAAAGAAGCTGTAATGTCGGCGGCCGCTGGATTCACCACTGATGGGTGGCAACTGGTTGTCGATGGCATGGTTGATAAGCCTCGCACGTTTACGATTGATGATCTGCACGCTCTGAGTCCTCCCCAGGAACGTGTTTATCGGATGCGTTGCGTCGAGGCCTGGTCGATGGTAATTCCGTGGGCCGGAGTTCCGTTGGCTCATCTGCTGGAAGCCGTTCAGCCGATGTCCGGAGCCAAATACGTCGCCTTCGAAACACTACTGGACCCGGAGCGCATGCCGGGGCAAAAAACCGACGTGCTGGAATGGCCGTATGTCGAAGGTTTGCGGCTCGACGAAGCCATGAATCCGTTGACGTTGCTTGCCACCGGACTGTACGGCAAGACGCTGCCGCCTCAGGACGGAGCCCCGGTGCGACTGGTGACTCCGTGGAAATACGGGTTCAAGGGGATCAAGTCGATCGTGCGAATTTCGCTGACCACCGATCAGCCCGCAACGAGTTGGAATCGTTATTCGGCTGCGGAATATGGCTTCTACGCTAATGTAAATCCCACCGTCGATCATCCTCGCTGGAGTCAGGCGACCGAACAACGCATCGGCGAATCCGGTCGACGCAAGACTCTGATGTTCAATGGATACGAAGAACAAGTCGCAGGCCTGTACGAAGGCATGGATCTGGCGAAGTTCTTTTGATGACGTGGACGGTAAAAAACGAACGGCTCGTTTAACGCGTGGCCGACAGATTCAGGACGTCGGGTAACCTGGCCTGTCGGTTTTGAAGTCGGGCTGTTTCAGGCCCGGAGGGTCGACATATCCAATGCCGGTGGCGTGAGCCACCGGTTTGTGAGTGTCAGGAATCTGAGGCCCGGAGGGCCGACACACTGGCGAATGTGTCGGCCCTCCGGGCCTGAAGTGCTGTACTTTCCTTGTTCCGGTGGCTCACGCCACCGGCAGAGGATGTGCCGGGCTTCCAGCCCTGACGAAATGCGCAACTTCTAAACCTGTCGGCCACAGGTTAAACGAAGTTGATAGATCGGCAAACGATCACTCCCGAATTCACCAGGCAAGACGATCAGGGCGAAATTGAAGCCCTGTCCTACATAAAGACACAAGTCATGAACCAGCTGCAGTTCCTTCGAGCCCTTGTTATTCTGAACGGGCTCATCCCAATGGTCATGCTGGGCTGGGATGCATATCGAGGGCAGCTCGGAGCGAACTCGGTCAACAACGCGCTGCACATCACCGGCATTTTGTCGCTGGTGTTTTTGTTTCTGTCGTTGCTGATGTCTCCGCTGCGATGGATGACCGGCTGGGGCGGTTGGGTGGCGTTTCGACGAGCACTCGGGCTGTATGGCTTCTTCTACGCGGTCGTGCATCTGGTGATTTATGTGGGCTTCGACCGTGCGCTCAGTCTGACCAGCACGCTGAACGAAATCTGGATGCGGCGTTTTCTTCAGGTCGGAGCCGTAGCAATTTTGCTGATGGTTCCGCTTGCTGTCACTTCAACCAATGGCATGATTCAACGCCTGGGGCCAAAGCGTTGGAAGCTGCTGCATCGACTGACCTATGCGGTCGTGATTTTGGGCGTGCTGCATTACTACATGCTGGTGAAGTCCGATGTTCGCCAACCGCTGGCATTTGCCGGAGTGCTGACCGTTCTGCTGGGCAGTCGCTTTGGACGACACTACTCAGAGCTCCTGCAGGCATCAAAGAAGAAGCCGACCGCACTCGCGCCTCCAAATGTTTCGAAAGCCGTTCAACCGCCGGTTCAGGGCATCGCTCAACCTGCAACGTCAACAGCAACCAGTTCCGCAAAACCCAGCAAGGCCTGGAAAGGCGAACTCCGGATTGCGGCCATCTTTCAGGAAACACCAGACGTCAGGACGATTCGTTTGATGTCGGCTGATGGCGGCGAATTTCCATTCGTCTATCAGCCGGGACAGTTCATCAACATTCAGTTGATGGTCGACGGCAAGCGCGTCAATCGGTCATACACGCTGGCCTCATCGCCGACTCGCGCCGAAGCTTGCGAACTTTCCATCAAACGCGAACCTATGGGATTGGCGTCGCGACACATCCACGAGAACTTCAAAGTGGGTGATGTGCTGAAAGTGTCGGGCCCGTCGGGCAAGTTTAGTTTCACGGGCGAAACTGCTTCAGGAGTCGTATTGGTTGCCGGTGGTGTGGGCATCACGCCGGTGATGTCGATCCTGCGATATCTGACCGATCGAGCCTGGATGGGCAACATCCACTTCCTGATCGTTGCGAAGACGGAACAGGATCTGATCTTCCGCGATGAGATCCGATGGTTGCAGAGTCGTCATCCGAATCTGCACATATGCACGACTTTGACTCGCCCGGATTCCAGCGGCATGTGGACTGGAGATCGAGGTCGTCCGACAGGCGAATTGTTTACTCGCTTCGTCCCGAATCTGACTCAGCTTCCAGTGTACCTGTGTGGTCCGAATGAAATGATGGACGCCACAACGGAACTGCTGGTCAGTCTCGGTGTACCTTCATCAAAGATTTACACCGAAGCTTTCGCCGGTAAGAAATCCGGCACCAGCAACGATGCCACTGTTGAAGCTAACACCACGCCGATTGCTAATTCCGCCGTTATGAAATCTCCAGCAACGCCGCCAGTGATGCCGATGCAACCAGCAGCAGGCAGCACCGCAACCATCCGCTTTTCGCGTTCCGGCAGCTCAACTCAGGTTGACGCCGATACCACGATTCTGGAAGCCGCCGAATCCGCGTCCGTCGAGATACCCTACGAATGCCGCTCCGGCATCTGCGGTCAATGCAAAACAAAGCTCACCTCTGGTCGAGTCGCCATGGATTGCGAAGACGCACTCACAGCCGCCGAAAAGTCAGCCGGCTTCATTCTTGCCTGTCAGGCCCGTCCGCTTTCCGACGTTGTGGTCGATGCATAGGCGTGATCAAAGGGATTCGACTTGAGATGCGAAATGGAGATCTCGCACTATGGCTGCGGTGATCGCATTTTGAGTTTCAAGCACTGATTCTCTGTCCGTTGGAAGTGACGATGACCGATCCAGCCGATCGATGAGTTCGTCGAGTTTGAACAGGCACTTCCAGGTTCCGTCCGGGCCAGACGAACATCAAGAAATAGCAGGCTGAAAATCCGGACGGCAGCGCCCGAAGCGGCCTCGCCAGGGTCACGGTTCTGTGCAATTCTTCCCAATTGGCGCGTGCGGAAGAAAATTCTGTGCGGTTGTGATCAGCATTACGTTCTACAAGAGGAGAAACAGTCGGACACACGGCGAACTCTGCCTGGACCATCTACGAACAGAAGAATTCAAATGAGTGCAACATTGAAAAATCGCCATTTAATGGCTGCCGCATTCTTTACGCTTATTTCCTTTTGTGGCTCTGACGCTGCATTTGCGGTGCCTTTTGAAGACGTGCCAGCGACGGCTGCTGCGGCTGCGAAAGTGCTGGATTTGCGAGACGTCGAATTGCCGAAGGACGTGAAGATTGTCGGCGCTGGTCAGGTTGGCCAGTTGACGTATGAGGTGCATCAGGATCCGAAGGCTGCGTTCGAATTTCACCGATCGTCGCTTTTGAAGGCCGGTTGGAAGGAGCTTCCAGGAAGCACGACTGATGTAGCGTACGCAAATGGAATGTTCAGTAAGTCTGGTTTCACACTGAGCTGCTCGACATCTTCGAATGGTCGCGAAGGAGCCGATGCGGCTTCCTTCGTCTCTGTTTTCAACTACGGAAACGTACCGCTCGACACCATTCCAGTGATTAATGGTGCGACGTCGATGTTTTCGAACGCGGCCAGTGCGTCGTATGTCGCCGATGCTTCTGTTCCGGATGCAGCAGACCAGATGATGACGCTTCTTAAGCGGGCTGGCTGGAAGTTCTATGGGACAAATCCGCTGAGCGACGAGCAGCATTTCCTGACCGTTCGGAAGAATGCCATTCAGCTTTCTGTGATGGTCGTCAAAGCTCCGGCGCAGGGGAACAAGACGATGATTTCCTTCAGTTCGCTGGTCCTTGCGGCGGAGATTCCTGCTCCAGACACAGCCGAACAAGTTCAGTTTGACGGCCAAAGCAAGACATTGCGATTCGCAAGCAAGTCCGGTTTTGAAGCCATCAGTAAGTTTTATGTCGCGGAACTGACTGCATCGGGCTGGAAGCCAGGCAGCGAGAAGCTCACCGAGTCGGATGATGAGTTTGGTCGTGCGACTGCACGGCAGGTATTCCGAAACAGCGACGGTGACATTATGTCGATCGAGATGCGACGCCAGGAGGAGCAGATCGATGTCACCGCGGCGTTCATGACGAAACAGGATTTGTTGGAAGCCGAGAACAAGGCTCGTCAGACGATTCAGATCGCAAAAGCGGAAAACGAAAAACGAGAAGCCGACAGCAAGGCGGCTCGGGAGACGGCACGAAAAGAATTTGATGCCTCGTCCGCCAGGATGGATGCTCTTGCGAACTCGCTGATCGCCGATGCTCTTGGTGGTGGAAAAGCCAGGCCGAGCGATGCCGGAAAGTCTTCCTCAAAGTCCGGCAAGACGAACGGCAAGACGAACGGCAATGCGGTCACTGTTCAGGTTCCAGCGGGGACAGAATGGGATTCCGCGGCGGAAAATGTTCTCAAAGTGACCGTCGATGGTGGCAAAGGTCGTGCGACGGCGGAGTCGATCGCTGAGAATCTGGAAACTGCCGGCTGGAAGACAGAAGACAAGAACCTGACAGATTCCTCGGGCAATTATTCCTTTGCGAAGGACAACGGACGCATCAATTTGACGTTTGTAGACACCGGATTTACCAGGGTCACGATGATGATCATTGGAGTCGGTGTCGAACTGGCAGGGGAGGTTGCTGCTGATGAGTCAGCATCGAAGGCGAAGGCGAAGGGGAAGTCGAAATCAAAGTAGAGATGGTTTCAGATTTCCACAGACCGTTGGTGGAACTCATGTGTCGCAGTGTTCGCGGGTTACTGTCCACTCGCCAAGTTTGTTGATTCTGTTAGACTTTCGAATTGAGCGGACCAAATTCTGGCCGCACTTTTTGGGGCCGAGATCGGGCAGAATCGACAGTGGCAGAAACAGCGATCAAGGATCTGCTGATGCGTGTTCGTAACGGTGACCCCGCCGCTGCCGAAGAGATTGTGCGCACGTATGAACCGGAGGTTCGACGAGCGATTCGAGTTCGCATGACGGATGCTCGGCTGCGCAAGTTGGTGGATTCGATTGATATCTGTCAGTCGGTGCTTGCCGGATTTTTCGTACGCACAGCGGCGGGACAATACGACATTCAGACCCCCGAAGAATTGTTGAAGCTGCTTATCACAATGGCCAGAAATCGAATCGTCGACTGGGCTCGACGCAGCAATGCCGAACGTCGAGATGGTCGACGCGATGTGTCATTGCAGCACGATGACGGGTCCGATCGTGAAATCGCCAGCAGCGACGCGAGTCCCGTCTCGGTTCTGGTCAATCGTGATCTTCTGGAACAGGTCCGAAGTCGTCTGTCAGCTGAAGAACTGAAGTTGATGGAGCAGCGAGCCGACGGTCTGGGCTGGAATGAGATTGCCGCAAAGACTGGCGATCAGGTTAATGCCGTTCGCATGCGACTGACTCGGGCATTGGATCGAGTGGCAGCAGAACTTGGACTGGAGCAATCGCATGGCTAACGCCGGCGAATCGTCGAAGTCAGATGATCGGCAGCAATCATCGGCGCAACCCTCGTCAGCATCTTCGATGAAACTTAGTGAGACCGTTGGCAGTCTGTCCGTATCTCTCAGTGATCGCATCGAGCTTCTTGCTTCGGCCCTTCGTGCACGATGGAAGTCGGGTCAGCGAATCGTCGCAGAAGGGTTGGCGGAAGGATTTTATTCGAAAGCCTGGAAGTCGGTCGCAAAAAATGAGGAGCATCTACTTGACCTTCTTTACCACGAGATACTGATCCGACAGGAGTTCGACGAAGTCGCGGAGTGCCAGCATTTCGTTGCCCGCTTTCCGCATCTGCGAGAACGCATCGAGCGGCTTTTTTCCGTTCACTGCGCGATTGAAGACGAAGACTGGGATGATCTTGCCATCAACACCGAAGACTCGGCCCATTCGTCCGATGATTCGTCTTCACCAAACGATGGGAACTCAGACAATGGCACTTCAGCAGTTCGAACGCCGTCGAATGCAACGCTGCAGTGGCCTCGACGCTCGCGATCGAAGTTCATTGTTGAACCGCCGCCGGGCTATGTGTTGCTGGATGAGCTGGGCCGCGGCGGGATGGCGGTGGTTTATCGGGCCAAACAGCAGATTCTGAACCGAGTCGTTGCGTTAAAGATGCTGCACGGCGGTGGGCTGGCGAGTCCTGAAGTGCTCGCACGAATTCGGCAGGAAGCCCGCGCGGTGGCCCAATTGCAGCATCCTGGTATTGTTCAGATTCATGAAGTTGGCGAGCACAATGGGCTTCCGTATTTGTCATTGGAATACGTTCCAGGCGGGACGTTGCACGACTGGCTCAAAGGTCAGCCGCTGCCTCCGATGGACGCCTGTCGCATTGTCGAACAACTGGCGTTAACAACTCAATTTGCCCATGAGCAGGGAATTGTTCATCGCGATCTGAAGCCCGCAAATATCTTACTGACTGAACGCCCTGATTCCGCGGCCATCGCGAGAACGGAACACATCGAACCGTCACGCACATCGATTTCACAGACAAAGTCGCTGTTGGTCAAGATTAGTGACTTCGGACTGGCCAGAACTCTGGGCCATCAAAGTGATCTAACGGCAACCGGACAAGTCATCGGAACGCCCAGCTACATGGCACCGGAACAGGCTGCGGGCAATGTTGATGATGCATCTCCGTCGCAGGATGTGTATTCGCTGGGAGCCATTCTTTTCGAACTGCTTACCGGACGTCCTCCGTTTCGAGGCGCGACTCTGTTCGATACGCTTGAGCAGGTTCGGACGGATGAACCTGTTCCGCCACGACGACTTCAGCCTCGCGTGTCGGTTGATCTTGAGACGGTCTGCCTGAAGTGTCTGCAGAAGTCTCCTGAGCGACGATATGCGACCGCTCAGCAACTTGCGGACGACCTGCGTTCGATCCAGCGAGGTGAACCCATTCAAGCTCGTCCGGCGTCTGTTCTGGAGCGACTCCGGAAACTGGTGCTCAGACACCCGACTGTCTCCGGGCTGTCACTGCTGACACTGGTCGCCATCGTTGCGGGCATTGCGGGTGTCATAAGAGAAAGCGCACGAGCCACTCGTGAACGCGATCGCGCACTGGAACTATCGATCGCTTACATTCACGAACGCGACGAGGCGCGTGACCAGCGGCAATCGGCCGAACAGCAAAAGACTCTGGCGGAAGCTGCCAGAACGGAAGCCGTCATAGCGCGGGAACAGGCTGAGCAAAGTCTGGATCAGGCGCTGACAGCCATCAATTCGCTCTCGAAATTCGGTATGGAGCTTCGACAAGCCCCGCAGCAACAGAAGACAAGTCGTCGCATTCTGGAAGAGACGCTGAAACTCTATGATCAGCTTGAGCAGTCGCATGGCAGCAGTACGCGCCTCCGTCGACAGCTTGCCTTCACCCTCGTTCGCGCGGGGGAAATTCAGAGCATGCTTCGAGAGACAACGAAAGCCCATAACGCACTTCAACGAGGAATGGCACTACTGACAGCCGAGCTCAAAGGCAATCCAGACGATCTGGAACTCTGGCGGGATCTGTCGTATTCCACGTGGGTGCTGGGCAATCTGTTGAAGGATACTCGGCGATTTCCGGAAGCTGTTGAAGCATATAATCAAAGCCTCAGTGCGATCGATCATGAGCTTCGTTTAGTCCCGACCGATGTGAATCGACTCCGAGGCAAAGCCAATATTCTGACCAACATTTGTGCGGTAACGACTGCCCAAAGAAAATTCAGCAACGCGATCCCCATTTTCGAACAGGCCATCGCCATACTTCGCGAACTGGTTCAAAAAAATGCATCAGACGTTGCATCTCAAAGTGAACTCGGGCTGGTTCTTCATGATTACTCAGAAACTCTGAATGCTCTGAATCGATCCGACGAAGCCGAACTCATGTTTCAGGAGTCGTTTTCGATTCGCGACGCGTTGTTCAAAAGAAACTCGCAGGACCACGGAACGAGGAACTTGTTTGCTCGGTTGTATATGAGCCGAGGCAATCGACTGCTGCGATCCAAACAGTTCGTCGAAGCTTGCTCGCAATTTTCGAATGCCGCGGAGCTATTGAAGCCAACTGTCGATGCATTTCCAACGATCTTCGAGTACCAGAGTTCGATGCTCAGTGCCATCTCATCTCAATTGAACTGCAGCATTGCTTCCGATGATGCAGCCGCGTCGGAAGTTCTCTGGAGTGAGCTGACAGATCGCCTGCTTCAGTGCCGATCCACATTTGGCGAAGAGCGTCAGGTGGTCACCCTCATGCAGATCTGGATTCCTGATCGGATCGAATTTTTGGTGGAGCAAGGAAGAACCTCAGAGGCGCTGCAAATCCATGATGCTCTGATTCGTTCGTCAGAATGGCTTATTTCCGATCTGGCCGCAGAGATTGAACCTTTACCCACCGACAGCCAGCGAGCCGCATGGAAAAACACCCTGGCGTGGCAACTGGCGATCGCTCCCGGTGTCGAGTTTCGCAATCCGCAACGAGCCATAGATGTGATTCGTGAGGCGTTGATCGTCGATGCGGATAACTCGAATTACCTGCATACTCTCGCGACTGCGTTGTACTACGACGGTCAGTATTCCGAAGCCCTCAACGCTATAGAACGAGCCATTCGTGGACTTCCATCCGATCTTGCCGTCGAACGTCGTGATCCGATGTTCCCTGCCGTGCTGGCGATGATTCATGCAAGGCTTGGAAACATCGATCAAGCTCGGCACGAGATTGAATCATTGCCAATTTTGCAGCAGAGGCTTTCAAAGGATGGTGCCCACCGGCGTCGAGTTTTTGCAGAAGCAAAGCAGGTTGTGGAATCTCAACAGGCAGGGAGCGTGAAATAGCGGAGTGTGCTGCTCATTGAAATCTCTGAGGCTGGTCGCAGCCAGCCAATCGCACAATCCATGGATGAGAAGACTTTGACGGAAGCTGTGACGTGCGATGGCAGGTACTCTTCGCCGTTGTCGCAGCCAGTGTTAACGATGGCAACTCGACCGGATGTTCCGCTGTGATCAGCGGCCTGCGACCTGGCCATTGCCGGACGAGCCAGCATCAATCGCTCTTCACGCATCAGGCGCTGCCCTTCACACACGACAACGACATCTCTTCCTGCAGAAATCTCGCGATCGATCGACTGCTGAGTTCTGCAGACAGTTTCGTCATCGGAATCGGTCAGATGAATTACGGCGAGATTCTGTGGGGACATCATTTTTGCTCCTGAACAGGGCGAAAGCCCCGCACTATCGTCATTAAAACGGCTGTGAGTGGCGAATTGTTTCGCCAACTGATCAACCTGCCGCTCTCAGCGGCCATATTTCATAAACGCAACGGCAGCCGGACATCGCACAAAAAAATCCTGGATTTTTCAACGCCGGCGGAAAAGGCTTCGATTCTCTGACATTTGTTCGCCGGAACGAAGTGTCTTCCGAAACGCGACTCGTGTTTTTTGTGTCGATTGTTTTAACGATGGCACTGCCAGCAGTGTCCTCGTGCAATCGATGGCGTGCGATAAGGGTGGAGTCGCGGGCGATTGTCAAATTGGTAGGGCGAGGCTCCTGCCGAGCCGCATTTGTCGGTCAGACAGCGGCTCGGCAGGAGCCTCGCCCTCCCGAATATCCAAATCAACTGGTCCGTTGCCGAAATCCGCAACTGCACCCTGCCATAACATGGTGTCGTTTCCGATTGTTTTGGCCGAAGAACCCGAGTTACACTTCTGCAGATTAGCTCGGACGATGTTTTTGCGGGAAGAACGATGATGCGTCAAACGACGAACGTGAATCGCTGGGCAACCGCGATTTTGGTCGCGGCACTATTCACACCCGTTGACTTCGTTTGTGCACAGGACAGCGATCTCGCTTCAGGGGCAATTCCTGAAGCGGCGACCTTTGTTCAACAGTATTGTGTTTCCTGCCATGGATCGACGGACGCCACAGCGGGGCTGAAACTGGAGACGCTCGAACAGCGAATCCGCCACGACAACATCGACGCCTGGGAAAACGTCGTTCGCAAACTTCGGTCGCGTCAAATGCCGCCGCCCGATGTTCCTCGACCCGACCAGGCCGCCTACGAAGCCGTACTGAAGTCTCTGGAAGGTGCTCTGGATCAGCATGCAGATCGACAGCCTCAGCCGGGGCGCACGGATACGCTGCGACGACTGACTCGCACGGAATACCAAAACGCCATTCGCGATCTGCTCGACCTGGAAATCGATGCCGACACAATGCTGCCTGCGGATGAATCGAGCCACGGCTTCGACAACGTTACCGTCGGCGAACTGTCACCGACGCTGCTGAATCGTTATGTGGCCGCTGCTCAAAAGATCGCGCGACTGACCGTCGGCAGTTCAAGTCGCTCGGCTGCGGGAGATACGTTCCGGGTGGCACCGGATGTGACTCAGGAACATCATGTGGCCGGATTGCCGCTGGGTACTCGAGGTGGAACGCTGATTGATTATCCGTTTCCTCAGGACGGCACCTACGAAATTCAGGTGCGACTGGCTCGCGATCGAAACGAAGCCGTCGAAGGGCTTCGCGGTTCTCACGAAATGGTCATTCTGCTGGACCGCAAACAGGTGGCTCAGTTCACCGTCAAGCCGCCGGGAGATGCCAAAGACCACAGCCAGGTCGACGCTCATTTGATTGCGAAAATTCCGGTCACTGCCGGGCCACATCAACTGGGCGTGACGTTCGTGAAAAAGTCGGCTTCACTGATCGAAACCGAACGGCAGCCGTACCAGGCTCGCTTCAATATGCACCGACATCCACGCACCAGTCCGGCCGTGTATCAGGTGTCGGTGATCGGCCCGTTTGATGCCACCGGAGCGGGTGATTCGCCCAGTCGCCGTCGGCTGTTTGTCAGTCAGCCAGCGAATTCAGATGACGACGATCGCTGTGCCAACGAAATTCTGAGTGTCCTCATTCGTCGAGCCTACCGGCGACCTGTCGCAGACGACGACCTGCTGCGGCCAATGGAGTTCTTTCACCAGAACCATGCCGAAGGTGGGTTTGATGCGGGAATCGAAGCGGCGCTGGCATCGGTGCTGGTGAATCCCAACTTTCTGTTTCGCATCGAACGTGATCCCGCCGACGGTGCTCCGGGAATGGCGTATCGTATCAGCGATCTCGAACTGGCGTCGCGGCTGGCGTTCTTCCTGTGGAGCAGCATTCCTGATGATGAACTGCTGGCTGTTGCGGAACGCGATGAACTTCATCGACCGGACGTTCTGGATCATCAGGTGAGCCGAATGCTTGTCGACGCGCGTTCGCAGTCGTTGGTGAATAATTTTGCGGACCAGTGGTTGTACCTTCGCAACCTGGATTCCGCGTTTCCGGACATGCGACTGTTTCCGGACTTCGACGATAACCTGCGACAGGCGATGCGGACTGAAACAGAACTCTTCTTCGACAGCGTGGTGCGCGAAGATCGCAGTGTGCTGGATCTGCTGAAGTCGAATCATACGTTTCTGAATGAGCGACTTGCTCGGCACTATGGCATTCCACACGTTCTCGGCAGTCGCTTTCGCAAAGTCGAACTCGATCCTGCAACGCATCGAGGCGGCTTGTTACGACACGCCAGCATTCTGACCGTGACGTCGTACGCGACTCGCACATCGCCGGTGATTCGAGGCCACTGGATTCTGAAGAATCTGCTGGGCACGCCACCTCCGCCGCCGCCCGACAATATTCCGGCTTTGACAGACAATACTGTGAGCAACAGTCTGCCCATGCGCGAACGCCTGGCTCAGCATCGAGCCGACGCTAGTTGCGCGAGTTGCCATCGATTGATGGATCCGATCGGCTTTTCGCTCGAAAACTATGATGCCATCGGTCGCTGGCGACAACTGGACGCCGGGCAGCCAGTGGATGCAACTGGTGGTTTGCCGGACGGTTCGGAATTTCTGGGTGTCACGGGCCTTGAAGATGGAATCCTGCAACGGCCCGAGCTGTTTGTGAGTACACTGACGGAAAAGCTGCTGACATATTCCCTTGGCAGAGGCGTCGAAAATACTGACGCGACTGCCATTCGAAAGATCGTTCGCCAGGCTGGTGCCGATGAATTTCGTTTTTCGGCATTGGTTCGCGGAATCGTGCAAAGTGTTCCCTTTCAGATGAGGACCGCTGAATGATTATCACGAAGAAAGCCGTGCCGCGACGCACGTTGCTGAAAGGTTTCGGAGCGGCCATTGCTCTGCCGCTGCTGGACGCCATGGTTCCGGCCATGACCGCCGCCGCAAACACCGTCGCCAGTCCGTCGCGACTGCGAAGGTTGAGCTACATCTATATGCCGATGGGATGCGACATTTCTCGCTGGGCGTTGCCTGGTAACGATCTCTCAGAACTCTCGCCGACGCTGAGCCCGCTGGCTCCGATCCGCCAGCATGTCACAGCGATCAGCAATCTGGAAATCCGAAACGCTTACCCGGGCACTCATGCCACTTCGAATTCGGCTTATCTGAGCTGTGCGACCGCCAGGCGAACCGAAAGCACGGATTACCATTTGGGTACCACCGTCGATCAGATCGCCGCCAGCCAGATCGGCCAGCAGA
Organism: Planctomycetaceae bacterium; assembly: GCA_041753135.1. Taxonomy (GTDB): domain Bacteria; phylum Planctomycetota; class Planctomycetia; order Planctomycetales; family Planctomycetaceae; genus SXXK01. The sequence goes on from JBGSVD010000089.1 coordinate 23,106, forward strand.
CTCAGTTGCCGTCGCTTGAACTTTCGATGGATCTGATGGCCACTGTCGGCCAGTGTGATAATGGTTACGCGTGTGTTTATCAAAACAATTTGTCGTGGTCATCGCCCACGACTCCGCTGCCATCCGAAGCGCATCCTCGACTGGTTTTCGAAACGCTGTTCGGCGAAGGCGGAAGTTCCGAAGAACGCCGAGCTGCTCTGCGAAAACGTGCCAGCCTGCTGGATTCGATCGGCGATGAAATCACTCGCCTGCAGAAAACTCTGGGTCCGGCTGACCGCGAAAAGGTGACCGAATATCTGGACAGCGTTCGTGAAGTCGAACGCCGCATTCAGCAGGCCGAAGCAACGGCAAAGGACAATCCACTGCCGGATCTGGACCGTCCAACCGGCGTGCCCGCCGCATACGCCGACCACGCTCGGTTGATGTTTGATCTGCAGTTGCTTGCGTTTCAGGGGGACATCACGCGAGTCGTCACGTTCCAGTTGGCTCGCGAAACCAGCAATCGGGCGTACCCGGAAATCGGAGTCGCGGAGCCGCATCATCCGCTGACTCATCACGGCAACGATCCGGAAAAAGTTGCGAAGGTCGCAAAGATCAATCAGTTTCACGTTTCGCTGTTTGCCGACTATCTGCAGAAGCTGCATCAGATCAAAGAAGGCGACGGTTCGTTGCTCGACCATTCACTGCTGATGTACGGAAGCGGTATGGGTGATCCCAACGTTCACGATCATCAGAACCTGCCCATTCTGGTGGCCGGTGGTGGTGCCGGGAACATGCAAGGCGGTCGACACATTCGCTTCAATCAGCCGACAGCTCTGGCAAATCTGCATTTGACGTTGCTGGATAAAGTCGGTGTGCAACTGGACTCCTTCGCCGACAGCAACGGCATGGTGGATGAGTTGTTCGAACCTGTGGCGATTTAGTCGGACCCTGCCGTTGGCCAGATCGCAGCCTTCATAAGAGACCCTGATGTCAAAGACGTTCTTTCAACATTCTGTCCTGGTCGTGCTGATGCTGTTCGTTCCGCCAGCCAACGCGGATGACGTCAACGCAGTCGACATGGCTGAACGAGCAGACTGGAAACAGCTTGCGACGCTGCTCGACAAGAACATCACCGACAAAGACGTTGACATCAACGCGACTCAACCCGACGGAATGACGGCGCTGCACTGGGCCGTCTGGCACGACAACTGCGACGCCGTTTCATTGCTGCTTCAGCATCAGGCCAATGCGTCAGCGCGGACACTTTACGACGTCACGCCTCTTTCGATCGCGTGCCTCAATGGCAACACCGACATCGTTGGCCAGTTATTGAAGGCAGGCGTCGACTCTAACGACGTTAAGCCCGGAAGCGAAACACCCTTGATGACGGCCGCTCGCACCGGGCGACGCGAAGTGATTGACATGCTGCTTCAGCACAAGGCTGCCGTCAACGCGAAAGAACGCAGCGGTCAGTCCGCCATCAGCTGGGCTGCGGCCGAAGGTCATGCCGATGTTGTCTCGTTGCTGATCAAGGCGGGAGCGGAATTTCAAACACCGCTCAAGTCCGGCTTCACGCCATTCTTCTTTGCTGTTCGCGAAGGGCATCTTGATGTTGTGGATGTGTTTCTGGCGACCGGTGTCGATGTGAATTCCGTGATGGAACCAGAAGCGAAGGGACCACGAGTGCCTCGGAATGGCACAAGTGCTCTGCTGCTGGCCATTGAAAACGGGCATTTCGAACTGGCCGTCCATTTGCTGAATGCCGGAGCCGAAGCGAACGACCAGCGATCCGGATTTACTGCCCTGCATGTCTTGTCGTGGGTTCGCAAACCCAACTTTGGAGACGATCTGGACGGAGATCCGCCGCCGATCGGTTCGGGCAATATCACCAGCCTGCAACTGGTCACGGAACTTGTTCGACACGGTGCTGATGTGAACTCAAAGCTCAAGGCAGGTCGGTCCGGGAAGGGACGTCTGAATCGTAAAGGAGCGACTCCGTTTCTACTGGCGGCCGACACGGCCGATGTACCTTTCATGAAGCTTCTGCTGCAGCACGGAGCGGATCCTTTTCTTGCCAATGCGGACAACTGTCCGCCGATTCTCGCCGCTGCTGGCATCGGCACGATGGCACCCGGCGAAGAAGCCGGCACCGAAGACGAAGCGATTGAAGCCGTTCAATTGCTGCTGGATCTGGGAGCCGACATCAACGCCGTGGACAGCAACGGTGAAACAACCATGCATGGTGCCGCTTACAAGAGTCTGCCAAAGATGGTTCAGTTTCTGGCGGATCACGGAGCCAACGTGAAGATCTGGAACACGAAGAACAAGTACGGCTGGACTCCACTGCTGATTGCAGAAGGCTACCGTCCGGGCAACTTCAAACCCGCCGCCGCGACCATCGAAGCCGTCCGTTCTGCCATGATGCAAGCCGGTATCGAACCACCGCCACCCACTGCTCCTCGTCCCACGCCGGTCAACGATCAGTACGCTCCGAAGAAGCAGAAATAGAATCGTTCTGTATTCTCGCTATGGCTTCAAAATATCGCGATCTGGTCAAGCAATTGATTCGCTTCCAGAAGTTAACGCCAGAACTCGAACAATGGTGCCATGGGTCGAACAATGGTGCCATGCACCACTGAAAAACCAACAAATCAAGAATCCGCCCGGCGCTGCACTTTTCGCCCGCCAAGCGCCACGGTTTCTCGCCGCCGTTTACATGTGTCCCTATGACCAGCCAAATCGTTCGCAATACACCTGAAACCAGATGGCAAAGTAGCCTGCCTGACGGGTTCCGTGTATTCGCTTCAGGTAAATATAGTAGTGGTGCTTGACTACTGGGAAACAGTGCAAGACCTTAAATATCGGATAGACTAAAACATCCTTGATGCAGGCAAATCCTTTCTGTCCTACATGCCCGCAAGGGGCTTGAAGTGACGGCACCAAAAATACTATTACGAATGCGAACAGGACCCAACCAATAACGATGCCTTTAACGCCATATGGGAAATCAGCCATGTACTTCACCCTTTAGAACATAAAGTTGTACCGGGGTGCTGACATCATCGCTGTCTCGCCCGATGCCCTTCTACGTTGCATTCGTTTAACCATCAAGCTTTGAGCCGTACTGCAGGTGCTATTCATTGGCGCTCGCGTTCGCAAAAGGGGACATTCTACTTTTCCTGCTGCTTTGGGCGGCCTCGCGGTCGAAGCGAAGATTCAAGGCCGAGCATTGCAACCGTTTTTGTCTGCCAGTGAGTATCACCGAATGGAGTGCCGCGAGCAAGGCTGTGTCTCAGGGCTTTGAGTTCGGCTTCTGTTTCCACACCGTTGACATGGCGAGTCCACTGAGCGGGCTTCAGGATCGGGCCGTCGCAAAGTAGTCCGTCCGGCCCGCTTCGGACTGTCGGCTTCAGGCTGGACCATTCCCAGTCCTGACTTCGATCGACCATGTTCGCTCGCAGCGGATTCCGCTCCACATAACGCAGCACCGTGAGATAATGCTCATCGGACTGGACGGGAAACGCTTTGAATCGCCCCTGCCAGACGTGCCCGCTGCCTTTGTAGTGCCGATGGTAACGGCGAACGTGAGATGTCATAAGCCACTGCATCCAGCGACTTAGGTCTCCATCTTCATGCGGCCACAACAGCAGGTGAAAATGGTTTGTCATGAGACAATACCCAGTCAGCCGCATTGGCACTTTTTCGTGAGCCTCTCGCATCAGACTCACAAACGCCGCGAAGTCGTCATCCTTATGAAAGACGTCGCTGCGGCCATTGCCCCGGTTCAGGACATGGTAAACAAACCCACCTCGTGATGCTCTGGATGTGCGTGGCATTCCCGAACTCTAACCGAGCGACATCCCCACGTAAAGTAGAATGTCCCCTTTAGCGATTCCCCATGTAATGTAGAATGTTCCCTTTAGCGTTTCCCTGGGTTGCTCGGGTTGGTAAAACGAGAGCCTCTCTAGGTTACTTGGCAGCCGTTCCGACGAACTCTTCACGCGTCAGTTTGCCGTCGCTATTTTGATCGAAGTTTTTGAAGCGGGCTTCGAGGTTGTCTTCGCCTTTGAGTCCGGCCTGGTATTCTTCGAGGCTGAGTCTGTCATCCTTGTTGGTGTCCCAGCGGGTGAAGGCTTTGGCGCGGACTTCGGGTGTCACTTTGGAGGCGGTAGCTCCGGGCTTTTTCCGTTCTGAAGTGGTGGGGAGGGCTTGTTTGCTCCGGCACTCTGGGTTCGGCGCGGTGGGCAACGTAGCTTTCCAGTCGAGCACCAGCTTGCTGAGGCGGGCGACGATGTCGGGATGATCCTTCGCCACATTGGTGGCCTCGGCGCGGTCATGGGTGAGGTGATGCAACTCGACGCGCTTTGCGTCGTCGGTCATGACGAGTTTCCAATCGCCATCACGCACGGCCAGGCGTGGCCAGTAATCGGGATCTGCCTTCAAGCCGAGCCATTGCCAAAAGATGGGGCGGATGCGGGTTGCGGGCTTGCCATTGAAGACGGCGAGCAGGTCTTCGCCATCGCTCCGATAATCGGCGGGCAGCGTCACACCCGCAGCGGCGCAGAGGGTAGGAAGGATATCGACGGCGGTGAAGACGGTGGTTCTATTTTGAATGCCTGCGACTGTGTGGCCCGGCCACCGCACGATGAAAGGCACGCGCACGCCACCTTCAAACAGGCTGCGTTTGCGACCATGCATTCCACCAGTCTCGCCGACGCTGTAGTAGGTTCCGTAGCCGGTGGCCTGCGCATCCGGGTCGTTCTTCTGCGGTGAGTCTTTTTCGACATTGTATTCCGGTCCGTTATCGCTGGAAAACATGACGATAGTGTTGTCCTCCAGGCCTTCCGCTTTCAAACAGTCGAGGATTTGCCCGACGGCATTATCGCCATCTGTGATGACGGCGGCATAGACCTGCTTCTGCGGGTCGAGGTGTTTCCACTTCTCCATGGATGCCGATGTAGGAACGTGGGGCGTGTGACTCTCGTGCAACCAGGCGTTGATGAAAAAGGGCTTCGTCTTGTTCGCTTTGATAAAGGCCACCGTGTCTGTTGCCGTGGCATGAAGATCGGCCGACTCCCAGCTTGCCCCGCCATTGAAGACCCGGGCTTCATCATAGCCATACGCTTCGGGTTTTGGTGCGCCTTCTGTATCCCCGTTGGTCAGGTGCCACTTGCCAAAGTGGGCGGTGCGATACCCCGCTTGCTTCAAGAAACGCGGCAGCGACGGAGCCTTCGGGTCCAGCCAATCCGGCATGCCACGCTCGTGATTCTGCGCCGGTGTCGCGAAGTGCTGATGCACGGAAAATCTCGCGGGATACATGCCTGTAATCACCGCGGCGCGACTCGGTGAGCACACGGGATTGAGCACATTGAACTGTTGGTAATCCGTGCCCTGGCTGGCCAACTTATCGATGTTCGGCGTCTTCAGCCAAGTGTTGCCATGGCAGGAAAGATCGCCCCAGCCCCAGTCATCGGCATAAATGAAGATAATATTGGGTTTGGCGACCGGCTTTGGCTCGGCGGCGCACAAGACGGCCAGCGGTGCCAGCACGAGGGTGGTGAGGATGACTAGCGCGTGTTTCATGGCTGGGCGGCTGGTTTTCTGAAAGGGAAGATTGCGGACAAATGATGACAGGTTGAAGCATCCATGATTGCGGGGACAGGCCTCATTTCAGATCCGGGCGCAGGTGGGCTTTGATGTAGTCGTTGTCGGTGGCGTGCTTTACTTTCGGGGCACCGGGATAGATGAGGTCGCAGGGGACTTGATGGGCGTCGCAATGCTCCTTGAGCTTCAGGCCGAAGTTGGCGGTGTGGGTGGGATCTTTTTCGTCATGGCCGAGATTCGGCGGCGTGCTGTAGAAGAGGCCCACGGGCGGATCACCGCGGCTGACAAGCTCGTAGGGCGAGTATTCTTTGATCCAAGGCAGGATGCGTTCGCGAGCGTCGTAGAACATCTGGAAGGAGGAGATTTTCTGCTTCGCATCCCACACGATGCCGAAGGCGTGCGAGCCGTATTTGCTGTTGGGCGTCCATTCACGCATCTGATGCGGATCGAGCGTGGTCTGGGCACCGGAGACGGCGGCGCAGAGAACGCGAGTGGACTCACGAGCGATCGGATCAGGGCTAGTTGGGTCCGCCATCTCGTCATGAAAGGCCAACCAAAGGCTGGTGCAGGCACCAGCGGACCCGCCGGACAGGGCGACCTTGGATTTGTCGAGGTTCCACTCCTTGGCCTTGCTTCGGCAGAACTGGAGGGCGCGGGCACAGTCGAGCATCGGTCCCTTCACTGGCGGCACTAGTCCGTCGGCGGTGGAATCCTTGATGGTGCGGTATTCGACGGAGGCGACCGAGATGCCGGCTTCGAGAGCCGGAAGGAGCATGCTGCGAACGACCGAACGATCCCCACCATTCCAGCCACCGCCATGGATGTAAACGAGTAGCGGCGTGGGCTGGTCGGACTTGGCCCGCCAAAAGTAGATCACCTGCATGCGGTGCGGGCCGTAGGCGACGTTCTCGTCCGGCTCGACGGGCAGTTCATACTTCCGTCGCTCGGGATTACCGTCATAGACGAAGGGCGCATCTGTTTTGGGCTTTTCAGCCTTGGTCGGGGCATCGGCGGCGAGGAGCGTTGGGGCGGCCAAGGTGAGGGCGAGGAGTGCAGCGGAGAGTTTCATGAGGTTTGATGTCGGGTTCTCAGGTTGGTGATTCGGTTGAGGGCCTTGTTAAGGCCGGGCGGGATAAGCACGGTCGCCAATGGATCTCATCCACGTCGCCAGCTCCGCGCGAAGCTGGCCAAGAACGGGAGCCAAGTTGGGATCAGTGATGCGATTGTTAAGCTCGAAGGGATCGTCTTGCTGGTCGAAAAGATATTCTTCATCGGTATCGCTGAGAATCAGCTTCCATCGATCGCCACGCGCCATACGGTGGCCCTCACCCGCCTTGCCGCCGACGCCGACGCACTCGCAAAACACCGTGTCGCGATGGAGAGTTGCCGGGTCGTTGATCAGTGGCAGGAGCGATTTTCCCATCAGTGGCTCAGGCGGTGCGGTCGCTCCAGTAAGTTCCAGCAACGTTGGGTACAAATCCAGCTCGGTGACCAGCGCGCGTGTCTTCTGTCCCGGCTTGATGCCGGCACCGAACGCAAACATCGGCACGCGCACCGATTCCACGTGCATGGTGATCTTGTTGCCGAGGCCATGCGAGCCGAGATGGTAGCCGTTGTCGGACATGTAGAAGACAATGGTGTTCTTCAGCAGATCGCGGTCGCGGAGCAGATCGGCAAATTGACCGACCTGATCGTCGAGGTGACTGATGACGGCAAAGTAAGCTCGCGTGAAGGCGAGCATCGTGGCCTCATCTCGCGGAGGTCCGGCGGGGAGTTGGTCCATGTTTCGTCGATAGCCGGAATCACGATAGAACTTCTGTCCCGGTGTGCCTTGATTGTTGAGACTTTCGTCGGTGGGTTCGCTGAGGAAGTTTTTTCCGAGCGTGATAGCCCCTTCCGGATACCGATCGAGCCACTGCTTTTCTGGTAGCAACGGCACATGTGGCTGGTGGGGTGCGAGCCAAAGAAAAAATGGCTTGGTCGCATCCTGCTGTGATTCAATGAACTCCGTGGCGCGTTCGAAAACCTCTACGTCGTCATGACCACCGATTTCATCGCCCTTTTCGAAGCCATACGTGCGCGGCTTGCCGAGGTGCGACTTACCTAGCAAAGCTGTGGTATAACCCGCTTCATTCAGCCGACTTGGCAGCGTCTGACTCGCCAGCGGGCCGCCTGAGTGGTAAGGCGCGAAGGCATCTTTGTCCAAAGCCCGCAAGCTATGCTGCTCAGGGAATCGACCTGTCATCATCGAGGCGCGGCTGGCGGCGCAAATCGGACTCGCGACATAGGCCCGCTCAAACGTGATACCGCCAGTCGCGAGCGCATCGAGATGCGGCGTCTTCACCTGCGGGTTGTTGTAGCCAATCCCATGGTAGGTCTGATCATCCGTGAAAATAACGATGATGTTGGGCCTTGCTGCAAGGGCATCCGCAGCAGAGAGCTTGGCCAGCGGTGCCAAGGGCGCGAGCAGTATTGCGGTGAGGATGGTAACGGTAAATTTCAAGGTTGAATCTCTAGGTTCCCAATAGGTACCACGGCCGGTTCGTTCGCGGCGTGACTCTTATGAGTCTAGCCTGTGTAACGCGGGGACGCAGCATTGTTGCAGGAGAGGAGCGATCAAAGAGGCCGTGACCCCTATGATTTACCGATTTACCATATGCTGCCCGGTGATTATTTGATTGACCGCTTCTTTTCCTGACGGCCACTTTCGAGCGCGGCGAGTCTATGCTCGGCGTGAGCGGTGAACTCCGAGAAGTCGAGAAAGCTGTCCTTATTCGCGTCCGCGCTC
>JBGSVD010000090.1:0-5776 GCA_041753135.1 Planctomycetaceae bacterium
AGTAACCAGGCAGAAAGTCGCCCCAGAGCCGTACTGTGGAATGACTGTCGGCGGGCAGTACCCAGTTCTGCAGAAATGCATATCGGCTCTTCGCATCCATGCTCAGCGATTCAGTCACAATCTGCAGGGATGTTGCGGCGAATGGCGGATCTCCCAGAATTTTATCCATGCATTGTTGTGCAACGGGAGCGACGGAATCTCCACGTGATGCGAGAAGGCTATTAAGACTCTCCGGCGTTACCGCTTCTGGCCATTCTCCGGTCAAAACAACATTGCGAACACGCACCTCTGATTGGTCGCGATAGTGAAACAGTCCGAATTGCCGGCCGTCGATGTCGCTCAGAGCATGCTGATAAACCCCGGTATCATTCACCATCAGAGTCACAACGTTTTCCCGCAGGGACAGCGTCGCCTTGTTCCAACCGGTTTGCAGTGGAAGAGACACTGGCCCGCGCTGAGATTCGGCCACAATCAATTCATTATCGAAAGGCAGCAGCGACGCTTCGTCCTGAGTTAACGAAATCCAATGGAGCGCAACGCCTTCGGGACGGAGCATGAACGAAACACGTCCGATGGCCGGATGGGTCACAATGCTTTCGGGCGAGTATTCGAACTCCCACGACACTCGATCGCCTGACATGAGCGGGCGATTGTATTGCAACAGGCTTTGACCTCCGAAGAAGAGCTCCGGGTGCGCTTGGGAAACGATCATGCCCTGTTCAACACTCCAATCGAGAGGCCGGCTCTTTTTTGTGGCGTCACTATCGGCGGTGTTTGACAACGTCGAAATAAAAATGTCAGGCCGTGTTTGCCGGGAGTACCATGCGTTCCATCCACGAAGACGGGGATCTTCTGAAAGGCGGACTTCACGCGGTATTTGAGGAGAACCGGTGAACTCCGGCAGTTGCCAGAGACCTCGACGATGAGGGCCGACGTGCAGCATCAGCCACGGGCTGGATGCCGCCATTCGCTCTTCAGAAAACACCTGATGACCATTCACCATAAAACTAAGTTCGTCGGCAGTAACTCGCACCGAGGTCCTTGCAAACCGATTCGCAGCATTGAAGTGTAAAGACCGTCGTTGTTTCTTTTCGCTGCCGATTCCTGAAACGAAAGAGCTGCCATCTCCATTTTCAATTTCATGGAACAGTCCGTCGAACGCCAGGCCGCCACCGTGATTTGAGTTCAGAAAACTGGGAACCGAAAATTCAAATTCCCCCTGAAGTGGCCATGGGAAATACAGAAAGTCACGTTGACTCAAAGCCTGATGACTCAGGAAGTTTTCGTGAACCAGCCACGACTTGTGTTGTTCTTCGTGGCGTTCTGATTTTGTTTCACGCAGTGACGATTGAGTCCAGTTTAAGGGCGAGAAACTTTGAGCCAACTTTAACATCGCAACGTCAGCCTGCTTCGCAAACGCGTGGTGACGAGCATCGTTGGCCGCAGACATGATTCGACCATGGCTGGCAATGTCGTCAATGCGGCTTAGCGTTTCCAGCATCTTAATCGCAGGCTCCAGTGTCTCCGACACTTCGGCGGCCTTCATCGCAACAACAAGATCCAATGCCAGGTCTCGTGATCGAACGGCATTACCCTTCTTGAGGTCTGTTTGAAGTCCCTCGTTCAACTCACCAACGGCTGCGACTGCTTTCTCTTGCTGACCGCTTGCCAGAAACAATAGTGCCAAAAGGTGCAACGTGCTGCGATGCACTTTTTGCTTGACGAGATCCGTTTCCAATTGATCGATCTGATTCGCTTCAACCGCGGCTTCAATCAGCATCAAAGCAGAACTGATGATTGTGTCTGTCATCCGAACTGGAGATGAATCGACTTCGGTTTCGGCAGCACTCTGAACAGAAGCACTCTGAACAAATCCGGCTGCCAGATTTGATTGAGGCAACAGGGCGGCAAACGACGCAGGTGGCTTTTCGGCACCTACAAAGCTGAGCGTTGGTGTCATCGGCGTTTTTCGGCCAGCTCCGAAGTAGCAGTATCTCAGAATGGGGTATCGATCCTTCGCCTCCAGTTCAGCCAAATACGGCACAACCGTGACTAGTCTGGAGGCAACTCGTGTGCTTTCTGTCGCAGATTCCGATTCCAGATCAACCGCCAAATTCAGTCGTTTCGCGGCTTCTGCCGATCGACCAAACTGCAACAGCGTTACCGCCAGTTGAAGATGATGGAGAACCATCGAATCGGGTTCTCTTGTATCGTTTCGAATCTCCGCCAATTGGTCCGACAATGCGAGACACCTGTTCGCGGCGCCCAAATCACCACGCAACAGATGCTGGCGAATCAGCAGATCCAGAATCCGATCGTCCAGTTCACGACCGAGAGACGATGATCTCTCCGCGAGTGCAGATAAAGCGGGCTCCATCGCCAACACGGCCGCATCACGCAACGTTCTGGAACGCGAGGCATGCAGCAGTCGCAAACAAACGTAGGACAACAATGATGGATCGGCGTTGGAGACGATTTGATCGTCCAATGATTCAAGTTGACGAAGAGCTTTCGGGAGGTCATGCATTTCCATCTTCAACGCCAAAAGCATCTCCCATGCGTCGAGTCTTGCGGCAGGATGTTGAAGCCGCCCTTCGAGCAAGGAAGCCAACTCTGTCGTTGTTTGCGATGCGATCGCCTGCTGCACCGTCAGGAACGCTACAGACCGATTCAACAATTCGCTCAGGTCACCGCCGCGGTAGATGAAGATTTCGCCGGGACGGGTTGAGGGAAACACGATATCTCGAAGAACCTGCCATACCTGGTTCTGGTCGAATTGCTTTTCTCGCCAAAGAGTCGTCAGCGCCCGCAGTTCCGCTTCAATCTCATGGTCGCGCAATAGATGTGACTCTTGGATCTCCGTTAGGCTTTGAGTGTCGGGATCATGCTGGGGCACTGGTGCTCCAGCGCCCAACGCTGCTCGCGCGGCTTTGAAACTGAGTTCCTGCATGCCGTTTCTGGCAGCCTCCTGGGCAACGGAGAGAATCCCCATCGCCTTAGGTTGCGAGATCTCCCGGACAGGATCGTCATTCGCTTTGCCATCAATGCTGAAGGCAACAGTCAGAATCAAAACAGCAGTAGTCAGAAAAGTGCAGCGACTCGCAACGTTGCGGACGATTCCAGTTCGAATTATTTTGCTGGCGTTGGGAGTCATAATGCAATGAGAGTTGTACGGACTTGAAGAGAAGCGTTCATGCTGGAATCTCTCTGTAAGCAGTCGATCTGAATTGCTGGCAGTGGCAATGCAGAATCAGGCGTCTCAGCAGAATCAGCACGGAGCCGAATGCGTGTCAATGTGCTGTGTTGTACAAGAGTGCTGAGTCACACGTTAAACAGTCCCGACGGAGCTTTTTTTGTTCAACCATCAGCCGGAGGCGAACGTTGTGGGTCGCATCCGCGTACGCCTCCGGCTGACGGTGAAACATCTCAATCGTGACCGCGATGAGTATAACACGCAATTCGCCGGTCGATAGAATCTCCCTGTCTTGTCGCAATTCCGAGGCGACAGAAAGCGTGGGACAGTCCCTCGATCTCCTCACGCCACTTCTCGATTGAGAGACTGTCGACCCGCCAATCCGGGAATACGGCAATCGATTCGAGTTCCCGGCATCGCCGGTGATAGAATCCAACGTCGGCAACAAGCCCAGTTCAGCAGCGTCGCGAGATCCGGCGGACCGGCTCAACGTGACGCGGGCTTCAAAAGCATTCAGCACAGCATTGTTTTTCGTACCTGATTTCCGCGAAGGCAGGACATATGAATCAGTCGAAATTGTCATTGAATCGGCAAACATCCGGGCATTTGCCGGTTTCGCGCAGAGGCATGTCGGGGTTCAGTTTTGTTTTGGGCTCCATCTTGTGGCTGATGGTCCTTGTGGCCGTCTGGGTTGTCGTCAGTCGCAAAGCTCAGAAGGCCCCGGATCCAGTCGCTTCAGAAACTGATCCAGCCGAGGATTCAGAAACCGGTGACGAAACGCCCAAGTCCCTGGTGATCAAGTTTCCTGCTCGCGAACTTCCGGAATTTGAGTTTCCGGAATGCATGGGAGGGACGATCGCTCGGGAGAGCCTCCGCGGAAAACGATGGCTGGCAAATTTTGTATTTACTCGATGTGTCGAAACGTGCCCGGTCATTACTCGCCATGTTTCCGAATTGCATACGAGCGTTGCGAAAAGCAATCCAGATTTTCTCTTCGTGACATTTTCGGTGGACTCAAGTTTTGACTCCGCGGAAGTGCTGCAAAAGTACAGTGACACATTTCGCGCAGATCACGAACGCTGGAAGTTTTTGACAGGCGACGAGAATGAGATTCATGATCTGATACGGCGCGGATTTGCTCAGTTTGTTCAAGCGAATCTCGGGGAAATGCGAAAGCCCGGATTCGAGGTGGCTCACTCAAATCGGGCAGTGTTGGTGAATGAAGACTGCATCCCGGTGGCAACTTATTTGATGACCGATCCTGAAGAGGTGGTCCGGCTGCGGCGCGTGATTGAAGGGAAGAGTGAATTTCCCGAGCCTGGTCCGGCTCTCACAATCACATCGGCAAATGGTGAAAACCCATCGATCCAATTGAATGTCGTTCCGGTTGCAGAGGAACCAACAAATCCGCCAGATTCTGAAGCGGCCAGTTCTTCTGAGACACCTGACACACCAGAGACTAAAGAAGACTCACCGTCACCAGGAGCTGCAGATTCTCCGAAAGATGACGCCAACGGTGACCCGGACGGTGGCAGTGCTTCTGCGAAATCGCGAAATGAGAAGATCAATCAAAACCTGCCAGGCTGGGTTTCTGTACTGCCTGCGGTGAATGCGACGCTGAATTCGTTGTGTACGATACTCCTGGTTGCAGGATTCGTGGCGATTCGGTCCGGGAAACGCATTTTTCATCGCAATCTGATGGTGACAGCTTTTGTGGTTTCCGTGGTTTTTCTGGGGTGCTATCTGACCTATCACGAGGCGCTTTATCGCTTCACCGGAGAGAGAGGCCGAGCGTTTGTCGGATCCGACCTTGCGACTTTGGTCTATCGCAGCATCCTGATTCCACATGTGATTCTGGCTGTTTTCGTCCCAATTCTGGCAATTCGCGTGTTTGTTCACGCCTGGAGGGAACGTTGGGCAGAACATCGCTGGCTGGCAAGAATCACTTTGCCCATCTGGCTGTTTGTGTCGATCACAGGTGTGATAATCTATTGGATGTTGTACCATTGGCCGTGGCGCGATGTGCCAGCATCCGTCGCAATGGCGGCCTGACAAAGTAAATGCCGCAGAACCATCAGGTCGAGTGGCCCGATATCAAAGAATACATTCAGATCAATGACGTCGATGACTTGCTGCTTCCACCGCGTGCCTATGATTTTGGGTAGGTCAGCAAGAAGTGTGCTGGTTCTCTGAACGAAGCCTATAGAAAGTGCTCAGGAGTTCTTCCATGAAACGATTTGCTCGCACGGCTATGATCGTGCTGACTTTCGCTTTGGCCATCGGTGTTGCTCCCGGCGGCGACCGACAAGTCCAGGCTTGCCCTGGCTGTAAAACGGCGAACGAAACGGACAACCTGCGTCCTCAAGCCTACATGTACAGCATTTTGTTTATGCTTGGCATGCCGGCAACTGTGTTCACCGGCTTCGGCATCGCTTTCTACCGCATGTCGCGCAAAGCAACGCTCGAACAGCAGTTGGCCGAGGAAGCAGAGTCAGCAACGTCAACAACAGCGCAGAATTAGTCGACTGTTGTTTGTGAATTGAGGAACGATCAGCGGGCGAGACTCCCGCGCTCCGGGAGCGC
>JBGSVD010000091.1:0-1675 GCA_041753135.1 Planctomycetaceae bacterium
TGCACCGTTGCAGATTCAGAACAGCATCGTGGCGGGGAATACGGCGACGACCAGTCAGCCTGATGTTCGCGGCTCGTTCCAGTCACTGGGCCATAACCTGATCGGAAACGTCGGCTCGACTAGCAGTTCCAGCGGCGCCACAGGTTTCGGTGCGACTGGTGACCTGAACGGCGGCAATGGTCAGCCTGTCATTAACCCCCTGCTCGGACCTCTCCAGGATAACGGCGGACCGACTTTTACGCATGCTCTACTTGATGGAAGCCCAGCACTGAACGGCGGCAGTTTTGAAAACGCTCCGGAAATGGATCAACGAGGATCCCTGCGTCCAACGATCGGAAGTATTCGCGGAATTGATATTGGAGCCTATCAAATCCTTACCGGTGTGAACTTGGGGCCTGTGAACCGAGTTCCCATCGGCGTCATTACATTCCGCAATGAGGCTATCGTCTTTGATGACATCAGCAGCCGGCTAATTTCTGTCAGCGACTTTGATGCAGGTAGTTCAGAACTTGAGGTGAGCCTGTCGGCAAACGGTGGAAAGTTTACGTTGCAATCAGCCAACGGACTATCGCTTTCTCCCAGTCAAACACTGACAAATCTTGCCTCGACGACTCTTTCCGGATCACTGACGGATCTTAACATCGCACTCAGCAATCTGTTGTTCGTGCCAACAACAGGATTCTCTGGCACCGCGACACTGACCATAACAACCAATGATCGGGGAAACACAGGCAGTGGAGGTGCGAAGACCGACATTGATGTCATAGAAATTGATGTTCGTGTGCCATTTTCGCCGAACGTATTTACCGACAGTGTGGATGCGAATATCGGAAATGGCGTGGCGTTGGACAGTGCTGGCAAGGTTTCATTGCGAGCGACGATTCAGGAATCGAATGCGTTGCCGGGAACGGACAAGATCACGCTGGGAGCCGGGACATTTACGCTGTCTCGCGGTGGGATCGATGAAGAAATCGCGGCGACTGGTGATCTGGACATTACCGACGATGTGATTATCGAAGGTGCCGGAGTTGATGTCACAATCATTGATGGCAACAGTCTGGACCGTGTGTTCCATGTCAGACCCGGCGGAAAGCTGACGCTGAAGAATGTGACCATCCGTGGCGGCCTCGTTTCCGGCTTTGGTGTTGGAGGCGGAATTCTGAACAACGGGACACTCAATCTGATCGACTGCAAACTGACGGCCAACTCCGCCTATGATGGCGGCGCCCTTGGCAGTTATTCCGGACATGTCAATGTCGCTGCCGTGACAAATGTGATCGATACCGTCATCACAGCGAATTCCGCCGGGCAGCGGGGTGGCGCAATGTCACTCGAAGGCTGGAGCGAGACAAACAAGAGCCTGGTCACATTGCAGGGTGTTACGATTTCTTCCAACACATCGCCGGTGAATGCAGGAGGTGGGATCTATGTCGCGAGGTGGGGCGAGCTGGATGTTGCAGACACGCTGTTCGAAAATAACTCAAGCCGAGTCGGCGGTGCAATCTATTCGTCGTCGGTCGGTAACATCGCTTCGATAAGGATTCGAAATTCTGAATTCCGAAATAACTCGGCTGTCATTATTGGCGGAGCAATCTACGCATACTCCGGGACGCAACTAGACATCGAAGGCTCACTGTTCACGTTGAACCACACGACGGACACCAATGGACTCGGC
>JBGSVD010000092.1:0-4325 GCA_041753135.1 Planctomycetaceae bacterium
GTATTATGCGGACCAACGGATTATGCGGAGTGGATGGTTTTGATGGTACATATTTTGTCAGATCTCACGCAATTTGGGCGATAATTCGATTGTGTCGTTCCGCATAAGATGGGAATGCTGTCGCTGGGATTTCACTCAGAAAGGAGAGCACCTATGACGGAGTCGTTGTTTCGCCGTCCGTATTTCTGGGCGCGATTACGTACCAATCCGCTTGCAGAGATTATCGAAGAGTATGTTGCACACTTTCATGGATTGAGGTATTCGTGGTCGACCATTCGAGCCCATGTCCAAGGACTCCAACACTTCGGATGCTGGCTACACTCCAAGGGGCTTGATGCCACGGCGGTAAACCGCAAGTTGGTTCGGTCGTTCATTTGTGATCATTTCCCGAAATGTCGATGTCCGGCTCCCGCAACGAAAATACTTGGGGTCGTCCGCCCTGCTTTGAATCATCTGCTGAGGCTGCTGCAGAAAAAGGGGATTGTAAAAGAAGTTGCCTTTACCCTGCCGATCGACGAGGTTCTGAATCAATACCGCACCCACCTGCAAGATGTTTGTGGTCAGGCGGAGTCAACCTGCACATCCCGGCTTCGTTACGCGCGAGAATTTCTTGAAGGAAAATTCGGTCGAAGAAAGCTGCGCTGGAAAGCGTTAAGTCCCAACGATGCATCAATTTTTTTGAAGCAGTATTCTCAACGCGTTTCTCGGAGTTCGCTTCAGCCTGCTGCCAGCTCGCTGCGGAACTTCTTCCGATTTCTGCAGGTCAACGATCTTTGTGGACCTCAAATTGTGGCGTCCGTCCCTCGAATCAAGAACTGGAAACACGCGGGCTTACCCAAGGGCCTTTCGAAGCGGCAAATCAGAAAGATTCTTGCGACATTTGATCGGCGCAATGCAGTTGGACGACGAAATTCTGCGATGGTGTTATGCTTGGTATTGCTGGGAATGCGAGTCAGTGAAGTTGCCAACCTTGAGTTGGATCACATTGATTGGCGTCGAGGAATTATTCGCATCCCGATTAACAAGAGTCGTCGGTATCGAGAATTGCCACTGCCAAATAGGGTCGGAGCGGCAATCAGTAGTTACCTTCGCAATGGCAGGTTGTCCGGGCAGAGTCGGAGTGTCTTTGTCCGGCACAAAGGGGCTCGAGGATCCGCTGTCACAAACTCACTGATCAAGGGTGTTGTGCGGTTGGCGTATGCAAAAATTCCTGAGTGCTCGCATCTATATGGAACTCATGTTCTGCGACATACTGCCGCGACGGGTATGTTGCACCGCGGTGCCAATCTTAAGGAAATTGCCGATATCCTTGGCCACACTTCTATTGAAACAACGGCCCTTTACGCAAAGGTTAACCTCACAAGTCTGGCTACGGTCGCTCTTCCCTGGCCGGAGGCGCAATGATGCCCCGCAAACGAACACTAACGAGTTATGCTCGGGAGTACCTTGCCCACCGGAGAAGTGTCGGCTTCGAACTCGAAAGTGCCGGAAAACTTATACTGCAGTTCGCGCAGTACGCAGATCGACGCTCGAATCGGAGATACTTCACGAGCGAACTTGCAGTTCGTTGGGCTGGGCTACCTAAGCAAGCATCGGGCGTCTATCGATCGCACCGCCTCAACGTCGTTCGAGGATTCGCGAAATACGTTGCGATCTTTGATCCCAATGTGGAGATTCCGCCGGAGAATGTTTTTGGACAAGCGTACTGCCGAGTGGCTCCGCACATCTACACGCCTGCAGAGATCACAGAAATACTGGCAGCATCTCGCAAACTACTGCCAGCCGATGGTTTAAGGCCGCACACGTATTCCACGCTGTTTGGTCTGCTCATCTGTACGGGCATGCGGCACCGTGAAGCGCTTCGACTGAAGCGATCTGATATTGACCTGAAAAACGCGACGATCAGCATTCGTGAGACAAAATTTAAGAAGTCTCGAATGATCCCTGTGCATTCTTCAACGATCAAGGCGCTACGCAATTATGCGAAATTGCGAGACCAGTTTCATCCCGTGCAAAAGGCCGACGAGTTTTTCGTCTCGGTACGCGGCACCGGATTGTGCAATTGTACGGTGGAGGGAGTGTTTGCTCAGATTAGGAGCCAGATCCAGTGGTCATCGGGCGGTGGGCGACCATTGCCACGAATTCACGACATGCGCCATACATTTGCCTGTCGGCGACTCATCGTGTGGTATGAGCAGGGAGCAGACATCGAACAGCAGATGTCGGCGTTATCGACCTACATGGGACACGTCAACGTAAAGAGTACCTATTGGTATCTCTCAGCAGTTCCGGAGCTGATGCTCTGGGCCGGAACTCGATTCGAACGATTTGCCGCAGACCGCACAGGAGAAACGCTATGAAGAAAAACTCGAACCCCCTTACCTTCAGTACACTTATTCAGGATTTCTTCTGCCAACGGCTCATTCAGCAGCAAAACGTCAGCCAGCGAACTGTCAGCAGCTACCGCGACACATTTCGACTCCTTCTCAATTACCTGACTCGAGTGCGTCGAAAGAAAATGGATACGCTTACGATTTCCGATTTGGATGCGCCTATCGTTACCGCGTTTCTGCAGCATCTTGAAAAACAGCGAGGCAACGCCATTCGCACGCGCAACGCAAGATTCGCTGCTATTCGGTCGTTCATGAAATACGCAGCTGCCCGCGAACCAACAGTACTCGCCGTCACGCAGCGTGTGTTGGCGCTGCCCATGAAGCGATTCCCTCGGCCTGCGATACAGTACCTCTCTCGTGAGGAAGTGTCCGCAATCCTCGAAGCGCCCGATGGCTCGAACTGGAGCGGCAAACGTGATCGAATGCTGTTCGCGCTACTCTACAATACCGGTGCACGCGTGTCCGAAATAATCTCATTGCGGCGATCGGATCTGAGCCTGGACTCGTCGAGAAGCGTTCATCTCATGGGGAAAGGACGGAAGGAGCGAATCGTCCCATTGTGGAAAAGCACGGCCAAAGCCTTGAAGGAATGGATTAAACAAATTTCTCCTGGCTCCGATGCTTGGGTCTTTCCAAATCGAAACGGACACGCTCTTACTCGGTCCGGGGTTGAAAAACGTCTTAAGATTGCAGCGATGAAGGCAGCCGACCGGTGTAAATCCCTGAAGTCAAAGCAACCGTCACCACACACATTCAGGCACACGACAGCAATGCATCTTCTTCAGGCTGGCGTCGACATCACAGTCATTGCGTTATGGCTTGGCCACGAGAGTATTGAGACAACGCATCTCTACATCGAGGCCAATCTGGCTATGAAAAATCAAGCTCTGTCGAAGCTGGAAGATATTCCAACAAAGCAGCCTCGCTTTCGGCCTGACCACAAGCTGCTTCAGTTTCTGGATGACCTGTGATCGCAGAATTATGCTGACCTTTGCATCGGCATACCGCGTTGTCGGCAATCAAACGAATCCTTCGGGGATTGGCTGGCCTTGTTCTGCATGAAGAGTCCGCCCATTCTGCTATTCCACACCGAGGATATCGTTGACTCGCATATAATACTTGCGGAGTGTGTCGCGTGAACCAGCGAAGAGAATGATGGACAACAGAAGGAAGCCCGCGTCCGACCATGCCAGCGGTAGTTCAAAGAATCCAAGGTGGATACGCCTCGCGACGTAGACGAATACGAGTGCCACCTGAGAGTTACCGTGAAATTGATAATACTTGTAATGAATCTCATTGAGGACGTTGTATGCCGCCACATTCTCTTGAAGACGCGCAAAATCCCATTGAGGCTGGCGCAATCCTGTCCAGCTATGAATCGTGTCCACCAGGATCCATCGGACTGTGCTGACCGTCATGCCAGCACCGACGGAAGCCAGAGTCACGTACATAAATCCCCCGACCGTTGGTGCCGAATCGCTTGATGCATTTAGCCAGACTTGAACCGTTTCAGAGAAGTAGCTCACTCCACACAAAACCATAAAGCCCGGCAGGATGAATGCGATCAGTAGCCCAAAATTGCTGGATGAGATCTCTTTCATGCTCTGGCTATACAACACTCCGGCAACGATGCCAAGACAAAATGTTCGATGTCTTTGATCAAGGCCGCGTGGGGAAACTCCGCATAATCCGTTGGTCCGCATAATATAGTTTATGCGGAGCTCCGCATAAACTGTAGAACTGATAATGGACGTAATGAATTTCAATCAGCAGCCGGTACGCATCCACCTTTCCGGGCAGTTGGGAGAAGTCCAGATCCGGGGCTTTCAGTCCCGTCGCAGAATGAACCAGATCCACGCAGGCCCAGCGGATGGCGGTGACGGTCATTCCCACGGCTAATGATGCCACTGTCAGGTACAGGAAGCCGCTGAT
>JBGSVD010000093.1:0-14125 GCA_041753135.1 Planctomycetaceae bacterium
ATATTGATATCTGATCGTGACACAGTCTTCTCTCCATAGCATGCGATGACATTTCGTATGCTGCGGAGGTGTACTCAAAACCTCACAAAAGCGCAACCCCCTAGCTTGCCAAATTAGCCTAATATGCGCGCTGGCCTTGCCACGTAACCTCCATCAAATCGGGAGCACAGCCAAGTTGCTTGAGCATTCGAACGAACGAGCGAAGTTTAGTCCATGAGCCATGGAGACACCCGAATGATCTCATGGTGGAATCTGAGGGTCGTGATGGAGCGCGAGGTGTCGAAGCATTTCTTGGATTTTCTGACGACGAGATCGGCGATTCGACTGTTTTGATTCGCACGAAGATTCTGTACCAGCCTGAGACGAAATGACGTCGAAGGTCGTGAAGCCAAAATGTCGCGGGACATCACCTTGTTGCCGCAGGCCAATACATGGCGGCCGCAGCGAAGTGGGCTGGCTGCTTGGAACCGAATCCGTGGAAACGGTTCGCAATTTGGATGCGCTTGGCGACAAGCTCATTACAGTGCTTGAATACCAGATGTCAAAGCCCGAGCCGTCCATCGAAAAGTTGGAAAAGGAACTTGAGAAGCTCAGCCGTGACATTGAAGACGGCGCGAAGCTGACGGCGAAATGAGCGAACTGAAGCATTGACGCAATAGGGACCAGCGATGGCATTTTTACAACTGCCGAATTGCTGGATTTGATTGCTTCCCCCGAACTCGCCGGAGGACATCCTGTTCTCCGGTGAGTTTGATTCTTTGACATCCATTTGGCGAATTCCCAATGCCTCGTACGCACACTCGGCCGATTCGAACTTCTCACGAAAGATGGATCAGGCTCTGGATTCACGTCGCTGTGTTCGTGATGGTCAACGCCGGTTTGACAACATTGAACCTCATGCGACATCCCGAAAACTTGTGGTTCTATTGGCCTCTATGTGGCTGGGGGCTGGGCCTGTTGCTGCATGCGTGGACTGTGTTCAGGAAGCGTGGGCAAAAACAGTCGGCATGACAGACATCATACTGGATATCAAACAACTGACTCGCCGCTTTGGATCCTTCACCGCCGTTGATGGCCTGTCGTTGACCGTCAATGCCGGAGAAATTTTCGGGCTCTTGGGCTCCAACGGTGCAGGAAAGACAACGACGATCAAAATGTTGACCACACTGCTGCCCCCGAGTTCCGGCGAAGCACTTGTCGCAGGATTTTCGATCGCTACGCAATCCGAGAATGTTCGCCGAGCCATTGGATACGTTCCGCAGGGGGTCTCCGTAGATGGCTCGCTGACGGGATACGAAAACTTGCTGATCTTTGCAAAGCTCTACGACCTGCCACGCTCTGAACGAGAAGCAAGAATTCAGCAAACGCTGGAGTTTATGGCACTGACACCCGACGCTGGCCGACTTGTTGCTGAATACTCCGGCGGGATGGTTCGACGACTAGAGATTGGCATTTCAACTCTTCATCGACCGCGGCTCCTGTTTCTTGATGAACCCACTGTAGGACTGGACCCTATCGCTCGGGACGCCGTGTGGAAGCATCTTGTTGAACTGCGTACCAGCTACGGAACCACATTGTTCTTCACGACTCACTATATGGAAGAAGCAGAAAGCCACTGCGACCGTATTGCCATTATGCAACGCGGCAAGGTTGCCGCGTTGGGGACATGCCGGGAGCTTGAGGCCTCATTCGATGGGGGCTCGCACACTCTGAATGAAGTCTTCAACCATTATGCAGGAAGTACGCTCGAATCCGGCGGCAGTTTTCGAGACGTCGCAGCCGAACGTTCCAAAGCACAAAGGCTCGGCTGAAGCAGGATTCATGAACGCTCCCATTATCACAACTATTACCGGTTTCTGTGACAAGACTTTTGTCGTGGCGGAATTCGAGCTTCGAAAACTGCGGCACGATTTTACAGAATTGATTACTCGCGCATTGCAGCCGGCATTGTGGCTGCTTGTCTTCGGGCAGGTGTTTGCTCGTAGTAACACGATGCCGACGGGCGGAATTCCCTATCTGGATTTCATTGCCCCCGGCATTCTGGCTCAGAGTGTGTTGTTCGTGGCGATCTTTTACGGCATCAATGTGATCTGGGAACGTGACCTTGGCATCGTTCAGAAGTTTCTCGTCAGTCCCACGCCGCGAGCCTCACTGGTACTGGGAAAAGGACTCTCTGCTGGAGTTCGCACACTTTCGCAGGCCGCTGTGGTTTACGTTCTCTCACTGCTGCTGGGCGTGAAACTGAACTGGCATCCGCTGGCTCTGCTGAATGTCGTTACGATTGTTGTGCTGGCGACGACACTGTTCTCAACGTTTTCGCTCATCATCGCCTGTCTTGTGAAGACTCGTGAACGCTTCATGGGAATTGGGCAGGTTCTCACGATGCCCATGTTCTTCGCGAGCAACGCGATTTATCCGACGGCGATGATGCCGAACTGGCTCAAAGTTGTTTCGCATCTGAACCCGCTGACCTACGTCGTCGACGCATTGCGGACCACGATGCTTGCAGACAGCCCCAGCCTCTTTGGACTCACAACCGACTACGTAATCCTGCTTGTCACGGCCACGATTCTGGTATTCATCGGCGCGAGGCTGTATCCGCGTCTAGGCATCTGATTCCCAAGTCACTGACTCTTTAAAAAAGGACCACAAGCGATGAAAAAGAAATCGGGAAAACGATCCGAAGAGCATCCGAAAGCATCCAAACGATTTAAGCACAGCGGAATTCGATCCGGCGGCAATGACGGGGCTGCTGTTGAACTCAGTGGCAAGATTCAGGGATTCCGGACGAATCATCATGACGACATTGATGGGTTTCAGTTCGTTGATGGGACGGTGATTCGATTCCCGCCCCACATTGGCCAGGAAATCGACGGTCATATTGAGATCGGCGACGAAGTTCGCGTTGTCGGAGCTCACCATGAGACACCGCACGGCGACATTCAGCTTCGAGCGTCCTTCATTGAATGCGTGAGGTCGGAGTTCGAGATTGAGATCGATCGATCCGACAAAAAGAAGCACAAAGGGAATCGTTTCAGACAGGAGGACCAGGACGAACCTGCGCTACCGTATCAGGAAATCCTCGCTGAGATCACTGCCATTCGCACGTTGCTGCAGGCTCGAATCGTTCCGAGCAAAAAGGAACGTCGGTCACAACAGGATTGTGTCCTGAAAGAGCTGAAGGAACTTCGCGGCTTACTCCAGCCGGATTAACGACGCTCAAATTGGGAAACATGTGTACGTTGAATCAAGTTTTCTGAGTCACACCGTCGTGTTTCCGCAAAGTCGAAGTCAGTTTAGCGACTTTGATCGCAGCGACTTCGATTGCAGCGACTCCGATTGCAGCGACTCCGATTGCAGCGGCGATGATGTCACTCTGGTCACTTCCGTACCGTTACAAGCCTTCCTCCAACCCGCTCCGCAGTCGAATCGCCATTCCAGGGCGATACGCTTTCTCACCGCACAGCGCCACACATTCTCACCGCCATTTACAGCGCGAGAGTCCCTCGTTTCCCCGATCGGTCGATGGGACAGGTGCGTCTCATCAGGCGTCTTATCGTGCATGCGGTCTGGAAGAAGTTGGGAGGTACTTCTTTTCGGTCGAGTTCCATCGCAATCAAGCCGGTCCGCATGTTGGCCATCAGAGGCGTCTCTTGATGCGAACCGTTTCGGTGTCCGCACTACCGACATTCTTCGGGCCCCGTTACTATTCGATTGCTGTTGAGCGAAACTTGATAAATACCAGAAGGTCGGCACGGTGTTTTGTTGTCGATGAATTTTGAGGGTTTTTGACATTTATGGCCTTGCATTCTGATGTCGAGATTCGGCAGGTGGTGGAAGACGTATACCGATCCGAGTCTCGGCGGGTGTTTGCCACGCTGGTTCGGTTGCTGCGGGATTTTGATCTGGCTGAAGAAGCAATGCACGAGGCGTTTGCCCTGGCAGTGACGCAGTGGGCCGAATCAGGAATCCCGGAGAGTCCCCGGGCTTGGTTGATTTCCACCGGGCGGTTCAAGGCGATAGATGCATTGCGTCGTCGTGGGAGATTTGATGAGTTGGCCCCGGGGATAAGTCAGCGATTCGAAGAGGTGGCTCGGTCCAATGCCGCGCGAGCGAATCACGAAATCGAAGACGACCGAATGCGGCTGATTTTCACTTGCTGTCACCCGGCAATCGATCCGATGGTTCAAGTTCCGCTTACGTTGCGTGAAGTCTGCGGGCTGACGACTGAGGAAGTGGCAAGTGCGTTTCTGACAGCTCCGGCGACGATGGCACAGCGGATTGTGCGCGGCAAGGCGAAGATTCGCGATGCGGGAATTCCATTCGTTATTCCCACGGCGGACGATTTTCCGGAGCGGCTCGAATCAGTGCTGGCGGTCATCTATCTGGTGTTCAACGAAGGCTACTCGGCAAGTTCGGGAAACTCTGTCACACGTGCGGATCTGTCGGGTGAAGCAATTCGGCTCGGGCGGCTGCTGGTGGAGTTGCTTCCCGATCCGGAAGCCATGGGATTGTTGGCGCTGATGCTGCTCCAGGAGTCGCGGCGAAACGCTCGGGCGACTACGGATGGCGATATCATCCTCCTCGAAGATCAGGATCGCTCACGATGGGACGTTTCGCTTATCGCTGAAGGCCAATCGCTTGTTGGACGGTCGCTGACGACGCGGCGGTTCGGAGCCTACTCGGTACAAGCCGCGATTGCCGCCGTGCATGCGAACGCGCCATCCGCAGACGTTACCGATTGGCCGCAGATTGTGGCCCTCTATGACGCGTTGTTGTCGATCACCCCATCGCCGGTCATCGAACTCAATCGAGCCGTGGCTGTGGCCATGCGAGATGGGCCAGCACTCGGACTGGTTCTGATCGACGCGATACTGGAACGCGGTGATTTGGCGGACTATCATCTGACCCACGCCGCCCGCGCAGAGTTGTGTCGCCGTGCTGGACGAATGGACGAAGCTCGGGATGCCTATCACCAGGCAATCTCACTCGCTCGGCAGGAACCCGAACGACGATTTCTGACTCGGCGGCTCTCGGAAATCTGAGTCTTTTTTCCCGGCAATATTTTCGGGAAATGGTTCGCGATCAAAATTCTTTCAGAATTTCCGCGACCGTTGTCGATTGGCCGAATTCCTGTTCGACAATCCAATGAAAACGCGGGTATCGCAGGCGTCAGGGGACGCAACTGCAGACGCAAGGAACACCATCCACGGCTTCTATGATCTCGATGGTCATGGCTGGGGACTCTTTTGGATGGACCCAACGGCAGTCGAATAGGCGATCAGCCTTGATCGAATCGAAGTCTTGCCAAAAACTCAAAACGACAATCGAAAGGAACTGACGATGCAAACGCCTGAACCGACTCTCGAACACAAATGGCTCCTTCAGCTTGTCGGTGTCTGGGAATACGAGAGTGAATGCATCATGGGTCCGGACCAGCCGCCGATGAAGTCAGCGGGGAAACAGACAACGCGGTCATTGGGATCGCTTTGGACGCTTGGCGAAATGGAGAGCGTTGGCCAGGATGGCCAGCCCATGCTCATAACGCTCGGATTCGACCCCGCCAAACAACGCTTTGTGGGGACGTTCGTCGCCTCGTGCATGACTCATCTGTGGCCTTACGACGGCCAACTGGATGCTGCTCGCAAAGTGCTGACGCTTGATTCCGAAGGCCCGAGCTTCGCCGGTGATGGGACGATGGCGAAGTATCAGGACATCATCGAAATCATCGACAAAGACCAATATCGTTTGTCGTCGCAGATCCAGACCCCGAACGGTTCATGGACGCAATTCATGAGTGCGAAATATACCCGAGTTGCTGAAAGGACATAGCAGCGTGACACCTCAAAAGATCAAGCCGTTTCTCTGGTACGACTGCGCTGCCGAACAGGCAACTGAGTTCTACTGCTAACTCCCGGCAATTCACCTCAACACATTACAGAGACATTTCATGCCCTCGAAAGTACAACGCGTCACTGGCTGGATCTTGACCGGACTGGTTGGCCTGTTCCTGATTGGAGCCAGCGGCATCCCAAAGTTTATTGACTTTCCTGGCAAGCAGGAGATGTTCGATCATCTGGGAATCACGGCCGATCTCTCGCCAAAACTCGGTGTCATTGAGATCGCAGTCGCGCTGCTCTTCCTGATTCCACGAACATCGTTTCTGGGTGCAATTCTGGTGACGGGCTACCTCGGCGGAGCTGTCTGGACGCACCTGCGAGTCGCCGATTCGTGGATCTTTCCAATCATTATTGGCGTTGTGATGTGGGTGGCACTCGGGCTGCGGCAACCAGCCATCTTCGCACTGGCGATGGGGAAATCACTGTCGAAGCCCGGTTCAGGAGCGAATCCATCATGAAATATATGCTTCTTATCTACAGCCCTGAAAATGCCTGGACTCCTGACGAATGGAATCAGTGCGTGAAAACGTCGATGGGCATTTGTCAGGAACTGGGTGCCGATGGAAAACTCATGGCCGCGTCACCGCTGCATCCCGTTGCAACTGCGATGACAGTGCGCGTCCGCGATGGCAAATCGTTGATTACGACAGGCCCGTTCACCGAGACGACGGAGCAACTCGGAGGCTACTACATCATCGATGTCGAAAATCTTGACGAAGCCATCGCTATCGCCAATCGGCTACCACCGGCGAAAAAAGGGACCGTTGAAATTCGTCCGATCTTCAAGCTTGATGGGTTGCCTGCGGAGAAATTTGAATCGGAGAGTTGCGGCCCGCTCAAAACATTCATGTTCCTCTGCTACGACGATGAAGCCGCGTGGAGCGCTGCCGGGCCGGAAGCGCACATGGCCGCGATGCAGGAAGCAGTGAAGTTGACTCACGAGTTGAATTCACGCGGACAGTACCTCAGCGCCGCTCCACTGCATCCGTCGACGACCGCCACTTGTGTCCGCGTTCGTGATGGTCGGAAGCAGATCACGGACGGCCCATTTGCTGAGACACGCGAAGTGCTGGGCGGCTACTATTTAATTCTCGCCAGTGAGCAAAAGGAAGCCGTAGAAATTGCGGCCAGACACTCCGGCGCACGAGTCGGCTCCGTCGAAGTTCGGCAGGTGTTTGATCTGCCGAGCCAAATGTAGATCGGTGGTCTCCACCCAGAAACCACGGCGGGGGCCGCTGTGCCACACTGACAAGGACACGTCTTCCCCTCGACTTAGCGCCACTATGTTAATCGCGGTCACGATTGAAATTGCTTAACCGTCAGCCGGAGGCGTACGCGGATTTGGCGACCAACGTACGCCTTCGGCTAACGGTTAAACGAAATTTGTTTCGTCGGGACCGTTTAGAGTATGAACAATCCATTCAAGGAAAACTCATGTCCAAAACAACCATCACCCCGTACCTTTTCTTCGCCGGTCGCTGCGAGGAAGCGCTCGACTTCTATCGTCAGTCGATCGGCGCTCAGATCGACTACATGATGCGATTCAACGAAAGTCCAGAACCGACTCCGCCGGGGATGTTACAAGCAGGCTTCGAAAACAAAATCATGCATGCTTCGTTCCGCGTCGGTGATGTCAGTCTAATGGCGTCGGAGGGCTGCGACGACAAGTCGAAGTTCGACGGCTTTCGCCTTGCATTGTCCGTGGCGACCGAAGCTGAAGCTCACAAGGCCTTCAACGCTCTGGCCGAAGAAGGCAGCATCATGATGCCGCTCTGCAAGACGTTCTGGTCGCCGTGTTACGGAATGGTGACCGACAAGTTCAACGTCGGCTGGATGGTTATGGTTCCTGGCGGAACACCAGCGTGAAATGCTCGTCGCATTCCTGCGGTTCGATCATGCTGATTGTGCACGTCACACGGAAGGCAATTACGACATGTTATGGCGTTTGCTGGAACACAAAGCTCGATTGCGGATTTGATTGCCTGACTGGCGTGGAAGTCGCCAGTACCAGCAACCTGCCCACTGAATTTACATCCTTAAAAAAGTTCCCCAGAAATGGTAGGCGCTTTGTATTGGATGTTTTGCACCCTGCGCGGCGCGTTGGCCAGATGTGATTTCACATGATGTGTCAGACGAAACGGAGACGAGCTCTGCTGGACCAACCTGCCGATCGGTGACCGCAATTCGTCAAGGGATAGGCTGACGTGGGCGGGGAAATCCGTCGCGGCTGCAGAGATCCACTGCAGTTGCAGAGTTCACCAAAATTCGGCAGGAACGCAATGTTCCGAAAATGACGGAATCGGGGCAAAGTGCCAAGACAGCCTGAATTGCTGTCCGCACGCTGGATTTCTAATCTCGCGACAACCCGGAGTACTCGTTGCGGACAAAGCGGATTGCCGCTACCCTATCCGATTCGTTTTCCTGTCCGAAATAGAGAAATGGCTGTCATCAGTTGCCAGCCGCCTCTGGTTCCCTTTCGCGCGGTCAGTAAGGTCTCGCGCCTGGAGTTTGCAAATGCCTCTCGTTCCTCTTCGCGTCGTTCTGGATCATGCTGCAGAAAACAACTACGGAGTTGCTGCATTCAACGTCAACAATATGGAGCAGATTCAGTCGATCATGGAGGCTGCTCGCGAGACCGATTCACCGGTGATCGTGCAGGCGTCCCGCGGTGCTCGATCGTACTCACAGGATAACTATCTTCGACACCTGATGCTGGCAGCATCTGAACTTTATCCGGACCTTCCGATTGTCATGCATCAGGACCACGGCAACAGTCCGGCCACCTGCTACAGCGCGATCAAGTATGGTTTCACTTCCGTCATGATGGACGGCTCGCTGATGGAAGACGCGGCGACTCCGGCTTCTTATGAATACAACGTGAAGGTGACTCGCGAAGTTGTTCTTGTCGCACATTCGATGGGCGTGTCGGTTGAAGGCGAGATCGGTTGCCTGGGACAGGTCGGACATGCTCCTGAGAAGCCAGCCGCCTCCGCTCATGCTCATGACAAGGATCTGGAAAAGGAACCAGGCGATCGCGATTCACACGCTGCCGGTGGTGCATCAGGCGGCATGGATTCGTCTCACCTGACCGATCCGGAAGAGGCTGAACGCTTCGTTGCAGAAACGAAGTGCGATGCGTTGGCTGTGGCGATTGGTACCAGCCACGGTGCTTACAAGTTCAAGCACAAGCCAACCGGTGAAGTGTTGAAGATGTCTCTGATCGAAGAGATTCATCGTCGCCTGCCGAACACTCATCTTGTGATGCACGGCAGTTCGTCTGTTCCTCAGGAACTGCAGGACATCATCCTCCAGTTCGGTGGCCAGATGGAAGAAACCTACGGCGTACCCGTTGAAGAAATTCAGCGAGGCATCAAGCACGGCGTGCGAAAGATCAACGTCGATACGGACTGCCGCATGGCGATCACTGGTGCGATTCGAAAGATCTTCGCTGAGAAGCCACGAGCCTTTGACCCTCGCGAATATCTGAAGCCAGCTCGCGACGCCATGAAGCAGGTTTGCGTCGCTCGCATGATCGCCTTCGGCCAAGCCGGCAACGCCGCTAAGCTGATGAAGGCGAAGAAGCTGTCGTAGGGCAGTCGTAGCGGAATTCGTCAGAATTCCCTTCGATTGACAACGATTCCAAACTCGCGGTGTGTTCCTTCGTAGCCAATGCTTCGACGGAAACACCGCGAGTTTTTTCATGCGCCTGTAACGTACACCTGCCGCTCCGCCGGCGGGACTGTTGATTGTCGAACGATTGTCCCAATCGTTCATTTCGTCGCGAATGTTCTACTGCAGACTCGGAAAGGCCAGCAGATGAGAGCACATGAGAGCAGAAGTGAAGAGCCTGCGATTTCATCTGCTGGCCTCCCTGAATCTGCTGGAAGAATGACCGTCAACGGAACGCATTCATTTCCGAATAGTTGTCCCAGTTGTTCACGTCTTTCTGCAGCGCGACGAGTGAATGAGCAGTTGGGGCAACCGCTCCAAAATGGAAGGCCAGGCCCGTCGACGGAACGACGGGTGTAAGGTAGGCTATGATTTCGCAAAATCTTTTCCGCGAGGCGTGAGAATCCCGCGGATGGCGGTACTCATCGATCCAGGGAGCACGCATGTCGCCTTTGGAAACCCGAAAAAGCCTGATCGTCAGGCTGAAGAACGAGCAGAACGATTCCGCCTGGCGGGAGTTTGTTTGCACGTACGAAGGGTTTCTAAATCGACTCGTGCGACGTCAGGGAGTTCCTGAACGACATGTCCCGGATGTAACTCAGCAGATTTTGTTGACGATCGCAAAGTCCGTCGACGGATGGAGCGACGATGGCAACGCTGCATCTTTTCGACGCTGGCTGACAACGGTGTCTCGCAACGTGGTCGTGCGGTTCATGTCGAGAGAACGCAAGCAGGCCGGCGGCGTCGGAGGAAGTGATTTGATTGCTGCGCTTCAGAACGTTGAAGCGGCTCCGGATGAAAACAGTGTTCGTCAGTATGAACACGAACTGATCGTTTGGGCCGCCGAACAAGTTCGACATGAATTTCTCGAAACAAGCTGGCGCGCGTTCTGGCTGACAGTTATTGATGGCCAGTCCGTCGAAGCAATCGCCCGAGAACTCAAAGTATCTCCTGGCAGCATCTACATGTCCCGCAGTCGAATCATGGCAAAGATCAAGGCGAGGATCGCAGAGGTAAATGATCAATGAAAAATGAAAAATGAACGATCCAACCGAAACGCACAACGAAGCTGCGATTGTCTGAAAACCGAAAACTGAACACCGAAAACCCCATGCCCACCACTCACTGCAACCTCAACATTCTTCAACGATCGCTTGGCGAACAGCTGACTCAGCGCGATGAAGAGTTGTTGGTGGCGCATTTGACGGAGTGTGAGGCGTGTCGAGACGCGTTGGAAAAACTTGCGGCAGACCGCGGAAGCTGGCAGCATGTGGGTCGAGTGCTTCGTGAGGAGACCAGCGGCGAGTATGGGAAGGCCAGCGATGTCGGTTCAATGTTGCTTCCGCGGGCTCCGCTGTCGGAGGACGAAGACGATGATGACTACGAATGCCCGGGGCTCAAGCCGAGCGACTTCATCGTCGACTTTCTTCAGCCTTCAAAGAACACGGAATCGCTCGGCCGACTGGGCAACATTGAGATCCGTGAATTCATCGGGCAGGGGGCTCATGGGATTGTGCTCAAGGGCTTTCAGGAGGAGTTGAATCGCCTGGTTGCTGTGAAAGTCATGGCACCGCATCTGGCGTCGGTCGTGGCGGCTCGCAAACGATTTGCTCGAGAAGCTCGAGCCACCGCGGCGATCGTGCATCCCAACGTCATGCCGATTTTGCACGTTGATTCCAGTGGTCAGCTGCCGTTTCTGGTCATGCCGTATGTGGATTGCGAATCGTTGCAGGATCGACTCGATCGAGAAGGCTCATTGCCAATTCTGGACATCCTGCGAATCAGCCTGCAGGTCGCGCGAGGACTTGCGGCGGCTCATGCTCAGGGGCTTGTACATCGTGATGTGAAGCCGGCCAATATTCTGCTGGAACGAGGCGTCGAACGAGTCATGCTGACGGACTTTGGTCTGGCCCGCGCAGTTGATGATGCCACGTTGACTCGCAGCGGACTCATCGCGGGAACGCCGCACTACATGTCGCCCGAGCAGGCTCGTGGGGACGGCGTGGATGCTCGCAGTGATTTGTTTTCGCTGGGAAGCGTTCTGTACGCGATGGCGACCGGCCGACCGCCGTTTCGAGCTGAAACGACTTACGGAATTCTCCGGCGCGTCACCGATGAAACCGCTCGTTCGATGCGCGAGTTGTATCCGGACGTGCCAGCTTGGTTCGATGCGGTGGTCTTGAAGCTGTTGACGAAGACTGCGGCCGGTCGATTTGAATCCGCCGAACAGATTGCTGGCATCTTCGAAGAATGTCTCGGTCATCTGCAACAACCAACAGCCTGTCCGTTGCCTCTGGCTGTGCAAGAGTTGATGCCAGAGAAAGCGACTCGACCATGGAAGAAACTCCTGTTGCTGGCTGGTGCTGCCCTGGCATTTATCTCGATCAGCGATATCGCTGCCACGTGGATCCAAAGCAGGAGATCAACGGCCGACATTGAACTTATGTGAGCCGAATCGGCACCAGTCGAAATCACTCAACCGCCGCCATGGGACGACGATGTTGAGGAAGATCTGAAGTCGCTCGATATGGAACTGGATTCGTTGCTTGAACAAACAACCCCCTTGTAGAGCAGTTGTCTAACTGCTCATGAACGATTGGGACATTCTAAAAAACTCGGCCAGCTTGTAGCAGAATTCGTGAGAATTCCCCTGATGTCAAGAAGTCTGACGACTTCTGCTACGAGACTCGGCGAGCGGTTGGGCGTCAGCCCTCCGTGTCACGCACCCGGACGAATCGCAGTTTCCACCACAGAGGTCACAGAGTACACAGAGGAAAATCACAGAGAGACGGAATCGTTGTAGCGGTTGGGCGCAAGCCCTCCGGTGAGTCCGTGTCATGAACTCACCGGACGGCTCGCGCCGTTCCGCTTCAAAAGTCAGTGCATTGCAACAACCAGCCGACAGCCCTTCGGCGATCCATTGACCCAACAGAAAAGGAACGAATCATGACATATCTCAGATTCATTGTGTTCGCGATTCTCTTCATATGTGTATGGAGCAAATCCGCCGTCGCCTGCCAAGAGGGTGTGGGAGGCCAGGACGTCAATTCGCCTCGAGAGGTCCAGGCAGAATGCGTCATCATTACATGGTCCGAAACAAACGACGAACTGCGAGGCTTCAGCCAGAAGCTTGGCGACTGGGAAGTGCTGAAGATCGATCCGAAGCTAAATCCTCAGCAAAAGATCACGCCCGTCGTGGACTCCAACATCGCAGCAGTTCGATTCGGAGATTCCATCGCAGCCTTCAGCGGTGAGAAGGGCTGGTGGGACGTCGTGGAACTGTCCAAGAACTCAACAGCAGTACCGGTTGTTTCTCCGTCCCTCGCTGTTTTTGAAGACAACGGGCATCTTTACACATTCTCTGCCAACAAAGGCGAATGGACGTCGCCCACGGATCCGGAATTGCAGCCTGCGACGTTTGAGTATTCAATCAGTCCTGAAGAAGTTGAAGATGGGATAGGACAGTTTGATGCCTGGCTCAAACAATTGCCTCAGCATGAAGGTCGCCGCATCTCGATGCAAAGTCGGGGATTATTCTCGGCTCTGATCACGACGACAAGACAAAGCTCCATGAAGATCGCTCGTCAGAAGATCGAAGAGTTTTGGTGCCCCAAAACGCTAGCCGTGGAGGAGGCTACTCCGGTCCCAGAGCCGAAACGTAGTTCTCCGGAAATCGATACCCAGATTACGAAGCTCCGAGAAGATCTCGCCAAGCTGGAGAGCACAGTTCAGGCGGGTTCCGGGCAGCTCAGCAATCCCAATGTCGATCAGGTTCAGCAGACACGTGAAGTCCTCAAGCTCGTCGAGCAATCCTTCGACCTCCGCCAGCAGTTGCAGCAACTGGAGGCTCAGCGGTTGCGGCTGAAACTGCAGCAGGTGGAGAACAACCTGGCCGTTCGAGCGAAGTCGCGACATGTGATCGTGACTCGGCGAATGCAGGAGCTTCGGCAACCGGACAGCGAAAACAAAGTCCCACCACCAGAGCAAGACAACCGATCAACGTCGCGAGACAACCCACTCGGTTCCGAATCGATCGCCCCGAGCGTCGCCGATGTTCGAATCGAGAATGCAAATTCAAAGATTCAATGGCTGCAGCCAAGGGAGATTGCTCCGCAATTGCGAGGTTTTCGAGAGTCCGCGATTCGCTTCATGGCGGAAATTCGAAATAAAGAGGGGTCTGTCGAAACGTGGTCTCAACCGCTGGAAAAACTGATTGCGGATGGACTCTTTGCTCCGGGCACTGGTGAAGATGCTCGGAGGGACAGAATGATGGCGGCAAAAGATCGGGCAGCGGAGTATGAGAGACGTCTCAACAATGTTCGCCACGACTGGAACTACGCATGGTCTGCCTATCAAACGCAACTGCAAATGTTGAGCCAGGATGTGGAACAGGCCAAAAGCAAAGCTGAACTAATCCTCAACCAAGCGAACTCGTTCGCTCGTGCAGTTGAGATTTTTGAAAAGGCCTGAGAATTCCCTGAGGAAATGCGTAGATTCGGTATCACAACAAATCGAAGCGCATGGCCACAAGGAGGATCTCAGGTGAAGAGAAATGT
>JBGSVD010000094.1:0-37272 GCA_041753135.1 Planctomycetaceae bacterium
GCCGCCACCATAACCGCCGCCACCACCGCCTGACTCACGAGGACGTGCTTCATTGACGACGATTTGGCGTCCGTCAAGATCAGACCCGTTCAGAGCACGAATTGCTTCGTCTCCGCCGGTTTCCATCTCAACAAAACCGAATCCTTTGGATCGGCCGGTTTCGCGGTCACTGACAACCTTAGCTGAGGTCACAACGCCGTACTGTGCGAAAGCCTGCTCGAGACCCTCAGACGTAGTGCCCCACGCGAGGCTACCTACAAAAATGTTCTTACTCATCACAAAACCCTTGAGCTTTACAGCTTCCAAAACACCTGATCGCTGCCACAACGGCAGCCGTTAGAACACACAAGTAGCAAAGCCATTTCTGGCTTTGAAATAACGGTGCTGGAGGAGAACTCAAGAGCGGACGGAACTTTTAATGAGCACACGACTGTCTTCGAGAACACAAAGCCGACACCAGCCTGATTTAGACGACGTTGTCACCACGCCGTTCGAGAAATCAGGATGGGTGACATTACCCTTCCGTCGAAAGAATAGCAACACCGATTCACCTCACATTTTTGAGTGATTTCCGGTTTATTTTTCACGACGACATTCTGCTGCTGATTTTGCCTCGGAAAAATGGATTGATGTGCGTCTGTATCGTCGGTCGCGATGTGTCTCCAGGGCGATTGAAGACCAGCCAGCCTGATGAAATTCTGTTTCGTCGCGTGGAGAAATTCACGAAGCCGACTTATTCATGCAAAATGCATTTGCTGTCATTCGGCCGTGGCCGCAACCAACTGGTTGTCGAACCAGTCATGGACAGTTCGCCAAAGGTGCATGCCGAGCGATCTGTTCGGCAAACCCAGAGCCGCGATCCCCCGTTCACCGCATCGGAAATTCAACGACTGGTCGTCGGGAAGTTTTACGATCGCGGTGAAGCGATGTTCGGTCAGCCTGATGCGTTCGCCATCACCGCGATCGTTGGCACTCTGCGATTCAGAAACAGGCAACGGACCTTCATTGATCGCGGCCAGCGCGGGATGCGGTATCGATCGACTGGCTCGTGGATTGACGCGCTCCAGCGTCCCTACGACCGAGCCATGTGTTCCTATTCGAACTCTTAATGGTTTTCCGACAAGGGCCGTGGAAACAGGAAGTTCGCGTTGTCCGATGGAAAGCTGAAGTTCCTTCTCATTCTCCAATCCGATGGTCATCAACTCCATGCCAGCCTTCGCGAATGTTCCACCAAGTGACAACAGGTCTCGACTGACAACCTGTCCTGATCGACCGGCTCGCACAAGAAGCCCGTCAGCCTGTTTTTGGCATTCAGCCAACTGTCGCGCAAGAGATTCGCGATTCGCCTGAGAGACATTCAATGCGCCGGAATCGTGTTCTCCGGACGCCGTTTGCAGCCGAAGTTCTTCCTGGGCCAGTTGCTGTTCGAGATCAGAAAGTTTGATCGTGATGTCTTCGTTTCGCAGCGTAATCAGCAATTCTCCGACTTCAACTTGTTGCCCATTTTTGACGTGCACAGTTTCAACGAATCCCGACGTCGCAGCTCGAACGACTTCACCCTCTGCAAAATCAACGATTCCCGGAGCCGTTGTCATCACTGGTGAGGGCAAGCCAAGCAGGGCTGCAGACGAAATTGCCAGGAAGGAACCGACAATCACTGAAACGCGAAAGAGACGTTCGGGATGGTGCAGACGCAGATTGGCCATGGACTTCAGAAGATTCCATGCGGGGCGACCAAACCAAATGCAGACGCCTAAAGCAGCCAGCGCAAGTCCAGCTCCATGGAACAGGACAGAAGCCATGATCAGCAGCGAAAGCGAAACCAAAAATCTCCAGAAGTACGCCGCGATTCCGTACGCCAGCAGGATCCATCTCTTCTTGCCGATGATTGTCGGAGCGCTACTTGTGTTTCCACAGACGATTCTCTGCCAGGCGTTCATCAGAACATTGTTTGCCTGAGTGCTCAAGTTTGGAATCTGCAGCAGATCCGAAAGGACATAATATCCGTCGAATTTCATCAATGGGTTCAGGTTGAAGAGCACCGTCGCGATGCTCGCCATGGCAATGATGTTCTGCAACAGGTGTCGCACAAGGGTGGAGTCTGTCTTCGTCCAAACGATCACCGCGACTGATGCGATGATCAGTTCAACGTAGACTCCTGCCAATGCGGTATGAACGCGCTGCCATCGTGAGCGGAAGGACCAGCTTGAAGACGCATCGACATAGGCCAGCGGTGCGAAGAATGCGAGCACGATACCGGTTTCGCGAATGTTTCCGCCGTAACGCTGGCACACGAGTCCGTGACCAAGTTCGTGAAAGAACTTTAGTCCGACCCAGGCGGCCAGCAGCCAAAACCAATTATCCGGAGCGATGACATTGGCCGACGCCGAAGTAAAGCTTTCCCAATGCGAATGCAGCGTTAATCCTGCAATCATCATCAGCAAGAAGGCCATGACGGTTGCGGGGCCGGCGAACAGCCATCCCATCGCCGGAGTTGCGAATCGGAGCAGGCTTTCCGGGCGACCTAACGGGATTTTTTGCCACAGCGGATTGAACTTCTTCCAGAGCGTTTCCGTCTTGTTGGTCGTTCGGACTGCTGACGAGGCTCCTGAAGACGAAGTATCCGCGTCTGCAAAAGCAGCCAGCCCATTATCAAGCAGCCACGAATAAATCGACATCGCCTGAGTCTGATTGAGGGCTTTCTCTTTCAGTTGCTGAGACGTGATCGCCAGAGCCTCAGCAAAACTGGTCCGACCATCGAGCATCGAAATAAAGACGTACTCCGGATAGCCAATCCGAAAGTACTCCGAAGTGGTCCTGACTTCCAGATGATAGAACGTCTCATGGTCGTAAGTCTGTGGCACAAACATCAAATCATCACGCAGTCGGAGACGCGTGCGACTTAGTTCGACCGTGGAAATGTCCGGCATGCCGTGCATATTACCACCCCAGCCATCCCAGCAGCCATGCTGTCGGTTTATGGAACAGATTCCATCCCAGCGCATGGCGCTGTGTATTGACGTGAGCTGTTCCTCTCATTCCCGGACGAAAGAGTGCGTCTTTGTTGGGAATGTCGGCTTCTGCGATAAAGACATTCTTTCCGTCATGCAGCTCGGCACGAGGATGCACAGATCGAATCACAGCAGTGATCGACTCTTCAGGAACCGCTTCCAGTTGAACATCAACTGTCATTCCCGTGAAAACGTGCCGTACGTCTTCTTCGGGAATGCAGAGTTCCACGACCATGGCATCCAGTGGAGCGATTTCAAAAAGTGTTTTCCCCATTTCCAGAGGAACGCCTTCGGCTTCGCGGTGATCGCCACTGACGACGACACCATCAGCCGGACTTCGAATTTCAAGAGATTCGCTTCTGTGATTCAGTAGCGCAGCTCGCTGTTCGAGACGCTGCATTTCGTGGCCGGAAATTGCAGCGTTTCCGAATTCCTTTCGACTGAGCTGAGTGTTTCTTTCTTTTGTCGCTTTGTTCAATTTGGCTTCAACTTCCGCAAGCTCCCATCGGATCTCACGTCCGTCCATTAATGCCAGCAGTTGATCTTTGCTGACGACGTCGCCCGGTTCAACCAGACATTCCTCGAGCGGACCGTCAAAAGGCGCTGCAACGTAGTTTCGCTGCACGGGCTGAAGCTCCAGCGCACATTGAACGCGATAGGTCACTGGAAACAACAGGAACATGGCAACAGCGCCCGCAATCCAACTGGCCATCTGCAACCGCGACGTTGACAACATGGAGCGAGTTCCGCGAATCATGCGCAACCAGCGACTGTCAGCCAGCTTCTGCAGGATATTCAAACAACCGGCGAATGCGCCCGCTCCGGCTCGAAGAAATCGTTCAGCTTCTCTGGCTCGTTCTCGAATCGCAGTTCCTGGTTCGTTCGCAGGAAGCGTAACAAGAAGACTGCCGACTGGACTGCCGGATTCTGTTCGGATAGGCATGCTGACCAGCGTACCTCCAAACCCGGATTCGCAGAGTTGCTGATGTGACAACAGGGCATGTCGGTTTGCGTGGTCCAGTACGGGCCACACTCCGCTGGTGGATCGAATCAGCGATTCCTGCAGGACGGATTCGACAAGTCTTGTTTCCTCCGAGTACGGATCGATCACCGAGCCGCCGGACATGGCGGTCAGCTTAACATCGGAAACACCGCTGCGACAAAGTCCCACGGCCACTCGATCGGCCATAAGATGCTTGTGCAGCGAATCAACCAGACGCTGACATGCTGCATTCGCGTCGTCGGCTGAATGAACATGGGCGACCAGTTCAATCATCGCAGCAACAGTCTTTGCGTTTTCTTCATTCTGAACTCCGGCCCGAAGCAGTCCCCATTCGCTGATGAAGGAAGAAAGCAGCAGCATGGATTTCGTAATGCCCGCAACTTCCTGATCGGCTGTCGCTTCGTCACCAATATCGGCTACCATCAGCAGGCTGTGGCCCGCGAATGCTGGCACCGGCAGTGAAAACAGCATCAATTGAGTGGACACGGAATCGCTGCAAATCTGACGTCGACGGGTACATTCCTGGGCAGCTTTTCGGAGCGCGTCCTTCAGCGAGGCGGAGATGCCTTCTGTCGGGCAGAGCAGGCCTTCCACGCGATCTGTCTGACCGATTTGTGTGCCTGCAGGATAATACCACGCCAACATGACGGGCGTGCAGTGCTGCTGCAGAAACGACACGGACGCAGATTGAACACTCTTCAAATCGGCGGACGACAAAAGTCTTTCGCGACCGAGCTGCAGAAGTTGCGGAATCTGGCTGGCGTCAGTTTCCCGACGAAGATGTCTGATGCTGTCCACACGAGTGTCCGATCTTTCCTGATCGTCGATCAAGTTCGACGGTTCGTCGTCAATTTTAATTCCCGCGTCGTTGTTCACCTGCAGACGGGTCATGGTTCTCTTCGCGCTACCGGTGTAGATTCCTGCTGTTCAGACGGAGTGGTTTGAGAACCCGTTGGTTTCAGTACAAGAATTGCCCGCTCGCCGCTTTGGAACTGTTGGCTTGAATTCGGAAGACGAACTTTCACTCGCACAGACGAGTTCGAAGAGTCGGATGTCGGAGAGACGTATTCGACGATGCCCTGTGTGATCTCGGCAGACGTGCCGATTTTCAGCCCAACCGTTTGATCCTTCTCGACTTCATTTCGCTGGCTCAGTGGAACGGAGAAAACAATCAGAAGCGGATCCAGTTGCACGAGTCTTGCGATTGTTGGATCTGACGGTGAAACGAATTCCCCAGCCTCCCGTGAGAGTTCGGAAATCACGCCGTCCATCGGAGCACGAACATTTCTTTGTTCCAGTTGTGATTCAATCCGGCGAAACTCCAGTTGTTTGACTTCGAGATCTTCACGAACGGACAAAAGTCTGGCTTCGGCGATTCGGAGTTCTGTTTCAATTCGATCGACTTCCTGCTGACTCGCATGGTGACGATCACGAAGTTCACTGAGTTTTGACTTTTCGGCTATTTTCATATCCAGATCAGCTTGCGCGGATTGGAGCATTCCCTCCAGATTCATGCTTCGCCGGGCCACTTCAAGAGACGCCCGCAACACATCATCGTTCATGACAATAAGCACATCGCCCTGTTTCACGACGTCGCCTTCGTTGACTTTGACTTCCGAAAGCGTACCCATTTCTGAAGCGGCAACGGCGATGTCTCGATACGGTTCAGTGAAGGCTTCAATGACGACGCTGGATTCCGCTGTCGGTTGTTCCGACCTCGCTTTTGCCGACACAGTCACAGCCGCCGTGCTGACCTTCGTGTTGATCGCACCTTCGGGCGTATTTGGTTTTGATCCGGCATTCGCAGAAACAAGTGCCTGTACGGTCGGCATTTCGCGATTATTGGCAGATGGCGTCAGCGATGTGAGGGCAAAAACGCCGACGGGTACCGCCAGGGCGATCAAAGACAGCAGTGAGTTGCGTGACAGCATATTGCACCGAGAATTCTTGATGTCAGGTCCGTGTTCGGGAAAAATCCCGATTCACTCAGCGACTGCGGCTGGCGGAATCGTCGTTGCCAGGGAGCAACATTCTGCAGGCAGTTCAATCGTCTGAAGTGTTGATGTCAGTTCGTTGCAACATCGCAACGTTTCTCTCTGTGAACTTAGGTCATAGAATTTGCAAACGTGTACAGAATCAGTTGTGGTGGGAAGTCTCCCGTGCCGATCTGACAAATTTTTCTGAAAATGCCGGTTGTGACACGGATCAAATGGTTTTGCGGGGCTGTTTCGGAAACCGCATTTTTGAAATACAGTTCCCTGCATTACATGGAAACCCGAAACTCGCCGGCCGTGGCGCTGCGACACGTTTGATTCCGAAAGCCGATCGATGACCACTCAGAATGATTCTCTATTGAGTCAGGCGTATTCGTCGACTTTGTTTGCCGAAGCAACGACAACCTGGCAGAGCCTGCTGACTGCTCATATGCAGCGAATGGCGAATGCTGAATCGGCCGTTTTGAATTGGACCGATCCGCAGGAGGCGATTCGAGAAGCCTTCGACTGGATGCAGAACGCAGACACTGAACAGTCGTCACCAGTTGTCGATCGTATTTCGGCGATCCTGAACAAGATGCTCCAGTCCGGTCAGAATCTGCATCATCCGCACTATATCGGGCACCAGGTTCCGGCGTCCGTTCCAATTGCAGGGCTTTTTGACGCGGTCAATTCCATCACGAATCAACCGATGGCCGTTTACGAAATGGGGCCATGGGCTACGGCCGTCGAACATGCGATCGTCAAGTCGCTGTGCCTGAAGGTGGGCTGGAATGAGAATCAAGGAACCGGCCTGCTGACTCATGGAGGTTCGCTGGCGAATCTGACCGCGTTGCTGACAGCGCGGAACGTGGCTCTCCCTGACAGTTGGGAGAACGGCGTTCCGTCGAATGCGGTTCTTATCTCGCATACCGACGCGCATTACTGTGTGACTCGCGCGGCGGGAATTCTGGGCCTTGGCGCTCGACAGGTGTTCAAAACGCCGTCGGATTCCAAACGGCATATAGACAGCGTGCAGCTGGATCACTTGATTCAGAAGTTGCTTTCAGAAGGGCGTCAGATCATAGCAGTGTCCTCCTGCGCCTGTGCTACGCCGACGGGGGCTTTCGATGATCTGAACAGCCTTGCGGATGTGTGCGAAAAACATGGCGTGTGGCTTCATGTGGATGCCGCTCACGGTGGCGGACTTTTGATGAGCGGCCAGCATCGCGACAAGCTCGCTGGAATTGAACGAGCAGACAGCATTGTCTGGGATGCTCACAAGATGATGTTCGTCCCCGCGCTTTGCGCGGCCGTTTTGTACAAGAATCGTAGTCATCGATTTGAGACGTTTCAGCAGAATGCTCCTTACCTGTTTGATCCATCGGCTCCTGGAATGGCGGACGTGGACATGGGAATGCGAACGATCGAATGCACGAAACGCGCTGTGGGCTTCGGGTTGTGGGGACTTTGGTGCGCTTTCGGAGAGCAGATATTTGCCCAGCTCGTCGATCGAACAATGAGTCTCACTCGTGCGTTTGTCGAAATGCTGGATGCGGCCGACGACTTTGAAAAGCTGCACGAGCCTGAATGCAATATCGTTGTCTTCCGGTACAGGCCGACGTTCATGCAAAATGCTTCGTCAGAAGAAATGAATCGCTTCCAACGCGATCTTCGCACGAATCTGATTCGCTCTGGTTCGTTCTACATCGTCCAGACCACGCTGGATGGGATGGCAGCGTTACGGGCTTGTCTGATGAATCCGATGACGACGACTGACGATCTTGCAGAACTACTCACGGCCATTCGCCAGGTCGCAGCACCCTGCGAAATTGTGTGAACTCTCTCGGATCGTTCCTGTCTGCAGCCAGCCGCCTTCGAACATCACGGAAGCGTGTCTTTCTGTGTCCGGTCAAAGTCTATTCGTCATGCTCCGAGTGCCCGCGCGAATCGTCCTGCACTTGCCCTGTAAACAGAGGGAGAGTGAAGTAGAAACAACATCCTCTATCCGGATTATTTCGAGCGTGGATATTTCCATCCTGGCGCTCGATGACATCGCGGCAGATCGCGAGACCAATTCCGAAGCCTTCCGATTTCGTCGTGAAGAAGCGGTCGAATACACTTTCCGGGTTCTCACGAATAATC
This sequence comes from Planctomycetaceae bacterium, assembly GCA_041753135.1. Taxonomy (GTDB): domain Bacteria; phylum Planctomycetota; class Planctomycetia; order Planctomycetales; family Planctomycetaceae; genus SXXK01. The sequence continues at coordinate 8,133 of JBGSVD010000094.1, forward strand.
CCTGGCCCGTTGTCAGAAACTTCGACAATCACATGCGTCCGCGCGCTATCAACGGTGGCCGACACTGTGATGATTGGCGATTCCGTGTCTGCTTCAACGCAGGCTTCAATCGCGTTGACCAGCAGATTGATTATTACGTGCGTGGTTTGCACTTCGTCGACGAAAACATCCGGACTGCTGTCCCGACTCAGAATGCCGGAGGTCTCATCCACGATGATCTTTGTTCCGTTCCGTTCGGACTGTGCTTCGACCATAGCAACAGCATGGGAAACCATTTTCACAACGCTGGTCTGAGTGAGTGACATTCGACGATTCGTTACAAAATCACGCAGGCTCCTGATAATGGCAGCCGCATGATCAACGCTGGTTTCAATATTGTTGACGCAGGCAATAATCGATCGCTGAGCCTGTTTCCTGGAGACTCGCATGGACAACGTGTGCAGGTGATTCGTAATGGCCTGCAATGGTTGAGTGAGCTGATGGGCGAATTCCGTTGCAATGTTTCCAAGGAGACTCAGGCGAGTCGCACGATCCAACTGATCCCGCAAGCTGCTCAACTCTTCCGCATGAGCACGTTCGACGTCGTTGTTCGTGAGGTACATCGTGAGTTCCCGCTTGCCGGATTTGGCCGAAGGCGGTTCAATTCTTGCGGCGTACGAACACGGTCTGCCGCTGGAGTTGATCGCGAAAAACTGCAGCGAACGCGGCTCCAAAAGTGTTTTGACGGACTGAATCGCTTCGACCACGGATTCGCACGAACTCTGCAGAACGAACTCCGTTATCAGCAGACCGGTTGCCTGTGGCGGCTTTTCCTGACGAAATGGAATGACGTTGCAGATTTCCAGACGAGAATCGATTCGGAGTGCAAAGTCGCAGGCGCCGTTCGCGACGCGTTTCCATTGCCGATGATTCCGACGGCGAATTCGTTCGCGGCGATCCAGCAGAATGGATCTCACGAGCATACTTCCAATCAATTGAATTGTGCGACGACTTTGCGAATCCAGATATTCGGAATCCTGTTGATGCGCCAGTCCCACGATCGCGGTCAAATCGCCGTCAGATACGATCGGAATCAAGTCGTACGACGACAAATCCAATTCACGCAGCAGGCCGGAGATGAATTTGCTGCATGCATTCTTCTGTTCGTCAAACGTGGAAAAAAACGGAGTGCCGGCTTTTAGAGTGGCGACTGCTTCCTTACCCAGAAACGGCAGGGGGACGCCTTGCAAACGTGGTCCAATGAGAGAATGAGAAGTCGATGACCATTCGGCCAGAAGCGAAACCGAAGGGTTCGCCGATTTTTTCTTTCTCACGATAAGCAAATGGACATGTGGAACTTCGGCCAGTTGTCCAATTCTGGCGACGATATTCGCCATTTGTGTCTTTAGTACTTTCGCGCCATTTCCGGACAGTAGATGGCAAAGCTGAAGGCTGTAGTCCAAAAGAGCGTCATGTTTATCTTTGGGCAGAGCCATAGTTTGCTCGATCATGCGAATCAGCAATACGAACAGAGCCCACGCAGGCTGGACCTGGGCGGGCTCATTGAAATCGAAAACGCCTGTGTAATTAGTCTCGCAATCGCATCATGATGGAGAGGATCTGGCGGAACAGCACTGCGATTGAGCCGAAGATCATCAAGGCGCCGGCCACATGAGCGTTGGTTGGCAGGTGATGCATGATGAGTGAAGTTTCATACAGAATGTAGCCGCACATCAGCACGACAACGCCCACCGAGAAACCCAGACCGAGACTGAATCCGAAGAACGCTGATCCGAGACTGACAGCAAAAAGTCCAAGCCCTGCAAGAAACAACGCGTTTCGCATGAACGAAAAATCCGACTTCGACAAAACCACAAAAAGTGTCAAAGCCCCGGTGATCAGCAGAGTCACAAACGCAGCCTGACCGATCAGATCTGGATTCGTGTGGGTTGCAATGGTCAATATGGGAGCGGAGATAACTGCTTGAACTCCGACGAATAATCCCAGGCCTGTGTACTGAGCGACTGCGGACGCTCCGCTGTAGGCCAGTGACTCCGCGAACCAGGCAACACCCATGAAGATCAGAAGGCTGATCCACCACGACTGTCCCATCATTTGCAGCAGAGTGACATTGAATCCCGAAGTGAAGATGAGTGCTTCGAGACCAACCATCAGCAGAATCGCGCCGAAAACATGCACGTACACTTTGCGAAGGAAACTAAGCCGCTCGCTAAGCTGAGCATCAATCACGAACATGTCGCGAGGAGCAGCGTATGGGTCATAGTTTTGAAAGGGCTGGCTCATAACAAATCATCTCCATTCATTGATTCAAATTGGCGCTCGTTGCAGCCTACCCCCTGTTCAGGGGTATCTCTGACGACCAGAGTATAGTCACCCCAGGGGACAATGCCAAACCCCGTTGCAATGGATTTCTTCTGTTCAGCAGTCGAAATACAATGCAAATTCATATGGGTGAGGGCGCTGATTTATTGCCTTGACTTCAACTTCTCGCTTGTGCTGAATCCACCTTTCAATCACATCCGGCGTGAAAACATCGCCTCTTAGCAGGAAATCGTTATCTTTTTCCAACGCATCCAGGGCCGCTTCAAGGGACGATGGGGTGCAAACCAAGCCAGCTCGCTCTTCGGGTGCCAGGTCATAAAGATCCTTATCCTGGGGACGACCGGGAGAAACTCGATTCTGAATTCCGTCCAGCATCGCCATCAGAATGGCGGACATTGCAAGATACGGATTGCAGGCTGAGTCCGGACATCGGAACTCAAAACGTCGCCGCGATTCGTGTCCAGTATTTGCAGGGATGCGAATCGCTGCAGATCGATTTCGATAGCTATAGGACAAATTCACCGGCGCTTCGAAGCCTGGTGTCAATCGCTTGTAGCTGTTCGTAGTTGGGCAGCAGAATGCAAGCAATGCCGGAGCGTGCTGCAACAAACCGCCGATCGCAAACATGGCGGTTTCACTAAGCCCACCATATCCGCTTCCGGCAAACAAGGCATGATCATCCTTCCAGAGAGAAAGGACCATATGCAGCCCGGAGCCGTTGTCGTTCCAGATCGGCTTCGGCATAAACGTGGCTGTCTTACCATATCGGTGAGCCACGTTTCGGACGATGTACTTCAGTCTCACCAGCTTGTCGGACATCACAACAAGCGTGTCGTTTTTCAGATCAACTTCACATTGACCACCGGAGGCGACTTCGTGGTGCTGGCCTTCCGTTCGAATTCCGCTGTCTTCAAGAGTCATCATGATTTCGGTACGAAGATCCTGCAGCGTATCGACTGGAGGCATCGGCAGGTAACCTTCACGATGGCGAATATGATTTCCGCCCGGTCGGTCACCAGCACCGCGGTTCCATTGACCTTCAATGCTGTCAATGTAGTAGTAGCCTTCATGCTCGCGCTGATCAAATCGAACATCGTCGAAAACAAAGAACTCAGACTCCGCGCCGAATAGCGCTTTGTCCGCGATCCCGGTGGACAGCATGTAGTTTTCCGCTTTGCGAGCGATGTTCCGCGGATCTCTGGGATAAGTCTGATGCGTGACCGGATCCTTCACGTTGCAGAGCATCGCCAACGTGGATTTCATAAAAGGATCGACAAAGCAAGTTTGCGATTCCGGAACGATCAGCATGTCGCTTTCGTGAATCGCCTGCCAGCCCCGCATTGATGAGCCGTCAAAGGAAAAGCCGTGCTCAAAGCTCTCTTCAGTCAGTTGGTCGGCTGGGATCGTAAAGTGCCGTTGAGAACCACAGAAATCTGTGAATCGCAAATCAATCGCGCGAATCTCACGCTGGCGACAAAGGGCCAAAACTTCACGAGGTGACAATTGGTTTTCAGACATATTTCAAGCAATAGCGTGGTGAGAGAACAATAAGACACTCTTCGCGTGGGCGAATGACTTAGCTGGTGAACTGAAGCTGTTGAAGTGTAGTTGAATTCCTGCAACTTCGGGTGGTATGTCGCCTCGCGTCCGAATTCTTACGAACCCGGTCTCGACTTATTCTATTCCGCTCAAACCGAAATACGCCCGAAATCCAGATTCGTTTCACAGCAGAAGCGAAGATGGAACGCTCGACAATGGGAGTGGCACAATATTGCAAACCGCAGACCGTTTATGCCTGTGAAACGACCTGATTGCAGCAAACTTCGATAAACAGGCCAGAACTTTCCAATCAAGACGATCCCAGGGCCACCTGAATGTTGGCAAGATGTGCAGTGCTGCACGAATTTCCATCAGTGATTGAATAGGAACTCCCGACTGCTGACAATGCCCCAGACGACATCTTCCAGAACAATTCGACGCTCTACAGCTGGCGTCGCAGCCATAATCTGTATGATTTCCTCACATTCTTTCTGCTTTGGGAGCCGAGAAAGTGCGGTCAGGAAGAGATCCTCAATCAGCTTTTCATCGCTTCCCGATTCGGCAAGCCAGCGTGACAACCGATTTTCCGAAACAGCCAGTTTTTCATTCACGGTGATTCCATTGGAGATATGAAGCACCTGAACCATGCTCGGTTCATCAGACCGTTCGCACTCACAGGTAATTCGACGTTGATTTCTGCCAAACGTTTGCAGGAAGTAGGATTCAACAGCGGAATCGTGCAGTTGAATTGCTCTGGTTCCCTTCGGATAAGCGTCCGTTGGTCTCACATCGGCCCCCGGGTACAGGATCTTCGTGAATTCCGTTGGCACATCGGTGACTTGCGAGACAGCATCCAGAAGCACTTCTGCCATCATTCGCCGCGGAAAATAACGAGAGTAATAACGTGTGTCGCCAGCGTTCTCCGGAAGAGTTTCACTGCTGCGCTGATAGGCCTCCGACTGAAGAATGGTTTTTACCAGCGCCTTGATGTCGAAGTTTTCCTTCACAAGATACGCGGCTGCACCTGCGAGCAGTTCTTCGTTACTTGCGGGATTGGACGCTCGCATGTCGTCCACCTGCTCCACCAGCCCGACTCCGAAGAAGTTCTTCCAGACGCGATTGGTGACAGATCGAGCAAACATGGAGTTATCTGGCGATGTCAGCCATTCTGCTGCAACATCTCGACGGTCCACTTCGCTGTCCATCGACATTGGAACGCCATCCAGAGGCGTCGGAGGTTGCGGCTTTCCAGTTCGAGGCTGAACAAGTTCTCCCGATGTTGCAGTGACCAATGTCAGCAGCCCGTCTCCATTGCGTGAATCGCCGCCCCAGCCTTTTGCTCGCACTCGTGAGAACAGATTGGCAAAAGAATAGTATTGGTCGTTCGTCCATTTCTCCAGGGGATGATTGTGGCACTTTGCACAGCCGATCGAGAGGCCCAGAAATGCCTGGCTGACGTTTTCCGCCATGTCTTCCGGCGACTGATGCAGTGCGTAAAAATTGGTGGCCCCGTTTTCAAAACTAGAGCCCTTGGCTGTGACAAGTTCGCGAACCAATTTATCCCATGGCGTGTTCGCGGCGACCCGATCATGAACCCATTTGTAGTAAGCCTTAATTGCGTCCGGACGAAGCTCGGTGCCGTTCAATAGTAAAAGATCCGACCAGCGATACGTCCAGTAATCCACATACTCTGGCCGTTCCATCAGAGCATCGATCAAACGATCGCGTTTGTCAGCGGAGTCATCAGCGAGAAAGGCACGCACTTCGGTGCTGCTCGGCAACGTTCCGATTGTGTCAAGAAACACTCGGCGAACGAACACTTCATCTGATGATCTGGGTGACGGTTTCAGATTCAACCGTTCCAACTGCTGAAACACCAGATCATCGATGAAATTTCGGCGAGCAGCGTCAGCAAACTCTTCCGGAGCGATGCTGTTTGAAAACGGCACGGTCACGCGAGCAATCACAATCTGACTGGAAAACCACGCCGTAATTGCGCCTTCTCCAGGGCCAACGACGTTGATATTCCCGAATTCATCGACTGTCGACACGGCTTCGTTGGAGGACGTAAATTTCGCCAGCGAAGTGACATCTTCGACGCGACCATCAGAATAGTGAGCTCGCACCAACAGGGGCTGACTTGAGCCCGGCTTCAGCTTTGTGCGCTCGGGCAGAATTTCCAGACTCTTCAGGCGAGCATCGTTCTCCGAAGGAGCCGCCGCGCCCGCCGCGATCCATTCCGCAACGACGCGGTAGTGCCAGGAATCAGGCTTGAGCTTCAAACCTCCCTTGTGTGGTACTGCCATTGTGGGCTTGGTCAGAAGCAAGCTTGAAGATGGCTCTGCCGGTTCAACTCGGCGTCCCAGTTGTTGCTCAACGATGCAGAAATAGTCGCGGTCAGGATCATAGCCTCGAAGAGAAAGCCGAAAACCTCCCTTTCCGGCAAGTGCTCCGTGGCAAGCTCCGGAATTGCAACCCTGCCTGGCAAGCACCGGCTCCACGTGATTACGAAACGACCAGACGAATGATTTGTCCATCCCGTCCACTGTCACAGATTGCGATGCCCCTTCGTCGCTTGATCCCTGAATTCGCACGGTCGTTTTTCCGTTGCTGACTGGAATCAGTCTCAAACCCTCCACGCGAACCACGTCTGGATTTTCGCTCACCAGAGTTGGCGGCTCTTTTGCCGGACCGATGGCTTCCGAATCGACAAATCGCTCGGCGAGGACCCCGTGAACACCTTCCACGCCACTGAGTGTCAGCTCACGAGGCAACAGTCGTATCTCGTGGTGTTCGATTTCTTCCTGTGCAAAGAGACTAATATCTCCAACGAAGAGCGACAGCAGACAAACGGTTGAAATCAACGGGTATCGAATCATGGGTAGGCTCAACAGAGGGCAGGAATCGGACGGCGGTCAGATCGTCAATCGCAATCAATCGGATGATCAATTACGCCCTGAAGGTTAGTCGTGTAGTTCAAGGATCGCTTCTACTTCCACTGGCACGTTGTATGGAAGTGAGCCCATGCCAACAGCGCTGCGAGCGGCTTTGCCGGCTTCGCCGAAGATTTCTACCATCGTGTTACTGAAACCATTCATGACGGCGGGATGGTAAAGAAAATCGGGTGTTGAATTCACCATTCCCAGAACCTTAACAATGCGTTTGACTCGATCAAGCGAACCAAGTGAAGCCTTGATGGTTGCAAGCATCGTCAAGGCGACAGCGCGAGCCGCAACGGCTCCTTGCTCCTGCGTTAAGTCGGAACCAACTCGGCCAGTCATCAGCTTTCCGTCGGCGTCATACGGCACCTGTCCCGAGACATAACCCAACTTGTCAACAATGACAACGGGCGTATAAACACCGCCGGGCTGAGGCGTCGGAGGAAGTGTAATGCCAAGTTCAACAAGCCGAGCGTCAATACTCACTGTCGTCCTCCAACAAATTATTCAAACAGAGTTGAACAGAAAAAATTCAAAAGAGAAAATGAGAAATCTCTTTGATCTTGCAAGCCCCTGTGGCCGTTCAGAAACACTTCTCTGGTGTCGTGTCCATTGTGTCGTTTCATTTTCAGGTGCGGACCGGACTCGTGTCTGAATTCTTCAGAATTCGGACACGACCGGGGATTCCGACGAATTCCGCGACCAATAAATGCAACGACTGCATAAGTCACGACACCAGGGCAAGTGGTTCAAAATGTTAGCCGTTGTGACCCGTGCCTGGAACTGAAACAGGGCTTCACGATGGAGTCTGATCTTGGACAGTTCCCCGAAATCAGTAATGGGGATCGTATCGAGCGTGCCCCAGGCGACAATATGAACGAATTCTTGAGCATCGGTGCCGAATCCAGCGCAGTCCGATCATCTGGTTTCTTGAATGTCAAAAATGGATTCAGGGATTGATGGCAGTCGCAAGTTCGTATCAATTGCCAATGTTCAGGAAGATCCTGTACACTCGAAGTGACTCAAATGCACCGACCTTTATGGAGACACTCTATGCTGGATCATGATTCATTGATGCTGTTTGCTCAGGATGGGACAAGCCTGTCGTTTCCGCAAGTGCTTTTGATTTGTGTGGGAGTCATCTTCGGGATGATTCTGCTCGTGTTTCTGGGGATTTTTGCGTCTGTATTTTCGCTGTGGTTTCGAGCGTTCATGTCGGGAGCCGTCATTGGACCTTTGCAAATGGTCGTGATGAAACTCAAGAAAGTGAATCCGCAGGTTATTGTGGACTGCCGAATTATGTCCGTGCAGGCCGGCGTGGCGAACATTACGACAAACGCAATGGAATCTCATTATCTGGCCGGTGGTAACGTTCCCCTTGTTGTTCGAGCTCTCATTGCCGCCCACCGCGCACAGATCGCGTTGGACTGGAATACAGCAGCAGCAATCGATTTGGCCGGACGAAATGTCCTTGAAGCTGTTCAGACGAGCGTCAAGACGAAGGTGATTGACTGCCCGGACCCGTCACGAACTGGCCGCCCAACTCTGGATGGTATTGCGAAAAACGGAATTCAGCTTAAGGCCAAGGCTCGCGTGACAGTTCGTACAAACATCACTCAGTTGATTGGTGGTGCCACGGAAGAAACAATCATTGCTCGCGTTGGAGAGGGTATCGTTTCAGCAATCGGCTCTTGCGAAAGCCACAAGGATGTTCTTGCAAATCCGATGCTGATTGCTCGCACCGTGTTGGCCAAAGGACTGGACTCACAAACTGCCTACGAAATTGTTTCGATTGACATCGCTGATATCGACGTCGGAGACAACGTCGGTGCTCGGCTGCAGGCGGATCAGGCCGAAGCCGACATGCGAATCGCGCGGGCTCATGCCGAAGAACGACGTGCCGCAGCCGTTGCGGAAGAGCAGGAAATGCGGGCTCTGACACAGGAAAATCAGGCAGAAGTTGTGATTGCGGAAGCCGAGATCCCAAGAGCAATGGCTGCAGCCTTCCGAAATGGCCACTTACGAGCGCAGAAAGACGAATAGACTGACGTTGTCGTTGCCAATGAATCAGTCGCCGATCGCACACAGACGTGAACTCCGGATGCGACATTGAACAATCCAACGTAGTATTGTCGTGGGACAGATTAGGCCGCCTCGCTGGCCTGGGTTGAGCGCCGGGCAGGGAAACATGAGTCGCATTGCCAAAAAAGTTGTATGGCGATGAAAAAACCGTTGCTGGCGATATCCAGAGTTGCCCGATCGAATTGCTTTGTGTCAGCGGGCCAGATGTTCCGGACGACACCCGAGTCCGGAAGATTAAGACGGGTTTTTGTTTGAGTGCTTGAGGCGACCGTATTTGAGGCGTACACTTCAGAGACGGTCAGGATTTGAGACCGTTTTTTCTGCCAGCCTTGCGATTTTGTTGCTGGCGTCTTTCAGTTGAGGATTCATGAGGGCTCCGACACTGTTGAGGAAATTGTTGCGGAGTTTCGTACCCAATGGACGGAATGCTTAACGTTGAATTGACCTCTCAGGAACGCGACATCCTTGTGCGAGGACTGCGTTACGTACGCAGTTCAATCATGCTGGAACTGCGAGATCCGTCAAAAGAAGATGAACGTCGTCGAGCCTGCCAGTTAGACGAAATTCAGAACCTCAGCCAGCGTCTTGAATCAACAGACCCAATCGGTGTTCAGGTTTGACGCTGCTGGGCGAATTTCTGTCAGAGATTGTTTCCTTCTCCCATTTTGTACAATGGGCCATGAAGAGACGCTTCGACCTGGGCTGCGTGATCAGGGAATCGGTCGCTGCGATTCACTATTTCGGTGAGCTGGCAAGTTAAGGATTCTTCAATGCTCGAACCTGCAGGCTCACCAAGATATTGGCCACCACTGGGACTGCCGGTGGGCAGCGTGCGGGCCATCCTCACTTTGTTCGTGGTCGTCATTGTCTGCATGAGCGTTGCGCGAGGACATGACCTGGATCTGATCTGGACCGAGACACTGCTGATCGCTCTCGCCCACTATTTTACATCCCGACGGTTCGTATCACTTCCGCCCGATGTTCTGAAAAAAATTCAGGAGCAGGGATTGATCGAGCAGGACAAGCATCCGCTGTTTCTTCCGCGACACAGTATCCGGTTTCTCATTCTGGCAGCATTCGTTGGGCTCGGCGTGTTTCTGTACAAAGAAAAACGCATTTGGGAGCCGCGGGCTGTATCGCTGCTTGGTATCGTTGCGGCCTACGTTATCGGCGCATTCTTTCGTCACATGGGCTCATGGTTGGGAAGTCGAACGGGACGTCGTCCGTCTTCTGGCTGGGGCGACCTGAAGGCAATCATCGTGCTGCTGGCCGTTGCGATTGCAGGAATTCCGGAGCTGATGTCGATGCCAGACTTACTGCCCGACATGGCTCACAGGATCGCGCTGGGATTGATGTTGTTCTATTTTGGGTCTCGTTAATTGCAATGCCGTTCAAAAAGTAGCGGAGCAGCGCGAGCTGCCCGGTGAGTACCTGTAAAAGAGCTGGCTCACCGGACGGCTTGCGCCGATTCCTCTACTTCACAGGCCGTTCGTTGAACGGCATTGTCGTTAATTGACTGTTTGCGAGACGGCTTCGGCAGTGCTCCTGCCATTATGAATTTGTCAATCACCGCGCGGATTCGTACCAGACGATGCGTTGCCGGCATTGAGGTCCAATAACTGCACGCGTGTTGAAATCAGGCGCTGTGAAAGTACCTGAGCAACTCGCTTCAATAACACGTAGCCCAGATCTTTTTCGAAGGCGCAAAGATCCTGAAGCCGTTTTCCAGAAAGAGCAATGACGGTCGCGTCTTCAGTCGCAGTTGCAGTAGCTGTCATGCGGCCGTCGGAGATCAATCCGGACCAGCCGACCAGATCTCCAGGACCCGCGGTCAGGAAGGCGACGTTTCCTCGTCCCGGGACATGCATCGACAGATCTACTTGCCCTGAAGAGATGACGAACACTTCATCTTCCATTCGCCCTTCCTCAAACAGCTTTGCTCCGGCGGGGAACTTGATCAAGCGTGACGCACGGCAGAGACACTGCAGCTGGGCATTCGGCATTCCGTCGGCAAACTTGGTCGCAGAGAGAATCTTTAACATGTTCGGCTGATCGGTGTTCATGTTTGCTGTTCCCGTGAGAAAGTGCACCAGGCCATCACCTGGGCGTCGTGTTTTCGCTCGGCCCGTCAGGGCAATGTCCGGTTATATTTCAGATGGTGCCGACGGAGATGATTTTCGCTTAACCGTTAGCTGGAAGCGTACGTTGTTCGCCGCTTCCGTGTACGCCTCAGGCTAATAGTTAAAAAGCTAAATCGTGCGATTTCACAGTTCAGGCGTTCATGTGCCGATCACGCGGCCCCGTGGAGATCGTTCTGCATTCTTCTTCATCAGCAAATGCAACAGGTGTGCCGGAGCATTCGCGTCAGAGATTGTGACATACGACGATTTTTTTCGCTGTCCGTCGGTGTGCAAGTCCGCACGGCTTCACGCGAATGTCACACAAGCGCGCGTGGGCTGACGAATGCGGGTGTGCACGGACGAGGCGAAAATGGTCCGATGATCCATATCTCCAGGACTGAGATGCAGAATTCGCGGGCGTGGAAAAATAATCGCCGGTACGAATCTGCCTGAGTGGTGAGGACTGATATTCTGGCATCGGAATTGCGACGCAAGGCTGACAGTTAAAACGCCATAAAGGTTTGTTCCCCACCCATCATTGTGAAAGCAGTTCCTCATGATTCACGAAGTCACTGGCGACATTCTGTTGACCAAAGCACAAGCGATTGCCCACGGTGTCGCTCCGAACGATCATTTCGACAGTGGCCTTGCGCTGGCGTTGCGAGAACAATGGCCCGCAATGGCAAAAGACTTTCGACATTATGCGCATCAAACGCATCCGAAGCCTGGTGAACTTTGGGTCTGGAGCGGAGTTGGGGGTGTCCGAATCTTCAATCTGTTGACTCAGGAAGGTGAGCATGGCCATGGAACTCGTCCTGGCCGAGCGACCATAGCGAATCTGAGTCACTGCCTGAAACGACTGCGGCATGAATTGGAAATAAGCGACATCAAGAGCATCGCTATGCCCCGTTTATGCACAGGCGTCGGCGGAATGGAATGGTCTACAGTTCATCCACTGATTGTGCAGCATCTTGGTGATCTGCCGATTTCGATTTATCTTTACACAACGTATGCCAAAGGACAGCAGGCAACAGAATCAGGCCTCTGATTTTCAAGGCTCAGTGCTGGGTTTTGCAAGTTGGCCACGGGCGGAGTGCAATTCATTCAGGTGAGCGGCGGAAACCAATTTACCAAATCCACTTTTCCTGAGCCTGAGGCGTAATTGCTCTGTCAAGATGAAAAATGGGGGTTGGAGGTAGTGGATCTTGCTAAAGATCCCGTCACTTCGGGACCTTTAGCAAGGTCCACTACCGCAAAAGGAAAGTGAGAAAGATCGCTAACCGATGTCTTGCTGTCGAGTCGGCTAGTGTAGTGTCTCTCAAGTTCGTTTCATTTTGATTTAGCGCATTACCATGTAGCCGGATTCGTCAGAATTCGGCTACATGGGGAATTCTGACGAATTCCGCTACGGGATAATTCAACGACTACGTGAGACACCACACTGGCGTCTCGGGCTCAATCGGGACTTTTCAATCTGCTGGTCGCCTGAGCGGACAGTTGAGCATCCACTAACTATTTCGATTCAACAATCATTTCGCCATTCATTACCATCCAATGCCCTGGAAAGGTACAGAGGAACGGATATCGTCCTGGTTCTTCAGGTGCCTTGAAGTAGATCGTCTGACTATCACGTGGGCCGACAATATCTGTGTGGGCCAGAATGTCGTTCGACTCCGGAATGTAATGCCGAGCATAAGCCTCTGGATTGGCGATCAACTGATTCCCCAGCTCCCCAACGGTCCTCAGCGAACCTGATCGCACCAACACCCAATTATGCGGCACAACATCGGGATTGGAGAGAGTAAAGGCTATAGCCTCTCCAGCTTTTACCGGGAACTCGCGAGTGCCGTAAGTCAGGTTTTTTCCCGTTTCAATTTCAATCTTGCGCGAGGACGGAATCTTGTGCCGCCATGGGTTAGGCACTTGCACTGCATTGAGAGCGAGGTCTGACAGAAGCGGGTGTGCGGCGATCGTTTTCTCTCGATGTTCGTAACCAGGCAAACCGACAAACGGTCCGTCGAGTTTATTCACTGTTATGAACAGGTCATGACCGCTTCCTGTTGGACCACATACGGTTGATTCATCAGCATTGACATGCATTCGAATGTGCAGTTGATTCACCGGCTGAATGTCAGGGATCTCCAGAAAGATGGAGTGGCCGTCCGCCAGTACATGCGCGCCTGAGATCAACATCGGATCATGTCCGGCGACTCCAGGATGAGTCGTTGAGTATTCGACGGAACCGTATGCTCCGCTGTATCGATAGTTCCACGCCTGAGCAAAGTGCTGCTTCAAATCAGAAGCAATTGTTTTGTCAACGGGTTCAGCAAACGTAATTCGCACGCCATTTTGGTGGACATGAAACGCGATGGGCAACTGCGCCTTTCCGCCGGTGAAGCGAACTCTCTGAAAGCAGCCATCGTCCGGCGTGTATGATCCCCAGCCTGACATTCCCGATACATAAAGCTGGCCATCAGCGTCACGAAAACGGGCTCGATGCACACCTGATAGAAAATCACCTGCCATGGGTACGATGCCGGCCTGGAGCTGGCCATCAACTTCATCTCGCAAAGCAGCGAACCAGGTTCCCGCGCCAAAGGAGAAATGGAGCAACTGATCTTTGAGTGGTCCGAATTTCTCACTGTCGACGTAGACCTGGCCGCCACTGGAATTGTCCATTCCTCGTGGCAAATACGCGAAAGGGAACTCCGGCGGTTTTCCGTTCTTTGGGCCACCATAACCAAAGTGAAGAGGGACTTCAGATGATCGGGTGCTGGCATTTCGAACAGCGTTAATTGCCGAGGCTGGCGTCCAGTCACCTTCAGAAACAGGCAACGTCACTGTGCCATCGGGAAGAATCCCCAATCCGTCAGGATTACGAAAACCTGTTGCGATCACTTCTGCGTTCTGGCCATCCGCGGAAATCCGCATAAGTCCCTGGTTACCGGACGCCATGAAGAAATTGCCCTGCGAGTCCCGCTGCAGGCCGCAAATGTAGTCATGACCAGCAGGAGACGTGACAAAGGCATTGCTGAAGCATTCGTAAAAGTCTGCTTCCCCGTCGTTGTTGAGATCCGACAAACGGGTGAGCTGATCACGACACTGGACGTAAATCTGCCCATCGGAAACGACCAGGCCAAGGGCATGATGCAGTCCCGAAGCAAAACGTGTCCACTGAGCTTGTCCGGGAGCATCAATTCCCGAGTCCAGCCCTGTTACTTTCCATACATCTCCCTGCATCGTACACACCAGCGCGGTGCCATCGGGCAGGAAATCATGATCACCGCAAAACACGGGCACCTTCCATGGGTTGTCGTACGGCAATTCGATGGTATCCACAGCATACGGTTTACCCGTGCCCGGAATAATTTTCGTGGAAACGACCTGAGGCCACTGCCTTGCTCCCCCGGATGTTGTAACTTCTTTCATCGAATGCTGTTCGACAGGAGCAACTTCACGAACAAAGCGACCACTCGCTGCCCACGGAGCATCAAGATACTCAACGTCACCAATACGATACGCAAACACCACGCGTTTTCCGTGGCGATAGAATCCATGATACTTGAATGGCTTGCTCGGCGCGGTCTGCTCGGGAATCGGCTGCGATGTTCCTGCCAACTTGAGGCCGCCTATGAATCCGTGTCGAAAAGGATCGAAGCTCACGAAGCCATTCGACCAAACTGCCTCATATTTCAAAGTGTCAGGATTGAAGCAAGCCGTCACATCGCCGTTGTCACCCAATTGAAGACACACACCTCGAGTGACGTTAATCCCGTCACCGTGAAAAACGCCCGCCTGCATACTGCCAAGTTGAGCATCGTTCCAGCGTCCATCGGCCCAGACAGTATCGTTCTGATTTCCCCAGTGTCCCTGATGACCGCCATCGAGTCCCGGAAACGGCGCCAGCAACATCGGGGTATGATGCTGCTGCCGAAAATACTCGGCCTGCTTGGTGTAGAAATCATAAATTCGATCTCGATTGACCGGCTGCGTGGAATTCGGCCAGCTTGAGGCGAACATCGGCTCCCTGGTCACGGGGAATTCCGCCGGCCCATGCATTTGACTGTGAGCAATCGCCTGCAGGAGATCATCTGAAAGCGGCCGACCATCTTTTCCCAATTCGCTGAGGAATCGAATCAGATCCAGTTGCTGCTGCTTCGTCATCGCCGCGGTAAGTCCACTTGGCATCACGGTGCCAACAGCGATCTCTTCCTCGATATCACTTTTCGCAATCTCAGTCAGTTTTCCCGATGCCGGGTCCCGCAGAGTCACCATCGTGCCGTCGGACGAATGCTTGTAGCCAGTCAGAACCTTTCCCTCGACGGTTACAACCTGCCAGTTAACAAACTCTGGTTTTACATCTCGCCTCGGCCAGAGTACGGATTCGACGAGGTGATCAAGTTTTCGATCTTTCGCGATCGCAGTCAAATCGGGACCGACCGTGCCACCGTCTTTGCCAGCTTTATGACATGACAGACAAGCAATCCGTGGACTTGTGAAAACCGCAGCTCCGCGAACAGCATCACCATGGGCCTGTGCTTCGATGACCAATGAGGTCACAAGATCAGCATCATAAGGAAGCTCACGGACGACAACTGGCTGCTTTACGTCCATTGCGGATGCATTGCTCAGAGGCTTACCATCTTTGAATTCCCATAAGCCAACGGTTGCGTTATCGCGTGTCGGGACTGTTTCAATTTCGGAAGTGATCTCTCTGACACCTTTCGATATTCTGGCCCACTCAATGATTCCGTTAAACCCGAACTGTCCTTCAACCAAACGCCCGATCGCAAGGTCACCCGGAACGCTCGCACCACCGTCTTTGAGTGCAACCGCCTGCTCGGCCACCAGCTTTCCGTCCACGAAAAGCTGAACCTGATCCTGCGCCAATGTCATCGACAAGGTGTGAGCATGATCATCACAAATCATGGCCTGGCTGTGAACATGATCGGGCGTTCGACCAGGTAAGTAGGCCGTCAACATGCCGCTGCCGTTCATGGAAAACAACTCCCAATGTTCGACCGACGCCTTCGTATCACTGGCCATCAGAATATTGTATTGATCACGACTTCTAATCGTGGCGCGAACATCAACTGTGATCGGCGCTTTTCGATAAGCGTCGGAACCAGGGAAAACATGGCCAGTTCGATTTGACGGCATTGCAGGAACAACAGCGTGAGCGGGCCTTGGTCCGCCGCTTCCTGGTTTTTCGATCTCTTTACGAACCCACTCAAGCCCATCGCGATTTTCGAGCAGTGATTCATAAGCATCCAGATTGTCGCGATGATCAATAATCCCGATTGGCCCATCGTAACCACTTTCAACCACAGTCCGAATCATCTCCAGCTCGTGAGCTCCCTTGCCGATGCCCAGAATCTTTGGTTGCTCGTTCGGATTCATCCCATCAAGATTCAGGCAGTGCAGATACGGTTTCATCATCGCGAATGACTCGGCCCAGTCCTCAATATGGCCGTGACCATGATGGAAGTTGTAAACGATGCCAACATTGTTATGGCCCAGTTCACGAAGACGCTTGCACACGGCCACAAGATTCTTTGGCTCGCCATCCCAGCCTCCGTGGTTATAAAGCCCCAGCTTGCATCCCATGGCCTGAGTGCGTTTCGCAAGATCAACCATTCGCTGGGCGGCAGCTTCAACTTTTTCTTCCTGTGTTTCGCCCGCCGGAGCACCAACGATCTGCCAGATCTGCGGATGCAGTCCATGCTTTTCAAACAGTTGAAAAGCTTCTTCCTGCACACTCCAGAACGCGAAGTACTCAATCCCGTGTTTTTTGTATTCCAGAATTTCCTGTTCGAACGAAGGCACATGCTCCTCACGCCAGTCATAAGCGCAGCGGGTGATGCCAAGTTCCTTCAGCATCAGAGCACGTTCAGCTGGACCTCTTTTTTTTGCATCGAACGGAACGATGCACCATGCGACAAGATTCTCGCGACGTAGTACGTCCGTCTTGTCCACGGCACACGCGGTGTTCAATGAGGCGATAAATCCCATACTGATTGACAGGATGGCAATAACCGAACGAATAGGGCGAGCAAACAGAAGGTGGGTCACGTGGCTGTACTCAGGATTTGGGTCGTGTGGGCGCAATGAGCAACAGGCCGACTCATTGTTGGAAACGCGGGTAGGCTCTTCAGTTTGGGACAACACCGAAGACCTGTCAAGCACTGCGGAGGCTGCGATGATTGCGGGGGTGCAGTCGCGGATTTCGGTACACCGTCAATGCGTCCAATTCCGGGAGGGCGAAGCTCCTGCTGAGCCGCGAGTTTCCGCGAGTCCAATGGCTCGGCAGGAGCCTCGCCCTCCCATGTTGACGATCATCCGCGACTACTGTTCACTCGGTTGGCGAAGAGATCGCGGCGAGGATGCGAGCCATCTCGACAGGCGTCTATGAGCGGCGACCATGGATCGTGCGTTGTGAGACGAGCGGCAGGAAATTGAATGCCCGCCCATTGTAGAGCAGTTGTCTCAACTGCTCATGAACGATTGAGACAATCGTTCTACATTGTTAACCGGCGACTGTGAGGTAAACGCCAAACAGGGCGATGATAGCTCCCAGCAGTGCGCGGAGTGTGACTTTGTATCCGTAAGCAATGCGAAGAAT
This sequence comes from Planctomycetaceae bacterium, assembly GCA_041753135.1. Classification (GTDB taxonomy): domain Bacteria; phylum Planctomycetota; class Planctomycetia; order Planctomycetales; family Planctomycetaceae; genus SXXK01. Next base: position 25,757 of record JBGSVD010000094.1, read on the forward strand.
TGGCAGGACAAACAGTGGTGTCGTGCAGGTCAGCGTCAGTGTGATTGCCAGATACGAATTTTTGTAGGCAATTTGACTCATCCAGATCCCGAGCCACGGGCCGCAGATGATCGCAGGGAAATAGGTCTTCAGTGCAGTCGGCTGAAACGATTGTCGCGCGGTCTTGATCAGAGATCCCGTCAGAACCGCCAAAGCAATCGAAACGAAAGACGCAAGAACGACTCGAATCACGGTTGCTTCGAGCGGATCGCAACCGGCGGCCGACATCGCCGCACTTCCATGAGTTCCCAGGCGATTGAACGTTCCGCCTCCGGCATTGCAAACAGCAGCCAGCAGCCCCATCACTATCCCGCGAGTTGCAGACGCGGGAAAGTGCCCGGCCGATTCACTGGATGTCCCTCGTTCACCGATCACCACAGCAACACCGGCCAGTGTCAGCGCGATTCCACTGATACTGATCAGCGAAAGAGTCTCCCCCAAAACGAGCCAGCCAACAATGGTCGCAAACAAGGGAGACGTCATTGCCACGATGAGAGCTCGACGTGGACCAAGAATCTGCAGGCTGCGAAAATAGAAAGTATCACCAATGACGATGCCAATCAGGCTGCTGACGGCCAGGAGAAGCCATGTATTTCGATCGGCCGCAAACATCGAACGGCCCGCGAAACTGGTCACCAGGAAAAGATGCAGGCAGAGAATGATCGATGCCAGCAAGTTCTTGCCGAAATTGATTTGCCATGCCGACAATTTCGTTCGGCCATAGAACAAACTCGAACACGCCCACAATGCCGCAGCGGCCAACGCAGCCAACTCACCGGTACCCATGATTCCATTCGCAAAAAAAGCGGAACGCAAGAATTCTGAAATCCAACGCTGTACGACCGAGACAAGACGCCTCTCAATTCGTCCGTTCGAGCAATGCTGGTCAAAGTCAGTAGCCTCGAACTCTGGCGGTATGCTCTGTAGGTTTCTCAACACAAGCCGCTGGCAACGAATCGTTTCGCCGCCGGACGAAGCGCGTGTTCTAAAGGAGGCGAAGCATTTACTCCAATAGGCAGCCTCAGCACGTCGTCAATTCCTAACTCCAGCAAATTCACCTCTGGAACAACTCACTCCCAAAGCCCGTTCGATGTTGTCGAACGGGCTTTGGGAGTGAGTTGTACTTCAAACGGTCCCGATGGAGCGGTTTTTCGTTTCGCCGTTAGCCGGATGCGTACACGGATGCGGCGACCAACGTACGCCTGCGGCTGACGGATTAACAACTCAATCGGGACTGCGATTAGGTTAATCAGCTTCTGTCACACTAATTCGCTGTCGCGTCTGAACTCGTTTTTGCAGCAAAACTCTTTTGGATTCCCGCCTTGAGTTTCGGCCACTCCGCGTAGGTTGCCAGTGCACCGATCGTCAGGAAGAATATCGACCCGCATACGAGCCCGACACGTTGCCAGACTTTGGGTCTGATTTCCTGCGGAAGCAAGGTTGTGTTCACAACGAGTGTGTGCAGACAGCTGAATCCAAGTGCGTAGTTGTACATCATCCCCGTGGCCGTCACCAACAATGTGTCGCCGCGAACGAAAAGCAGCATCGTAAGTCCAAGGCAGAAGTAGACGCACAAAACACCAAAGTAGAGTCGTCCGATATGCCGTGTATCCCACGTTTGCAGACGCTTACTGCCGGTCCAGAAAACGTCCACCCATCGTCGAAGAACACCGTCTGCGGTCGCCGCCATACTGGTTCCCAGAATCAGCAGTCCACAGAACAAAGTGAAGTACCAGAAAGAGGGACCAAGCGAAGGTCCGACGGCCGTTTTGACTCCGTTTGCCGTCATTGCGGCGGCCTGCCATTTGTCGTCAAGCACGGTTCTTTTCGCAAGAAACTCCACCGACAACATACTGGGAAGAGCGAGCCCAATGAAACACGCAGGCAACCAGACAAGGTACTGTTCGCGTTCCACATGAGCGATCCAGCCGAACCATCTCTTGAGTGAGTCCGCAGTGATGCGAAAGACCTTGCCCGAATGTGACAGCCCAATCTCATGTCCGCCGACCATACTTGGGATCGATCCGACATGGGCGCCCATTCCCCAGCCCTGATCGCGAGTGAACGAACTAATCGGAGTGTTGGTCAATCCGCCATTTCCGGAGATCGCCGCCATGGACGCGAGAACTCCCAGCATGGAAAGATCGAACGCAAGACTGCGTCCTTCAGACCATGCTGAAAATAAGTTGTCGACGTTGGGGCCATGCGGCTTTTCACCTTCGTCGACTTTGCCGTTTTCGTTCAGATCTTCAACAGGAACAATCGGGACGTTACCAAACTTAAAAAATCCAGTTCCAATTTCGATCCATGTATCGCGGCTCGAATAGCCGATCGCCAGGAACATCAGAAAGCTGATCACGACAAACAGCTTGACGCTCATCATGATCTTAATGGAATTGTAAACCTTTCCTCCCAGCGAAAGCGGAATGAACACTGACGCGAAGATGCAACACGACAGAATCTTCAGCAGACTGGCATCAGCCGGATCCTTCGGGTTTGGAATGTAGCCGCGAATCAAGGCTGCCGCGGGGATGGCGGCATTCGATGCGAGATACGGAAGGATCGATCCAAAATCCAGCACCAGATACAACATCAACCAAAACATCGGATGAGGTGCGATTCGGAACTTTCCGGTAAAGATCGGTTCTCCGCTGTAAAGCGTGTAGCGGCTGATTTCCACATTGTAGATGACCTGGAACAGCACGCTGAGAGTTGCCAGCCACAAAAGGGCTCCGCCGTAACGAGCTGTGACCAGCGGACCGGTCAGCCATTCGCCACCACCGATGGCCGCACCGCCCATGACCAGGCCAGGCCCCAGCATTAGTGGAAGCCTTGACCACTGAAACTTGGGCGCGGGAGGAAGTTCACCAACAGTCCACGCCGGCATGTGCGGGTTGCCGGGTTGAGGCGAATAGACTTCTTCGGATTCCTTTACGGCAGGCTTCGTGGAAGACTGTTCGTCAGGCAATTTTGATTCTGACATCGCAATACTTTCGTTCTCATGGACGTCACTGCGAACCGCACCAACAGCGAGATTCGCAGAATGCCCATTGACGCAGGATTGATCAAAAATCAGAGTGAACAGAGTGGCGCTTCACGTTGCGATTTCGAAAACTTCGACAACGCTGATAACAACTCATATGTCATTTCTGATTGTCGACTCATCCTTTGCACCGTTGTGGGGAACAGCGGAATTAGACGATCGGCGGGTGAAACTTTACCAACACACAAGCACGACGCGTCAATGTGTGAATTGAACCATTTAATTGCTGGCGCGGCGTGCTTGAATTTTACGACCCGCAGGTCGCCTTTTTTCCTTCCGTGGAATTACGTGGGATCGCAATTGTCCAGCCGCGTGACAGAGTTGCAAGGAATCCGCCCGATTTCATTCCGAGATGCCGAGAACGAAGTCACGCGTAAGGCATTCCTTCGCTGGATGGTCGCTGCGTTTGTATCTCGAACCGAAACCTGGTCATGCCGTTGACTCGATCGAATTGCAAACTTCCTCCAAACTCTTCGGCTGTCTGAGCTGCCAGTGTCAGTCCGAGCCCAACACCCTCCGGCTTGCCAGTGACGAATGGCTCAAAGATGCGAGCCCCAAGCTCCGCTGAAACACCGGGGCCGCTGTCGAAGATCTCCACTCGAATTTTTCGATCCTGCTCAGCCAACGAATCGGCCGCTTCGGAATCACCAGGCAACGAGACCTCAATTTGCACTCGACCGCCAGGCCCGGCAGCTTCCACGGCATTCTGAACCAGATTCAAAAGCGATGCCTGCATTTGTTCGGAATCTGCCACGACCAGTTTTTCTCGAGCATTCGCCGACGGCAGACGCAACGACATCTGAATGTCCGAATGAGCACATTGGGGTTCGAGGAGCCCCTGAACCGTTTGCAGAATGTGATCGATTCGCCCAATGATCGGAGGCTGCTGGACGTCGCGAGTCAATCGGAGCAGTCCGCGAATCTGATTCTCGGTCAGCGACAATTGTCGGATCGCCACATTCAAACTCTCACGATCAACATCATGACACCGTCTCAGGTGCAGCTGCACCGCCATCTTCGCGCCGGTGATGGAATTTCGCAGTTGATGCGCGAGCCCTCCGGCGACTTGAGTGATCAGTGACGTTCGCTCGTTGATTCTTATCTGCCGAGTCGTGAATTGCAGGTCCTTCGCCATTCCATTGATTGACGTGGCAAGTTCCTGAAGTTCATCGTCACCCGTCGTTGGCAGCAGTTGATCAAACTCGCAGGATGCCAACTGCTGGACGTGTTGCTGCATTCGCTTCAAACGACCGCCCATTCTCGCAGCCAGCCAGAAGGAAACGGTCACCATCAGCAATAACGTGACGGCTCCAATCATGAGCGGCGGCAGAATCACTTCACGACGAAGACTCTGCCATTGCTGCTCCGGAACAAGAACCAACAACTGCTTCAACTCGGGTGACTTGAGTACCTCGACCGCTCCCACGAGCCAGGCTTGTTCTCCCGATCTCACTGGAAGAAGTCGCCCCAGTCGACCGGATTCAGCGGTCGAACGAGGCATCGCAAGAATCAGGCTGGCTTGTTCATCAGTCAGCGTCGAAGCGGTGACACGGAGGCCGGAATCGGACGCAATGAAGTCCGCGCCCGACAATCCTTTCATCTGTTCCAGAATGGGAGTACGAATTGGAAAACTTGCATTCCCCAATGTCGCAACAACACGTTCAAGTCTTTCGAATGCGACCTTCTCCGCACGATCCGCGGCCATCCAGGCGGCACTGAACGAAAGTACTGCGACAGCAATTGTCTGAACAATAGCGAATGGCAGAAGAATTTGATTTCGAATCGGCCAACGCATGGAAACAGTCGGTCAACAAAGTACTTTGGGGCAATGATTCTATTGGGCATCCAATGGTGCAGTTTCGTCCTGCTCTTCCGCGTTCTCGTGTCCCCATTCAGACTTCAACGCAGCCAGATCCTCTTCGCGTCCGAGCTGTGTATAGCAGTGTGCCAGCAGAGTTGCTGCCGGACGATAATTGCAACAATCATTCAACGCAGCCTGCAATGTGATTGCCGCTTCGTTCAATTGGTTTTGCTGAGTAAATGCCAGGCCGATGTTGTACTTGATGCCCGCAGCGTTCGGGTACGTTTCCAGAATTCGACGGTACTCTCCAATCGCGCCTTCCAGGTTGCCTTTGCGAGCTTTGATGTTGGCAGAATCGAGCCCCTTGTACATCGCTGAAAGGTCGGCTCCACCGTAGGCTCGAATCAATTGAACGATGGCGACGGGAACTCCGAGAACAAAGATCAGATTCCCAAACAACATTTTCCAGGCATCGCCGCGCATACAGGCTGGGCAACGCCACGTTGATCGACTGGACCAGCCGTAAACAACCAACAGAAAGTAGAAGTAGAAAATCGTAAATTTGCGAGGCTTGCTGAACATGCCGCATTCGTCACAAATTCTGTATTGTGATTCTTCCTTATTCGGAGCGTGCAGAGTTCCAACGGTGTGGCAAAACTCACAGTTGACCTGGGGTGACTGCCGATGTCCGGTCAGGTCAATTGTCGCCTGGCAATGCGGGCAATCCACGGCGTGAAATTCACTTCCACGCCCTTTTGCTTTCAATTCCGATTGATGCAAATCGGCCCAGACCGCGCTTCGGGCCTTGCCCAATGCGGCCTTCAGAGTCGCCACACTTCCGCTTGTCACGGCGAACAAAACGGTTGCCGGATCCCCTTCCTTCTGAGCCACAGCCAGAACAACCCGATTGTCGCGGTTGTCCAGATGAACAATGGCACTGACGGGAATTGCCGCATTGTCCAGTTGCAGTGTTTCGCCATCAAAGCTTCCCTTTTTGGAAAAGAAGCCCTCTTCCTGGCCCTGGCTGTTCAGAAACTTAAACTTGAATTGAAAGTCCGGCATTGGGATTACGTTCCATACGGTTGAAGAAGTGCTGAAGCAGTCAGTGCTTTTGCGACGAGCGACACATCCGAGGGTGGAATATAGAATACATTCCCAGGGAATTGCAAAGTCCACGATCCCGTTGATCTCCATAAGCGAGCAGCAACTAAGAACAGACAGCACGGAACAAAACAGATCACATCCCAGAACTGCTGAGTCTGCCGTTAGTGCAAGAATGGGGCAGTCGTTTCGCACTGGCGAAAACCCATTCGCCGTTCAGCTTCCTCGTGCATCTTCCTTCAATGTCGCATGTACGCCGCGTTGTGTGGTTCGCGTGTACGTTCTCGCAAGCCCTCGATCGGTTACGGAGTGACGCGGAGTGTGTCACGACTTCCGTTGAAAACACTCGCCATGCAGCCAGAGACGTTTCTTATTTTCGCTCTACAAGCCCGGAATCAACAGAATTCTGAACTGCGATGACGCGCAAACTGGCGAAAGGATTTACGGCGATCGACTTGAAACCGCGTCGAGCATCGCGCCTTCGCCGTGGGCCTCTGACAACGGGTCTCTATCCTCGACGAGAGCGGCAAATGCTTTGTCATTAAGGTCAGGCGAACGTTCGAACTCGTTGGCGTCGACCGAATCGATGATCTCTTCTTGTCAACGCCATCCATGGCTGGAGTGTCGCTGCTGCTTCGCGGAGTCCATAGGCTGCACTGCTTTCGAAGTGCTTAAAAATGGGGCGACGTCAAATCCTGAGAGCCAGATGATTCACGAGCATCGCCCAGCGTTCACGGCAGTTCAAGGCCCACCTGCCTGAACATACTGGATATCGCCGCAAGTTCAATTCGACGAATCCCCCGCTCACCCTCTCGCAGAACGTACAGAGACTGACCGTTCTTAGAAAACATCAATTGCCGAACGACTGATTTTTGCGATGTCATTTCGAACAGCAGCTCAAGGGCGTCGGTGTGCCGCTTCCAGAATCGGAGCGAGCCATCGGCTGCTGTCGACGCGATCAGCTGACCATCGTCGGTGATGGCCAGCGCCACAATTTCGCGATCATGAGCGTCAGTGATTGCAACAGGAGCTCCCGTGGATTTCTGCAATTCGTAAACCTTAATCTGCCCTCGCAGCGTACCAGCAATCGCAAGGCCAACTTCATCAGCGACTGCTGTTGCCAGCACTCCATCGCGAGAATCATACGCTCCCTTCTCGGTGTGAGCTGCTTCGATGAGATCCTGGCTGCCATCTGGTTTTACGATGGCGACGAGTCCAGAATCCGTTCCGACCAAACAACCATGCTGGCTTGCGCAAACACTCCCAATATCTTCCTTACTGTTTAAGACATCCTGCCACGGGGTAGAAGCAACATCGCACAGGTCAGATCCCCATTGATACAACGTCCAGCTCTCCACAACGGCTGCAAGTCCATTATCAAATCGCCGCGCCAATGGCCCAAGCCTTAGAGGATACACCGGTCGAGTCTTACCTCGACTGAGTCGCTTCCATGGCATCAGGAATAAGTGCCCCACCTGAATCGCCGACTCATTCGCGGTGTCCGCATTGCCTGGATTCGAATCGAATCGTAGATCTGATTCCACAAGTGTGGCTTCAATCCGCCACGTTCCTGGGGCGAGTGCTTCCGTGAACTGGTCGAGAAAGATCAGGTACCAACCCGCTGAGTCCAGGTGACGATCTGAAATCTCATAGTGTCGAACTGTTTCACCAACGTTTAGTCGGATCAGTAAACGCTCCCTGGATTGAGTCAGGCCGCGAGGAAGTTTCAATTCAATGGCAGGTCGAAAGCCGGATGACTCCAAAACGGATGAGACCTCTCCGCCTGTCCAACTCGCCGTATTAGCCGCGGCAATAATGGGATCACTTTGCTGGACGTCGAGTCCCGCGCCAGAAGGAAAGTAAAAACCAGCTTCCGAGACAACTGCGATATTTCCCACCGCAGGCGTGGTAAAGGCAATCTTACTGCCATCGTTAACGGCATCATCATCCAGAAACGTCGCCGCTTCGCCTTCGGTCAGTGTGTTTCGATGTTCGCCTGAACCGAGCAGCAGGCATGTCCATCGCGCCGTTTCTTCGCCGTCACTCGTATTCAGCTTTCGAAGACGCGCTCGATAACCATCCGGAATCGCCTGCAGATTACGAACCGACGCTGCTTCGACAACAGCCATCTGCTGCTGATCGTGACTCAAGGCAAAGGTTGAGAGAACCTGAGCTCCGGGCGCGAATGCCGCCGCGGGCAACACGGCATTCGCGAGCGACCTCGAAGACTCAGCGTGGGTTTGTTGTTTCTGCAGGTCGATCTGACTCAGATCGGCTTGAGCGTGAGGCGAAGCCTCAGAATTGTCCAGCACCGGCTGAGAGCATCGAAGTTGATATGCGAACGTGTTGATTATCGAATGGACGTAAACGCGGTCGCGTTCTCGTCCGGCACAAATCAGCGGACGCTCATTGCCAGGATAAGAAATATCTAACACTTGTCGGCCTGACAACGCATCCCAGAGTCTCAGATTCTGCGGTTCATGTGTCGCGAGCGCAAGTGTCGTATCGGCGACAAGTGTGAGATCATAAACGCGATCTGCATCTGAAGCCGATTGGTGCAGCGTCAGAGTCTTCTCGCCAGTGATTGGATCCCACAGTGCCGCAGGGACGGTCCCGACAACGGCCACAGAGCGAGCTGAATCGGTGCCAATATGCGTATACCTTGCGTTCTGCGTGAACTCGACCGATTCCGCAAAAGAGCTCGCTGAGATGCGTGAGATAAATCCGTCGCGGCTCGCCAGTATTCTGCCACAGGGCAGAAGGCCGAAGTCAACATGTTCGTTGAACGTGGTCACTCGATCGGACTGCGTTGCAACATCGAATACTCGCAAAGTTGCGGGGTCCTGGTAGTCAACAATGATCTGACGTCCATCCATACTATAAAGCAAACGAGCGGTCTCTTTTTCGGGATACCGTTTGTCGAACAAAATCTGTGGTGCCTCACAATCAATCTTCCAGATCGTGATATTCCCATTGCGAGTTCCCACGGCGATTTTAGTGTCATCTGGAGAGAAATCCAGAGCCCACATTCCTTCGCGATTGATTGTCCCCGACATGACACCCATTTCGATCAACTCGGATTGAAGATTGTCGGTGATGGTGCTGACAGAGCAAACGCGGATTAGTTCAAACTGCACACTCTGCTGGTTCTCGTCGCTGGATGTCGTGTGGATTCGATAAATTCGAACCTGACTCGGACTTCCGGCCCAGTCCCCGGCCGCAAGAAGTTTTCCATCGTGACTGACCGCCAGAGATTTCGTGGCGGGAACTTCGATCCGCCCGATCTCACGCATATCCGGCGTCATCATTATGTCCGCAATGAGTGATCGCAGTACGATCGGATCTTTACCGTCAGCATTCGACGTGGCGGCTTTCTCCAACAGATCCAGAGCCTCCCATGTCCAGCCCGCTGTAGGTTCCGGCTGCATCTTCAGTTCACGAACTTTCATGATCGAAACAAAATATTCCTGCGTTGCCGCTCGAGCCGCGTTCGCTGCGGCCAAGTGTTCGGCCTGCACGCGACTAACCTGCTCCAACTGACGAGCCGCCTCGGATTGTTCGATTAATCGCGCGTCATGTTCTGTCTTCAGCTGCGCCTCCTGCAACTGATTCCGATGCCAAAGCACGTACGGCAGGCCGATTGATATCGCCATGATCAGCGAGGCAAACATCACGACAGATGTTGCGATGGCCGGTCGACGTCGGCACCATCGCCAGGCTCGCCATACGGGACTGATCGGACGCGAATGAATCGGCTCACGATTCAGATACCGAGTCAGCTCGGCCGACAACTCACCAGCGGTCTGAAATCTCCGTGACGGTTCTTTCTCAAGACACTTCAAACACAGCGTTTCGATGTCGACGTCGATCTCCCGATTCAGCCGACGTGGCGACACGGGTTCGTCGTTCGTCACCTGACGCAGAACTTCCATTGTTGTCGCCGCCTGAAACGGTGGCCTGCCAGTGACGCAACGATACAACGTTGCACCAAGCGAATAGATATCCGTGGTCGCTTTCGCGTCAGCATCGCTGCCGGTCGCATTCTCCGGCGGCATGTAAGTCGCGGTTCCAATGATCTGCCCGGTGCTCGTAAGGCTCTGGTCCTGATCCTTGAGTCGGGCCAGACCAAAGTCGGTCAGTCGCGGTTGTCCATCGAGTCCCATCAGAATGTTCAGTGGTTTGATGTCGCGATGGATCACACCCTGTTGATGAGCGTACTCCAGCGCATTCGCCAGTTCTCTGCAGATCTCCGCAGCCGCTCTCGAAGAAAGCACTTGTTCACGAGCCATAGATTCCAGATTGGGACCGTCAATCCAAGCCATCGAGAAGAAATGGACGCCGTTGAATTCACCAACTTCGAAGACGGGCACGATCCCCGGATGCGTCAGCCGTGCGGCGGCAATCGACTCCGCCTGAAATCGTTTGACATGCTCGTGACTGGCCATATTCGGCGCATGAATTGTCTTGACTGCGACAAGACGCTCGGCTCGAATCTGTCGAGCCTTATAGACGACACCCATTCCACCACGACCAAGTTCGGACAGAAGCTCATAGCCAGGGATCCGCGGTCCGATTTCCGCATGCCCTGCCTCACGTCCCAAAGTGTAGCCCGACCTGTCCTTAGGTCGGGACTTCCCGTCGATCCGATTTCCCCGCAATCCAACCCGCTCCGCCGGTGTGTCGTGCAAATCTCCCGCACCATCAAGCGTATCCATCTCGGCGACAAGATCGGGCAGTCTCATCCTCATCCTCGTCGCGTACTCTTCAAAGCTCGGAGCCACCCCATACTTCGCCCGCCGATACTCCATGTCCACAAGCATTATCTGCTGCGCCACGAAGTTTCGGAGTTCGGCATCCATACTTTGAACCGAGGCAGCAACATCCGGCTCACGCCCTGCTCTCCATTCACCTTCAAATGCATCGCAAACCGCATCGACTCTCGCAGCACTCTCGGGATTCATAACGCAGGCTCACGGTGATGGCATGGACAGAACGTCTGCCGCGAAGATTAACATCCTGTGAATTTTTTTCGAACCCCACAGCGTGTCGTCGGTGAACCATGTTGGGCTACGTAGGCTGATCTGTCTCAGATCAGCAAGCTTGCACGTCGCTCAGCGATGTCGGGTTGATCATGGAAACCAAGTTGCTCAGCAAAGCGGCTGCGTTCCCGACCTGAGACAGGTCGGGCTACGTAGGCTGATCTGTCTCAGATCAGCACGATTGCACGCCACTCAGCGATGTCGGGTGGATCATGGAAACCGAGTCGCTCAGCAAAACGGCTGCGTTCCCGACCTGAGGACAGGTCGGGCTACGTAGGCTGATCTGTCTCAGATCAGCAAGCTTGCACGTCGCTCAGTGATGTCGGGGTGATCATGGAAACCGAGTCGCTCAGCAAAGCGGCTGCGTTCCCGACCTGAGGACAGGTGGGGCTACGTAGGCTGATCTGTCTCAGATCAGCAAGCTTGCACGCCACTCAGCGATGTAGCGTTGATCATGGAAAACGAGTTGCTCAACGAAGCGGCTGCGTTCCCG
>JBGSVD010000095.1:0-4145 GCA_041753135.1 Planctomycetaceae bacterium
TTCTGAGTGAAATCCCAGCGACAGCATTCCCATCTTATGCGGAACGACACAATCGAATTATCGCCCAAATTGCGTGAGATCTGACAAAATATGTACCATCAAAACCATCCACTCCGCATAATCCGTTGGTCCGCATAATACAGTTTATGCGGAGCTCCGCATAAACTATAGAACTGATAATGAACGTAATGAATTTCAATGAGCAGCCGGTACGCATCCACCTTTCCGGGCAGTTGGGAGAAGTTCAGATCCGGGGCCTTCAGTCCCGTGGTAGAATGAACCAGATCAACGCAGGCCCAGCGGATGGCGGTGACCGTCATTCCCACGGCTAATGATGCCACTGTCAGGTACAGGAAGCCGCTGATCGTCGGGGCGTCTGCCGGAGTGGATGCAAACCAGGCTCGCATTGACGGCGAGAAGGAACTCAGTCCCCACAACGCAGTCGCTCCCGGCACAAGGTAGGCAATCAGGACTCCAAAGTTGTTGCTGGTGACGTCTTTCATCTTGCTACGGTAACTCAACATCGGCGAATGCGCAAGACGTGGAATCATTTCTGGTTGGTAACGATCACGTGCTTTTCTCAAGGTGTCATCCTCGCACAGAAACCCGAGTTTTCTGCTCAGTTTCATTTTCTGAGCCCGAGGCTATTCGTTCAGAATCCGATCCAGTGTGCAGCGCCCATCGGGTTTTGACATAAAGCTGAAACTGGCAATCTGTGAGCCTTGGCATTTCCGCACTTCTCTCCCCCGCGACTCACCAGCAGACGAGCCCGAATCGATGAGGAATTCGCTCGCCGTTCACTGATTCACGCAGGATGAGGGAACGGGTGACTGTTGGTGATGATTTCTCCTGAATGCTCTCAGCAATGTCTCGCCAGATTGCTTCACAATCTGTCATGCCCTTGCAGTCATCTGGTTCCAATATGCTGCCGCTCAAGTGTTGGCAATTGCTCACTTCGTTCTCGGTTGTTTGTTTTCCATCGGCTGGCGCCTTTTTGTGAATGAAAAACAAACAACCGATAAAAACTCATGAGGACCATGCCAAAATTGAAGACACCCAAAGCAATGACCGAATCCATCAAGAAGCCAACTCGAACCCGGTGTTCAACATCAAAGGACCAGCCAGCGTTTGAAGATACCTTCATTCGCGAAACACGCGTGAGCTACATCCACAGCCAACAGGCCCTGTTCAAAATCAGATCAGCATCCGACGTTGCCACGTTTGTGCGATCAGTTCTGACCGACAACAGCCGCGAACACTTTGTCGCGATGTTTCTCGACGCCATGCATCAGGTGACAGCCTATTCCATCGTCTCCATCGGCACGGCAAACTATGCGTTTGTCACACCTCGCGAAGTCTACCAGCGAGCGATCGTTGCCGGAGCCATTGCTATCGTGATTGCTCATAACCATCCGTCAGGTTCAAGGCTGCCGAGCGAAGACGATCACAAAGTCACCAAGCGACTCTTTGAATCCGGCGTGCTGCTCGGGATCAAACTCCTTGATCATGTTGTCGTCACGGACAATGAACACTATTCATTCAGTGATGAAGGGGTCCTGTGAAAACAGGTGATCATCAAACATTCCGAGGCCCTTCCGCCATTCTCTTGTGGCAGAGCTTCGCTTAAATGATGAATTCATCAACGCAGCCAGCCCATTCTCCAAGTGATACTCAGCAGCCAAGTCGCAAGCATCAGGTCACCAGCGTCTGGGTTGGACGTGGCGAGTTCGATGATCGGCAGTGCGAGCAGAAAATACGGTATCGCAGTCATAAATCAGACGGCCTCCACCGTGGTGCCAAGCTGTTGGGCGTCAGGTTCTGGTGGCACATAGACCTTCACTGGAGTTCGTCTGAGTTTCAGGGCGCTGTGGGGAATGGGCTCGAAGCTCTGTTGCTTGCGGCGTTCGTTGACGGCTCGGAGGATGTTCAGGAGTTGCCGTCGAACTGGGGCATATCGGGCGAACTGGATACGAGCGAACTCAGAGGCCAGCGTCTCTGCCGATCGATGCACGGCGAGATCCAGAAAGCGATCCTTGAGGACTCGATAGGTGTCGTCGTCGATGCGAACATGGGCGTGCCACTTGGGAGAAGCGACGCCAACGGGCGTGACTCCGGCTCTGCGGTACGAGATTGAATAGCCATTGAACCGGATCGGCGCCCGTCGGCAGTCCCGGAGATGTTCGCCTTCGCCGCCTTTGGCTGATGGCTGCTTCAGGGCATGGTGGCCTTCGCTGACCATCAGGATGAACCACTGCTGGTAACGCAGGTAGTGTGCGTTCGCGACGCCTCGCTGTTTCCGACTGCGGCGATTCCACTCACTGACGTCGATGCCGTACTTTGCGATCAGTTTCCGATCGATCTTCGCGGGATCTTTTCCGGTGGGGATTGAACCGGTGACGTACCAGTAGAACCCATGTCTCAGGTAACTGGCCGCGATGAGTTGCACGACGGCTTCCGGTGATTGCGCTTCGTATCGATATGTCATGGTCCTCTTTGTTGTTGTCTATCACATTCATGCCACCTCCCTGTAGTACGACCTGTCTCAGGTCGTGACGCGTAAACCTTCGCCGATCTGAGTCAGATCGGCCTACAAAAGGGAGGTTGATGGGCTCAACCTCCAAAGCCAGAAAACCGTGTTCGGCAACCTTGTCCTCGTTTGCGCATGTCGATCGAGACCCATACGAAGGGCCTGCAGATCTGTCCGCACAAATGGCCACTAATCGCGTCTGCAAAAGGCGCCCGTGCTTTCGCACTGCCTTCCCTTGGTGCAGCCGCACAATTCATAGCACCCGAGTACAACCTCTCCGGCGTCACCCTGTCGCGTCCGTTGGACGCAACTCGGGTATCCGCCATCAGTCTGCCGTTTCAAGAGATCAATCCTCCCGGATTGGTCTCCTGAAACTGCGAGTTGCTGCCTGCCACTGTTGACGCATTGGCTGACTCCCACGAAGGAGAGCCAGCCACGTGCGACACGTTCAATGATGGAGCTTTTCCCAAAGATCACTGCTGCCGGATTCTCAGGTTACGTCGAAACGTAACGCGATTTCCTGCAGCAGACTCCCAAGATACTGCTCCTCAGTCCTTTCGTCTTCACTCCCAGAGGCATCACCCTCTGATCATCGTGAACGGGTCATGACTGCCAGCCATGCGGGGCGGAAGTTCCGCCAGCCGATTCGAGCTACCGCTCGGAACCAGATGGGGCGCTCCCGTTGGTCACTCACCGAACCGTAAAATTACGGCACAGCTTCGACCACTGCTTCCCTGTTTGGTCCTTCGACCGAACCACCGTCTCGCTCCCGCGAGATTCTACTCAGACCACTCTCCCCCTCTGCGGTGTTTGAATCACGTGGTCGACAGGACCACGCACCGAGATCGCTATTCCCGGCTACCACAGAGGCTCCAGCGTTAGTTCCTGAACTTCTTCTACTGGTTCACGTCGTTGGAAGGTTTTACCCCTCAGACCGTTCTGGTGTGTTCAGGTCTCCCGACCTGTCACAGTTTCCCGCAAGGGCACGGCCCTTGACTCGGGTTCGAGCTCACGCTCGAATGACAGTATTCGCTCCCGATGGTCGCTTGCCGAAAGACAAGCAACGCATGCGAAGCGACTGTCAATATCCCCAGTCACAAGGCACAGCCCGCGGATTTCCCCCTACGAAGACAGAAGATTGGGGTAACCACGGCTGACAATCCGTCAGCACTCAGAACGGCGTTCCACGGTTTGGCACCGTCTCCCAGTAGAATCACTGACAAGCCCTCCCATACCTGTTGAGGTTGGGCCTTTCATAGTTGAGCTATTCACGGTCGGACGTTTAATCCGATCCCCGAGGTTGTCAGCCCCGGTATGGTCTGTCGCCAGACTCACAGCTCCCCACGTCAGCACGGTTGAACGAACTCGCTATGACAGCAAGCCCATGAGCCCCCGTGACGGGATTCGGCAATCCATTGCCACACCCGCTTCGTTCAGGACGACTCAGAATCAACAACGTCGTTTCCGACGCTTGATCCCTGAGCATGTCCGCCTCGCCCGAATTCCATATTGATGAAAAGAACAAATCCCGGTGCGCTTCGTCGGGATGCAGGCTGCCGCGTTGGGCTCTCGTTGTCGCTTGATCTGTCTCAGATCAAGATTTCTCCGAAGCCACGTC
>JBGSVD010000096.1:0-58985 GCA_041753135.1 Planctomycetaceae bacterium
ATTCAGTCCGTGAGTTCGAAAATAGTTCAGCCATGTCGTTTGGTTCTTTGACTTACGACCTTTCAGCAGCGTTTCCAGTTCGATCACGACCGATCCGATCTCGCCGTTCAGCAGGCGTCGTTTCTGAATCGTCAGCCAGTACTTACGCTTCGGGCAGCATAAAAGGTGGCACAGCATAAAAGGTGGCAGGAACCGATTGTCTATTTTCTTACGAAACGGTTCCTGCCACCTTTATGCGATGCTCTGCCACCTTTATGCGATGCTCTGCCACCTTTATGCGATGCTCTGCCACCTTTATGCGATGCTCTGCCACCTTTATGCGATGCTCGGTCGCGTTACCGGTACGCGCACTCGCTAATATCACGATTCACACATAGCAGCTTTTGCGATGCCCCCCAAGCACATAGAGACGCGAGATGATGTGTCTCTTTCAGCGTCCTGTCAAAGCACATCAATGCTCTCGGCTGCGAGGAGATCCGTGATAACGTCATCAAGTGCGCGGAAATACCAGTCTCTTCCTCCTCCGCCGGACATTGTGTCGATGGCGGCCGCATCATTCAGCACGTTGATTTTGGCCTTGAGAGAAGTTATTGAAGCCCCAACTCCCGAACGCAAATTGTTAATTCGAGTCCCATAAGTATTGGTCGAGATCCATTCCGTGCGCAGATCATTCAGTTTGGAGAACAGTCCGTCGCTGGTGGTTCGTGCTGCGATCAGGATGTCGTCGTCATTCCCGCCGAACAATGTGTCGAGACCGAGTCCGCCAATCAGTATGTCTCGACCATCTCCCCCAGAAAGTCTGTCATCGCCAGAGTTCCCCACGAGGATGTCGTTGCCAGCGTTACTGGTCAGGACGTTGCCCTGTGCATTGCCGAGAAGCGTGTCATGACCGGAACCGCTCACGGCATTCTCGAACGTCGAGCCGGCGTTGAGCTTAAGCGTGCGATTCGTGTGGATCGTCTGCACCGCACTCGTGCCCAGATTCAACGTCACGTCGGTCGTCAGAGTACTGAAGCTAAGCGTGTCTGTTCCTGCATTCGCCGCTTCTGTGACCGTGTCGGCTTCGGCAGTCGACGCCACACCAAACACATAGATGTCATCACCGAGTCCGCCGATCAACGAATCGCTGCCAACGCCCCCTGTCAGTTTGTCATTTCCTGCGTTGCCGGTCAGGACGTTGGCCTGTGCATTGCCGAGAAGCGTGTCATGGCCGGAACCGCCCACGGCATTCTCGAACGTCGAGGCTGCGTTGAGCTTAAGAGTACGGTTCGTGTGGACCGTACGCACCGCACTCGTGCCCAGATTCAGCACCACGTTGGTCGTCAGAGTGCTGAAGCTCAGTGTGTCTGTTCCGGCATTCGCCGCTTCTGTGACCGTGTCGGCTTCGGCAGTAGACGCCGCGCCAAACACATAGATGTCATCGCCGAGTCCGCCGATTAACGAATCGCTGCCAGCTCCCCCCGTGATAGTATTTGAGAGCGAGTTTCCGGTGAGAATGTCGTTCCTGGAACCGCCGATTACGTTCTCAAACGTTCCTCCTGACAACAGGCGGAGCGAGAGATTTGCATTCACGATCTGGGTTGCAGCATTGCTCAGGTTCAGAGCGACACTGAGCAGTGTTGTGGATGAAAAGTCGATGGTGTCGTTTCCTCCGCCTGATTCATCAAGCGAATATGTACCTCGGGGTCCATCTGCATCGAAACGGTACGTGTCATTACCGGCCCCTCCATTGAGGATTCGGTTTTCGATTGAAGCGAGCGTCAGCAGCGAACCATTGACGCTGATTCCGTTATAGTCAGCGGAGATGACATCATTCGATGATGTTCCCCTGATAGTGATCGTGTCGGTCCCGCCGAGACCATCAATGAGCAGCGGAACTGACATTGGAAAAGTACCGAGATTTCTGATCGCACCTCCATTGCTGGAGACGGTCAGAGTGGCCGTCCCTGAAGTGCTCGTGCTGCCATACGTCAACACAAATGCATCGTTTCCAGCGGTGCCTTCCGGTCCATCCGTTACCGCAAAGGCCTCCCTTCCTTTGCTCTCAGTGACAGCCGTCAGGTAAATGCGGTTATTGATCACAGTCAGGTTTTCCGGATGACTGCTGCCCGCGTCGCCGGTGAAATCATAGAACAGCGTCGTCCCGGCGGAAGTGCCGTCCGATCTCCACAGCTCCTGGCCGTTGATCATGTCGTTGGCGGTGAAATAAAGCGTGCCATTGTTGTTGACCAGATTTGTTGGGTTGGAACCCCATTGAACGCCATTATACCGGCTCACCGGGATGTTCACGATGTCTTTGACCAGGACTGTTCCGGCTGAAGTTCCGTCGGTTTTCCACAATTCACGCCCGAGCCCTACAAACGACGGGTTGTCAGTGGCGTAAACTGCGGTGAAAAATAGAGTTGAGCCGACTGCTGTCAGCGATGTCGGGTCTCCACTCCAGTTCTGTTGGCCGATATCCTTCAGCATAAAGGGAGCAGAGGTTGGCGTACTGCGACACCAGATCTCGCCGATGGCAGTGAAGTAGAGTTTGCCACCTGCACTGGTCAATTGGTCCAGCCAGTAAAGATCCATATCTGCAACAAGGGATGTTCCGGCCGATGTGCCGTTTGACTGCCAGATTTCAACACCATGGACTCCGTCGTCTGCGATGAAATACATCAAGCTGCCAACTCTGACGAGCTGGCTCGGATTGGATGATGCCGCCCCCGTGCGAACGTCTTTGACCAGGACAGTCCCCGCAGCAGTGCCATTTGTCTTCCAGAGTTCACGGCCGTTGATGCCATCATCGGCAAAGAAGTACGCTGTTGAACCATTGACGACGAATCGACTATTGTGCTGCGCCATGCTGCTGCTCGGGCCTGCGGCGATGTCTTTCAGTCGAATGGTCCCTGCTGCAGTCCCATCACTGGTCCAAAGTTCATGACCGTCGGGACCTTCCGCAGTAAAGATGAGCTTGCCATTCAGATTTGTCAGCCCGGATGGGTATGTACTGCCGTTTTGCGCCATGGATTCGCTAACCATGACTGTGCCTGCTTCTGTTCCATTGCTCTTCCAGAGTTGAATGCCATATGTCGGGTCATCGGCTGAAAAGAAGAGCGTCCCATTGACGTTCGTCATCTGAGTAATGCTTGAGGAACTATCAGAGTGCCAACTGACGTCCTTCACCTTGACTGCACCGGTTCCGTTTGCGTTAATCTTCCAGAGTTCTTCGCCCTTTGAGCTATCTGTCACAATGTTGGCGAGGAAGAACACATTGTTCCCAGCCTTAACAAAGCTGCGTGGCGATGAGTTGAGCGTGCCTCGGAAGATGTCGCTGACGGACCTCGTGTTTGCCACAAGATCGTATCGCCAGAGTTCTTTGCCAGTCCCTCTATATGTCGATGAGGCGAGTGGCCCGTTGGCAGAAAATACGAGTGCTCCATTGACATTGGTGAGATGCTCGGGCAATGAGCTTCCGAATCCGGGCACCAGTTCCTGATAGACGTTGGTACCGGCCGTCGTTCCATCACTTCTCCAGACTTCGTAGCCTGTTTCGTTCGTTCTGGCAGTGAAGTACAGGATCCCGCCAACGTTGGTCAGATCGCGTGGCGAGAAACTTGATGTGGTTCCGCTGTGGCCGACTCGAACGGTACCAGCTGCGGTGCCGTTCGACTTCCACAATTCATCACCGGTCACTCCATCGTTTGCACTGAAGTAGAGTGTTGATCCGTCGGCTGTCAGGTACTTCGGGTAGCTGGAGCCCGTGCCGGTCACGATGTCCTTGACCATCGCTGTGCCAGCCTGGGTACCGTTCGTCTTCCAGAGTTCCGTTCCGTTTGCAGCATCATATGAAGTGAAGTACAGCGTGCCGTTCACATTCACCAAATTCTCCAGTTGCGGATTGACTGCAGTGAAACTGGTCACCTGACTGCTCGATGAGCCGTTTGTCTTCCAGATCTCTGTTCCTGATGCTTCGCTGTAGGCTGTGAAGTAGACGTTTCCACCGACGACGGTCAGATTCCTTGGAAACGCAGCGCCCCCAAGGTTGATAGTCTGCGTTCCTGCCGCCGTGCCGTTGGACTTCCAGAGGTTGTTAAATATTCCTGGAAAGATGGCCAGCGATCCGAGGCCGACGATCTCTGAATGTTCCGCATAGGCGAAGGTTGGATTCCATGTCACGACACCCGTTCCGGCTTCGGTTCCATCGCTGCTGATGAGGACCGGGGTGATGTTGTTGCCGTCCGGGTTGTAGTGACTGCCTGTGCGATAAAACAACTTCCCGTTTACGTTTGTCAGAAGATCGCCGTCACCGCCCCAGTTGGATGAACCCCGCACTTCGTCTTTCACCAGAACTGTGCCCGCTGTAGTGCCGTCGCTCTTCCAGAGTTCCACTCCGTGAATACCATCGTCTGCGAGGAAGAAAAGGGTCGAACCCACGGCTGTGAGTTCTTTAATCCCCGAGCTCTCCGTACCGACAAAGATATCCTTCACAAGCACTGCCGCATTTGCGCCGCTCTTCTTCCAGAGTTCTCGACCGTGCGTCTTGTCGGCCGCTGTGAAGTAGACAGTGTTTCCAATCACTGTCAGTTCCTGAGGATTCGATGATCCTTCTTCGGGGACAACGTTCAAATCACCAAGCTGCGTGACCTGAACCGTCATCAGTTCACGAAACTCCAGAACTTCTGCTTTCTCAGAAGACGACGTTGCAGATTTATGCCGACGAGCGACTGACGGAGAAGAGCTTCTTAGGATTGACTGAAAGAAGTCGGAAACTCGCATGTTCTGTAGGCCTTGGCGTTGGATGGTTGTGGGACTGAGGTCATTCTCTGGAGCGGCCCAGCCGCAGTTTTGCCGAGAAAAACCAATTCATTCCTTCAATCACCAACCCGCAGAATCATGTGACACGATCTGGAGGCATAATTTTCAAAATACACAATTTTACGAAAAACCGCGCTGGGCTCCCAATAGGCGACTCAACCACGGGAGTCGCGAAGCCCTCTTCGGCACGGAGGGCCTGCAAATGCTTCCTTTTCGTTGTTAGACTGCCCTCGCGGACGCTCCAGACTTCTACTTTTCGGACACAACGAAATAAAAAATTTGGAACTGGTTGTGGCACAGGCAACATTGAGCAAGCTGGTTGCCGCGCTGACTCTCGTTGTTCTTCTACTGTAGGTCCTTTCTGCCGGAAAGGACTTCGCGACTTGTCGCGACTTTGGGTGCATGTGGGTTGCCAAAGTCGGTACCGAGTTTGGCGGGACCGCGTCTCGCGAGGTTCGCCTTGCGGCGAAAGTCCTGCTCGGCAAGCAGGACCTACTGTAGGTCCTTTCTGCCGGAAAGGACTTCGCGGCTTGCCGCGACCATGTGTGCATGTGGTTTGCCAAAGTCGGGGCCGAGATTCGCGGGACCGCGTCGCGCAAGGTTCGCCTTACGGCGAAAGTCCTGCTCGGCAAGCAGGACCTACAAAACGTCCCTACTGTAGGTCCTTTCTGCCGGAAAGGACTTCGCGGCTTGCCGCGACTTCGGGTGCACGTGGGTTGCCAAAGTCGGTACCGAGTTTGGCGGTCCCGCGTCGCGCATGGTTCGCCTTGCGGCGAAAGTCCTGCTCGGCAAGCAGGACCTACAAAATGTCCCTACTGTAGGTCCTTTCTGCCGGAAAGGACTTCGCGGCTTGCCGCGACAATGTGTGCATGTGGTTTGCCAAAGTCGGTACCGAGTTTGGCGGGACCGCGTCTCGCATGGTTCGCCTTGCGGCGAAAGTCCTGTTCGGCAAGCAGGACCTACAAAAACGCCGCACAGAATGGACATCAAAATTCCTTATTGGCTATCATTCGCAAATGCTCCGCAAGCCACAGACAATCGGATTCTGGCAAGGCCGGCTGCCGCATTGGGAAGTCGAAGAGGGACGATATTTCGTTACAATTCATCTGGCAGGTGCAATCCCGTCGTCGGGGGCGGAAAGAATTCGCTTGCTGTCAGAGGAACTGACCAGCAAGTCGTCAGCAAAGACCACGGAGTCCGGCCTGCTCTTGTCTCGAACGATCTTCCGCGAAATGGAGAAGTGGCTCGATTCCAGCCAGGAGAACCTGCTGCTCGCTGACCCTGCGATCGCCGAGATGGTCGTCGAGGCCATTCAGCATCGTGTGACCACTGGAAACTGGGTTGTCTATCGGTACGTGATCATGCCCAATCACATTCACCTTCTCATGAGTGTTTTGAAAACAACATTGAAGGAATCGCTCGAAGACTTCAAACGCTGGACCGGCCATCAAGCCGCCAAGCTTGTCGAGTTGCCCGAAGGACGATTTTGGCAAGATGAATGGTTCGACCATTGGTCTCGCAGCGATGAACAGGATGAGCAAATTGCACACTACATTCGCGACAATCCACGAAAAGCTGAACTCATCGAGAATTCAGAAGACTGGAAGTACGGCGGTGCATTGCTGTAGGTCCTTTCTGCCGGAAAGAACTTCGCGGCCTGCCGCGACCTTGGGTGCACGTGGTTTGCCAAAGTCGGGGCCGAGTTTGGTGGGACCGCGTCGCGCAAGGTTCGCCTTGCGGCGAAAGTCCTGCTCGGCAAGCAGGACCTACAAAATGTCCTGCTATGGATCGCCGGGGCCAGCCATATAAAGTCGACGCAACATGGCAGCGTGAATCAGTTTTTAATCACTCCAACTTATTCCCATATCCTTCATAACATTGAGAGAGGAAAAGGGTCCGGTCTTTTTCCTCGGGCGTCCTCCTGGATGAGTCGTGGCTTTGAGACCACGCCGAACGGGGGTTGCGACCGCAGGTTGTTCTTCGCAAGATCACTTTTGGGCATCGCAGCCTTGCGGGTGCCGTACGAATGGCTCGTCTGATGACGGTTGCTGAGACCGCGAAACGTCACGGTCCACCTCCGAGCGACATCTACCACCGACTCTTCACGCGGTCGTGAAGCAGCCACGTGAAGTGACTCTCGATGAATTCGACGACGCTCGTCGCCGTCAACGAGCGAAGATGAAACAGCGGGAGTCGCAGACGCGTTACAAGGACCGTCAGCATTTCCCAGAGACTCCCTTCGCGGTGCTGAAGGCCTGCTTCGACATGCGTCGTTCGCGGTCATGAAGATGTCCGCCCGGAATTTCAATGGGCCTGCTCGGCGTTCAATGTGAAGAAAATGATGACACTGCTGACCCGCCTGCGCGCGGCGCTCGGTGATTTGACAAGAAATGAAACACACTGCGGAACACAGCAGTTCTGCGCGTGGTGCTGAGTAACGCCAACCGACATCTGAACCAGGTTCTGACACAATGTTCAAACTCAAATACCCGCCCCCAATGCCATTCGTACCTCTTGTGGCCCTAATTCAACAGGCCGCTTGCTCGGCATGCTTTCACTGAAATGAGAAGGCCGCCAGTCCGTTGGTGCCGCCAACGATGGCAGCGGCATCCGCGCAGAAGTAAGATGTGTGCATTGGGGCGATGATTTTGAACTAACCAGCGACATGCTCTGCCGCGGTTTTGCATCGCTATCGCGGAATACAACGAAATGGATAAGGCAAGACTTCAGTCGCTGATCGACACTTTTTTTACTTGCGATCGCAAACAGTTGCTGGAAATTTTTGGCGAAATGCTGTCTGCGATGGAAGCCGAGCAATCGCTTCCGCCCGGCATACTCATGTCTCGCAATTATGAGACAGCTCAGGCAAACCCGGAAATCCACACGCTGCCCGGCAACCTCAAAGATGCTCGCGATGCCATCTTTCCATTTTTTTGGGGAACAGACAGTTGGCAATCCAAACTGCATCTGGAAAACGTAAAGGGGCCACCAAATTTTGCTTCACTGGTCGGTTCGCTGGCGGCTTTGCTGAAAAACCCAAACCTGTGTGTGGATACCTATTGCCTGCGTTCGAATGAATTGGAGGTCAAGTCAATCACCGCGCTGGCCAATCTGATTTTCTACCACACACAGTCGCCCTGGGGCGTGTTTACCATCGGCGGAACAATCTCCAACTTGTATGGCGGAAAGCTGGGGATTGAAAAGGTAGCACCAGGAGCGATGCGGCGAGGACTGCATGGGACGAGGCTGGCTGGAATCGTCTCCGAAGCCGGACACTATTCCAATGCCACACTGGCCGGCTGGCTGGGAATTGGCATCGACAACCTGCATGCGATCACCACGGATGCCACCATGTCGATGCGACTGGACATGCTGGAACAAAAGATGGACGAATTGTACTCCGACGGTATTCTGATTGCATTTGTGATCTGCACATTTGGCACGACCGACGCCTTCGGAATTGACAACATCAGTGCTGTTCGCGAAATTATCACGCGCAAGGCCAAACAGTACAACGTAACGATGCCTCATCTGCATGTGGATGCAGCTGTCGGCTGGGTGAGCTGTTTTTTGACAGATTACAACACCAGTGAAAACTCTCTGGAAATCAGCCAGCCGACGCTGTCTCTGATTGATCGCACGAAACAGGCGACCGCTGGCTTTCGTGAAGCCGATTCAGTAACCATCGATTTTCATAAGATGGGCTGGGGCCATTATCCGTCGAGCGCGTTTATTGTGAATCGCCGCGAAGATCTGGCTTTGCTGGCTCGAACCGCAAACGAAGTTCCGTATTTTGCGGAAGCCGACTTCCGCCACGATCCCGCGTTGTTCACGCTGGAGTGTTCACGTCCTGGCATCGGCCCCTATTCCGTAATGGCGTCGCTCAACGGCATTGGACTGAACGGCTATCGAATTCTGGTTGCCAATGCGATGGAACGATCACGTCAACTGAAAGAGCGAATTGAAGAACTGAGCTACTGCAAGGTTTTGAATTTCCAAAATCCCGGACCGGGCGTTTGCTGGTGGGTGCTGCCTCGCGGGCGAGATGCCAAAGACATCTATCGGCGCTTTGAAACGAACCAGCTTACTGTCGAAGAACGCAACCAGTTTCTCCAGGAAATCCGCCGCCTGTACTACAAGCGAGAAGCAACCATGGATCCGGCGCTGGATGCCCGATTAAGCTTTACACGCAACGTTGGCTACAGTCCACATGGTGTGCCGTTGCCAGCATGGAAGGCCGTATTCTTTAACCCACGGACTGATGATGTCGTCATCGATCGCATCATCGCCAGCATCGAAGATGTCGCCTGATTCACTTCTTCTTCGTCGGATCTGCTCAAACGACTAAGGGGCGGCTTAAAAATGAGTGTCGACCTTTGGTTGGCGAAAGCTGACGATCACCCACATACAAGCTCGAAGCGCAAGCGAGTGGGCCATTGAGTATTCGAAGCCCACTCGCTGGCGCTTCGAGCTTGTATAAAATCACGGCCTCTGAGCGAATGCCGGCACTTTAGAGGAAACCTGGAAGCCACGTTATGGCTGCAAGAACACGCCCTGGCCTTCGACGATTGTTATGAATCGACTCTGAACAGGAATTTCAAACGTCTCCGTGTGGTTGCCAGGCCAGCGAATGGTGACACGGCGAGCTTCATTTGTTCCGAGTCCGAAATGAACCCGCTGATCATTTCTAACCTGGTAACCATCACCTGTCGTCAATTGCTTATAAAGAACGGTTCCGTCACTTGTTTCAAGCTCGAGCGCAGCACCAATGGGTGCTCGTGCTGATTTTACCCCGACCAGTGTTACACACAAAAACTGGCTGGACGTGTTCGTTACATTACTCAACAGTGCCGCCGGACGATCAAGATGCGTGATGAGTACATCTGTCAGGCCATCGTTGTTCCAGTCAAACACTGCCATGGCGCGGCCAAGCGATTCGAGGGAGAAGTATGGTCCGATACTTTCAGCGCCTTCAACAGCGAACGTGCCGTTTCCCTGATTTCGATAGAAGTGCGGTACCATTCTGTCTGGTTCACCAGTGGCGAATGTGCGATCCACATGTCCGTTCGTCACGAAGAGGTCTGATAGACCACTGCAAGTTGCATCAATGAACTGCGCACCGAATCCGAGCATGTAAAAGCTGCTGTCATAAAGATTACTCTCTCGAGTCTTCTCCTCAAAATAATGCTCGGGAGTCTGGACGTAAAACGTATTCGCATCCTGATAGAAATTGGTGGCAAACAGATCCAGCAAACGGTCACCATTGATGTCAGCGACGGTGATTCCCATGGTTGCCTGTGCCTGTCCCTTGTCGTTATAAGCAAGTCCCCTCGTGGTTGCTTCCTCATTGAACAGAGGAACTCCCTGATTTGTAATCCCCGAACGTACATACAGAAAATTTGCGATTGTGTCATTGCCCACATAGACGGAGAGCCGACCGTCATCCAGGAAATCAGCGATCTGTATGGCCAGCCCTTTGCCATCGAGTCGGCTGACACCGGATTCTTCAGAGACATCTCGAAAGTTACCCGCACCGTCGTTCAAAAACAGGCGATCTTCCGCACCAGAAAACATGGTCGGCGCGCAGGATCGAGGCTGTCCTTCATGCTTACACGAGCGAGCCGCCACTTCTGCGGCGTTCAAATAGTTGACGACGTAGAGGTCCGGAAAACTGTCATCATTCAGGTCTGCAAAGGCGGCACTCAACGACCACAAGTCGGACGATGCTCCAATTGTTGTTGCAACTTCCGTGAATGTCCCGTCACCATTGCTGCGAAAGCAGGAGTTCTCCCCGAGGTTGCAAACATAGAGATCCGGGAAACCATCATTATCAAAATCTCCCGCCGTGACGCCCTGGCTGAAGCGAAATTCTGACACCCCTGCCACGTCCGTGCAGGGGAGGAATTCCTCGCCAACTCGATTTCGAAAAAGCTGATTCGACTTAGCGTTGGGATCGGGAACTTTCATCCAGTCACAGGATTGGGAAAAATAAACATCCGGCCTCGTGTCCAGGTCAAAGTCGATGACAGCAACACCACCTCCAGTTGTTTCGAAGATATGCTCCATTCCGGCATCGATATCTTTACCAATATCGTATTGAAAAATAAGGCCCTTCGTTGCAGCAACGTCTTCAAACTGAATCCGTTCCGACGATAAGGACGCAACGATCGGCGGTGTTGAAAGGCTTGAAGTATCGGAGAGTCGTGCGGCGATCTTCTGGACTTCGTCGAGTCCCGGGACTTCGCCCACATTCGAAAATTTCTTCGACATCGCGATTTTGTGGACAGTGGAATGCCAGTCTTCGTTTGGTCCAAAGCGATGCGCGAGATCGGCCCAGCCGGCGGCTTCCAGATTGCGTCCGAGCTCAAGTTGTAACTCGGAAACGCGGCGCATCATCTGAAAATCGACGATCTGTCGAAGGTCCCCGGCCTGGATGCTGATGTCCGAAATTCGGCGGGATCTTTCCAGCATTTCGCCTGCGAGTTCGAACTCACCCGCGCGGCTCAGTTCCTGGGAAAGCTGATAGGTCGCGACACCATGGAAAGGGTTTCGCTTCAATACTTCAACGCAACAGCGGATCACTTCTTCGTGCCGACCGGTTTGCTGCGCATCTAATGCGAGGGCCTGCCAAACTTCTGGATGTTGGAGGTGCGACGGCGTCAGGCGGACTTTCCAAGCTTCGAATGACGTTCGATCGCCAAGGGCAAGCAGTGTTTTTCCGAGTATCGCCTGAGCCTCGCCAAGTTCAGGTTCCGCCGCAGTGATTCGTCCGAGTCGCTCCAGGGCTTCTTCATTCAGATTCTGCAATGAAGCAATCTTGGCCATCCCAAGTTCGAGCCGAATGTTGTCAGCATACTTGCTTCGATAGTCCGACGCTTCCGTGACCCATTGTTCTGTTGACGAGAGCATCACAAGTTCATCAGCGATGAAGTCTCCCTGACGGACCAATTCTTCAAGATAGGGCCGCGCCTCCCAGGTGCGCCCCTGCAAATAAAGAACGTTGGCCATCCGACGATTGGCTGTGAGAGCGCGGGGCTCCAGTGCCAGTGCCGAGAGGCAAGCGAGTTCTGATGCTTTCAGGTTTCCGGAATAGTATTGCCGTTCAGCCACACCAATTCTTGCACGCAGGGCGATATGCCGATTGCTGGAATCCGTCAGCCCCGAGTAGAGATTCAGCGACTCCTCTGTCTTGTAACGGTGAGCTGCCAGTTCGGCTGCGAACAACCGACTCCATTCATCCGCAGGCTTGAGATTTAAGAGACGCTCGACAATGCTCTCTGCACTGCGATAGTCCTGCTGTGCAAGCAGAAAGCCGGCTTCCGCGCGCAGTCGATCGAATTCTGATCGCATCCCTGACACACCACAGACAAGCCACAATCCGGCAGCAAGCATCAGGGCTGCGATCAATCGGCAATACCAGGGAGTGCGGGAGTTAACCATTTGTGCGATTCTTTTTGAACAGCCAATCCAGTGCCAAATCCAGGAGTCGATTACACACGGCTCGTTCGTGAAATCGTGCCTGGCCAAAGCATACACGCGGCAGACTCTGCTGTCTCGCCAATGCGGCAGCGAGGTTCAACGTCGAATCATAATACCCGCATTACCAAGTGACAGCGCGGACGAAAACTGCCTCACAATATCGCCTCACAATATCGCCTCACAATATCGCCTCACAATATCGCCTCACAATATCGCCTCACAATATCGCCTCACAATATCGCCTCACAATATCGCCTCACTCAGTGAAGTGGCGATGCCCATGCCACCGCCGATGCACAGAGATGCGAGTGATTTCTTTGAACGGCCGCGAGCAATCTGCCATGCCAGATGAACCAACAGTCTCGCGCCACTTGCGGCCAGAGGATGACCGATCGCGATCGCGCCGCCATGTGCGTTGATCTCAAGTGGTGAGCCAGACGCGATCCCAGTACTAACGTCAGCCCGCGAGAAGTCCACTTGAACCTCAAGCTGCTTGAGACAGGCCAGTGTCTGAGCGGCGAACGCTTCATTGATTTCCAGATGGTCAAAGTCCTGCAAAGTCGAGCCCATCATTGACAGAAGTTTGCGGATGGCATGGACCGGGCCAAGTCCCATCCGCCCTGGATCGCAACCAATGGATGTACCCGCTGTTAGTTCGGCCAGAATTGTCCAGCCGTGCTTTTTAACTGCAGATCCGTCCGCAAGAAGTAACATGGCAGCACCGTCGTTGATTCCGGATGAGTTTCCCGCTGTGACGGAACCGGTTGGATCAAAGATCGGCTTCAGAACTGCCAGTGACGCCTGATCAACTTCCGGTCGAGGGTGTTCGTCTTGCTGGCAATCCTCCACGGGGTCAATTTCATCGACGAAATAACCAAGCGCCGAAGCCCTTGCGTACAAACTTTGGCTGCGTTCAGCCCACGCATCCTGTTCGTGTCGACTGATCTTGCATTCGCGAGCCAGATCTTCCGCAGTTTCGGCCATGTGGCGGTGACTAAAACTGTCCACCAGACCATCGGTTTGCATCGAGTCGACTGCGTTCTCAAGAGACAACGATTGACCCTTTCCCACTCGCTTCATCAGCATCGCTGACTGCGACATGGATTCCACGCCACCGACCAGGACAACATGAGCGTCACCACACCGAATTGCCTGAGCGCCCAGCAAGGCGGCCTGCATCCCCGATCCGCACATCATGTTAATGGTGTAGGCTGGCGCAGTGATGGGAAGTCCGATATTCACCGCAACCTGTCGGGCGATATTCATTCCGTGCCCTGCCGACAGAACATTTCCAAGAATAATCTGGTCGACAGAACTCCGGTCAATTCCTTCCAGCGTGGAAATCGAAGCCGTGGATGCAAGTTCCACCGGGCTTTTGCCGGACAATTTACCTCGAAACCGACCGAACGGCGTTCGCCTGGCAGCAACTATGTAGACTCGTGTCATCAAAAGACCTTAGCAGCAAGCCCATGCCAATCTTTTGGCCGAGCACCTGAGAATAATGGCGAAAATATTCGTGACAGAAACGAGCAGCAAGTTTCAACTGAGCCGTCTGCTGGTTGCAGAATGCAAATGCCAAGAAAGCTTGAACTTGAATGATCGTATAATTCAAACGGTCCCGACGGAGCTGTTTTTTTTACAGTAAGTCAGAGGCGTACGTTGGTGGCCGCATTCGCGTACTCCTTCGGCTGACGGTAAACAACTCAATCGTGACTGCGAAGAGTATGAACTCGAGTGTGAACTGGGGCCATCCAGGATTGTGCTCCAATACTACAGCCACGTGCCGGCGATGAGAACGATGCCGTTGTGCACTTTCAATGTCGAACTGAGGAATGCTCAGCGGGCGAGACGCCCGCGCTCCCGGAGCGCGGACAGCTTGTCCGCCTTTATTCAAATCCTCAAACTACGATTGACGAAGCATGATCGCTTTTTTTGTGAAACGATGGATATCGAATTGTCTGCCGGACTGAACAGCGTGTGCTCCGCTGACTTGTGACATTGCGGGAACTCGCTCCGCTCTGTTCTGCCAGCTTTCAGAAGCACACACTGACGGGGCATTAGACTTTATCCAGCGTTGGAATTTCAAAGCCAGCGCGATTTGTATCTTTCAACAGAGCGTTGGCTTCTGTTGCAAATTCGCCTGTGTGAGTTTCCGTTTTGGGATCGAATGTGACCCATGGACCAACAGTGTATTCGGCTCCGTCTTCCGGCACGCCCACGCCGTCCCGCATGGTCTCGTGCAGTTTCAGGAAATGCTCCGCGGCATCTTTGTTGTCGCCAAATCTTCCCGCTTTTGCATTGAACGGGACCTTCTCGCCGAGTCGATAGGAATTGTTCATCAAGTGGCCGAGCACGCATCCGTAATGGGCATCGTAAACATTTCCGTTAGCGAGTTCCGGCTTTCCTTCACGGCAGGCTGTGATAAACGCGGTCCAGTTACCGCCCGGTGTGACCTTTCCTGGTTTGATATTCAGTTTTTCGCCATTCTGGCTTCCCGGTGCGTAATAAAGACCACGAATGATCTTTCCGCCGTCTTCGAAGTAATATTCATTTTCGACCTGTTGTTCATACTTTGGATAGTCCACATTCCGAACGTTGAAGAACACCTGTTGGCCGTTTGCATACTCAGCGATCGCCAACATGGTGTTAGGAGTTTCTCCCTGATCGTTCCATTGGAATCGTCCTCCAATCGCCATGGCCCTGACAGGATGAGTCAGATCCTTATCCAGCGCCCAGCGTGCAATATCCAACTGATGAGTTCCCTGATTATTCAGGTCGCCATTTCCGGTTTTCCAAAACCAGTGCCAGTTGTAGTGCACGTAATTGGCGTGAAATTGATCTATCACTGCAGGGCCACGCCAGAGGTTCCAGTCCAGATCCGCAGGAGGATCAGAGATCGGTTTGAAATCGATTGACTTGCGACGTTTACAGCAATATCCGTACGAGATCTTCAGCTTCCCGAACTGACCGGCCTGGATTGCTTCATGCAGTCCCGCAATTTTTGCATCGCTGCGGCTTTGTGTGCCATGTTGAATAACGACGCCATACTTCTCCTGAGCCGCCACGCAAATTCGACCTTCGCCAACATCATGGCTCATTGGCTTTTCGACATAGACGTGCTTTCCCGCCTGCGCTGCCCAGATCGTAATCAGCGAATGCCAATGGTTTGGTGTTGCGACAGAAATTGCATCGAGGTTTTTGTCTTCCAATGCTTCACGAACATCGGCGATTCCTTTGGCCTTGAAGTTATCCTGCAAACGCGACTGCAGACCGTTCATAGCATTCGCCAGAACTTTTTTGTCAGGATCAATCAAATAGGCGATCTCGACATTGGGCTGATCCATCCATCCAGCCAGATGACTTTGGCCGCGTCCATTCAATCCGGCAACCGCAATGCGAACTCGATCATTCGCTCCCAGAATTTTTCCTGACGCACGAGTCCCTGTCAGCAACAAGGAGGCTCCCGCAGCAGCCGTTGTGTTTCTTAGAAATCCGCGTCGTGAAAGTCTGGCCATGAGATTGTCCTGTTCTGGAATGACTATCGATTCTGCACTCGTTCAATCTAGATTGTAAGTTTGTCGAACATCATCCAGCAATCGTACGATCCTGTCACCTGCTACATCTGCCGAACTACATGCCTGTGCCCCGACTGCTGTCTGCAGCATTGAGTTCCCATTTTCACCTATGGACAGGCTGTTGACTGAAATGGGCAGGAAATTTCCGCTGAAGCGGAGCCTGTCCTTAACCTGCGAATTCATCCGATGGTCCGCTTGCGACGACTCACTGTCAACGATGGACTACCATTGCGAAAGTGTCACGGCTGGGATGTCTTGCGATGTTGATAAGGACTCGTGACACTCGCCCAATATTTCGAAACTCAATGCACCAGAACACTGCCGCGAATCGGCGGAGAATAGAGTCATGGACCAAATTGAAAAAAGTCGTCGTTTGAAAAAATATGAAGCAACGGAAGATGTACTCTTCTCCAGGGACAGTATTCCTCGAATGGATTTTCTTTCTCCGTTCGGCCCGCTGATTGCAAGAACAACGGTCTCTCAGGATCTGATTGAGTATCTCAACCAACGAGCTGACGATGCGCTGACAGTCGGATGCGGAGCCGAGTTTCAACTGGCAGACGACGAGTGTCTTTACGGCGGCGATGACTCACTAAAATGTACAATCACCGAAGCGATTCGTCATTACGTGGAAGCTGTGGAGCGGGAGACGCCGAAGGCAGTTGATTTCGACGTGTTCTGGGTTGTCAGCCAATATGCAGGAACACCCAGTCCGGTTCATTTTCATTCGGGCGACATTTCCGGGGTACTGTATTTGAGAGTGCCCGACGTCGATCAGGAAGAGGAACGCCGAAACTACATTTCCGGTCGACAAGCTGGCTTCATCAATTTTTTGATTGGCGGCAAACAACGATTTTCGCGATCTTTGATCAGCTTCAAACCGGTGGTTGGAGAACTCTATATTTTCCCCGGCTGGCTGTTGCACGGTGCGGAGCCATTCAAGGGCAATGGCGAACGCAGAAGCCTGGCGTTTAATGCGAGAGTCCCAAACTGACCACAGTGTTTGCGATCTCAATGAATGCCGTTCATCATACGCACGAAAAGCGAACACTCGAAAATCTGCGAATATCATCGTTCAATCATTTCTGCTGGTGAAGAAATCCGCACAATAATGCGAGCCGGTCTGCCATTCAGTCAACAATGGCCGGCGACGCACCAGAGCCGCAAATATTGGCAGCAGAAAACAATACGAAAATCTGACGGGAAGTGAATTATGCACCAGCCAACTCCATTGTCTCTGCTGTTTGTTTTAGCGAGCCTCTGCCTTTCCAGCATCTGCATCGCAGACGATGCCGTGAAGGAAAGCTCAGTCCGCGTGTTTCTGGGAGAGCCTCAACTGCAGGTCAGTTCGGTGTTTACCAACGAGAGATTTCCCAATGTCGTGGTGACAGCGAAAGGAACAGTGCTGGCGATTTTGGGCAACCCACATATTCGCGTTCGCCGCAGTGAGGATGGCGGCACAACATGGGGAGATGAGATATCGATCGCCACGTCGGGAATTCACGGCGGAGGTACAACAGTCGACGAAACGACGGGCGACATTCTGGTCTTTGTCGAAGATCAGCATCCACCCGCTCCGCTTTCAGTTTGGCGAAGTCGAGATGACGGTGTTACCTGGCAAATTGACACGGTTACAATTCTGCCTGACAGCGCTCACAAGATGCCATCGATGCATATGAATGAACATGGCATAACTCTGCAACGCGGAATGCATAAGGGAAGACTGTTGCGACCATCGCGGTTTTACGGTGAGGGAAATCGTCCCGAAAGCCTGTGGCCAACGCATTTCACAAATGCCATCTACAGTGACGATGGCGGCAAAACGTGGCAGACCAGTGAGCCGTTTCCAGAGAACGGGACCGGCGAAGCCACACTGGCGGAACTTTCGGACGGCCGTATCTATTATAACTCGCGACGCCATTGGGCTCCGGAGGGAAAAAATCCTCGGCGCCGATGGACCGCTTTCAGCGACGATGGCGGAGCGACCTGGAAGAATGCAGCGATCTGCGAGATCCTTCCCGACGGTCCTCAGAACACGAACTACGGATGCATGGGCGGTTTGGCCCGACTTCCGATCAGCCATCGTGACATACTGGTGTATAGCAACTGCGACGATCCTTCAGCGCGAAAGAACGGGACCGTGTGGGTCAGCTTCGATGGAGGAACCTCCTGGCCGATCAAGCGTCTGCTTGAACCTGAAGCATTTGCCTACTCATCGCTGACCACTGGCCGCCCCGGTATGGTCTCCGAAGGATGGATCTTCCTGCACTATGAAAACGGAGGATCAAAAGTCGCTCGATTCAATCTTAGTTGGCTGCTGGAGGGCCAGTTGACGGGCGATGGAATGCTGCCAGACTGGATAATGGCAGCGAACAAGGATGCGCGTTAGCGGTAACTTTCAAATGAGTGTCGGCTTTTGGTCGGCAAAAGCACGTGGTTCCCCCGAGGAAGTTCATTGTCAATTTTACGATCACCCCCCCTACAAGCTCGAAGCGCCAGCGAGTGGGCCGTTGATCGCTCAAAGCGCCAGCGAATGGGCCATTGAGCGTTCGAAGCGCGAGCGAGTGGGCGATTGAGCGTTCGAAGCGCGAGCGAGTGGGCGATTGAGCGCTCGAAGCGCCAGCGAGTGGGCCATTGAGCGTTCGAAGCGCCAGCGAATGGGCCATTGAGCGTTCGAAGCGCCAGCGAATGGGCGATTGAGCGCTCGAAGCGCCAGCGAGTGGGCGATTGAGCGATCAAAGCGCCAACGAGTGGGCGATTGAGCGCTCGAAGCCCACTCGCTGGCGCTTCGAGCTTGTACTTTAGTCACTTGATAAATTGGAATTCACGAGAGTTCAAAATTGCCCAGATCACATCTTCCCAGGCCTGTTGCTTGTTCGTGTAATCGGCAAGACGTGACAGAATAAATTCTGACTCAGACCGCAGTGGCTCGCGAGCGAATGCGGCTAGATACAACTCGCGAATCTTTTCAGCATCAGTACGATCCGGCTGTCGATTAAATCTTGCCGCACGGCCCTGCCCATTTTGGAGTCGCCCCTGCACATCGCCGGAATTCAATAAATGCAACGACTGCGAAAGATTCGCCTCCGCTGATCGTTCACACTCACAGGCACTTTCGGCTTCAGGTTTTCCAAAGACGTCCAGAAAGTAATTATTGAATCCGTTGTCTGGCAACTGCACTGCCGTCGTTCCCTGCGGAATGGTCCCGAAATTCGAAGGTGTATCTGCCACGGAATTCAACGCGTCGTAGAGGATCTCAGCAGGCAGACGACGTGGATAGAAACGCGAAAAATTCTGCTGGTCACTTCTGTTGGACTCTGTCGGATCGGAGCTCAATTGATACACATTCGACTTGCAGATTGTGCGCACCAGGTCCTTCAGATCAAAACCATGATCCAGAAAATGCTTCGCGAGTCCGTCGAGCAACTCCGGATTCGACGGTGGATTGGTGACTCGCAGATCATCCTCCGGATCGACGATGCCGCGTCCAAAGAAATGCTTCCAATATCGATTGACCAGAGCCTTTGCAAAGAACGGATTCTCCGGCGCGGACATCCAATCCACCAGATAATGTCGCGCGTCTTCGTACGGAGAAATATCCAATATCGGACCGCCGAGTCCTGCAGGCTTCACGTCCAGTTGCGAACGAGGATTCTTTGCGGACGGAGCGACAGTCTTCAGAAAGACCATGTCAGGCTGATTAACGTTCTGATTGTACTTGCTGTTCTTCAGGCCAACCTGCGAAAAGAATGCGTCGAAACTGTAATAGTCCTGCTGACTCCAGCGTTCGAATGGATGATGATGACATTTCGCGCAGGCCATTCTCATGCCCAGAAACAGCTGAGCAACATCTTCCATTTGCTGATTTGATGTTCGCACTTCACGATACCACGCGACCGGCGGATGCGTTTCCGGATCTCCTGTCGCGGTCAGAACGCTTCGCACAAGTTCGTCGTACGGCATATTCTCGCGGAAGGCTCGGCGAATCCAGGCATGGAACTTGTAGGTGTAGGGAATATCAGTCCCGTTGCGTCGCTTGTTACGAAGAACGGTCGCCCATTTGTTGGCAAAATAGTCCGCATAGCCTGGACTGTCGACCAGCCGATCAATCAGACGATCACGTTTATCAGGATCGGCGTCAGCCAGAAATTGTTCAACTTCCGTCACGGTCGGCAATCGGCCGGCGATATCAATAGAGACTCGTCGAATGAACGTCGCGTCGTCACATAAGCCTGAAGCCGGAATCCCTAACTGTCGTTGTTTTGCGAAGACCAGACGATCGATGAACGTCTTCTCTGTGGGAACGGATTGCACAGGAATGCCCTGAGGAATAATGGCACGAAAGACTCCAACGTTTCCCTGAAATCGCACCATGATCGCGACCTCCCCGGGGACATCTTCGACCGTGATGCGTCCCTTTGCGTCGGAAACCGCCATTTCCGCGTGATTGGCTTCGTAGGAAGCCAGCCGAGTCACATCGCGCATCGAGCCATCACTGTAGTGAGCGATCACGGATAACTGCTGAGTCGAGCGGAAATTCATTTCGCGAACGGACGGAATGGCTTCGATGCGTTCAAGCTGAGGATCCGATTCAGCGCCGTAAGGCATTCCCTGGTGAATCCATCGAGCGATCAACTCCCATTCGTACGAACCCGGTGACATCCGCTGACCGCCACCATGAGGCAGAATGTTGGCTGGCTTTTGAAGCAGCAGGCTAAAATCAGGGTCCGCAGGAAAGACTCGTCGACCACGATCTTCATAGACGAGATACTCATAATCTTCGGCAGGATAGAAGCCCAGCAGAGACAATTTGAATCCATTCTGACCGTCGGCCTTGCCGTGACAACCGCCAGCGTTGCATCCCAACTTGGTGAAGACCGGAACAATTTCATTTTCGAAATTGACGGGTAACTCTTCGGCGCACCGGGATGCGGATAGTTTCAGAGTCGCTGTTATCCCTGAGGCCGCTTTTGCCGTAATCGTTGCCGTTCCATCGGCGGTCGGAATCACAAGCCCATCCTTGCCAACGTTAAGGACATTGGCGGCGTCGACTGAGTAGGTCACTTCATGAGTCAGGTCATGTCGCTGTCCGCTGGAGTAGATCCCGGTGACAATCAATTGCTTGCGAGCATTCTGCCCGATCATCATTGTCGCGCCGGCCGTTTCAAATTCCAGCCCTGTCAGATCGCCCTTCGGCCCCAGCCCCGGGAAGTCTTCCGCGGATACTAAGCCGCATGATTGGAAAGAGATCGCTGAGGTCAGCAGACACAAAATGTGACAACGACAGAAATTCGATACGGACTGCAACATGAGCTTACCCTCACTTAACGGAAGAGATTTCCGAAGGCCCCATTCTGCTGGTTCATCGCTCGACAATCAAGGCGTTTCGGGGGGCCGATGTGTGTTGCAACCCGGATTAATTCCGCGCGACGCCTATCTTCATTTCAAAATGATGGGTGTCCCGGACTGTAATGAAGACTGGTGTACTAACAGGAAAGGTGATGCCGGGAAAGATCCAGACGCCCCCAATGCGGAATCATCGCTTCGTCAGCCACGCGATCTCCACGATGGGAAAACAACGAGCACTTTTTGGGCACCGTCAATTCTGTCGCGAAACGTTTCGAACGCCGTCTGAAGCTCGCTGAGCGGAAATCGGTGTGTCAGAATCGGAGCCAGATTGACTCGACCTTCGGCGATCCATTGCATCGCCAATGGAAAGGTGCGTTCAAAGTCTGGATGCAGGCTGGTGCTGATCGTCAGATTCTTCATCATCGCAGCGCGTAACGCAACATGATCGATGTGCTCCGCTGGGACTCCGAAGAACAGAATCTGGCCATAGTCTCGAGTCAATTCCACGGCATCATTGAATGCCTGGGCCTTGTGTCCCACGGCCTCGATCACAACGTCCGGAAGCGTGCCGTTCAGGATTTCACGCACCGCATCGGCAGCGTGAATGCCTTTCATACAGACGGTGTCAGTGGCTCCCAACTGGCTGCTGATTTTCAGACGGGACTCAATTGGATCAACTCCGATGATCCGTCGAGCCCCCAGATTTCGCAGCCCGGCATTGAACATCTGTCCGATCGGCCCTTGCCCCAGCACAACGACGTCGCGATCAATCATGTTCGGAAGTTTCTTCAAGGCATGCACAACAGTCCCGAACGGCTGCGCGAGCATTGCCATCTCATCCGACAAACCTGGGGCCAGGGAGATTGCACGATCTTCCGACAACACGAATCTTTCGAACAGTCCATGCTGCCCCACGGGAACCGCCAGGACTCTCGTGCCTGCGGCCCAGCGAGTTCCATTTGTCGCGACTACAGTTCCGACCATTTCGTGAAGCGACATTCCAATCGGCTGTGGATAGGCAATGGGGTGAGCTTCAAAGTCTCCGTCAAAGTACGGAAGGTCAGAACCGCAAAGGCATGTCATTTCAGGTTGAAAGAGAATCTGTCCAGGAAGATCCTTAGACGCTGGGAGTTTCGGCTCCTCGATTTCAACCAATTTCACTTCACGGCGACTCAAAAATTGTCCGGCGAGCATCGTAGGTCCTGAGAACAGGTGGAAAAAATTCTGCGATTTCACTCGTGCAGGAAAACACGTGTGGGAACACACTTTGTGAAGGAAGATTAGAGCCTGACGTCAGTTTGGTCCAGCAGAGCATTCTTCCGTTGCCCGAAACATCACAAGATCAAAGATTGCACTCTGCATTAAGCCATCACATGCAAACGGGTCGCGGCAAGTCGCGAAGTCCTGCCCGGCAGGCAAGACCTACAGAACTTCGTGACAGCGCCAGCGATGAAAACGAAACACACGATCGCGAGTACAAATTCCTCCAAACTGTTACACTCGTTGAGTTCTGACCAATAAGCTCAGCCACTCCCACTTTTTCTGGCTGGAAGATTATGAAGCGAAATCGTTGTTCCTGTTTCGTCGTCGCGTGCTGGATTCTTACGTTACTAATCTCCGCTCCAAACAGAGCGTCAGCTCAGGCAAGTCGCGTCACTGCCGATCTGCAGGTCTTGTATACCTTTGATGAAGGAGAAGGCAGTGTCGTTCATGATCGATCCACCGCTGGCGCACCGATCGATCTGACGATCAGTGATCCGAAGAAGACTCGCTGGTCGCGTGGATTTCTGTTGTTGCAGACAGAATCACTTCTGAGATCCGACGGACCAGCAACCAGAGTTATTGATGCAGTTCGAAAGTCGCAGGCGGTCACCATTGAGGCGTGGGTTAAGCCGACCAATCTTTCCCAGGGCGGTCCTGCACGGCTGCTGTCGCTGTCGGCTGACACGGGTAGTCGCAACGTCACACTGGGACAGCAAGCGGACGCCTGGGAGGTGCGTTTGCGAACGACAACCACAAGCACAAATGGAATTCCTGCAACGACGACTTCAAAAGAACAAGTGAAGTCGGCCTTAACCCACGTGGTCTACACTCGCGATACGAACGGCGATGCGACGATTTTTGTTGATGGAAATCTCAAGGCAACACAAAAAGTCACAGGAGATTTCTCCAACTGGGACGCCAACTATCCACTCCTGATTGCCAACGAAGCCACGCGCGATCGAGCATGGTTGGGGGAACTTCATCTTGTCGCCATCTACAGCAAAGCGTTGTCGAACGATGAGATCCAGAGAAACTTCATGGTCGGATGTAACCAACTTGATCAGCTCGCAGCCAAACTTCCTCCGAGCGTCGATCGGAAGGTTGACTTTGTCAAAGACGTGCAGCCTATCCTTCGAGAGCATTGCTTCGAATGTCACTCCACGGGAAATGAAGAAGGCAGTTTGAACCTGGCGATTAAGTCTCGTGTGCTTGAAGGCGGCGAACATGGAGCCGTGCTGCTTGCTGGCCGAAGTGAAGCGAGCTCACTCATTCATTTGGTTGCTGGAATCGAAGAAGATCGCGCGATGCCACCGGCTGACAAAGATCGGCTTTCATCTGAGCAAATTGGAATTCTTCGAGCGTGGATTGATCAAGGTGTGGAATGGCCTTCGGGTGCCGATGTCCTGGATCCACGACTGGAAAAGGCTCGCAAGCACTTTGCATTCCAGCGACTCAAACCAGTGGAGCGACCTCGAGCAAAAGTCGGCGATGTCTGGTGCCGTTCTGACATCGACGTTTTCATTTCAGACAAGTTGGTGTCTGAGAATTTATCCGCGTCGCCTCCCTTGCCATCGCGTTCGCTTGCCAGACGACTCTACTTCGATTTGATTGGCCTGCCGCCGACTCCGAAGCAGGCAGATGAATTTGTCGCAGAAGCGCAGAAGACTCCTGTCAATCCTGCGGCAGAGTTGGTCGATCGTCTGCTCGATTCTCCTCACTATGGCGAACGATGGGGACGCCATTGGCTGGATCTGGTTCGATACGCCGACAGTGATGGGCAGGAATCCGATCGAGATCGTCCTGAGGCTTTTCACTATCGTGATTTCGTTATCAAAGCGTTCAATGAAGACATGCCCTTCGATCAGTTCGTGCGATGGCAAATCGCCGGCGACGAGTACGAGCCGGACAATTCGGACGCAATTGCAGCGACCGGCTTTCTGACCGGCGGTCCCAATTCACAGCTCGACGACAAGTTCCTGGAAGAAGAACGGCTCTTCAATCGATACAACGAGCTGGATGACGTTGTCTCAACTCTTGGTTCCAGCTTGTTAGGTCTCACCGTCGGCTGCGCTCGATGTCATGATCACAAGTACGATGCCTTCTCCGCTCGTGAGTATTATCGACTGCTGAGCGTATTTCACAGCGGCGATCGAAAAACCGACACGCTGCCGAATGGTCAGAAGGGTTTGTTTTTTAAAGATTATGACTCCAGCGTGCGGACAACATGGCTTTTCCGGCGAAGCAATTTCTTTGATCGGGAACTGGAAGTCCGAATCGGATTTCCAGCGATCCTGAGTGACGGTCGCGATGCCGACGAGTACTGGAAAGCAGCGAGAGAGACCGCGGCAAGTACGAATAGCACTCTGCAGCGACGAG
This sequence comes from Planctomycetaceae bacterium, assembly GCA_041753135.1. Classification (GTDB taxonomy): domain Bacteria; phylum Planctomycetota; class Planctomycetia; order Planctomycetales; family Planctomycetaceae; genus SXXK01. The sequence continues at coordinate 24,843 of JBGSVD010000096.1, forward strand.
CGCTGGCGGATTGGATCACAGATGTTGAACACGGCGGCGGAGCGCTGCTGGCAAGGGTGATTGTGAATCGTGCCTGGCAGCATCATTTTGGCCACGGCATTGTTCGCACGGCCAGTGATTTTGGTGTGCGCAGCGAGGCTCCAACACATCCGGAACTCCTCGAGTATCTTGCTGCGGACTTCGTCGAGAACGGGTGGAAATTGAAGCGGCTTCATCGCATGATTCTTAACAGCTCGACGTGGCAGCAAAGCGATGCGAAGTGGAATACTGTTACACCGGTGCCCAGTGTTCCGGACGCAGTAAGGATCGACCCCGAGAATCGCCTTCTTTCAAAAATGATGCCCCGTCGTCTTGAGGCAGAAATTCTGCGAGATGCCATGCTGGCTGCCAGCGGTACTCTGAACACTCAGATGTATGGCCCGGGGTTCAAGCCGTATATTCCGGCGGAGGCCAATGTTGCGCGTAACTTGAAAGACGGCGGTTACCCCAACGATGCACCGGACAACAGCGACACTCGCCGTCGCAGTGTCTACATGTTTCACAAGCGACTTGTTCCCTATCCGCTGTTTCAAGCCTTCGACCGCCCCGATCTTCTGGTCAGTTGTGCTCGACGCCAGAACACAACCGTTGCTCCCCAGGCACTGACGCTGCTGAACGACCGGTTTGTTCGAGCGTGTGCCACAGATTTTGCACGACGCCTGATCACGATGTGCGATGATAATGATCGAGAGATTGTGGAACAGTCGTTCCAGATTGCATTCACTCGTTCGCCGACCGAATCAGAAGCGTCGGCTTCGCTCGAATTTATCAAATCGCAAAGTCTGTCACGCAAGAGTCGCGACAACGAGGAGTTCCGCCTGGAAGCGATGACCGATTATTGTCAATCGTTGTTTGGTCTGAATGAATTTGTCTATGTGGATTGAAGCGATACGCTTGTCATGTCGCCTGCAGCCTCTGCCCTCATGTTGTCGCAGTGGGTAAGCGAGTCGATCAGCCCGCCGTTCAATTGCTCTTTTGGAACCTGATGGAATCATTTCAATGAAACACGCTTCCTCAAAGACGGCCCAGTTTCCTTGTGGACGCATTGTGCAGCCAGTCAGCCGACGTGAATGGCTGTCACGCGCTGGCAGCGGTGCAGGAATGCTGGCCATGGCCGGGCTGCTGAACGATCATGGGTTGCTCGGTGATGAAGCGGCCACCGATGGCCCGACAGGCATTGCCAATTCCCTGGCGCCGAGACACGGACATTTTCCTCCAAAGGTAAAGTCTGTGATCTGGCTGTTCATGGAAGGCGGCCCAAGCGGCGTCGACATGTTCGATCCAAAGCCCGAGTTGACTCGACGCCATGGGCAAACGACGGATATCAAGGCCTTCAACGGCAACCCGGGGCCGCTGATGAAATCGCCCTTTTCATTTCAGCAATACGGCGAATGCGGCCAATGGGTGTGCGAGAAATATACAAACGTCGCTGAGCACGTCGACAAGATGGCCTTCGTTAAGTCGATGTATACGGAGTCCAACGATCATGTCCCGGCGATCTATCAGATCAACAGTGGACTCGCGCGCCCAGGCTTTCCCACGGCGGGAGCCTGGGTCAATTATGGCCTGGGAAGTGAAAATCAGAATCTGCCCGGATACGTTGTTCTCGGGAATACACAAGGTGCGAAAGGTGGACCTCACAACTGGGGATCGGGATTTTTGCCGACAACATTTCAGGGGACGCTCTTCCGCTCCCAGGGAACACCGATCCTCAATCTGAAACGACAGCCGCAGATTGCAGAAAACGATCAGCGGGCTCAGTTGGATCTGATGACCAGACTAAACGATGAACACTTCCGACGGCATCATGGCGAAGGTGAATTTGCCGAACGAATGCAGTCATTCGAGCTGGCGTTTCGAATGCAGACGGAAGCCACGGAAGTCGTAGACTTGTCGAAGGAGTCGAAGGAAACTCACGCCATGTACGGGATTGATCATCCCAAATCGAAATCGTATGGATCAAAATGCCTGATGGCACGTCGGCTGATCGAAAGCGGCGTTCGCTTCGTGCAGGTCTATAGCGATGGCGAATGGGACGCGCACAGCAAGCTGACTCAGAATCACACCGACCATTGTCTTGCGACGGATGTCCCTGTCGCGGGATTGCTGACGGACCTTCAGGAACGTGGACTGCTGGATTCAACTCTTGTGATCTGGGGCGGCGAATTCGGTCGCATGCCGGTTTCTCAGGGTGGCGACGGTCGTGATCACAATCCGAACGGATTTCTGCAATGGATGGCGGGCGCTGGCATCAAGGGCGGTGTCAGCTACGGAGAAACAGATGAGATCGGTTACGCAGCGGTCGAAAATCGAGCCAGCGTCAACGACTTTCATGCGACGCTGTTGCACCTGCTGGGCCTCGACCACAAGCGACTCACCTTTTTTCATAATGGTCGCAGCTATCGCCTGACCGACGTCGCCGGTAATGTCATCACAGAAATACTGTCATAAGGCGAGCGGGAAGCGAGAACAGCTCAGGACGCATTGTCGAACAGCTGTCGCAACTGTTTCTGAACGATGGAGACGAATTCGCCGTTTGCCGGAAAGCAGGGCCGCAGGCAAGCAGCAAACGCACGGAGTCTGTCAGCCACGAGCTTAAAACTTAAGCGGTGCCGCCGGAGATGTTCTTCGTTTCACCGTCAGACCGAGGCGTATGTTGGTGGCCGCATCCGCATCCGGCTGACGGCGAAACAAATCAATCGTGACCGAGATTTGTATAGACTCCCATCTCTCTGGCGACGTGATATTCAAAACCCGCCCGTTTCCATTTTTCGAACACCTCTTCACCACTTGCGCTGGTGCGGGAGAATGTCTGCGATTGGCTTTTCGCTTGCTTTTGTTGCGCCATTGTTGTCTCCTGCTGCGAAGTTGAGATAGCCATCGGGTTGCCTGAGATTCGTCTGGCTGTCGTCGAGAGACCTACCAAAACAGAGAGAGAATCCTGATGAAATCGTTTGTCGTTTCGCTGCTGTCATTCGTCGTTATGGCACAAGTTTGTGTGTCTGTGCATGCAACAGACCCGGAGTTTGCCGATGGATCGTATCCCAAAGGGGAATGGATCCAATTGTTCAACGGTAAGGACCTGACCGGCTGGACTCCCAAGATTCGACACTGCGATTTAGGGGAAAATTTCGGGAACACCTATCGTGTCGAAGATGGACTCTTGAAGGTTCGGTACGACGGAGGCGGATACGAAAAATTTGATGAGCGTTTCGGGCATTTATTCTTCAAGGACAGCTTTTCAAACTATCGACTTCGGATCGAATATCGATTCGTCGGTGATCAGTGTCCCGGTGGACCAGGCTGGGCGACTCGCAATAGCGGCGTGATGGTGCATGGCCAGGATCCGAAGACAATGGAGAAAGATCAGGACTTCCCGGTGTCCATTGAAGTCCAGATGCTGGGCGGAAATGGCAAGGATAAGCGAACGACCTCCAACCTCTGCACTCCTGGGACTAACGTTGTGATGAACGGGGAACTGAAACTGCAGCATTGCATCAATTCCACATCTCAGACGTATCATGGCGAGCAATGGGTTGTTGCAGAAACGGAAGTTCACAATAAGGAAGTCATCCGACATCTGCTCGACGGCGAAATTGTCCTTGAATATTCTCAACCTCAACTGGATAACCGTGATGCGAGCGCGAAGAAGCTCATCAAGGGAGATGACTTGTTGCTGAGCGGCGGAACACTCTCCCTGCAGTCAGAAAGCCATCCGATCGACTTCCGCAAGGTTGAGATCATGATCCTGGAAGAATAGCTTCCCGCTGATCCAATCTACGCTGGATGCTGCGCTGGATGAATTCAATCCCAGCGTGCCGACAAAGAGACTGCAGAAAGGTCGCCTTCTGTTGTTCGTCACTACAACAGAAGGCTGCTATTCCCAGAAGAATTTCGCCTTCTGAAAAAGTCTCCCGGCCAGCGTTCCCTGAGGGCGACAAACGGTTGTTCGGGGAAATCAGTTCCGCGTGCTGTCAGGCAAGTACCAAAGTCGTTACGATCTGCGTTCAATGACTGTGCATAATGACGGTCATGTGTATGCAATTTCCTTTCCTGTTTGTCTAGCGTAAGAATTTGGATCATGGCGAAGAAATCAATTGCTGATGTGGATGTGGCTGGTAAAACCGTTTTGATGCGAGTGGACTTCAATGTGCCACTCGACGACAACTGCAACGTCACCGACGACCGTCGCGTTCGCATGGCTGTTCCGTCGATCAAGTCGGTTATTGATCGCGGTGGAAAGCTCATTCTGTGCAGCCATCTCGGCCAGCCAAAGGATGGCGAAGACGTTTCAAAGTTCAGCCTGAAGCCAGCGGCAGAAGTTCTGTCCGGCTTGTTGGGGAAACCAGTTGTGTTTGCGACCGACACTGTCGACGCGGATGCAACTGCTAAGGCCGCAGCACTGAAGAATGGCGAAGTACTCCTGCTGGAGAATCTTCGCTTCAACAAAGGCGAAAAAAAGGGCGACGCAGCATTTGCCGGTAAGTTGGCGGCGTTCGCTGACATTTACTGCAACGATGCGTTCGGAACATGCCATCGTACAGATGCGTCCATGGTCGCAGTGCCTCAGGCGATGGTTGGTAAGCCACGAGTCGTCGGCTTCCTTGTTCAGAAGGAAGTGAAGTATTTGTCCGACGCGATTGCAAATCCTCAGCGTCCATTTATCGCGATCCTTGGCGGCGCGAAGGTTTCTGACAAAATTAACGTCATCAAGAATCTGCTCACGATTTGTGATCAGGTCCTGATCGGCGGAGCGATGGCTTACACATTCTCACTCGCGAAGGGTGGGAAAGTCGGCAAGAGTCGCGTTGAATTGGACAAGGTCGAACTGGCCAAAGAGTTGATCGCTGCCGGTGGAGATAAACTTGTGCTGCCTCTCGATACACATTGCGGTGACGCATTCAACAGCAACTGCAACAAAGTTGTTGTGAAAGCCGGTGAGATTCCGGACAGTTTTGAAGGGTTCGATATTGGACCTGAAACAGCAAAGCTCTATGCCGCTGAAGTCAGCAAAGCAAAGACAGTCGTCTGGAATGGTCCAATGGGTGTGTTCGAGATGTCTCCGTTCGACGCTGGAACGCGAGCTGTTGCCGAAGCCATCGCAAACAGTTCTTCGACCAGCATTATCGGTGGTGGCGACAGTGCTGCGGCAATTCAGCAGCTTGGCTTTGCCGACAAGGTTTCCCATGTAAGCACCGGTGGCGGTGCAAGCTTGTCGATGCTGGAAGGTGAAAAATTCGCTGCCGTCGAACTACTCGACGAAGCATAAATGGCGTTGACTCCAGCGGGCGTGACCTCTTTGGGATCGCCCGCCTGAGAGTGATCATTGATCAACGGCAGCATCGGGCGATCTGAAGACTTCAGTTCAAACTTGATCGCCTATGCTTGCCGTTGATTGCTTGATTGCCATAATGCGGATCCCTCCACGAACGCTGTGATCCGTCCATCCCAAAGTGAGCCCGCCTCAATGAAACGCGTCGGCATCATTGCATTGCTTCACGAAAGCAACACCTTTCTTGATCAGCCGACAACGCTTGAGCACTTTCGAACAAATCTGCTCGCAACTGGCTCTGAAGTGCTGGAGGCATTCCGAGGCAGTCAGCATGAAGTCGGCGGCTTTATAGAATCCTTTGCCGGTGCTACGAACGTCGAAGTGGTCGGTGTGTTTGCCGCCAGGGCAATGCCCTATGGAACAATCACTGCGGAGTGCTGGCACAGTCTGGTTGAGACCCTTGAAGATTCTCTGAAGGCCGCGCTGCCCCTTGACGGTTTGCTGGTGGCACCGCATGGAGCGACGGTCGCGGCTACGGCACCGGATGCAGATGGTGATTGGTTGCAGCGAGTGCGAACAATTGTTGGTCCAGAGATGCCGATCATCGGGACCCTGGATTTGCATGCTAACGTTTCGCCGAAGATGACTGCGCCGTGTCAGGCTTTGTTTGGTTATCGCAGCAATCCGCATCTGGACCAGAGGGCTCGAGGGCTTGAGGCTGGTCGAACGATGCTTCGCACGCTGAGCGGCGAAGTCTCTCCGCACCTTTCGATCGTGCAGCTTCCGTTGTGCGTCAACATCGAACGTCAGGCAACATCTGAACCGCATGGTCAGCGATTAAGGGCGGAAGCCGAACGACTGCAGAGTCTCCCTGGGATGATCAGCGTTTCCTGTCTGTATGGTTTTCCGTACTCCGATGTTGAAGAAATGGGCGCGACAGTTCTTGCCGTTTCCGAACGAAGCCGCGAGCTTGCAGACTCTGTGGCGAAAGACATGGCACAATTCTGGTGGGAGATGCGTCACGAATTTACGGGGGAATTAATTTCGGTCAGCGATGCGATTCAAAAAGCGGCCGAGTTCCGGTCAACGGATTCCAATCGTCCGGTCGGGCTTCTGGAAATGGGAGACAATGTCGGTGGTGGAAGTCCCGGTGACGGGACCTGGATTGCTCACGGATGGCTACAGCAGAGGCAAGGCAGACTGCTGACCGTGATTGCAGATGCGGACGCCGTTCAGGCGGCGGTTGCTGCTGGAGTTGGACAAACAATTTCGCTCTCAGTGGGCGGTAAACTGGATCCCGCACGACATGGCACGCCGATTGTGGATACTTTTCGAGTGATCCGTGTTACCGACGGAAAGTTTTCAGAACCAGAAACCAGGCACGGCGGATACTCACATTTCGACCAGGGAACGACGGCTGTCCTGGAGGGCTTGAGTGGCATCACCGTGATTGCAACCACTCGCCGAGTCGCACCGATGAGTCTGCACCAGGTGCTTAGCCAGGGCGTGAATCCAGCGGAGTTTGCGGCGATCGTTATCAAAGGTGTTCATGCACCCGTTGCAGCGTATGGTCCGGTGTGCAGCCACTTGATTCGCGTGAATACTCAAGGGGCGACAACCGCTGATGTACTTGATCTGACTTTTCATCATCGGAGAAGTCCGATGGAACCCTTTGAAACTGTGGAGTCGTGGCACGCATGAATCAACCGTACGAATCGCAGACGGTCGCGGACTCGAAGCAAACATCCCGTTTCACCGGAGAGCGTCCGACTCGCATTCGATATGTGATGATTCTCTTTTCGACCGTGCTTGCGGTGTTGCTTTATCTTGACCGCATCTGCCTGAGTACAGCCGCGTCATCGGTTGCTGAAGACCTCAAAATCAAACCTGCTGAGCTGGACACTGTTCTCAGTGCATTCTTTCTGACCTACGCGCTTGCGCAGATTCCAGCCGGCTGGCTCGGCGACCGATTCGGCGCTCGCTGGATGCTGGGTTCCTATCTTATTCTTTGGTCGCTGGTCACTGGGCTGATGGGGATTACGGGAAGCCTGACGGGGATTCTGATTCTGCGTCATGCATGCGGCTTGTTTCAGGCTGGCGCCTATCCGGTGGCGGCGGGAGTTGTTCGCCGCTGGGTGCCCATCCAGCAACGTGGAATCGCCAGTTCCTTTATTGCGGTTGGTGGTCGGCTCGGTGGTGCGATTGCTCCTGTTTTGACAATCCAGCTGATGCTGCTTTGGAGCTATGGTACAGATTGGTGGGGGCTCGAAAATTCCGCTCGAGCCGCGATCACCAGCTGGCGTCCTGTGGTGATGATCTACGGGGGTGTTGGCGTTGTCTTTGGAATCGTTCTGATATGGTTTTTTCGCGACTGGCCGCAGGAGCATCCTTCAGTCAACGCCGAGGAACTTCAGTTGATTCGAAAAGGCGATATCCCATTGCCGACAAATGCGACGTCGTCTCTGGAATGGCCGCCAATTGTCGCCATGTCCAAATCGGTGGCTCTGTGGCTCGTTTCGTTTGTGCAGTTTGCATCCAATTTTGGTTGGGCGTTTCTTGTCACCAAGCTTCCCCAATATCTGGAGGAAGTGTTCAACACGACGCAGCAGAATCAGGGCTGGGTCCAGAGTCTTCCGCTTGCCGCGGGCATCTTCGGATTGTTTCTGGGTGGAGCACTGACCGACCGATTGACTCAACGATTCGGACTACGTTGGGGGCGATCGATTGCGATGGGAATTTCGCGACTCATGGTTGCCGCTTCATTTCTGGCGTTGTTAATGGTGGATACAGCCTTCGGAGCAACGATGTGCCTGATTATCGTGGGGCTCGCAACGGATCTGGGAACTCCTGCGTGCTGGGCCTATGGCCAGGATGTCGGTGGCCGACATGTGGGTTCTGTCTTTGGCTGGTCCAACATGTGGGGCAATTTTGGGGCCGCACTTTCGCCGATGTTCTTTGGAATGATCGTTGCCTCGGCGGCCGTCAGCGGCACGGTCACGAACGACACCAAAGCCAATGTCGCCGAAAATAATGAGACGGCTGCCAATGTTGTAGAAGAAACCACAAATGACGCAACCGGCTGGCAGAATGCGTTCATTGTGTGCGCTGCTGTAAATGTGGCAGCAGCCGTTGCTGCGTTCGGGATTAATGCCGAGAAGCCGCTGAAATCGTAAGATGAATACGCCCGAATCTGAATGTGTCCTGAACAACAACCATGCCGCTGAGGATTTTCTGCAGCACAGTTCGCAAAAACGTTGATCGTGTCTGGCCGGATTATACTTCAAACGGTGCCGACAGGGATGTTTAACCGCAATACCGTTCAGATAGTAGCGGCGCAGCGCGAGTTGCCAGGTGAGTGCCGGCAAAACGTTGGCTCACCGGACGGCTTGCGCCGATTCCGCTACTTCACAGGCCGTTCATTGAACGGTCTTGTGTTTAACCGTCAGCCGGAGGCGTACGCGGATGCGGCGACCAACGTACGCCTCCGGCTAACGGTCATACGAAAAAATCTCCGGCGGCACGCGTTGCCGACTAATTTGCCGCATCCATTCCTCGTAAAAACAGCCTGACTGTTCGACGAACATCGTCAACGGGAGGAATAATCAGCGGTGCGAAGCCAGCACACATCATTGGAAGAGGTGGCATGACAATCCCAAGGAGCTTTGATGCGGCCCAGTCGGCATCAGGAATCCGAAGTGTGCCATTGGCATCCAATTGTGCCAGGTACAACGCCATCTCACGCAAGCCGCGACCAAACCCCGACTCATAAATCAATCGGGCATTGTCGGGGAAGCGACGACCCTCTGACATTAGAAGAAAGCACATGCATGAGCCATCGTCTGACAACAGAATCTGCAGCAGCGAATGGAAATACTGCGTCAGCATTTCCTCCGGGTGCTTGTGCATGGCATCAAGCTCCGGCAACGCTGCGAAGACTTCCTCGGCTCTTGTTCGAACTGCTTCCTCAAACAGCTTTTCCTTGGAAGGAAAGTGATTGTAGACCGTCGCCTTGGAAACTCCCGATTTTGCAGTCACCTGATCCATGCTGGTGTCAGCAAATCCCTGTGCCATGAAAAGTTCTCGACCTGCATCAAGAATCTGGCGACGTTTCTGCTCAGACCGTGACAGGACTGACGTGTCGCTCATCGCTGGCTCCTTTCGTTGTATCGTGTGGCGAAGGCTGATTTGTTTCAGATGCTGAAATCAACCGCCCATCCTGCATCTCGATAATTCTGTCGGCAATATCCAGAACGCGTGCATCATGAGTCACCATCAGAATCGGGCGATTCTGTTCCCTGGCCAATCCCTGAAGCAGATTCACAACTTCACGCCCTGACGTACCGTCAAGGGCCGCAGTGGGTTCATCCGCCAGCACGATCTGTGGTCCTCCCACCAGCGCGCGGGCAATTGCGACTCTTTGTTTCTGACCACCAGACAATCGGGACACGGGATAGTTCATGCGTTCGCCAAGACCAACCACCTTAAGCATTTCGACGGCTCGTTCGCGGCCTTCGTGTGGACTGACGTCAGGTTGAAGATCAAACATCACCTGAACATTCTGGAGTGCTGTCAGATACGGCAGGAGATTATGAGCCTGAAAGATGAAGCCGATCTTCCGCCGTAAAGCCAGCAAATCCCGCTGCGACGCATTGTAAAGCGAATGCCCCAGCACATTCAGCTTACCTTCCTGCAAAGTTCGCAATCCGGCAATTAATGTCAGCAACGTTGTCTTGCCAGATCCCGACGGACCGGTCAGCAGGACGATTTCTCCTGGCTGAATTCTGATATCGACATCGAACAAAATCTGTTTGCGCAGCTCTCCCTGTCCAAAGGCAAAGTTGATGCCTTCGCCACAGATCACGGGTTCTAAGTCAAGATTATTCATCGCTCAGATTCTCTCGTTGAGTTCAGAACACATCAGCGGGATCGGCAGCAGCCAGTTTTCGAACGGCCAGCATGCCGGAGATCATGCACATCAGAATTGTCAGAATCCCCAGGAACAAGCCTCGCGTTGGTTCCAGCACAAGCGGCAACTGCGTCACGCTTCTCAAGCCGGCGTACAACAGTGCAGCCACTGCAGTCCCCGGGATGAATCCCATGATCGCCAGTTGAGCAGACTGCTCAAGTACCAGACCATAGAGATACCCGTTCGAAAACCCCATCGCCTTCATCGTTGCATAATGCGGCAGATGATTGCTGACGTCCGTATAGAGAATTTGATAGACAACGATAAAGCCGATGAAGAATCCAACAGCAGTCCCGGCCGTGAAGATGATGCCAATCGGTGTTGCGGATCTCCAATAAACAAGTTCCACTTCCTTGAACTGTTCACGAGTCAGCACGTGAACTTCTTTTCCAAGCATGTCCTGAAATTCTTTTTGTGCAGAGTCGATTGAAACCCCAGGCTTGAGCTTCACAACGCCGACGTCAATTGCACCCGACTTCCGCTCCGGAAAGAGCCGAAGAAAGTTTGCGTGGCTGACAAGAATGTTGCCATCCACTCCAAATGACGCGCCAAGATCGATGATCCCCGATAACAGCATCTTGCGGCGATTGATCTCGGGCTCAATTGTTTCAGCTCGGTTGTTCGCTCCGACCACATCGCCAAAGCGAGGCCGCGCCATGCGGTCGTATAGAAAAGCGTCCGTCTCACGAAGTTTGCCAAGCTGTGCAGCAAAGCCCGGAAGATCAAGCGAAGGCTTGTCTGTTTCAATTCCGTAGCACTGCATGGAACGCATCTCGCCATTCCAGGGATTCTTCCACTCGACAGGAGCGAGGAAGATGGAAAACACTTCCTCAACATCCGGACTACCACGCAGACGATACAGAAGCCGACTGGAAAATGGTTTGCTATGTAACAAATGTTCGTATTGGCTGTGAATCACCACCAGCTCCCCATCGAGCGATCCGTGAAATACCACAGCGCTGGCGAACAGGGCCTTCATCAGCCCCAACTGCATCCACATCAGAACGACAGAAACCATGACTCCCGACACCGCAGCAAACAACTTCATCTTCTCATGCTTGAGCTGCAGCCAGGACAACGGAATTCGCTGACTCATCGCGTCATTCCTTCTGTGAAATCTGAGTTGTCGCGGAACTTTCTGATGTCGCGGCAGCGGTCGATGTGTCAATCGTCACTTCGACTTTGGCAAACGACATCCCCGAAACCAGACGCCCGTGTTCATCATCAAGCCGAATACGCACCTCGATGACACGGGCATCGGTATCATCAACCGGATCGTTTGAAAGGACATCCTTGCGTCCAACAACTCGACCGAGTTCAATCACATGGCCGCACAAAGTCGTGTCGAGATTGCGCAGGAAGATTTTTGCTGGCTGACCGGTTCGGACTTTCAAAATGTCTGATTCATGAACTTCTGCAACGACGTCCATCTGTCGCGTGTCGCCCAACTCCAGCAATCCTTCGTCGCCGATTCGTTCTCCGACGCGGGTATTGATTCGCAAAATCTCACCATCGATTGGACTGCGAATCAGTGAAATCTCCAGATCGGCCTCCGCTCGTTGCAGCGCTGCTTTCTTCACAAGAACATCGGCTTCTGCATGTTCGACATCAACGGAACGAACTTCCCGGATGGCCTCAAGAGTCGCTTCATTCTGCCGCAACTCACGTTGCAGCACATCCACCTCTGAGATCAAAATGTCGAAATCATCGTCCGACATCGCCTTCTTTTCGCGGAGTTTGCGACCTCGTTCCAGTTGCTTCTCCGCAAGACGCAAACGCTCTTTTGTGCGTGCGACCAGTTCGCCCTGAGCGAGTATGTCTCCCGCTTTGGCGCCCGCTTTGACCTGAGCAAGTGACTTCTCCGAAAGCATCAGCGCGGCTTTGGCCTGCTCGAGGTCGGCAAGTTCGCGTTTGTGTGAATCCAGGATTGCCAGTTCCTTCCCGGCCTGAACCTGATCCCCGACGGCCACTAAAAGCTTTTCGACAACCGGCGGCTCCATCACAGAGGGCGCGTTCACGACCAGGACTTCACTCTGAGGCTCAATTCGCCCCAGCGCGCCGACCCCAAAATCTGCCTGCGGCGAGGCGTTAATCGTCGTCTTCCCATCATTTGGCGAATGATTCGCAGCGACGGTCACTGCAATAACCGCTACGACAACAACAAATGCAAGCATTTTTCTCATGTTGGCACCAAAACAAAACTGGTCAGTTCAGTTTAGTTATCGTAGTATCTAAACGATTGAGTTCAATTTATTTCTAGCCTCAATTTGCTGAATTCTCGCTCGCTGCGGGGCGTGATCGTTAGTAGCCACTCTCTTCAGGGCTCACAGCGGTCGGGTTTTCCACCGGATTTCCGCTCACGACGCCGTGGAAAAGAGGAATCGTTCGCCGATGCTTGTTGGATCCTAATGATTGGCCAGTCGCGGGCTTGGTTGTCGTGTTTGGCTGCATCACATGAACGAATGGTGAGTAACGCTTCGCCCGAATTTGCACGAATCCGGTGACAGATCAGCCTGCGTCCGAATTCCTGGCAACTGGGTGACAAGTCGGTGACTCAATTTCTGCTTCTCAAGGTCTCAGCTCAAACATCAGAGAACTAGCTGGACAGCGCCAGGTTTACATCGGGGATTTTTCGTAACGTTTTTCAGAGCTTCGTTTAACGGCAATACCGTTCAAATAGTAGCGGAGCAGCGCGAGCTGCCCGGTGAGTGCCTGAAAAATGCTGGCTCACCGGACGGCTTGCGCCGATTCCGCTGTCACAGGCCGTTCGTTGAACGGTATTGCGTTTAACGGCAAGCCGCAGGGGTCAGTGCTTTCAGGAACACGCTGGCGCCTGCGGCTTGCCGTTAAACAATATCTGGCAAACACTTCGATCGGAGCCAGTCCCATTTGCTCCCGTCGTCGTGCGCAATGCAGGCCAGGGGCCATCATGTTCGCGTCAATTTCGCTTCAATACGCTTTCATCACTGTTGGGCCATCTCTCTGATGTTACTATTTCGTTTACTGCTGTCTGCCTGATGGCTGCTGCTGGTTCTGAGTGAACGGTCTTCTTGAGAAAAGAGATATCGAGTGAGTCACGTGCTGATCGTCGACGACGAACCGGCTATCTGCTGGGCATTCAAGGAATGTCTGAGCGATGAAGGTTTTACGGTGGACATCGCGGGAACCGCTGAACTTGCGATCGATGCCGCGTTAAAGCTGACACCTGACGTTGTCGTGATGGATGTCCGTTTGCCCGGCATGGACGGAATCTCTGCACTTCGAATACTGCAGGAGCGACTTGGCTCTGTGCCGGTCATCATCATGACGGCATTTGGAAGCCTGAGCACCGCAGTCAAAGCGATTGATGGCGGCGCATTTGACTACCTGGTGAAGCCCATTGATCTCGAAAAAGCGATTGCCGTTGTTCGTCAGGCCGCCAGTTCGTCTCAGCAGGCATCAGAAATCGCAACTCCGGAATCTGACGACGAATTGATTGTCGGGAATTCTCCCGCCATGCAGGAAGTATTCCGTCGGATCGCGCTGGTTGCTGAACGTGACGTCCCCGTGTTGATTACTGGAGAAAGTGGCACAGGCAAAGATCTTGTCGCACGCGCGATTCATCAGCACAGTCACTTGAAGGGCAGCTTTGTACCGATTTGCATTCCTGCGTTAAGTGAGTCGGTTGTCGAGAGCGAACTCTTTGGTCATCTTCGAGGCGCATTTACGGGAGCTGACCAGGAGCGTTGTGGCCTGTTGGAGCTCGCAAACAACGGGACGGCATTTATTGATGAGATTGGCGATGTGCCGTTGAATTTGCAGGTCAAGTTGCTGCGTGCTCTGGAGACGCGTGAAGTTCGTCCGGTGGGCTCAGGCACGTGCAGAACGGCTTCGTTTCGACTGGTGGCTGCCACAAATCGGCAACTCGAAGAACGCGTGGCTTCCGGCGACTTTCGAAACGATCTGTTTTTTCGACTGAACGTGTTTCGCATTGAACTGCCACCACTTCGAAACAGGACCGAAGACATTCCGCTGCTGGCTCAACGTTTCCTCATCCACGCCACTCGTCAGCAGCATTCTTTACACATCTCGAATGAAGCGATGTCCGAACTCGTCCAGCGCCCGTGGTTCGGAAATGTTCGGGAATTGCGAAACGTAATTGAATCCGCAACGGTCGTCTGTCGCGGCGATGTCATTCGCCCGGAACATCTTCCGAGTCCGGTAGCGGCTCTTAACGAATCCGGTGCCGCATCGAAACCACGAGCGATCGCCGATGTGATTGGCGAGTGGACAGAGCAGCAACTGAGCGGTTCCGATGCCGACATCGATAACCTCTACGATCGATTTCTTCAGGCCGCTGAGCCCGGGTTGCTCTTAACGGCGCTGAAACATACTCAGGGACATCGTGGTTCGGCCGCCAAGCTTCTGGGAATTCACCGCGAGACACTCAGGGATAAGCTCCGACGAATTGGCGACGAACCTGCAAGCGAGGTCTAAAGCGGTTTCAAAAACGTGAATTGAAAATGTTGGAGTGGAACAAACGGCAGGTCGTGTCGCTGCAATTTATTCGTTTAGATTCTCAGATCCATCATGCTTGTCGTCTGCCGGTTTTTTCTTGCCGCCGGAGAATTTTGAGAACAGTGCCCGAATGCCTTTGGGCCGTTCGATTTCTTCGAGTCGCTTCTCCAGCCCTGCGAAACGCGATGCCATGCTGGCTGATGTCGTGTGCGACAATTGTTGCAATGTCGTCAGATCGGTTGCAGTTTCCTTCAATGCAAGTTGCAGCGAAACTAACGCACGCTTCGAATCCTGAAGCTCATGTTGAGCACGCGACACATCTTTCAGTGTTTGCGCCAGTTCCTGTTGTGTCGCGTTGAGCTGTTTCTGAGCGTTCTCCAGTTGCGCCGTCGTTGTGGCCAGCTGTTGTTTCGTGACAGAGTGAGAATCACTCTGAATTTGAAACCGCTGCTGCAAGTCTTTGATCTGTTCCGTGGATTGCGAATTCTGCTCCAGCGAAACATCGATTTGCTGCTTTAGATTCAACCTCGCTTCTGCGGCCGATTGCAATTCAAGCTGAACTTTCTTCCACGAATCCTTTGCACGCTGATGCAGCTCTCGCAGATCCTGGGCAGTCTTCTCGGTGGTGTCACGAGATTCACCGACAACTCGATGAATCGACTCGAATGCAGAGTCGGACTCCGCCTTGATGCGAGCTGCAAAGATCTGCGTCTGTTCGCTTGTTCGCGATTCCAGAGACTTCAATTCTTCGCCAAATTTCTCAGTCGCCCCGCTTGTGATTCGAACGGATGTGGATTCGGCGATCACCTCCACTGTTCGCTTGATCTCAGGCATCACCTCTTCCACAGCAGAGGAAACCTGTTCCTGAGCGTAGCCATGAATGGATGTGCCGATTTCTCCGACGCCTCCGCGAAGCGATCTTCGTACCAGTTCGGACATGATCATCCCGATGGACGTGGATGCATTTCCGATCGCAGTGTCCATTTGATCGACCAACTGCGAGGATTCAGGTCGCTTTTCTGATTCATCAATATGAAGCATCTTCATTGTGCACGCCCTAATTCCACGGGGAGTTTTCGGCTTCATCCCTGAAGAGCGGCGGACCTCCGGGTCCTCAATAGTGATAAGCATGCCGAGCCGCAGCCAAATTGGGAAGTCAACAGGGCGTTCTTCCGAGAGACGATCCCGATTTTCTCAAGACCGCATTGCCGCTATGCTGCGTCTTTCGTTGCATCAGAAGCAACTTTCACACGTACGATTTTCAGGAGTTCCCGGGTGTCAGGTGCGCGGTACATTGAACTAGAAGGTGGTCGCGTTCACAACCTGAAAAATATCAGTCTGAAAATTCGACACAACGCATTGACGGTCATCTGCGGAGTCAGCGGATCCGGGAAAAGCAGCCTGGCTTTCGATACGTTGTACGCCGAAGGCCAAAGACGTTACGTCGAAACGTTTTCCCCTTCCGCTCGACAGTTTCTGGATCGCATCGAACGCCCGGCAGCCGATCGCCTTGTCGGACTTCCGCCGGCCATCGCGATTCGACAACAGATGCGAGCCGATGGAGCTCGAAATACGCTTGGGACGCGATCAGAGATCCTCGACTCGCTTCGCGTTCTGTTTGCGAGAGTGGGTGACCAATACTGTCCCGACTGCGACATCTGCATCGAATCCACTTCCCCAGAGACCGCAGCTCGGCGAGTCATCGAACAGTGCCTCGATTCTCGCATCATGATCGCGGCTGCAGTTGATCTCGCGACTGATAAATTGACAAACGACAAATTAACAAGCGACGAACAACGGCAGCGCATCGCGAGCTTGATTCAGCAGGGTTACACTCGGGCCGTGCTGGCTCAGGCATCGGTCAGGCTGGATGCCGTTGATCCAGAAAGCGTTGCGGAGCCGCTGTTAATCGTGATCGACAGACTCAAGGCTGATCCCGCAAGTTCTGCACGCCTTGCTGAAGCCATCGCAGTCGCTATGAACTTGTCGGATGGCACCTGCGTCGTTCTTGCAGAACAATCACAGCAACCGAGCTATCGCTCGGGGGAACAGATGCTGATTGATGGGGCCAACTGGTCGGTCCGTCGCTTTTCCAAAAGAAGAATCTGTTCATCCTGCTCTCGGGAGTTTGCGGACTTGTCGCCCGAATCTCTCAGCTTCACATCACCTCTCGGCGCTTGTACGCATTGTGAAGGAACAGGATTGACCGTGCGTTCGAACAAGGTCGGAAAACAAAAGGCGGCTCCCGAGGAAGTTGTTTGCTCTGCCTGTGGAGGTCGACGACTCAACTCAAACGCCATTGCCGTACGCTGGGCTCATCAAAACCTTCCCCAGGTCTGCGCGAAGGAAATCGGCGAACTGGTTCCATGGCTTCACGAGAACTACGGCATGCTCGACGAGTCATTGCAGTCTGCATTGAAGCCTGTTTTCGAACATGCTCTGCGGCGGCTCAGTTTTCTGGAGGAAAATGGCCTGAGTTATCTTTCACTCGATCGCAGCATGAAGTCTTTGTCGGGCGGAGAATCGCAAAGAGTGATGCTGACAACCGCATTAGGTTCCGGGCTGATCAACACACTTTATGTGCTGGACGAACCAACAACCGGTCTGCATTCGACGGACACTGATCGCATTATTGCAAGTGTCCGCGCTTTGCAGCAGTCCGGCAACACGGTGGTTGTTGTCGAGCATGATCCGAAATTCATTTTGGCGGCCGATGAGGTTGTGGAGATTGGTCCAGGAGCGGGTGACGAAGGCGGCGATGTTGTCTTTCAAGGGACGCCCGAGGAACTTCTCACGGCAAATTCGCAGACTGCCGAGAAGCTGCGTGAGTTCCAATTGAGATCTCGAGAGAACGAGCCCTCAATCCCCGAGAAGAAAACAGGTGCGCGCAAAAAGTCTTCGGCCGCCTCAGCCGGGCAGGCTGCAGGTGTGGCTTCCGGAGCTCAAGCTTCTGCCGTTGCCGGTCGAAAGATCAGAGTGCCGGAGGAATGGCTGACTTTCAGGAATGTCAATTGTCACAATATCAAGGATCTGAATGTCCGGTTGCCGCTTGGTGTATTTTGTGCGATCACGGGTGTCAGCGGCAGCGGAAAAAGTTCACTGATTTCGGATTCGATCTTCCCGGCGATCTGCCGCGAGCTGAAAATTCCGTGCGAACCATCGGCCGATGGAACGATCGGAAGTATCGAAGGGGTCTCGCAGATTGACAACGTGTTGCTGCTCGATCAAAGCCCGGTACAGCGATCGCGACGAAGCATTCCCGCCACATGGATTGGCGTCTTCGATGACATCCGAGTTTTGTTGGCGGAGACTCATGAAGCAAAAAAAAGAAACTACTCCCGCGCCATGTTCAGCTTTAATGCAGCATCCGGCGGTCGCTGTCCAGTCTGCGAAGGTCGAGGCGTCGTGACTGTCGCGATGCAATTTCTGGCGGACATTGCAACAGTCTGTGAAGAATGCAACGGTCGACGTTTTCGGCCGGATGTTATCGAGATTCGCTACCGTGATCGCTCAGTGTTTGACATTCTCAACATGACAGCCGATGAAGCTTTTACCTTCTTCAACGGACACCATAGAATCCAGCAGCGGCTCAACGCGGTTCGACAAACCGGGCTCGGATATCTGCGACTTGGTCAGCCGCTCAGCACGATCTCAGGCGGTGAAGCGCAACGACTCAGAATCGCCGCGATGCTTGCCGGTGTCCCGCTTTCTGACGCCGATCATTCTGCCGAGAATCGAAAGTCGGCTCAACTGACGCGTTCCGGCAGGACGCTTTTCCTGCTGGATGAACCCTCGAGTGGCTTGCATATGCAGGACATTGATCGACTGCTGAACTGTATCGACTTCCTGCTGCAGACCGGTCATTCGGTCATCGTGATTGACCATGACGAATTATTGACCTCGCAGGCAGACTGGCAAATCGAAATGGGCCCCGGACCCGGACGACACGGCGGCCAGATCGTCCGATCGAGCGCAGCAAAAGTCTGATTCGACGGGATCATCGACGGCTGACGCCCAACCGCTCGCCAGTTGCGTTGGGCGAGCGGCATGGCGTCAGCCATCCGTGTCCTGCGATTCAGTGCGCATGTCGGTGCGCATGAAGGTGAAATGAAAGCAGTGTAGACGCACACGGAGGGCTGACGCCCAACCGCTCGCCAGTCGCGTTGGGCGAGCGGCATGGCGTCAGCCATCCGTGTCTTACGATCCTGTAAGCATGCAGGTCAGCTTTCCACTCCAGCGTAGTGCTTCGCGGTCGGCGGAGACAGCCAACTCTGGCAAAACGAAGAAAGTCAGTCGATTCTGCGAGAACCGCCGCACAGTGGGCAGGGTCGCACGATCGAGTATCGCGTATCCTTTGCAAAGCTCCCGCAGACAGCTTCGCCCCGATTCCAGGCCCCTTCACTTCTGACTTGAATTCAATATGAGCGGTTCGCTGACGACTGATTCGCATGCCCTGTCTCTGCGCCGACTCTGGCTGGCCGATCTTTTGTTGCTTTCCGTGGCGGTCATTTGGGGAGTCAATATCCCCGTTATGAAGGTCGCTTTGGAGCTCGGCATCAGTCCCTATGCACTAAACGCCGTGCGGCTGGTGATCTCTTCCATCGTACTGCTTGCCTGTGCGTCGTGGGAATATCGCAGCGGAGTCCAGCCGACGGCTGCGTTATCCTGGCGGCGAGTCTTTGTGTATGCACTTGTTGTGTCGGTTGCCTATCAGTTCCTCTTTCTGATGGCAGTCTCGCGCACCACTTCCGCGAACGTGGCATTGATTATGGCAACTGTTCCCATGTGGACCGCGTTGGGAGCCCGATTCTTTTTGAAAGAAACTCTGCCTGCCGTTGCCTGGCTGGGCTTGTTCATCGCGTTCGCAGGAACAATGATCGTCACGGTACAACGCGACGCCATCACGTCTGAGAAAAACGGAAACGTGGGATCGCCAACGAATGCGGCGACTGCATCCGCAATCGTTGATGAGTCCAGACGCACTTCTGAGATGGAATCTTCGAGAAGAGTTTTGGGCAACTTCATCGCTCTGTTAGCCGCGCTGACATGGGCTGGAGGAACGGTCTTTAGCCGTCCGCTGCTCAAGACAATCTCTCCCGTGCAATTGGCAGCCTGCTCGGCAACAATCGGCCTTCCATTTCACTTGATTATCGCTGGCCCAACTTTGGCCGCCAGCCTGCCTCTGTTGACGCAGGTGCCGCTGCAGTTGTGCATCTTGTATTCGGGCATTCTGTCCACTGGACTGGCATTGGCTATGTGGAGCTATGGCGTCAAGCATGCAGGCGCCGCACAGGCCACGATGTTTCAAAACCTGAGCCCCATTGTTGCGATCGCCGCGGCCTGGATTTGGCGTGGCGAAGTCGTTTCTGGAATACAGGCTCTGGGCGGAGCGATGATTATCGGAGGCCTGATCGTCATGCGCAAAAGCCGAAGACCGTAACGGCTTTCCCGAGATGATGACGCGTGGTCGAATCGACTAAATTTGACGTGGGCCGTTTTTCTGTGACGTGTCAGATCGCTTCGTTGATGAGTTGCACACATGCCAGGAACTGCGAGATCTCATCCACGAAGCGAAACTGGAAAGCAGCACGATCTCTTCTGAGACGAGCGGCCGACTAACGTTGATCAGCACGCAGCGCCAACAAGTGAGTTACTTGACTCACTCGCGGGCGCGTCGTGCTCATCCCGAGTTCGTGCTGGTGTCCAGATAGATTCGTTATTACTGGTCGCCTGACAGCGGATCCGGATAGCGAAACGTCTGGCCTTCGAAGTTGCGAAGGAGCAGGTCATCTCCATCCCGACCGATTACGGTATCGGGCTGCAACGGAATTTTTCCACCGCCACCGGGAGCATCGATCACATAGGTGGGAACTGCGTAACCGGTGGTAAAACCGCGAAGCCCCTGAATGATCTCCAGGCCCTTCGAAACGGGCGTTCGAAAATGTGACGACCCACTGATCGGATCACACTGATAGAGGTAATATGGTCGGACTCTCATCAGAAGCAACTTGTGGACAAGCTGCTGCATGATTTTTACCTCATCGTTCACGCCTTTCAGAAGTACCGTCTGTGAACCAAGCGGAATGCCGGCATCCACAAGTCGTGTGCAGGCCTGCTTCGCTTCGGGTGTACATTCTTCCGGGTGAAGAAAATGGACGCTCATCCAGATCGGATGATACTTCCGGAGCATTGTGCAAAGCTCGGGAGTAATGCGCTGAGGCAGCACTGCTGGCATCTTCGTGCCAATGCGAATGAACTCAATATGCGGAATTGCACGGAGCCGACCAATGATCCAATCCAGCTTTTCATCGCTGAGAGCCAGCGGATCTCCACCGGAAATCAGAACGTCGCGAACCTGAGTTGCTTCCTCAAGATAATGAAAAATAGCCTCAAGGCGCTGAACGTTAGGCTGGATTTCGCCATGACCGACAACTCGCGATCGAGTGCAATAACGGCAATAGGTCGAACAAAAATCCAGAGGCAGGAGAAGCACTCGGTCCGGGTACCGATGAACGAGTCCCGGAACGGGGCTGTGCCCATCTTCACCGAGCGGATCGTCTGCTTCGCCAGGCGTTCGCACGAATTCACGCGTCGTGGGGACAACGGTCTTGCGAAGGGCCTGCAATGGATTATCAGGATCCAGCAAACTCATGTAGTACGGAGTCACTGCCGTGGGAAGCAGAGTTCCACCGTCCGAAAGAACGTCGCGCTCTTCAGTGGAAAGCTCAAGCATCTTTTCGAATTGATCAAGTGTCTTAACGCGATGTCTCGACTGCCATCGCCAATCGTCCCATTCTGCGTCGGACGTGTCCGGAAAGAATCGTTCACGGAATTTCGTCGTGAGTGGGTTTTCAACGCGAGTCTGATTCGCGTGATGGGCAGAGTCCAGACGGAACGCTGTTCCATTCTGCGACGTATCGTCGACTTTAGTTGCGGTGACTGAACCGTTACGGCTCTCCGCTGGATTCACAGTTGTCGTCGGCGCAACAACACGATTTCTGACAAGGCTCAGTACAGAGGATGTACTGAGCGTTCCGGGATAAGCCAGATCTGCTGAGCTTACCGGCGTAAGAACGGGCAACAGTCCCGATCCCGGAGGTTCTTCAAGTTCTGATCCAACAGCTGTAAGTTCTGAGCACTCAGAACCGCTGTACGACGTTTCATCCATAGACAAAGTTCTCCATGAGAGCTGTGTCTCTGCAACAACCTCCGCGCACCATCAGCCTCAGACTGACTTTCAAGGATAGGTCCCGAGGGATGGTTTGGTACAAGCAGGGCAGCAGTTGGGGGTACGCAATTCGCGCAGGTACTTCCGCAAATTTACGGAATGTATGTCCAAGGACTGAAGACCTACTGGACCAAAGGAGGGGCAGACAACATTTCTGAAGTCGGCAGACTCGCACCAGACCGGCCGACTCCATCCCGGACTGATGTTCAAACAAAATTGAAACGAGTCTCTTCCCGACGCATGTGCTCTTTAAGCACGATCGTCAGGGCGAGGGAGCCACACCAAAAGGCCGATTCCCTCAACACCTCCACGCGAGTATTCCGAACTGATAACTCCTGCGAAAAATGCACCGACCACAACAATGGCCAGCGAAGACGCATCCACAGGGTTCATGAACTCCGCCGTTACCTTCAGCAAAGTTCATGGCGCGGCGTTATAACTTCGCCGCGTCTTATTTCAATAGAGCAGTTCCCGCAGATTTTCGAATTCACCAGAATTCGCAGTGTGAAAATTCTTCTTCGACACTCAATGATTTGCGAATGCATGGGCCGAATGAGGACATTCGACTGCTTGCTCGGGCAAATTGGTTCAGACGATCAAAGACGCGAAAGGTACTTTCTATCTGAACCATTTCTCTGCAGTTCGAGAGCTTTCCGGGAGTTAGTCCCAGTTTTTTAAGCCGTTTTTTTCGCTTGCCAGCACATCATACCTTGAACGGTGAGTCACGAGCTGTCGCCGGATTTGTAAGAATTCGGCGACAGCCTTCACAAGTAGTCGCGCGAATCCGGAAAATTCGGATGGGTGCCAAGTGACGGCCAGGCCTCTCACGAATTTGGCGATATGTCAAAATGCAAATTCCGTTCGGACGGTGAACTCAAATCCGGCAATGAAGTCCGCTCCGGGCCGAAGTTCGAAGTTTGCGAAATCTGGCGGCGTGAAATGCTGGTGAGCCATCGCCTGAATAATCTACAGTGCCCTGCGGTCGTCGTGTTTTATGGCGGCCATGTTTTATCCCACGACTACTTTGCTCAGGAAGACTTCATGAAGGGAAATATCAAGCACTCCGTCGTTTTCTGGTGTTTCAACATCGCAGGCGACATGTGGGACATCGACAAGACTTGTCAGATCGCAAAAAGCCTTGGCTGCGAGTCGGTAGAGATCTGTGGTCCGGACGAATGGCCAACAATCAAGAAGCACGGGATGACTTGTGCGATTGCGGCCAATGGAATGCCCGGAGCACCGTTCATGAAGGGATTGAATAATCCCGCGTATCAGGACGAAGTTATTGCCGTGACAACCAGGACGATTGATGAATGCGCAGCGGCAGGCATTCCAAACGTGATTGCCTTCACCGGATACAAATGGCGAGATGCAGAAGATCCAACCAGCGGTGAAATCTCACTGGCGGAAGGTGCGGATAATTGCGTGGCGGCGCTGAAGAAACTTGCGAAACACGCGGAAGCGAAGGGAGTGACGATTTGTCTCGAGCACCTGAATACTCGTGACGGGTCTCATCCGATGAAGGGGCACCCCGGCTACCAGGGTGACGATATTGACTATGTCGCGAATATCGTGCGGCGAGTCGGATCGCCTCGTGTGAAGTTGCTGTTCGACATCTATCACGTTCAGTTGATGAATGGTGATGTCATTCGTCGCATTGAAGAATGCAAGGACGTTATCGGCCACGTTCACACTGCGGGCAATCCTGGCCGTGCCGAACTCGATGATAACCAGGAAATCAACTTTCCGCCGATCATGCGAAAGTTGATCGAGATTGGTTATCAGGGCTATGTCGGACACGAATTCATCCCAACGCGGGATGCTCTGACCGGCCTGAAGCAAGCGGTTGAGCTTTGCGACGTGTGAGACTCGCGTCAAGCTCGTGACCAGCAAAGAACATCGCGGCTCCCCGTTCGCAGTTTTCGGTTGAGCCGCGATTTGTTCTGGTCAGAAATTGCATACCTGTCGTCGCAGCTTCGTCCTGGACGAAATGGACTACTTCGATACTGAGTGAGCCCGAACTATCACCCAATGAGAGCGCATAAGAAAAGGCGTCGTGAATTGAATTCACGACGCCTTATTTTTTACTGCTTTAAACGAAGCCGTTTAATTCAGAATCAGAATCAGAATTCGCCAATCACTTCGCCGTCGGCTGGGTCAACCAGTCGTCGGAAAGTCTGACGATCCATGTTTTCTGAAAGGAATCGAACCGCACCGTCGCCGAGTACAGCCTGCACACCGCCAGTGTGGCTGCTGAACGGCTCGTCGTTTGGACCACAGTTGTTTGTGGTCCATGGGCAAGCGGCAGGGCCACCCTTTGGAGTCGCGTTGTTGTTGATCAGCTTTGTGTCTCCAGCAGGAGCACCAGAAATACCGTTGCCAGTGTCGCCGTCAGCCCAGCGATTTGGGCAACGCTTGCCAGCAGTTGCACAAGCACCGGTCTTCATTAGTGTGAATGGGACTGGTACACCAAACTGAACGACAGATGGGTCATCGTACTTGCCAACAATCTTGGCTGGACGACCGGCGTCTTCCACGAGCATGATCGTGTTGCTCAAGCCGTCGGTGCAATCGCGGAAACGTCGGCTTCCTGGACCAGCCATGATGCTGTCCTTAATTGCGTTTGCGTTCTTCAGACCAGTTACTGGATCGATGTCGATGTACGCGATTGGCATGTAGTCAACCTGACCGTATCCGTCGCCACCGTCCGAGGTGAAGTTCCCGCTGCTCGGGCACAAGTAGACATCGATTGATGTCTTAGCCAGGTTATCGTTGACAACGCCGGCGTACGCTGCTGGAGAAGCATTGTAAGGGAGGTTGAAGTTCCACTGGTTGTAGATATTCGCCTGCTCGATGAACGGCAGAGCGGCAGTGAAGAACGACGTTGGAGCAAATACACGCGTTCCAGGCAGACCTGCTGGGTAAATTGTGTACTCGCCGCTGGTAATGACCCGGCCGTAAGTTCCTTCGTAGTTGTGGATCGCGAGACCCATCTGCTTCAGATTGTTCTTGCACTGTGTGCGTCGAGCGGCCTCACGTGCCTGTTGTACGGCAGGGAGAAGAAGAGCAATAAGAATCGCAATGATAGCAATAACAACAAGCAGCTCAATCAGGGTGAATCCCCGTGATTTCCGTTGCAAAGACGATGCAAGTGAAATCTCTTTCATAACTTCCTCCTCAACATCTCATGACTCGGCCAGTTTGCGACATGCAGACTGAATCAGGCAGCATCCGAATCACTCGAAGTTCAACTGAAACAAGCTTCGCCGCCAATTGTTAAGATTGTGTTTATTTAGGTCGGCCGTTGGGGAAAAATGATCATTTTTCAATATTGCGCAATAGGTATTTTCGAAACACGCCGTCATTCTTGACTCAAACCAAATTCGCACGTACTGAACAGGAATCACTCCCGCTCCATGATTTGATGGTTGTCGCATCCAAAATCGAATCACGCGGATACGCTCTTTATCGATGGTCTACGACAGCTCTGTTAGCGTTGAGTCGAGGAATGTACAGTGGGCGAGACGCCTGCGATCCGGGAGCGTAGAGAGCTAGCCTGCATTGCGCACGACGACTGGAGCAAATGGGACTGGCTCCGATCGAAGTGTAATCTTCAAAACACGTGACAGCAGACGGGATCGGTGCCTGTCCCACCATTTGCGATGTGCGCACTCGATAAAACGGGACAGGCACGTCGGGGGTTGCCACAACGCCTGCTCCCGAGGCAAGAGATACCGACGAGCCAGTCCCGTTTTATCATACCCGGTGGGCAATGCAGGCTACGCATCGCCATCCATCCGCGAATCACGGGTGAAAACTTCATGGCGTTCGAGAACGAGAAACTCGTCTCCATTGAAGTCGATGACTTTACCATCAAATTCTTCACTGTCCGATTTGTCGATCACCACAGAGACGCCTTGAGTCTGAAAGGTCCACTGGCCTCCATCGCTGACCGGATAGTCGAATTGAATCCGGCAAGTTCTTCGTGCCCAGTCGTCTGGCACTGGCTTGATCGCCAGATCTTTCCCAAACCTATTTCGTTCTCGGCGCGCTTCAATTTCCACCAGCGCGATTTCTGAAAATTCCACAATCTTCTTGTGATGCGAAGTCGTGGATTCGCCTTCTGGCACCATCACTCCCCACTTCTGTTCTGCAATAATGGCGGCAACGTTCGACCGCTTTCCGCCACACAGATTTCTTGCCAGAGCGCCTATGGTATAAACTGGTCCCCAGGGAATTCCCCACCAACCAAGCAGAAGCGTGATCATTGATGCGATACCGCCGCCAGCATTGTCCAGGTCTTTGATGCGGTGAGCTGTTTGGCCTTTCATTGTCAGGAACAGGACAGAAACAACCCATTCGTAGCAGACAACTTCCGTGGATTCAGTGACCTGGCCTCCATTAAGAACGGCGTTGCCGCTTCGAATGTCGGCCTCATTCTCCACCATCCACGCGCACAGATCGCAATGAGTTTCGCCGACGTTTTTCATCGCACAACCTGATTGAATTCGAGAGACATCGTTACTGAGATTTGCATCTTCACGTGATCATCCATGGCAAACATCAGGATGCCACTTTGATACAGGCAAGAATGACAAGCTTTTGCGGCTCGCAGATTGATTTTATTTGGAAACTCCAGCAAATCAACGAGTGGAAGTTGGTGACTGCGCGTTCAGATGTTCGAAGTATTCCGTAATGCTTTCGGCCAGCTCTTTAGCCACGCGGACTCGCACGTCTGCTTTGCGGTAGTCCGCGCCGAGTTCCAGCTGGATGGCATCAATGCCATTCGGCATGTGGCTTCCGTACGTTCTCACGATGTAACCGCCAGTGAATCCTGATTGTTCTTTGCCATCGAACGGATCGGGATGCACGGTCCAGCCGCGTTTCTTCAGCAGGCCCAGTAAGGAATGGGGGCCAGACACAAATTCTTCGCCCGCGGCCGACCGAATTCCAGAAACGGTAAGTCCGTTGCTCGTTCCTCGAAATGCGGTCTTTGCTGAAGACCCTTGTCCGTGAATGTCGATCAGCAGCCCTGCCGAATACTTCTCTCGAACGGCGCGCACGGCAGCATCCAGCTCGGCATGATATTGATCATAGATCGTTTTGGTTTCAGTCGCTTCATAAGCGATATTCGGCGGGCGATTAAAATCTACATAGCGCCGATGCACTCGAGAAATTGCAAAAGACGGCGAGCCATTCATGCGCTCAGCCAGTTGACGAGCGACTTCCAGAGCCAGTTCTTCCGTGCCTCCGTCGCGAGCGCCTCGAAAGCCAGCAGGACCGGGTTCGAGCCCTTCGCCTTTGCGGGGTTCGACGCCCGGAACCTTCAATGCACCTCCATGCGGAGCGGAGATGACAACCGGCAAATCACCCAGTTGCAGAACGATCATCTCCGGGGATTCAATTTGTTGCCCCGCCGCCCAGTGTACTGCAGTCGGAATCACGGTATCAAGCTCCGTCGTTCGTTCCGGATGCGGGCTAATCGCGAGTACCCGGCCGTTGCCGAATCGTCCAGCCGCAATGGCCGTAGTGCCCGGCATAACTCCACCGGGAACGCCTTCTTTAGTGACTTCTGTTTTGAACGAGGCCCACTCTTCGTAGTCTTCCAGTTCGGCCTTGTTAGCCGGTGCCAATAGCGGTCCCTGATGGTAATAGACGGTGGTCGATTCTTTCGACACATTGAGATTCGCCTGCCCAACAGGTTGAACATTCAGTTCCACATTACCGAATCCACGGGCCCAGTGACTTTTGTCCAGCACTTTGGCGTCGAGAATATTCAGCGACCAGTCATAGTCCGCAGAAGCCAGATAAGCGCCGGCACAAATTCCCACGTAGCCTCCACCATCAGCGATGAAGAGTCGCACTTTTTCGCGGCCGTTTTCTCCTAACGACTTCCCCTGCCCGCCACCAGAACCGCCAGGGAAAATAACGACATCAAACCCAGCCAGTTCATCTTTCAGAATCTGTTCCGTGGAAATTCGTTCTACGTTAATGGTCTTGCCGGACTTGAGATCTTTGATCACTTCCGAAACGCTGTTGCTGACTCCGCTTCCCTGATACACGGCGACACGCGTGGTAACAACTGGCGAAGAAACTTGTTGAGCACGCAAGGGGGCAGCAACAAGAGCCATCAGGCTCAGGACCGTAACCCATGCCATCCTGTGTTTCTTTGGTATTGCTGGCATGCGTGTTGTAGAAAGCGAAACCTGAGTCTTAGCGTGGAAGCAATTCTGTGCGTGCATTTGTGTGCTTCTTGTTTGATGAAAATATCGAGCGACGCTCACGAGCGAGGAACTTCACGAACAGCTATCTGATCACAGGAGTCAAACCAGCCCCGACAGAATTGCCGACATTGAACGCACGTCAGGTAACACGAATGCCCGACGATTCACAAAGTATGCGCCTGTCGAGAAGAATGATCAAATCACGCGTCCGGTTTCCGGCTGGGTCAGGCTGATTCCAACAAAAGCAGACTCGCAACAAATGCTGGGAATGCAGTTGGGAATAGTCCCGAAATAGTGACCGTTCTTTGGTTGCAGCGGAAGGACGCGAGCCCTTCGTTTTCGCATCACCGGACGGCTTGCGGCGTGCCGCTAACTCGGGAAGTACTTTCGGGACTGCGCCTTAGTTGATGGAACATCCCCAATGTTGCACTATCGGCCTCTTGCTCAAGGTCATCGGTTAAGAACGGTGGCTTATGGTTTCTTCTGAAGGATTGTGTTGACATTGATGATGCTGGTTGTATTATTGAATTAATACAAGAGCTGTTCCGGAGGTGCAGACAGTGCAGATCCATATCAACACGCACGACGGAGTGCCGATCTATCTTCAGGTGGTGAATCAGATCAAGTATCTGGTCGCTGCAGGAAGGCTGTCGGCGGGCGAAGAGTTGCCAGCCATTCGTGCGCTGGCGGAGAAACTGATCGTCAATCCGAATACGATCGCTCGCGCGTATCGCGAACTGGAACACGCGGGAATTGTTGAGAAACGCAGGACAGCGGGCACGTTTGTCACTGATCAGGGTTCACCGCTGGCTCGTCGTGAGCGTCTGAAGATTCTCACTGAACGAATCGATCAGCTGCTGGCCGAATCTGAGCAAATGAATGTCAGTCTCGACGAAATCGTCAAGCTGCTGAATCAGCGTCATTCTGTGATTACGAAAGCTCGCCTGAAGGAAGCGTCCGATGACTGATTCACCCTCGCAAGCAACCGACACGATTATCGATATTCAGAGCCTGTCGCGAAAATTCGATGACAAGGTTGCTTTGGACGATCTTTCTCTGGCCGTACCTCGCGGCGGAGTGTTCGGGCTGATCGGCGGAAACGGTGCAGGCAAGACGACTCTTATCCGTCACATTCTTGGAATGCTGAAAGCACAGACTGGTTCAGTACGAGTTTTCTCACTTGATCCTGTCAAGGACCCGGTGGGCGTGCTGGGACGCATTGGCTATCTGTCAGAAGACCGGGACTTGCCAGACTGGATGCGAATTCATCAGCTGATTCGATATACCCAGGCGTTTTATCCCCGCTGGGATCAAGCCTACGCCGATGAATTGCTTGAGGCCTTTGAACTTGATCCCAAAGCCTCGATCCGATCCCTGTCGCGCGGCCAGCGAGCTCGCGCGGGATTGCTGATTGCCCTGGCCCATCGTCCGGAATTGCTCGTCCTGGATGAGCCTTCGTCGGGGCTGGATCCGGTTGTGCGACGCGACATTCTTGGCTCGATCATTCGCACAATCGCGGACGACGGTCGAACGGTATTCTTTTCATCGCACTTGCTGGATGATGTCGAACGTGTCGCCGATCGAGTGGCCATCATTCATAACGGTCAGGTGCTGATGTCGGAATCGATGGACGACATCAAACAGTCCCACCGCCGCATTTCCGTGCGGTTTCAACAAGCGATCCTGGAGCCACCATCGCTTGTTGGAACGCTGGCCTTTGAGGGATTCGGAAGAGAATGGACATATGTCTGCGGTTCCGAAGCAGCTCAGTTTCGCTACGCGGCAGAGTCCAGTGGTGCTCAGATCGTTGCTGAATCGGCAATGACACTCGATGAAATTTTTGTCACACGAGTGGCAGGCAAATAGTCATGTCACGTGGCTGCGATGTCGCGACAGTCAGACCATTGCTGCGGTGGAATTCAAATGATCCACGTCCAACACGTTTCTCAGTTCGGTACCAGGCAGCCTCAATCTTCGAAGTTGCGGAGAGAACAATTGCATACGATTCCAAAGGCACTGCTGTGGGAGATCTTTGCACGCGGTCGCTGGGCCGTCATCGGCTTCTTCCTGCTTGGCAATCTGATGCCCATGCTGGTGTATACTGCGATGAGTCGATTTGCAGTCGATACCGCTGATCCCGCGTTTCTAAATATGCATATTCTGTTCTTGCCGCTGATCATGTTTGAGTTTGCCATCGGAATGTTTGTGGCCCAGGGCTCTTTGGCCCGGCTTTATACTGTGCCCGTTTCTACGCGAGCTTTAGTCACGTGGCACATGATTCCCGGCAGCCTTCTGCTGGCGTCAGAAATGGCGATTGCGTTGTGGGCTCAGAACTTGTTGTTTGATTTCGACTATCCAGTATTGGGACCGTCGCTATTTGCCGCCACAGCGTGGGCGGCAGCTCAGTTGTTTGTGTGTGTGTCACAAAGAACGATTTCGGGCTTCCTTGTCACTGCAGCACCGAGTGTGGCATTATTGTTCTGGTTACATTCAAGATATGGCGGCTGGTTTTCTCAACCGTCGCACTTCTGGCATGAAGTGTCAGTCATCGATCTTATTACCTTGATTTCTGTGTTCGCAGTCTCTCACGTTTGCACCGTCGCTGCGGTGGGCCGTGATCGCTGCGGCGAAAAGATGCCGTCACTGAATGGCTGGAAATGGTTTATCGACTTTCTTGAACGTCGAGGTCGAGCAGCGGCGCTTCAACGATCGCCGTTTAAGTCGCCGGAAAGCGCTCAGGCCTGGAGCGAATGGAAGTCTAAGGGTATTGCTTTTCCGCTTGTCATTATTCTGGTTCTTCTCTTCGGCGTTGCTCTGGCATTGGTTCGTACCATGCTTGTGGGAGACGCAAATGAAAATTTCCAGCTTCTTCACGAAGGGCTGGTTGCAGGAGGTGGCATTTTGTCCCTGATTGCGGCAGTCAGTGGACTCCTGGTGGGAAGCACAGCTCGGTTTTCCACGTCGAGAAATCGAAATATGACCATCCGGGATTTTGCCGGACAGGCTGAGTTAGAGCGCATGGGGCATTTTCCAGCGACGCGACCGATGACTGATGGCGCGTACGCAAATGTGATTCTGCGAACAGCATTCAAGAGTTCGTTGATCTCATGGACATTGTGGGGGCTGGCATTGGCAAGTACTTTTGCAGTACGAAACCAGTGGCATGGTCCGGTAGCCAATGCGATCCCAGACGCGATTGGTCGATGGTATTTCCCACTGACCTTTCTTGGGGCATGGATCGCAATTGCCAACATGAGTACGGTGATGTTGACCGGCCGCGGGTCAAAGATATTATTTTCAGGCACGATGGTGGCCATCTCATGCACGTTGGTATCGTCCCTGTTGTCAGGAGTCTTACCCAAACCTTTGCAACAAATGATTGGGCAGGGACTAAGCTGGTCGGTTTCGACAACGCTGGTGATTGCCACAGCATTGGCCGTGATAAAGGCCACTCAACAGCAATTGATTGCACGACCCGCTGCGTTCAGAATTTTAGCTGCATGGCTTGCGATAATTGCCCTGGCTTTGGCAACAAAACCATCAAGTGTCTCCATCCTTGCCATCGCCTTCATTGCTGCGTTTTCTGCCCTGGTGGTATTGCCATTCGCAGCGGCCCCGTTGGCGGTATCATGGAACAGACATCGATAACCTGCAGCTTCGCGCGTCTCAAAAAGACAGTCGCTCTGCCCTCGATGGTTTGAGCCGTTGTACCGGGGCTACAATTTTGCAAAGCCTGGATTGGACTCGGTAGAACATCGCCGACATTTTGCGCGGACGAATACCCGAGGATCTGTTCTCGAAACGGCCGAGAATAACGCGGCGGAGTTTCAATCAGAATGGGCGGATGATCGACTAATTTCGCCCTGGAACATGCACGATATCGATCGTCGGAGTAAGGGCGTGATAACTCGAGCACCGGGATATAAGCCATGACGGCAGTCGGACCGTCGCATTTTGCGTCCTTCGGTAACTCTGTGGGAATGGGCCTGCGATTCAGGGCGGCTGCGGAGAAAATTTCGGTTCGCGGCGGAGCTTCGCTTGCGTGGCGAATCGGAGCCAGCGTTTCGGCCGATCGAGAATTTCCCGCACTTCAGAGACCAGCTCGTTGCCACGTGCCGTTCGGCCTGGATCGATGGGATTCACCAAAATAGGGCTCGTATCCTGAATGTTCCGACTTTAACGATCCTGCGGGACATGATTCTCCTTGACGATGCTAAATTTCCTGCTTTAGCATATCTACCGGGAAATGGATGGATGCGGTGAGTCTGCTTGTCAGGTAAGCTAATCGTATTCTGGCATGTAAGCCGCCAGGATTCTTATCGGTCCTGAAGACTCGAGGCGACCGGTACCAAGTCGCGTGCTGATTCGGCCGAACTTTAGAGAAGAGCTGTTGGTGAAATTCCAGGATTTACGTCCTGCGCTGCCAACTGGACGTTAGAGAGTGTTCTCGGAGCTTTTTCAATGAGCAGGTTGGGACTGGTTTGTCTTTCTCTGGTTCTTATCGGACTGTTGGCAGAATCGTATATTGCCGCAAAGCTCGGTACGCGCCGTGGCGAGGTGGAAGATCAGCTCCGTAAGGCCGTGGTGGACAGCGAAAAAGCTATTGAGGCCCACAGAAAGGCAGAGGCGGAGCTTGCCGAGTCTCGACAGAAACTGGCCTCAACCAAGATTGGCTGGGGGTATGAGTGGAATTTTCCGGCCGGTGGTAATCTGGGATCTGTGCAGGAAGTCAATGGTCGGCTGGCGGTCACTGGGCTTGGCACATCAAACGGTCTGGTGGCAAATTCGGTGACGGATGCAAGTGGTCAGGTTCGTCTTGTCCCACCAATCGTGCATGTCTTCACTGACAATGGTCAGGGTGGCAGCATTTATATTGGTGAGTTCACTGCCGGAATTGGTCCGAACGAACTATCGGAGCAGAATGCAACACTCATCCCGGCGTGGAGTGTCCTTCAGCAGGAAAAAGCGTCCTGGAACTTTACTGGAAATGTTCGATTGCGTTCTCAGATCCCGGCAGGTGGTCGAACCGAAGTCGAAAATCTCCATCAAACCATTCAACGCACGTTCTCCCAGATTGGCCAGACCGCTCTTCGAATTGAAGAACAGAAGCGTTTGACAGACTCCGCTGCGGAAGCGTTGACGGTTCGCAAGAATGAGCTTCTGGGTGATCCAACTGCCCCCGACAATGTTGAGCATCCGGAATACAAAGTTGGACTTGTTCAGGCGATTGTTGACATCGAAGAAGATCGCAACGCAGTCCAGGCTGGCGTCGATGAACTTCGCCGCCTGATTAAGACAGCGACGGAATTCCGAACAGAAAAACTCGAGACGTTGAAGCAAGTCGTGATGCAACTTCGCTCCTCTGGCACCCAACTTTCTCAGCGCACCGAATAGATTGCTGGCGCTACGGGACGAGTCCCTCGTCCGCACCAATTCGTCGGTTGCAGTTCCCAGATCTTCCAGATCGGAACCCACACGTTGTTGCTGATCCGTTGGCACGCGCGTCCGCTATCGCCACGGTGAGCAGGTTTGGGCGGATTTCCAAATTGTCGGGATCTTTCGGGATCCGTGTCGATACGTCTCAGCACAAAGAACCTGTGGTTGGACAGAATGCTGTTCAGGCCCGACAGGGCCGACACATCCTTTGTCGGGGTCGAAGGCCCCGGATCCTGATCACTGATGAGAAAAGGCCCGAAGGGCCGGCACATTTGAGTCAGCCTGAAGTCATCGATGTGTTGCCCCTTCGGGCAACGCTGTGAAGCATTTTTATTCGAGGATTTGCAGTGATTTCGGCCCAAGGGGCCATTCGATTGCCTAGCCCGGGCCATCGGCCCGGGAACAGTCACCAGCGTGATTGCAAAGGCCTGAAGGGCCGTTCGTTTGCTGTAAATACAAACCGCCGGCCCGTTGGGCCTTA
>JBGSVD010000097.1:0-83921 GCA_041753135.1 Planctomycetaceae bacterium
AATAGCCGCATCCAAGCCATCAAGTCCAACGCCCGAGGATTCAAGTCCTTTCAAAACTACAGAACTCGTATCCTCTTCTTCTGCGGAAAACTGTCCCTGAAACCTGCCCTAAATTGCCACTAAACTCCCGGAAGAACCCAAATTTTGCTACGTTCATTGATGTAGACATATTAAAACTTTAGGAGAAATTTATGAGTGAAAGTATGAAAACGAACTTCATTAATTAACCCGGTAACACACCGGGATATAGTTCATATCAGCGGTTTTATCCCGGTGACGGTTGAATTTTATTCCGGCGTAGACTTTACTGCAGCCAACTCGGACGAAAACCCTGATAAGATGCAGGAATGCAGGCTACAGGGTGGATGGCTGCTTGTAAATGGAGATTCTGATGAGCTTGACCAATTTTCGAGGGCAACTTCAAGAGTCAACCTACGGAGAAAATGACAAGACGTGGTTTCCAAGGTGGCTGGCTCGATACTCCGAAGCGAACACACCGCTCAATGGATTACTCCCGGTGACTGAGCCACTGGTTGTGGAATTTTCAAAGTCGTTGTTGAAATCCGGGACTCCAGCATGGCAGCGGCTGCAGGGCGTCCGGGCCGTTGAAGCTTATCGAAATCTGGTGCTGGGCACTTCGGAGCCTTGCCTGAACCACATGAAGACAATTCTTGGGCGACTTGCGGACGGGGAGCGAAACTCCGGCAGTCCGAGCCTCAAGGATGAGCAGCAGATTGCGGGAATCATCGATCCGTCGGAGCCACCGTTAGTTCAGCAAATGCGTCGCGAGTTGCGGCTGCGTCACAAAGCCCTCGAGACGGAGCGAGCTTACATCGGTTGGATTATGCGATTCATTCGGCACTGCGGCTCGGAGAATCTGCAGACGTTTGGCGAATCAGAGATCAAGACGTTTCTGACCGGACTGGCGGTCGAGGGAAACGTTGCTGTTTCCACTCAGGATCAGGCCAAGTCGGCTCTGTTGTTTCTGTATCAACAGGTGCTCAGTCGGGAACTGGCGTTTCTGGATGTGACGCGAGCAGACAAGCCGAAACGTCTTCCAGTGGTTTTGAGTCGCGTAGAGATTGCGAAGGTGCTTCCGGAATTTCGTGGTCTGCGGCGACTGATGTTTCTGGTGATGTACGGAGCTGGCCTGCGACACAAGGAATGTTGCCGTCTGCGAGTCAAAGATATCTGCTTTGATGAGGGTCACATTATTGTTCGCAACGGAAAAGGCGACAAGGATCGAATTACCGTGTTGCCGGACTGCTGTCGCCAGGACTTGATCGAGCAGGTTGAAGAAGTTCGACGTCAGCACAAGCGAGATCTGGAAGGTGGATTTGGACGAGTCTATCTGCCTCATGCGCTGGAGCGGAAGTATCCAAACGAAAGCAGCGAATTTGGATGGCAGTGGATGTTCTCGTCGACTCGTCTCGCGCGTGATCCTCGAAGCGGCGAGCAGCGCAGGCATCACGTCGGGGAAGATTTTTTCGCTGACTACTTCAAGACTGCAGTGGATCGCGCGGGACTAGCAAAAAATGCCGTGCCACATTCTCTGCGCCACAGCTTTGCGACTCATCTTTTGGAAGGCGGGGCAGATATTCGCACGGTGCAGGAACTACTGGGTCACGAAGACGTGCGAACTACGATGATTTATCTGCATGTGATGAACAAGCCCGGTCGGGCGGTGAGAAGTCCGGCAGATGGATTGGATTCCATTGGCCAGATGCAGACGGTGGGGCGGCCGTAGTGCGGGTCTCAAAACCGGGTTGGACCGATGGCGAGATCATCGCCCCGATGACGTCGGTGCTTCGCAGTTTGGGATGATTGTGGCTCCGTGACCTTTGGCTAACGCCACAGACTATCGATACGCCGCTGCTCCGCAGCGAATCGCAAGGGGGATGTTAAGACGACGGTGATCTAAGGCGTCGCACGGAATTAAATTGTCCAGTTAGCGGAACGGCACGAGCCGTCCGGTGCCGCAAAAACCGGAGGGCTCGCGCCCTGCCGCTACAAATCCATTGATCACCCGAATGTCGTGCGATGCCTAATTGCACGTGTTGAATATGCCGGGGCTAGCGGTGAGAAGTCCGGCGGATGGATTGGATTCCATTGGCCAGATGCAGACGGTGGGGCGGCCGTAGTGCGGGTCTCAAAACCGGGTTGGACCGATGGCGAGATCATCGCCCCGATGACGTCGGTGCTCCGCAGCTTGAGATGATTGTGGCCCCGTGACCTGTGGCTAACGCCACGGGCTATCGATACGCCGATGCTCCGCAGCTAATCGCAAGGAGCGTGCCGAGTTGTGCTTGATGTGAACGCTCACGTCGCGTGCGGCAACGCTTTGCCAGCCATGTGTGATTGGCTGCGGAGAAGCCGCGTCATGATAGCCTCGGGTTTTAGTCCGAAGTACACGATCACATACAAACTCTCCGGAGGAGCGACGTACTTCCCGGGCCGCTAATGGTCAGAAAAAGGGGCAGACCCAATCGTGCGAAACCGCTGGCCCGCTGGCCCGTTGGGCCTTAGGAAACGTTGGTGCGAACAGACCCGAGCCGATGGCCCGGGGCAGGTAAATCGCTGGGCCCTTGGCCCGGAATCGCATAAAAAAAAACTCAGAAAAATCCTTCACAGCGTTGCCCTTCGGGGCTTGAAAAAGAATGTTCGCCTTCGTTGTCCGGTGGCTCACGCCGACCTGCATTGGTTTTGTCGGCCCGCAGGGCAACGCCGTTAAGGAGTTTTGAGCCTGAAGTTGGGCAGTTTTTTCGGTTCTGCGGTAAATCGTGTGCGCGAGCCCGAATTCAAGCTGTCACTGCTGTTGACAAGCTTTGGCAGTGGTTGTTGCGATTCACCGCGAAGCGGTTTAAGAAATTAGCCGGTGGTTAGCGGAGCGCACCACCGGTTTGCGCCGAAATCAGCGTTTGCACCCTGATAAGGGTGCCAGAATGAAAGTCTCTGTCATCCCTTCGGGATGAGTCCTATTCGTGATCGTTCTCCGGTGGTGCGCCAAGCGGCGACCACCGGCTAATCTCTGGTATCCTTTCAGGATAAATCGCAGGAATTTTTACAATCAACGCACGCGCACCTGATTTCGCGTTGAACCGCTTTTGCGGGCGGTGTCACAATCATCGTCTCTTTTCCAAACAAGGTCAGCGATCTAATGGCAATGCATGATTGTCCCAGGTGTTGCAAGCGAGGATTTACATGGTACGTCGATCATGATGTGGCTCCCGATACATACTGGCGCTGCGACTCGTGCAAATACTTCGCGACTGAAGACGAATTGCTTGTGACGGACTGTTCGTCTTGCGGCGGCGACGGCACGACCAGCGTTCTGGTTGACGACACGACAACATTCCGATACTGCTTCAGATGCAAAGTACGCACGTCACCTTGACCGACAATGGCAGACTGCAACATCTTTCCACCGCATGGAATCGAGAGTCCTCTGATCGTTCATTGCGGTATTCCGAATGGCCAACTCATCAAACATTGCGGAATTGATCGGCAGCTGGATTCGCAGGATTTCGTGCTCGCATGGAATGCCAACGAATTCCGCTCCTGCTTATTTCAACGACTGCGTGAGGCACGACAGTCGAACATTGTCATTTCTGAATTGAGGAATGATCAGCGGGCGAGACGGCCGCGCTCCGGGAGCGCGGGGGTCTCGCCCGTATTTTGTGCAACTTCTCACACTGAGGTTGTGGGAGCACTATTATCAGAATCAGAAGGTGATACGCAGTCGCTGAGCTTCGCGAAGAAGTTTCGAACGCACAAAGACGGTGTCCTGAACATTCTCATCGGCACTGACGATCGGCACTTCCACTCGCACACAATTGTCCGTCACTGGAAGATAGCCTCGAACCGGACCTGGAATCTGCTTCTGATAGCCATCACTGCCAACGACAACACCATCAAGATCTGAAACGGAGTACCGTTCCGTGCCTTCAGGCAGCTGGATCTGTACCATAATTTTGTACGGTTCACCCGGTTGTGGATTGTTGGGTTCCGTCCAGACGGAAAAATTTCCCGCCGTGATCGCGTGCCGTGGAACATTTGCCGGCTTTGGACTGACAGCGACCTTTGGCTTATGTTCCTTCGGCTTCGACACTGGCTCCGGGCTGGTCGCCAGTGCCGCTAAACTCTCCGGAATGAAATCCGTTGAGGATTGCTGAGACGCCAACAACGCATCGGCCGCTGCTATTGTGCTGTTTGTTGCCGGCGTTTCTATTGGTGCTTGTTCAAACAATGCATCCGATGGTCGAACGTCAGCATCGACGATCATTGACATGCTGTCGTCAGTAATGTCTGTCTCTGTCTCTGTGAAGACGGCATTCAGTGCCATGGGTTCGAAGACGTTCGGCATTTCCAGAAACAACGCCGAAAATGCCAGCAACAGCAGCCAATGCAGATAACAAGCCACAAAGATTGTCAGACCGCGCGTCGGCAGGATGTTTCGTCGAAACCACAGCGAGTAGGAAGGCTCCTGCTGATCACCGGTTTCCACTATTCCTGGAGAATCGGCGACACTCAAGTCGGAATCGCCGGTCTTCGGATCTGAATTCGGCTGCAACATCCCCGTTCTCGCGTGTCGCGAGCTGGGGGCTGAACCCCGGAGTCGGTTTATTCGTTTAGTGCCCACGTGATTTTACCTCAAACAAATGTGCGGACTACTGACGCGTGAAATCGGCCGTCATCTCAGGCACGGATTTGCGATGCGTTCGCGATGCCTGTTGTCTCGCGGCGCTGACATCGCAACGAGTCAATATTACAACAGAGCATCAGGCCGAGTTTCATGCTTCGCGTCTGCTATCGGCGAACATAGTTGAACTCGCGAGAGCGACGGATTCCCTCGGGAATGTCTTTGAATTGTTTGGCAATTCGAAAGCGTCTCACTTCATCTGCAGAATCAAGAAACACAATGACCATCGTATAGGTACTGCCGCTGATCGAGTTGTGGTTTCCGAAGTTGACGCGAGCCGCGAATGAGTTTCCCTGAATTCCGACAACTTGCTGCACCCACCACACATCATCTGGAATGTCCGACTTCACCAGCGCAATCGGCCAGCCTTTTGCTTTGGTGTTCGCAACAAGATTTTCAACCTGAGCGACATACACTTTTTCAACGGGCGTCTGGATGATGACTTCTTCCAGCAAGGCCGGATCGACTTCATCTTTGTCTCCAGCTGGTGGCATCGAAGCACCCGCGCCGTTGTCCATCACCTGGGGCTGAGAGACCAGGGCAAGGTGCCCGGTGGCCTGATAGTAGGATTCGTCGACCGCGACTCTGGACGGCGCATCCAGCATTTCCGAGTTGTTGCTTGCTGCGACGGGAATCTCATGGACCATTTCGAGCGGGACCGCAACTCCAGCGTCCGCGACAGCGACTGTTTCGGATGCAGCGTCGGCTGGCAATGGCACAGCTTCTGTTACGGCGGTCGGAGTCGTCTCTGAAGTTGGCTCGACCGGCACCGGAGCAATCTGCGGCACCGGAGTCGGCGCTGAATAGCTTTGTGCTGGCAACTGAACTGGTGTTGAAGAAGCGTTTGAAGCAAGTCGCGGAGCGGCGGGTGTCACGACTGCGGGCTCGGAGGCAACAGGCCTTGCCGAATCGTTCGTGTTGGAGAGCAGTTCAACGTCAGAAATTTCTGACGTGTCTGTATCCCCTTGATATGCGAAGAGTGCCGTGAGCAACAGAAGAGGCGTTGCTGTCAACAACGCGGCAAGAACGCCCGTGACGAGTGGATAGTGTTTTCGTTTCATTTCCGACAGACCTTGAAGGAGCAAGCTTACTTGGGGAAAACCCACGCCTTCAGGGTACCGGAGTCACTTGAGTGCAGAATGCATGAAAGTGCATGACTCGGCAATTTTCGAATTGCACAGGCTCAGCAAAGCGATCACGAAAACATTGCTTTGAAAGTAAACGCTTACGGCAGGGTAAGGTTTGTTGAATGAGCCGACAGGATCAGGGCTCCATGCCGCCGACTTGATCGACGCAGCAACGTAAAGTCGGAAGAATCCGGGCCGTCCGAGAAATCGAAAGATCCGGAACAGGGAACTCCCTTGCCCTGGGAGGACTAACCAGCATGTTCCAACGGATGCAATCCAGGCGCAACCTGCAAAACCGACAAAATCTGGAGAGTCGGTCAGGCCACCTTACTAGTTCTGCTTTTGCAACATATGCGTTATGTCGGTTTACAAAATCAGACATATGTTTCTTTCAGTGATCGCAGGTTTGTTCAACAACTTGCGAAAAAGTACCAGAGATTTACGGTTTCGATAAAAATTTTGTACGCTCAGGAACATGGAACATGAGTTCGACATCCCCCAAGTCAGATTCAAATCCGGCCGACCGGGAACTTGTAGAATCGGTTGGTCGGAATACTTTTCGTTTCGCGACACGACGTGAAACACGTGAATCGTTGACTGAACCTCTACGTACGCCCAATGCTGTGGCTCAATCGCACGCTCCGCGAACTCGTCCTCGTGGAAGGTTTCTGATTGCCACTCTGATGCTGCTTGCATGCAGCGCGGGGATTGCGACCGTTTGGGATTCGCTTCTTCGCTATCGTGCTTACGGAGTTGTCACTGGCAGAGTGATTGACGTCAGCGTACCAATGGACGGCATTCTGACCACCGTGAACGTCAGTGAAGGCGACATTGTACGGCAGGACGCCAGAATGGCCAAAGTCGTGGATCTCGAATACGAACAAGAACTAGCCCGAATTGCCGATGAGCTGAGAGTCACGGAAGCCACACTTCAGGCTGAGATTGCAAAGGTCCAATGGCAGTCGCATGTCGAAGAAACTGAGATGACTCGGTCGATCGCAGAACTGTTCGAAAGTGCCAGCCGTATGCATGACGAAAGTGGTTCGCTCGAACTGCTGCGATATAAACTGAGTCTCAACCGAAATCTGCATGCGAAAGATGCATCTTCGAAAGTCGATCTCGAGAGCTTCGAAATTCAGGAACGCGCCAAAGTTGAAGAGCTGGAGTCTATTCAGCAGGCAATCGTCGTGCTGAAAGACAGAGCTCAGAAAGCTGTCGCTTCACCACGACTTGGTGCCGAGCAGATTCAGCCTTTGATTGCCAAATCCGAAATGCTGCTCAATGAGATTACACGGATGCGAGCCCGGATTGCTCAGGGCGAACTGAAATCGCCGGTTAATGGCACGGTACTGCGACGATTTCGTCCCGCTGGTGAATGTGTTAAGTCACACGACCCACTGTTTTCTGTGCTCGAAGAGTCTTCTGTCGAGATAGAGATTTATCTGCCACAGAGCATGTCGGCCGAGTACAAAGTCGGCGACACAATCAAGCTGAAGATTGATCCGTTTGAAGAGCTGGTGCCATGCGAAGTGACCGCCATCGGAGCCGAACATCGCAGACCGCCAGAGAATATTGAAGTGTTCTACAGAACCAACGTGCATCTGTTGCCAATCCGGTTGAAGCCACTTGGTGCTTTCGCCAGCGAGAAACATCTGTCCGTCGGTGCCGTCGCCAAGCTGCCACACTTCGGCACGATGCTGTAAAGCACGATGCGTGCTGCATTGTTCCACCTCAAACTGACCCCAAACTGTTCCTTCAGAAAACGTCATCTCCCGCGACACCATATACTTTAACCGATCGCGATGGGGATGTTTTTCGTTTAACCGTTAGCCGCAGGCGTACGCTGGGGGTCGCATTCACGTACGCCTCCGGCTGACGGTTAAACAACTCATTCGTGACCCCGATTCGTATAATTGAAGCTGATTGCCGATCTGCGTCACCGGCCGTCGTGAAGACGGTCGGGCAGATCTCTAACGGCCAATGTTCTGATCTGAAACTGCAACATGTTCCGTCA
Source organism: Planctomycetaceae bacterium (assembly GCA_041753135.1). Classification (GTDB taxonomy): domain Bacteria; phylum Planctomycetota; class Planctomycetia; order Planctomycetales; family Planctomycetaceae; genus SXXK01. Next base: position 7,841 of record JBGSVD010000097.1, read on the forward strand.
CCGGTATCGACACTGGTTCTAGTCCTGGCACTTTTAACTCGATCCAAAGACTGAGCAGGTAAAAATATGAAAACGAAATCCATTCTGATTGTCGACAGCAATCGCAATACGCTGGCCATCATTCAAAGCACTCTCGACGAAGCCCGAACGGCCTACGAAATCTGCTCCAGCAGCACGGATGGCTGGAATTTTATTCGCACGAATCCGCAGGTAACAACAGTGTTACTGCGCATGACTGGCACGGGAATCGACGGCGTTGGACTTTGCAGACGCATCCGTGAAGTTCGCTCTCCGGAGGAGCTTCAAATACGGATGATCGTCAGCGAAGACCAGCTCGAATATGCGGGCAACGCGCTGGATGCAGGGGCCAATGATGTTCTGATTGATCCTTTTGAAGCCCGAGAGCTTCGAATGCGAATGAACATCCACGTGACGACTCATCGTCGACGTTTCGACGAAGCACATGCCCTGGCGAATCGAATCGAAGAACCAGCGTCTGAAGCGGGTTCAGTCACGTTCGAAGCGACAGCCGGTGGGGCAGAACGAGTTTCGAATCTTGTTGTTCCGTGTTTCGATCCGATCTCGATGCGATTTGCGTATCCGGCGACAGAGCAGCAGATCTCGGCGTGGAAAGACGATCCAACCGTCAGCAAAGTAGCTTTAGACCAGATTATGGTCTGTCCGTGCTGTTCCGCAGTGCCGACCTTCCGTAGTGGATGCGGAACGTGCGGAAGTGCGTGGACAAAACGAGAGCCGTTGATTCATCACTATGCCTGCGCTCACATTGGCGGTGAGTCTGAATTCCGCAATGGCGATGACCTGGCCTGTCCAAAGTGTCTGCAGAAAGATCTGGTGGCCGGCGCAGATTTCGAAACTGTCCCAGGCGGCTTTGCGTGTTCCGATTGCGGGGCTCGAAGCAATGAATCGCAGCTGATCGGACATTGCCTGAGTTGCCAGCATCGTTTCCCCGCAATTGAAGCTGCGGTCGTGCAATTGACAGGACTGCACGTGCATCGGATGCAGGAAGTTCGGCACGAAGAACGGACGCAAACCAGCGTTGCTGTCACTCCCAGAGAATCGTGTACTGTCTGAGAACAGATTCGGAAATGCATGTTCGTAAGATTGTCACGTAGTGCAGGCTGGTTGCTTCAATGTTTCATCAAAACGCAGAAATTATTACAAACACAGATCGGCCGCGCAGCGATTGCACAGTCAACGCTCGCACGCTGCTCGCTGATTTTGCTCATACACATCCGAACGTTCCACACGCCTACTTGATCGTCGAAGATGACGACGGCGAGGCTGTGGGAGTCGTCGGTGTGGAAGACATTCATCGCCGTCTGAACTCTCCCAATTTCGTTGAACGTCGCCGCTGGATGAACATGCCGGTGGAAGCAACTCTCAATGGAAGGATCAGCGCGGTCACGGGCTCGAGGATCAGTAAACTTTCTGCGCAGCGGCAGGTCAGAGTGTCATGCACTGCGATATCGCAGGAAAATGGTCTCGTGGCTCTCGTGACGGATGACGATGTGCTTGTCAGTTGGCGTTCCATCGAACAGGTTCTGCGCAAAGCTCAGAACGATCATGTGACGGAACTGCCAACCCGTTCCGCATTTGACTCCCATCTGCGAGCCGAATGTGCGCGAGCCAGTCGCAATGATCATTCGGTCGCCGTCATGCTGATTGACGTGGATCATTTCAAACAGGTCAACGATCAATACGGTCACGCTGCTGGCGATGCTGTTCTGCGAGCGGTCGGACGAACGCTGCGGAATACGCTTCGATCGTATGACATGGTGGCTCGATATGGCGGTGACGAATTCGCGGTCCTTTGCTGCGGCTGCCGACCGGGCGAAATCGACTATACAATTCAACGCGTTCGCAAAGGCATGGAGAAACTGCAAAACGACATGTCGCTTCCTCGCCCAATTCCGACGCTGTCCATCGGCGCGTGTGTCGCACATGATCCGGATCAGCTGGATTCTCCTGACCAGATCGCTCAGACAGCTGATGAATGTTTGTACTTTGCAAAACGCAATGGTCGCAATCGTTCGTTCACAACAGAACTTGGCGTGGAGAGTCTTGCAGCATGCTGACCGAATGGCAATACTGGGTCCGCGGCATGCGAACCGACGAGATCCTGCTCGTCCTTGGAATTCTGCTTCTCGTTGACGCCCCCCGCTATGCGTACAGCGCTGTGCTGATGGCGTTCTGGGATGTGCTCAAGGGACTCTTCACGGGACGACATCCTGGTCCCGCGACCGAAGGATATGGCTACACGCCGCCAGTCAGCGTGATCATCGCGGGATACAACGAAGCCGCCACTATCGCACGGACAATGGAGTCGGTGTGGAACCGTTATCCCTGTTCGCAGATGATTGTTGTGGATGACGGATCAACCGATGGCATGACCGAAGCGGCAATGAGCTTCGCTGAAGGACGCCCCGACATTCTGGTGATTCGACGCGATCGACGCGGCGGAAAATCATCAGCATTGAATATGGGACTGCATTACGCGACAGAAGACGTTGTGGTCACCGTCGATGCAGATTCCAAACTCAGCGATACCGCAATCTATGAATTGCTGCAGCCTCTTCAGGATCCCAACGTTGCTGCAGTCTCTGCGACCGTACTTGCATGGAATCCGTTTGATAGTCTGGCCGCGATGCTGCAGGCTTATGAATATCGGCAGACAATCTTCATTGCCCGAATGGCTCGCGGTCGCATGGGTGTTCTGGGAATCGTCTCGGGCGCGTTTGGTGCGTTTCGAACGAGCGTTCTGAAGCAGTTGGGCGGCTGGGATGTCGGCCCGGGCGAAGACGGTGATCTGGTTCTGCGAATTCGCAAGGCTGGATACCAGATCGGCATTGCTCCGTACGCAAATTGCTTTACGAACGTTCCGACGTCATGGGTTCGATTGTTCTGGCAACGATGCCGCTGGGACCGAACCGTTATCACATTTGAATGCCGCAAGCACGCCGACATTGGTTATCCCTGGAACGAACACTTCCAATGGTCGAATTTCGCGCTCATGCTTGAACGCTGGATCTTCAACGTCGTTTGCGTGTTTACGTTTTGGATCTACGGCGTCTGGGTGCTCATTGAGTATCCTGAGAGCAGTCTGAAACTGCTGGGGCTGCTCTACTGTTGTGGACTGTGTATTGAACTTCTGCAGATGCTTGTGCTGTTGTTCTATTCTGATCGATTGCGGCAAGATCTTTTGCTCTGTGCAGTATTGCCGTTGTATCCGCTCTATCAAGTCTTCATGAAGGCGGTCGATGTTTTCGCGATCGTAAGAGAAATTCTGTTCCGCGATTCCGGCAACGACAATTTCGTTCCAATCCACGTTCGCAAATGCACGTGGCGATGGTGACCACATCAGGCTGTTCGATCAATTTTCGAGACGTAGTCGAGTTCGTAAGAACTCGGTTCGTAGAATTCGTAAGAACCCGGTTCGTCGATTGCCGGACATCTGAATTCCTGCCAACAACGTGAGTACTGATGGCTCGTGGTTCTGCACTCGGGCGGGCTCCAACATATGGCCACCGCCGGCAGTCAGCCGGCACCGATCGCATTCAAAAATGTCGTCTCAATATCCTTGATCGCCGACTGCTCGGTGGCCGAAATCCTGTGGAATCCCAAAACTCCACCGGCGGCTTCGGCAATGCCAATCGCACGTTTTGTCGCGGCAATCTTCAATTCCTGAAACACAGAGTCATGTATCACGCCGCGCGCGGCATGGATGAATTCTGACCAGGCTGCAAACAGTTCTGCGGAAGGCTCGTGATCCAGCCAGGAACGCAACAAGTCGAATGCTGGTGTTCCGGAAGCTATTCCAAGTTTCTCGGCCGATTTCAGGATTGCATCTTTCTCCCTGGTCGCAATTTTGCCATCGGCCCAGGCAACATGAATGGCTGGAAACAACGAAAGTGCCATCAACGTTTTGGGAGTGATTTCGACTTTCTGCAGTTCGTCGATGATCGTCCTGTCGGTCAAGCCAGCAGCTTGTGCCATCGTATCACCATCAACGTTGAGCGTAACGTGCTGATGAACTGCGAGTAGAAGTTCTGCATCAGCCATCAGAAAGAATGCTTCTTCAAACTCATCTGCTCTTTGACGGATAATGGTTCGGGACATTGATTTTCCGTTCGTCTCGTACAAAAGTAAATCCACACCTTGATGCGTCAAATAGCAGGCCGCGAAGCCAGTGTTGCTTCATCTATGGTCTGTGATTTTTCATCTGACAGATGATTGATACAAATATCACCAACGCGGCACCAGTCGATTGGTCGCAAGCGGTGTGCCAACATCGCATTCAGGACGGTTCCAGTCGTAGTTCGCTCCGAATGTCTGCCAGATTTGCAATAGTCAGGCGGAAGTCGTGCTTGCCCCGCTGATACTTTCAGTGTGCGGCTTTGAAAGAAGCGTGCGGTATCGCACAGATGCGAAAACTGATCGTCAGGCAATGCACAGAAACGCCGAACTCAAAAGCGAGCCAGCAAGGGCAACGCTGTGAAGGATTTTTAAGCGGAACGGCGCAAGCCCTCCGGTGAATTCAGGACGCAGACTCACCGGAGGGCTCGCGCCCTGCCGCTACAAACACAATGTTTTTCCGGGAAAGAATGCTTCACAGCGTTGCAGCAAGGGGCGGATTCATGATTTGTCAGTCAATTAGGAAATCGGAACTGGCGGGCTTTGAATCAATATCGAAAGATTCAGGACACATCCCTAGAGCCTCAAGCAAAACGATTTCACCGCGTGAACTTTGAGGTCTCGGTTTGATTGCTTTTTGGTACCTGAATTGCCTCAACGGAATTGTGTGCCGTGAGGTGACAGGTCTCATGCCAGAACGCGGCTGGGTAGAGATTCTTTACTGTGGCCCAGAATCTGCAAATGGCTAAGTCGGACTATTGACTCCAGCGGTTCCGCGCACCGCTGGTTTCGTCGGTCGCCCTGTTGTGGAGAAAATTCAGATGTTGCCACGCTTTCATCATATCCTTGTGCCCCTGGATTCGACATCACGCAACAGTACCGCGCTGGATATCGCGTTTGAGTTGGCTGTTCAGAACAAAGCAACAACCTCCTTATTGCACGTGGTACAGGCAATCGGCTCCGCTTCCGATCCACCGGATGAAGAAACCACCACATTCTACGCCCACATTCGACAGCGCGCTGAGGGTGAGCTTGAACGAATGTCTCAACGGTTTGTTGATGCAGAGCTTCAGTGCGAAGTCAAAGTTCGAATCGGGGATCGACTGCAGGAGATCACCGACTTCGCAAAAAATCATGGTGTCGATCTCATTGTGATCTCTTCCCATCGGATTGATCCTGAGCATCTTGCAGAGACCTGGGCGACGCTGAGCTACAAGGTCTCCGTGCTCTGTGAATGCCCGATACTGCTGATCAAGTAGTCGTGTGCGTGTCCGTCGCGTGAAAGGTCACCTGTTTGAGACGTTTGCAAAAAAAGCGGGCGAGACGCCCGCGATCCGGGAGCGCGGGCGTCTCGCCCGCTGAGCATTCCTCCATTCACGCGCGGACGCTTCGGTAATTGCATGTCCGAAAACGTCAACCGCCGCGCGGTGACAAATCCAAAAAGTGGCATGCGGTCAGTCCGACAGTCTATTGGCCGGCGTTCCTGGCAGCGACTGCGAATGAGATGTTCTGAAACTTCAGGTTCTGGCAGAGGTCATACACGCTGATAAATTGCTGGACCAGAACCTCATCATCAATGTTCAGTATGATTCTGGATTCCGCGTCGACCGCAGCAAGCCTCTGGAGTCGGTCAGTCAATTGTTCCATTCCATCCAGCAACTGCCCGTCCAACAGGATTTTGACGGCCGCCTCGTCGAGTTCCAGTCGAATTTGTATGGCGGGATGATCCCAGTTCTCCTGATCCTGAACCGGCTCTACCTGAACCGCCGCGTCGGTCGATCCCTTGAGTTCTGCAGGCAACAACTGATCGGCGGTCCCGCCAATCGAAGCGCAAATGAAGAAGACGAGCAATAGGAACACGACGTCAATCATGGGCGTCATGGGATCGCCGTCATGCGACAAAGAGCGTCTTGTGCGGGCGGGAATTCTCATGAGTCAATAACTAACGCGGACAGTGTTGGATGATTTATCGAATCGCAAGATTTTTGAGTCGTCTCGTTGGCTGTCATTGCGAGCTCTCCCGAGCAATGGCGAAACGAATACTGCTGATGTTGTGGGCGGCACAGTGCTCGATCAACTTTCTGATCGTGATGTATTTGGCATCCCGATCTGCGCGGATTCGCACCTCCGGCGCTGACGACTTACCCGGTGACCCGTCTGGAGATTGCTGCAGTTCAGCGATGCGGTCGAGCACTGTGGATTCCGAAAGTAGCTGCCCACCGATGGAATGTCGACCGTCTTTTTCGATCGTGATCGTCAGCCGATTCTGCGATGACTGATCATCAGGGTTCCCCTGACCAGCGGCGGGCAGCGAAACGTCGCGAGATTGTTCGCTGCGGACGAAGTAGCTGGCAACCAGAAAAAAGATGATCAGCAAAAACACGACGTCGATCATCGGCGTAATATTGAATCGGAAAGGCGCACGCTGGCCAAACGTGTTCGGCAGTCTCATAAGTCTTCAGTTCGTTTCGTGAAGTAACAGCGTCCCTGGAATGGAATCGTCTGGATTCACTCCGCCTGTCACAGAACGTTGCAACAGCAGGCGTTTTATCGCAGTATCGCCGTGTTTAGCAATGCGGTTTTGTCCTTTCGTCTGGTGGCCACGCACGATTCTCGGTGTGAATGCCTTTGAATTGTTCAGAACACCAGTTGTTGCATTGCGTTGCATGAAGATTCGAGAATCTCGGACCAGCCTCCTCGCACGTTGTGAAAGCTTGGAAAAAACACTGTGGGCGACGATTGCCAAAATGCTCTGGACGCTGGGAGTTCTCTGCGACATTCGCAACAATGCCGTCGACATGGAGCGTTCCCTCCATCTTTTCCCGCCCGTTTGACTACGTTTTTGTCAGGAGTTCCTCCCATGAGCAACCACGCAGAATCTTCAAATTTCGAATCCCGATCCGCAAGCACGTCATCAGATTCGACAATCTCCCGCCGCATGCTTCTTGCTGCGGGCGCAGCAACATTGACAGCCACAAAATTGGCATCGGCTGACGAATATGCAGCCGACGCGGCTCCAGTGCGATATCCGGATCATCGGCTTGTTTCGCTTGATGACCGCGGCAAAAAACTCATGCTGGGCAATACGCCGATTCAGCGTCTGTTCCACAGCAAAGATATGTTGTGGGCCGAAGGGCCAGCGTGGAACGGTGTTGGACGTTATCTTGTCTGGAGTGACATTCCAAACAACCTTCAGCGGCGTTGGCTTGAAGAAGACGGGCACGTCACCGTCTTCCGTAATCCTGCCAACAACAGCAATGGCAACACGTTTGACGTCCAGGGACGACAGATCTCATTCGAACACCTCACTCGCAGTGTCGCTCGTTATGAAATCGACGGTACTCGCACAGTGCTGGCAGAAAAATTTGAGGGCAAACCGCTGAACGCGCCAAACGACGGCGTTGTGCATCCAAACGGCGATATCTGGTTTACGGATCCTGGCTACGGTTCGCTGATGGACTATGAGGGAACTCTTGCGAAAACGAGTTCGGTTCAGCCGAATCAGAAGGAAGCCGTGTATCGTATCGATGCGAGCACAGGGAAAGTGTTCAAGATGACAGACGAAATCAACAAGCCGAACGGATTGTGTTTCTCACCTGATTACAAAAAAGTCTACGTCGCTGACACTGGTGCGTCGCACTATCCAGATGCCCCAAAGAACATCAAAGTGTGGGACGTGGTTGGCGAGAAAACTGTTGCGAACGGAAAAGAGTTTGCGTCCATGAATCTTGTGATGCCTGATGGTGAAACAAAAGCGGGCTTCGCGGACGGAATTCGTTGTGACGTCGCCGGAAACATCTGGGCCAGTGCAGGCTGGGTTGGACAAGGCTACGACGGAGTGCATGTGTTTGCAGCGGAAGATGGAGTTCGAATCGCTCAGATCCATCTGCCCGAAATCTGCAGCAACGTTTGTTTTGGCGGAACGAAACGCAATCGGCTGTTTATGACCGGCAGCCAATCGCTCTACGCTGTCTACGTCAACATCAAGGGCGCTCACTTCTGCTGATCTGCGTTATCGCGAGCGGCCACGTTATCGCAAGCGGCCGCATTAGCGAGAGCGGCCGTTGAAAAGAGTTGGAGGTAGTGGATCTTGCTAAAGATCCCTTGAGTGCAGGACCTTTCGCAAGGTCCACTACCCGAAATTCAAATCTTGCCAAAGCGCTAGCCGATTCTCTGCCGTCAAATCGGCTGGCGACGCAGACTCTATGGGTACTATTCAGTCTGCTGCATTCCTGACGGTTGCTTTTCTCATGGCGTAAGAACAAGCTTTTTTTCCATCGCAATGCGCGGTGCGGTGTTCTGCGGCAAGCGGAGTTGAGTCGGCGGTTTGTCAGGAGCCGCAGGAAACGCCGAGCATTACCGAGTTCAGGCCGCTGCCGATACCGAGTAATGCCAGCTTCGTTCCTGCTTTGGGCGGATCCTGCTCCAGGCCCATCGATAAGGCCATGGGCAATGCCGCAGCGCCGGTGTTGCCGAGCAGCTCGACAGTTGGAAAGTCCAGGGCAGGGTTGAGCTTCAAACGCTCCATTAAAAGTGTTCGATGTTGTTTGCCAACCTGATGGGTGAAAACGCGATCGACATCTTCATTCTTCCAGCCGAGATTATGCTTCGCTTTTTCCCACGCGCGTTGTGCGAGTGCAATGCCGGCATGCAGTAACGCTTCCGAATCCGTTTCCATTCGAGGGCGTCCATCGCCGTGCCGTTCGGTTTGAACTCCACCAGCGCAGAGTTTGTGTGCGGATGAATCTGACAGAAACGCTCCGCCGAGCAGCTTGTGTCCGGTTCGACTGAGTTTGCGATCACACAACAGGATGGCGGCCGATCCGGATCCGATCGTCAACGATGCGAAGGCCGGTTTGATGCTTTGCCTGGTCAACGAGGCATCATGCATCAGGCTATCGATCGTTCCTTCGACGAGATCGCGACCACTCTCAGTCCCGACAACGATACCAGCGCGGATGTGGCCCAGTTCGATCTGATCAGCGATAATCAGCATTCCATTCAGCAATCCCAGGCAGGCATTGCTGACATCCATCACCAGAGACGCATCCGGCAAGCCAACACCGGCATGCACTCCCGCTGCGGTTGCTGGTTCCATTTGATCGCGACACACGGAACCGTGAATCAAAGCTCCGATATGTCGCCTGTCCAGTCCCGATTTTTCCAGAACGGCACGAGCAGTCTGGATGCTGATTGTGCCGGGCAGGGTTCCGGGATCAAACCAGCGTCGTTCGCGAATTCCCGTCATCAGTTCCAGCCGGCCGGCGGGAAGCCCAAGACGCTGGTAGATTGGCGCCATTTGCTGTTCGAGTTCATCCGAAGTGACAACGTGGGGCGGCAGAGTGTGCGCCACAGCTTCGATGCAAACGTGTTCATATCGCATTGTTTAGAAAATTCCGGGCCCGGGCTACAAGGAGTCAGCGCCAAACGATCACCAGGGAGACTCTTGAAGCATTCCCGCGGTCAAAGTGCATGAAATAGAGTGTAGCGGTCTTAACAAACGGCCTCAACCGCCCCTTTGATGTGGAAATTGTTTGCCAGAGTCGGTTGAGCCTGGGAGGGGGAAGCCTAGAATGCGTGCACACCGGAAGTGGTGAATTTCAAGGCTGAATGCTGATTGTTCAGCCAGCTCAATCTTCTGTGTTGCCCGGATAAAGGATTTCTCACATGCCATACACACTGCCAGCTTTGCCCTACGCTTACAACGCGCTTGAGCCACACTTTGATGCTCGGACGATGGAAATCCATCACACCAAGCATCATCAGGCGTACATCAACAATGTTAACACCGCACTTGAAGGTTCTCCGCTGCTGAATAAATCAGTTGAAGATCTTGTCAGCGATCTGAACGCAGTGCCGGAAAGTGTTCGCACCGCAGTTCGAAACAACGGCGGCGGACATGCAAACCACTCTCTCTTCTGGACAGTTCTTTCACCAACGGGTGGCGGAGTTCCAGCGGGAGATCTGGCGGCTGCAATCGATAAGGCCTGCGGAAGCTTCGACGCTTTCAAAGAACAATTCGCCAAGGCTGCGGCAACTCGCTTCGGAAGTGGCTGGGCATGGCTGAGCGTGAAAGCCGACGGATCTTTGGTGGTTGAAAGCACTGCCAACCAGGACACGCCGCTTTCAGAAGGCCGCACGCCAGTTCTCGGACTGGATGTTTGGGAGCACGCTTACTACCTTCACTACCAGAATCGACGTCCTGATTACATCGCGTCATTTTGGAACGTGGTCAACTGGGCCGAAGTTGCTCGCCGCTTTGCAGTAGCCAAAGGCTAAATCAACTCGGTTTACCTGAACCACATTTCGCCCTGAAGAGATCACTGATCGCTTCAGGGCGTTTTGCTGCGCGGGCAGGTTCTCCGCTCTTCAACAAATTTCCGCAGGCTTGATGCTCGAATGGACACGTGGTAAAAGCGGCGATCAACTTCGTTGAGATACCTGTGCAACGATGCTGCATCTTCTCGAGTGCAGTTTTTCTCTGTTGCAAATGAGCAGCAAAAGCGGATAAGGCCAGCATGAGATTTTTGATTACAAATGATGATGGTTTTGACGCTCCTGGGCTGATTTCGCTTTACAACGCGTTGCTCCCGCTGGGGGAAGTCACGGTGGTTGCTCCATCAACCTGCCACAGCTCCAAAGGACACGCGGTCGATACGAAGAATGCCATTCGGCTCGAACGTCGGCGTGTGGAGCCGATGGGCAATATTCATGTCGCGTATGCGTCGCCGGCCGATTGCGTTCGAGTCGGTCTTCGTCACGTGATGTCAGAACCGCCCGATTTTGTAATCGCCGGAATCAATCCGGGCGCTAATTTGGGAGTCGACCTTTTTTACTCCGGGACCGCCGCTGCCGCCCGTGAAGCCGCTATTCTGGGAATTCCCGCGATCGCACTTTCGCGGCTCCTGCACGGCGATTTTCCCGTCGACTGGGACATTTTGAGCCGACATGTGACTAAGGTGGTAAAAAAGATGACCTCTGAGGAATTCCGCCTGCCTCTGGGGCATTTCTGGAACGTCAATTTTCCTACAGTTGAGGGCGAAAAATATCCCAGTGAGATCACGTTCGCCCCACAGGGCATTGAGCCGCATGCTGTGGCTTTTGAAGTCATCGAGTCCAAGAACGATTCGGAACTACTGTCGTACACCGCTGTCTATCGTGATCGGGGCAGGTCGGATCGCTGTGACGTCCACCATGTGTTCGGTCAGCATTTGACGGCGACGCCGGTTGGCCCGTCTTTGACGTCCGACCCGTTGGCCCGACTCCACTCCACAGTTTCTCTGTCCGACGCAGCCTGCGCTGATTGACACTTGGGTTTGTAATTGTCAGCATGCGTGCCAGCGTCGCAGATTCGGGGTAAATTCGCGCTTGTCGGCTCAGTTCTGGCAGCGTTTTCCCTGTTCGTCCTGTTCGAGCCTGATCACCGGCCTCTGCCGTCCCACACGTATGTATGAGCATCTGACGATCCTAGGTGGCCGTGCCAATCCCGATCTGGCGAAGGAGATTGCCACGTATTTGGGGATTGGCCTGGGCCAAATTGATGTCGGAAATTTTCCGGACGGGGAAATCAGCGTCAAGCTGAACCAGAATATTCGCGGTTGCGATGTCTTTCTGATTCAACCCACATCTCCTCCGGTGAACGAAAATCTGGTTGAGCTGCTGGTTCTGATTGATGCCTGTCGCCGAGCCAGTGCGGCTCGGATTACCGCAGTGATGCCTTATTTTGGGTATGCCCGACAGGATCGCAAGGATTCCGGGCGAGTCCCGATTACATCAAAGCTGATCGCCAATCTGATCGTCAAAGCGGGGGCAGATCGAGTTCTGGCAATGGATCTGCATGCCGCTCAGATTCAGGGCTTCTTCGACGTTCCCGTTGATCACCTTTATGCCGCGCCGATTCTTGATCGACATTTCGCTTCGCTGGCGGTTCCGCAGGACGAGCTGGTCATCATCAGCCCGGATGAGGGAAGTATCAAGCGAACATTGCAGCATCAGGAACATCTCGGCGGTTCGCTGGCCATCGTTGACAAGCGCCGCGCGAACGCACTGGAAACTCGGCAAGCCAATTTGATCGGGGGACCGATCGAGGGTAAGACGGCTCTGATTTTCGACGACATGATTACAACCGCGGGATCCATCTGCGGAGCTGTGGAAGTTGTGCGATCTCATGGCGCCCGCCGGATCTTTCTCGGTGCCACCCATGCTGTTCTCTGCGGTCCGGCCATCGAACGACTGGAACGCGCGAGAGTTGATGGCATTGTGGTGACCAATACATGTCCGATAAGCCAGGCCCATCGGATCCCAAATCTGACTGTCGTGTCGGTCGCCGAGTTGCTCGGCGAAGCCATTCGCCGCGTGCACCGGAACGAGTCAGTCAGCTACCTGTTCGATTGAACGCGATCGACGTGTACCTCACACTCGGCAATGCATTCTGACTTCGCAGGTTGCCATGTTCTGCTCCGTTAGGCACTGAGCAATAATTCAAAGTCGAATGCTTAAGAAAACGATAAACGTATTGAGAACACTGGTCAGGCGTCGTCGAATAATCGCATGACGGCAAGAGCAACACGCCCAGCAACACATCTCAAACGAACCGTTGCTCCGCCTATCGCTCGGGCAGGATTCCGTACTTTCGCATCTTGTTGTAGAGCGTCACTCGGCTGATTCCCAGGTGCTTCGCTGTGTTGGTGCGACTAAAGCTGTTGCTCAGCAGAGCCTGCTCGATAATGTCTTTCTCGGTCAGTTCGATGCGATTTTCCAGCGATTCACCGCGACGCACAGAAAAGAATGCCGCCACAGACGGATCGTTGCTTGGTCCCGCAACGCCGTCAATAATATGAGACGGCAAAGCATCCATCGTCATTCGACCATTATGACTATAAATCACAGCACTGCGAATCGCATTCTCCATTTCTCGAACGTTGCCCGGCCACGGATATCTCAACAGACATTCGAGAAACTCAGGCACGATCTCAACGACGTCGATTCCAAGGTTCGACGCATGCTGATGCACGAAATATCGAGCAAGCGGCTCGATATCAGGCAGTCGCTTCCGCAGCGGCGGCAGCGTAAAGCTGAGAGTATTCAGGCGATAGTAAAGGTCAGGGCGGAAACGTCCCGATTCCACCAGCGGCTGAAGCTGGAGATTACTGGCCGCGATGATTCGGGCCTTCACGTGCATTGTCTTGTTGGAGCCGACTGGTTCGAACTCACCTTTTTCGATAACTCGCAGCAGCTTCACCTGCTGGTCGGGCGTCAGAACATCGATTTCGTCGAGAAGAATCGTTCCACTTCCGGCGACAAGAAACTTGCCGTCCTTGTCCGCGTGAGCACTTGTAAACGCACCCTTCACATGCCCGAACAATTCACTTTCGATCAACTCACCCGGCAACGCACCGCACGCAACATGCAGAAACGGCTCGCTGGCTCGCAGTGAGCTTTCGTGGATGAGGCTGGCGAGATGAGTTTTGCCAGCACCGGTCTCACCGATCAAGAGAATTGTGACATTGTGCTTGGCCGCGACCTCCAGCCTCTTCAGCATTGTGCGAAGTTCGGGCGTGCGCGTTCGAAATCGATCAGCCATCGCGTTGGATGTCGGCGCGGGCTGCGTCGCGGTTGACGCGGCGGTCGCATCTGGGACTTTAATTCGGGAGACAGAACCTGAAGATGTTGCGGGAGTCGACGTCGTCTTTGGCATCGCAGGCCGAGCGTTAGGCGAATCCAGTTCCGGCAGTTTACTCGACATCGATTCCTGAGAATCTTGTGGAGCGACTGGGCTGGAAGCAGGTCGAAGAATCTCTTCGACCAGTTCATGGTAGTTCCCGTCGTGAGTCGACAGTTCCAGCACTCGAGCGCAGTGCAGGACTTCTTCCGGAAGTTGTGCCTCCGGAAGTTGCTGCGGTGCCGTTACCAGAATGCAGTCGACGGATTTGACATTGCTGATGGCTGCGTATGTTCGAGCCAATTGCTGTGCCGAAGCAGATCGTACGTCGAAGACTGCATAGTCCGGACGGTGGAGCTGAATCATCTGGCTTGCTTCAGGAAGTGAGTAGCATTCCATCAGACGGCAGTTACCAGCCATCAGACTTCCCACACTCCGAAGAAATCCAGGCGACGCACTACAGATCAACACAACTTCTAATGCCTTCACTACGACACCTCATCTTGTTCAACGTGGCGAACTGGCAACACGACAGACGCCGGATGCAGTGCTTTTCACTAAGAACAAAAATGGTGCCGTTGGTAACAATGCGTGTAAAGTGCCGAAAACACGTCTCTTTTTCTGTCAAGCTGGCGAAACGCTGTTGCCGGGACACAACATTTGATGCCGCCGCGAAACACTGCTTTACGATATCAGTTTCCGGGGCTGGATCCCGGCGAATCCGGCTGCGAGTCCGGCATAGGACAGGCGTCGAAATATACTCATCGCGGTCACGATTGAGTTGTTTAACCGTCAGCCGGAGGCGTACGCGGATGCTGCCACCAACGTATGCCTCCGGCTAACGGTTAAACGCAATACCGTTCAAATAGTAGCGGAGCAGCGCGAGCTGCCCGGTGAGTGCCTGCAAAATGCTGGCTCACCGGACGGCTTGCGCCGATTCCGCTACTTTACAGGCCGTTCGTGGAACGGTATTGCGGTTAAACGAAAACATCTCTGGCGGCACCGTTTAAAGTATCACTGTTGAACCTGCACAAGACGCGTGCCATCAATCGGCAAACCCAGCCAGTCTCAGGGCGGCGTGATAGTCCTCCAGATGATTGAGGTTCATCAGAGTCAAAAGGTCTGGATCAACCGCGCGAAGCTGGCTGACGTGAACTTTTTTGGTAGAGGCCTGCTCAAACAAAATTTGCAGACGCAGGCAATTCGATCTGAGCAAAGATTCAACAACGGAAAGCACGCGCGGGCAATAAGCCGCGGCAAACGGATAATGATGTGCTTCGTCGAAAGGAACAGCAATGTCGTGTTCTCCGAGAGACTCAAACATTGCCGTCACGAATTCCGGCACTGGGAATGGTGAATCACAGCTTGCCAGATAAATGGCTTCGACATCATCCGGCATTGCCTGCAATCCCGATGAAAGGCCTTCCAGCGGTCCTCGATCCGGATGCTTGTCGGCAACGACAAGAATGTTGGCCGGCAGAGCAGGAAGCTTCTGATCTCGAGCCGCAACCACAACAATCGCCCGATCATCGACCACAGATCCAAGAATGCGAACGATTCGCTGCAGCATCAGCTCTGAGCCAAACGGCAAGGTGGCTTTATCTCGCCCCATGCGCCGAGATAATCCACCACAAAGAATGATGGCACCGTATCGCGTGGCAACCTCAGGAAAAGCTGGATCAGACAAGTGCGAAAAACCTCTTGAGTTATGATGCGGTGTTTTATTTGGGCGACTGGCGAAAGCGACTCTTCATTGTAGAACGATTGTCCCAATCGTTCAGAAGCCCTGAAGACCACTGTCCTGCATTTCGCATTGATATCTTCTCACCTGTCGCTCGCTTCAGGAACTGGAACTGCGTCGTCGAAAAAATTCGTTACCATTCCTCAATATGTCTGTTTCGAGATTTGTCGCAGTGGCAGCACGCTTGGAATCTGTGTGGGCATTCCGCTCGCTCGGATGTCTCAGTCAGATTCCAGCGATCACTGGTCGTGGTAGTTTTACACTTTCAGGTCATTGAGTTCATGGTACTTTCGCTGACTTACAAAGCAGAAACTTCGATCCCGGTTGAAATTGAAGGATTCACTCCGAACTGGGCCTGTGACAAGTCCGTCTCGGAGATTGAGCGATTCGAGATCTACCATGGGAATAAGAAGATTCCGATCGGCGAACTCTTCGAAATTGCCGGTGAAGCTGGCGACAAACAGATCGAATTCCACGGCAATTTGTCCGGCGTGCATTGGATCGGCGCTCACATGAGTTCTGGGTTGATCAGAATTCACGGCCATGCGGGACGGCATGTGGGAAGCCAGATGCGAGGCGGCCACATCATCGTCGCGGGCGATGCGAACGGTTGGGTCGGCGCGGAGATGCGGAAGGGGACGATCCATGTGCACGGCAACTCCGGCGACCTTACCGGGGCCGCCTACCGTGGTGCGTCGAAAGGCATGACTGGTGGCACAATCCTCGTCGACGGCAAGGCAGGAAACGAGACAGGACTTGCGATGCGGCGAGGCCTGATTGCCATCGCCGGCTCTGCGGGAGACATGACGGGCTTCAACATGATTGCTGGAACCGTGGCCGTCTTCGGAGATTGTGGCATTCGCCCTGGCGCTGGAATGCGGCGAGGAACTCTGGCCCTTTTGGGACAAAACCAGCCGCAGCTATTGCCCAGCTTCCGTTACGCCTCGACGTCTCAGTTTCAGTCAATTCGGTTGATGCTTCGAACACTGCAGCAGGCAGACTTCCAGATTGACGCATCACTTATGAATTCGAATTTCGACTTGTATCACGGCGACCTTGTGTCACTCGGCCGCGGCGAGGTGTTGTTCCGCCATGGAGTTGCCGCATAGTCGATTTAGAACGGCTATACTTTAAACGGTGCCGCCAGAGATGTTTTCGTTTAGCGGCAATACCGTTCAACGAACGGCCTGTAAAGTAGCGGAATCGGCGCAAGCCGTCCGGTGAGCCAGCATTCTGCAGGCACTCACCGGACGGCTCGCGCCGTGCCGCTACTTTTTGAACGGTTAAACAGATCAATCGTGACTGCGATTAGTGTAACAAAACCGGTGCCCCGGTGTTGTGAGTGCCTCTTAGAATTCCGGCTACTTCTGGAAGCCTGCAGAATGAAGCCGGCTGAAAAAAGCTTGCTCTGGCAGCATCGATTGAAGCAGCTGTCGCAATTCCAACGTCTCCGCGCGATCGACATTGGACAACTCCAGCACACACGTGCCAGCCCCACAACGATAGGTCGAAATCAAAGGGTTTAGCTCCGTCGACTGTGTGGCGAAGATCACGCCATCGGTGGTTGTCAGTCGATCGAGCTCGGCGATCTCCACGATGTCAATCTCGCCGGCAGTGACCACTTCACCACTGGCAATTTTGTATCGAATTTTGAGTTTAAGAAGCTCATCTGAAGTCATTGCTGTCCCCTGCTCACGAAAGATGTGCAGACCGATCGCGTCCTCAGGAATCACAGGGGAATTTTTCAGCGGATAACATCCATGGCTGGTGGCGAGTCCAAGTTTTCTATCCGGTAAAAGCTGAAAGTCTCCGCGACGAGTAAAGAGATCTCCTTCGAGCACAAACATTTCCCGACCCCCTCCATTGGCGATTGCCGCATGGGTCGGTACAGGCGAACCGATTATCTTTCCGGGCGAAAAATCTCGCAGCGTGGTCACTGGGGTATCTGGTCGCGGCATGCCAGGTGATTGCGAATCCTGGATCGCTTCAGGCAGAACGATCATCTGGCAATAACCGATGGACCAGGCACTCGCAAGATTGCGGTCGAGTTTGTCAATCGCTGCCCGCAATGATGTTTCCAGGGCACCTGCCTCCTGGGCCATCAATGCAGTGCTGTTTGCGGATGCAGAACCGCTTGAAGGAGCCGACAGCGAAGGGTAACTCGTGATGCCAGAAAATATCGGCGAATTCAATCCGCCTGACATTGCACGTTTCTGCTCAAGAATGAACTCCACCTCGGCGAGATCCATGCCTGAATAAGAGTCAGCCCAGATCTCTGCAATTTCCGCATCTGCATCCGGAAAGACTTTCTTGATTAGCTCCAAAGTCTTGCTGCGGTTTTCCGGGTTGTCAGTCTGCAGTTGTGCAGTCTGTAGCTCTGCAGTCTGTGCAAAATCTTCCGACAGCGACGCAGCCGATTCAAACTCTGCACCCTCGTCGATGATCGACTTATGGCTGGCATTGACGATTGGAAATTCACGGGCCTGAAACGGCGAATCTGATTCAGCGTTGTCCATGCCTGGAGGCGACTGAGGTGTGGCCAGCTTCAACGATTCGTCAGGTGAGTGAACACCTTGACCGGCCAATAGTCCCACGCCAAACAGCAAGGCGGCAAAGGCAGACAAAACGAGAATGCGTTGCATCGATCACTTCCTTGAGTCGACGTCTGTGCGTCTTACTTCCGTTCAACATTTCGATGCCCTCAATTCCATTTTTGAGTCGCATCCATCTGCGGGAAAAATCCATTCGGCGTCCGCGGACCGCTGAAATCTACCGGCCTCAACCCCTTTTGTCTTCACTAGTTTACTGGAATTCACCGCATTTGAATCGACTTTCCAGCCAATCCACCGACGTGAAACTCTGGTGATCCTGATTTGCCGCTCTGGTCAGTTGTTTTCTGCCGCTTGCCTTATTTTCCTGGCTCCGGCAGGTGCTGTTTCCGAAGATGTTCCGGCAACTGGAAATCGCCTGCCTCGAGGTAAGCATGCAGATCGAGCACCTCTTCTCGAGTCAAAACATTGAGCAGCCCCACTGGCATCGGCGAAATTTTTGACGCTACTTTTTCATCGACTTCCACCTTTCGAATTGTCGTTAGTGTGTTCGGATTCAGCAGACTTGTTGCAACCTGATATTCGCTGTCCGTTTCCTTCACGATGACTCCTGTAACGATGCGACCTTCGACCGTGACAAATTGATAGCTCTGGAATTTTTCATGAATCTTCGCCGACGGCTCAAGCACCTGCCGCAGCAACTCCTGGCCTTTGAGTGTCTTGACCGACTCCGACAAATCTGGCCCCAGATTCACCCCATGCCCGGCCACCACGTGACATTGATTGCAGCGAGCCTTCACGAATGCCGCCATGCCTCGCGCGGACGCACCAGGTGCTTTCTCGCCATCTGATGCAGGCAGATCCGAAAAATCGGCCATCGTCCATTCTTTGACAATCTTTGGCTGACTGGCAGCCAGCATCGCCTGAGCTTCGGCCTCTGAATTCGCAACCACCATGACTCCGTTCATCACAATCCAGTGTCCGGGGAATGTGCAAACGTAAGGATACAAGCCAGGCTCTTTCGGCGCATCGAAACGAAGCACGTCAATCAGTGACGAACGAGTCGCCCCAACCATCACCGTGGCATGCAGAATCAGATCGTCCTTCCCGGGAGGAATGAAGTCGGAATTGGCATTGCGAGGATCCTTCGCCATCTCGTTGGCCGCAATACCAACTTCGGCCATGCAGTCGGGCTTGACGATGACGAGATTGTGATCGGTTGCATCAGAGTTGACGAAGACCAGTTTCACAGGCTGTCCTGGTGATACGACGAAATCGCGAATCGAAAACAGCATTCGTTCGGGAACGCACGTAATGTTTACCAGCTTCAGGTTCTGCTGTTTATCAAATTGCGATTTTGCTTTCGTCGGCTTTGGTTCCTTGATGACGCTTTCTCTCGCCGCCATTTTCAGGATTCTGGCAACTTGCGAATCAGGGTCGTTCTCCCAGTGTTTTCGCATCGTACGCGATCCCAGTGCGGACGTGATGGCGTATTGCAGATGTCCAGCACGAGGGTGCTTCAGAACATCAAGCATGGCGTCAAATGCGGGCCTGGTACCGATATAAGTAGCAGCGATCGCAGCTTCCATTCGAACGATCGCATTCGCATCATTGGCCGCACGATTCAGCAATTCGCCGGCGTCAGACATTTGCGGATGCCAGTAACGCAACTGCTGAGTCGCTGCTGCACGAGCATGATGATTGTCACCGGCCAGCAGGTCGCGAATGATGGAGACAGCGGGTTCCTGCGTGGCGGATCGATCCTTTGCTGCGACCGAGCGGACATCGACGGAATCAGCCATTGTGGCAAGTCCGATCCAGCGATACGTCCAGACGGCTTCAAGCTGATGATGACGAAAACGAGCCTCGGCCGGATCAAGCTTCGCCACCCATTGATCCAGCGATCGTTTCACCTCCTGAGCATCTCGTTCACGCAGCTCGCGCTTCGCCCAAAAACGGACGCGATACTCCGGACGCTTCAACAGCTCCAGCAGATCTTCGATTGACGCATCAGCAATCTCAGGGGGATCCTGTGTGGGTTTTCTTTTCGGAGCGATTCGCCAGATGCGACCCGAGTGCCGGTCGCGGCGTTCGTCGCGAAGCGAATACTGCATATGCCCTTTGACAGGATTGTACCAGTCGCAAACAAACAGATCGCCGCGCGGACCGAA
This sequence comes from Planctomycetaceae bacterium, assembly GCA_041753135.1. Taxonomy (GTDB): domain Bacteria; phylum Planctomycetota; class Planctomycetia; order Planctomycetales; family Planctomycetaceae; genus SXXK01. The sequence continues at coordinate 28,115 of JBGSVD010000097.1, forward strand.
CTGCAGGTCCACAGGAATGAAACTCAAATTGGTCGAGAACAACAGGTCGCCCACATACTCTTCGTCATAACCGAATGGCGTTGCTTTCCACTTATGGATCTCAACTCGATTCGTGGGCTTGTAGCGAACCTTAATAAATCCACCCTGCATCTCGCCTGGAAACGTGGGACAATCGACGAACTCATGACCGCAAACGCCGGAATACGCCTGAAGCCCTTGCGGTGCTGGATGCTGCTGTGGGTATGGTGGGTCAAGCGAATGAAACGCGGCCGCATAGACAGGATGGCTGGCCATATGCTGGCCCCAGTCGTCAAATGTCACGCCCCATGGATTCGTGCTGCTGTACGTGCCAAAACTGATGAGACGACCGGTCTTCGGTTCAAATCGGAACCAGCCGCTGTTTTGTTGTCGGACCGGACCGTACGGAGTTTCCACCTGAGAATGATGAAACACCGATTCGCGAAAGATGAGATCTCCGTCCGGCGTCCACGTGAAATCGTGCAGCGAATGATGCGAATCTTCCGTCCCGAATCCTGACAGTACGATTTGATGCTGATCGGCTTTGTCATCACCATCAGAATCTTTCCAGAACGACAAACAAGGCTGTTCTGAAACGTAAACACCACCATCCCCAAATTCAAACGACAACGGGATGCTCAACTTATCCGCAAACACCGTTGACTTGTCAGCGCGACCATCGCCATTCGTGTCTTCCAGAATCACCAGTTTATCGTTCGGAGAATTGCCCGGGTAGACGTGAGGATAGGTTGTCGAACAACTGACCCACAGTCGACCGCGCGAATCCCAGCGCATCTGAATCGGATTGGCGATGTCCGGGAATTCCTCTTCTCCCGCAAACAGGTTGACTTCAAAGCGAGGATCAATCCTGAACGCTTTTAGTTCGTCGGCCGCCGACATCCATTCATTCGCACCGCGACTCTGATCAGCAGGCGGCAAAGCGGGAACGTTGCTGTCGTCGATGGTCTCCGGAACCTGTTTCCCCTGTGCGATGTCCCAGATACGCCGATCACGATTGGCAACCATGATGTCAAAATTTCGCATCGCGGGAAGGAAGTCGAGATAGCCATAGTCTTTATTTCGACCACCGGTGTAATAAAACGTATTCAGCGGCCGGAACCGTCGAAAGAACTGCCGATTCTTTTCGGTCACCGCATCAACCAGAGTCTGCGGGATCGCAGGTGGTTCTTCTCCAAACGCCGCACGAAACAGCAGCGAAGAAAAGAGCTCATCGCCCTCACGAGTCAGGTGAATCCCATTGATCGTCAAGTCCGTCCCTGGACTCAGCATCGCCGCGTTCATTTCCTCAAACGTCTCCGCAACACCGACGCTTTGCTGCCTGGCAACATCACGCATCACCGCTGAATAGGCTGCGATGTGAGCATTGTTCATGTCAGCCGCTGGAATGTTGGCGACGTTCTCATTCGCAATTGGTGAAATCAAAACAATGCGAGGCGCGGATTGCCCGTTGAACGCTTTTGTTTTCAGTGACTCGACGTAGTCCGTGAGGCTCTTGCGAAACGCATCCAGGCCGTCTTCACCAGCGAACGATTCGTTAAAACCAACCGCAGCAAAAATAACGTCAATCTTCTCATGCGCCAGGTGCTGCTCTGTGTCAGCAAAGTTCGCTGGGCGAGGCTGCTGGTCAACGGTGTCGGCCGACCACGCCAAATGCCGCACGATAAGTTCAAGATCCGGAAACTTCGCATGCAGCATCGCTTCGAACTGGCCATACTCCTGGGATCGTTCCAGCAGTGTGTTCCCAATCAGACCAATTCGGTCTCCTCGCTTCAGTATCAACGGAAGCTCTGTCGCAACCGGCTCAACAATAGACGCCCTCGGAGCGGTTTGCTCATAAATCCCGAACGCGCGAAACTCGTCCGGACCGGGAACGGCCGATGCCTGTTGAGCGCTGACCGGTTGCGATTCGACCGTTGTCGAAGTTACTACGAACAGTGGAAGCAAGAGGCGGAAAATTCTTCGAACATTCATTGCGTTACAGATTCCGTCGCGTGTGAGAAAAACAGTCGTCCCAAACATGATGTGACGATGTCGCGTCGACCATCGTGACCAATTTGATCCTGCGACAAGCTCGATTCCTGCATGACAGTCCGAGCGCACAGTGCAAGTATTGCCTTGAACAGGACTCTAACTTCACAGCGTTACGTTTCTATTGGTTGAGCTGCGTTATCGCATGCATTTTTCAGAAATGTCGAACGCATGAAGGTTCATGCAAACACGGCTTTTTGCAACGGTGAAATGTCCACTCGGCGCGCTCAGAGACACGAATGTGGTACTGCGGGGAAAGTCGAAATCCTGGAAATGCGTAGTTTCCATCAGCCCGGCGGCGATAAGACTGAAAAAGAGTTTCCGCTTTGATTTGAGCGTGAGGCCCCTGCGGGCCGCTGCGACTTCATCACGGTTTTGGTCAAGACTCGCAATCTGCCGCGAAGTGAACCACAATGCACGACTGTACATTTCGTTCGTACTGCAAATTCGCGAACGAGATTGAATTTTCATCAGGCCGAAATTGAGCTGATTGACAGTCGAAGGAGCTGTGAGGAACCATGAGAACTATCGCCGGATTCTGGGTTGCACTTTTTGCGGTCGTATGTCTTGCGGGATGCTCAGCCGATTCTTCCAGCACGCCAACTGCAGCCACAGGCACTGATTCGGCGGAGAATTCTGCCGACGGTGGCAAGGCTTCCGATGGGTCGAAGAAAAATCTGACCATCGGCTTCTCGTCGCTGACTTTGACGAATCCGTTCTTCAAAATCATTGCTGACACGATGGCCGAAGAAGGCAAGAAACACGGTTACGAAGTGATCGTCGTTTCCGGCGACCAGGACGTTGACCGACAGACATCTCAGGTAGAAGATTTCATCGTGAAGCAGGTGTCTGCGATTGTCCTGAATCCGTGTGATTCGAAAGCCATCGGTGCCGCGATCCAGAAAGCCAACGACGCTGGCATTCCTGTCTTCACAAACGACATTAAGTACGATGGGACGGATGGGAAAGTTGTCTGTCACGTAGCGACCGACAATCTTCAGGGAGGTCGATTGGCGGGCGAAGCGATGGTCAAATTGCTGGGCGAATCAGGAGGCAAAGTTGCCGTGCTGCATTACCCGGACGTTGAGTCGTGTCAGTTGCGAGTGAAAGGGTTTAGTGAAATTCTTGAGGCTCACAATACCGCGAATCCGTCTGCGAAAATCGAAGTTGTGACAACACTGAACGGGCAGGGAGCTCGTGAAGCCGGCTTCTCCGCGGCGAAAGACGCCATCGAAGCGCATCCGGACCTGGCAGCTTTGTTTGCTATCAATGACCCGTCTGCCCTTGGCGCACGGGCTGCTCTGGAAGCGGCGGGGAAAGCCGATCAGGTTCGCATCATTGGTTTTGATGGAGCGATCGAAGGCAAGCAGGCAATTCTGAGTGGTCAGATTCTTTGCGATCCCATTCAGTTCCCCGACAAAATGGGGCAGACGACTATTGAGATGATCATCAAGTACTTCGATGGCGATGACGTCCCGCCTGAAGTTCTGATTGAATCAAGTCTCTACTACAAAGCCGATGCAGAGAAAGATCCGGCGCTGCGGAAATGATGTGAGGCAAGCCGCGACAACGTTCAATGTTCGCTTGTAGTCCCACCTTCAGGCGAAATTTCGTGTTGCGGTGGCTGTTCGAATACTCAAGATTTCGAGACGGCGTTGAATCCGTCGTTGAAGCCTTCGTTTTTCGCATCGCTTCAAAATAAAATGTCTCATCCTTCGAAAGACGCCCATGAAGTCACTTTTCTCCGATAGCGATCTCGGTCGCATGCACAAGACCGGCGTTATTGCGGTCTTGATCGTGGATAATCCCCGGCGGGCGGTCCGGCTGGCGCAGGCGCTGCTGGCTGGTGGTGTGGACATAATGGAACTAACACTTCGCACATCAGCGGCGATTGACTGTCTGCGTGCAGTCACCAGCGAGGTTCCGGGAATGATGGCAGGCGCAGGAACGATCATTTTCCCTGAACAGGTGGATCAGGTCGTCGAAGCAGGAGCAGCGTTTGCTGTTTCTCCCGGAACAAATGCCGCAGTGATTCGTCGCGCGATCGAAAAAGGTTTACCGTTCGCGCCTGGCGTCATGACTCCAACGGATGTTGATACCGCAGTTCAGTGTGGCTGTCGAGAACTCAAGTTCTTCCCGGCCGAACCGAGCGGCGGCTTGAATATGCTGGGAAGCATTAAGGCTCCTTATGCACATCTGGGATTAAAGTACGTTCCTCTGGGAGGAGTGACGGCCGGGAATCTTGGTCGCTATCTGAGCGATCCGGATGTTCTGGCTGTTGGTGGTTCGTGGCTCGCGAAGAAAGACATGATTGATGCAGAGCGGTGGGATGAAATCACAACCGCCGCTCGGGAGGCTCGAGAAATCGTGCAGTCTGTGCGTGGATGAAATGCAACCCTGTCTGAAATTAATCAGCCAATTGCAAATGAAGGCTCGTGCAGCGTCAAGGCTTGATTTTAGGGCAGGATGGGCATTCTTGCCCGTCGCTGGATTGTCGGACAAGAATGTCCAACCTACGTTTTTAGGTCTGACGAAGCACTCGTATTCTTTGAAGATAACAATTGGGGTTGAAGGCCGCGGATCCTGCTACAGATCCTGTCACTGCAGGATCTTCAGCAAGGTTCACGACCCCAAAAGTAAAGTGTGACGAAGCCAGGCAAATTCGAACGGCTGATTTCCAAGAGGGATAGATTGAGAACGCAGGTATGATCGATTCTTCGCAGGTCGTCATTGAGACGTCGCGAGTCAGCAAGACTTATCGTCGGGGATTCTTTGGAAAGAAGCCCTTTCAGGCGTTGAATGATGTTTCGCTGCAGGTCCCGAAAGGAGAAATTTATGGACTCCTTGGACCAAACGGCGCGGGCAAAACGACGTTGATAAAAATTCTCCTGGGCATTGTTCGCAAGTCAGGCGGTACTGCCACGGTTCTTGGACATGCCGCGGGGTCGATGGAAGCCCGTCGCAACATCGGATACCTGCCTGAGAATCATCGAATCCCTCGGCATCTCACCGCCAATACCGCGATGGAATATTACGGCAGCCTGAGCGGTATGCCGATGTCGGAAATTCGAGCCGAACGTTCCCGCCTGCTGGATCTCGTGGGACTCAAGGGGCGAGAAAAGGAACGTGTCTCGGGATACTCCAAGGGAATGCTGCAGCGACTTGGACTTGCTCAGTCGATGCTCCATCGTCCTCAGTTGATCATTCTCGACGAGCCCACCGATGGCGTTGATCCGGTCGGTCGGCGCGAGATTCGTGATGTCCTGAAACAGCTGGCTTCAGAAGGGCACAGCATCTTTCTGAATAGTCATCTGTTGCAGGAAATTGAATTGATCTGCACCAGCGTGGCGATCCTGAATCATGGCAAACTGCTGAAGACCGGCAGCGTCAAAGACCTGACGGTCGCTCTTGCGGATTCACCGATTCAGATGCAACTGACCGGCGACGAACGTGCGATTCGAAATGCTTTTGCAAATCAATCGGGAGTAATAATTCGTGAAGTCACTCCGGGAGCGTTCTCGGTGGACGTTCGCGTTGCTCGCCAGGAAGACCTGGATTTATTGGTCGACACGTTACGCTCGGCCAATGTCAGCATTTGGCGACTCGTACGGCGAGAGCAGACCCTGGAAGAAGTCTTTATCGGAATCGTCGGAGCTGCCGCACCATGAGAGCCTGTTTTGCAATTCTGAAAGATTCTTTCCGCGAAGCTGCAGCCTCCCGCGTGCTCTCGATCGCTTTGATCGGCATCGTGGTTGTGCTGCTTGCCTTGTCGCCGCTGGGACTTTCCAGCGTGCCAAGCACGAAGCTGCGCCCGTTTGAACTTGTTGATACTGAGCAATTTGTCAAAACCATCGTCGATGGAAAAAATTCCGTCGAGACTCCTGCTGGCCACATCTGGAGTCTCATGAACGATGAGCAAAAAGCCGCCGCTGAAGATTGGCTAAAGCCGAATTCTTCAGACGACAATGCTCGGCGAGACCAACCGGGGCCGCCGCGTCGCGGACGAATTCAAGGGCGAGTCCTCGACTTCATCAATGGACTTTTGAAAAAACCGGACTTCTATCGGCCCGAAAGCTGGGTATCGATTGAAATGGACGACGAGTTGAGATCAACCGACGATCCATCAATGGCACCGGACACACTGGCTGTCCGTAATCTCAAGCGATTTGCATTGGCATTCCCCCAGAGTGTCAACATTCAGGATGAGATGTCGCTTTCGCTGACCTATGGTTCGATCACTCTGTTCGGCCCGCTTCGCGCGCCGCCGGAACAGACGAACAAGATTATTGACAGTGCCATTATTGCCATTCTCTCAATCTTCCTCGGGTTCTTCGGAGTCTTTTCATCGCTGCTGGTCACGTCGACGATTATTCCTCGCACGTTTGAACCGGGTGAGATTTCTCTGCTGCTCAGCAAGCCCGTTCGAAGATCGGTCCTGTTCGTGACGAAGTTCATCGGTGGCTGTGCCTTCACGCTGCTGTGCGCGGGAGTTCTGGTGACGGGTGTCTGGTTCCTGCTTTGGCTCCGCTTCGATCTGTGGCGTCCGGAACTGTTGCTTTGCATTCCCCTCTATGTCTTTTTGTTTGCGGTCTATTTCTCCGTTTCTGCTGTCGCAGGCGCGATCTGGCGAAATGCGACGGTGTCGTTGATTTTGGTCGTTGTCTTCTGGATCGTGGTGACCACGGCAGGGGCCATCCACGGCTTTATGGACAATATCTACATTCGATCGCAGCAAATCGTGGAAGTGACTGTCGCGGGCTCTGAGATCTTTGTCGTGGACGGATCCAAGACGTTTAGTCGCTGGGATGCGGACAGATCCGACTGGTCGCCGATCTTTGAACAGACAGGAGGCAATTCATTCCAGCAGGCGATGGAAAGGATGATGCGTTCCGGATTGAGGATTCATCCGGTCGCGTCCCCGGATGGAGCGAAGATCATCGCACTGCAGCCCGAGTTCTCTCGATTCGGTGGAGCGGCACCCGCAACTCTGGTCACGGGCCACAAAGAAAACAACTACGCTCGTGAAGTCGAATCTGCAGCGCCGGAACCAGTCTTTGGCGTCTTCCAGACTCGTAGCGGTGACATTATTTTGCCAGGAACACGCGGCGTTTATCAGTTTGCTGGCGTGTCCGATCAGACGCGAAAGTTCCAGGAATTTTCACGCGGCTATCTGGGCGGTTTGTTTTCGTCGTCCTCAAAAGCATTTGAGACATTGACGACGAAAGAGATGGAGACAATTCGAGGAGACGCGTCTGTTGCCTTCAATCCTGTCGATGATTCGTTGGTCATCTGGAACAACGGAAAGCTGCTAAAGCTGGTTCGCAAAGAAGATGGCAAATACGAACCAGGCCCAACACGAGAATTCGAAAAGAAGCAGTCGGCGATCGTCGCTACCGGCGGCGATTTTATTCTCTGCGCGTTAGCCGATGGGCAAATCCTGGCACTTGATGCGGTGTCGCTGGAAACCATTGCAGAAGGCTCCATTCCGAAGGGCGAAAAACCGAAGCGTGCCGAGTTAACCGCTGATGGAAATTGGGGAGTCGTGCTGACTCACGCTGGAAACCTGGTGACCTTTGGTGGCCAGGAAAAGTCGTTTCTACCTTGGACGCCGCGCGAGAATGGGACGATTTCTGCCATCAGTTTTGATTCCGAGGGTCAGTTGATCGTTGCCAATGGCCGTCGTTCACTTAGCTTCTATCAAGCGTCTTCCCAGAGTCCGGTGAAGTCCGTTTCCGGACAGGTGACATGGCCGTTTCATGTGTACGATTTGGTGATATTGCCACTCTATAAGGTGCTGCCAAAACCATCGGAGCTGGATAACGCCGTTCGTTATCTGGTCACCGGAGAGAAGTCGGTGGTGATTGATTCAAACCAGGGAGACCAGGCAGCATCAGACTCCGAAGACCTCAGCCAGAATCGGGTCAGCTTTGACCTTTGGTCTTCTTTCTGGAGCAATGTCGGTTTCATCGCCGTGATGCTGACCGTGGGCTGCGTTTATCTGATGCGCCGCGATTTCTGACCCCTCTGACCACGATTCTTGGCACAAAGATTTGCGACGGAGACACGAGTCTCGTGCCACGCAATTTTGCGTTATGTTGATGAGTGTACCAGACTAATGTCTGTCAGCATTGAATGGAGAAATGCGTCGCGGGCGAGACAACCGCGATCCCGGAAGCGCGGGCGTCTCACCCGCCTTTTTTTTTAACTCGTCAAACTACGATTCACGCAGCAACAGTGCGCCACACAACTCGTGGCCGGATTCGCCAGACTTCGGTCTCCCAAGGAGTTTTCACGAAGACCGCAATCCCGCTGTTTTCATGAGAGATGCGGTCGATTCAAACGCTTCCTTCACCCACCGCTCGATGCGATCAGGTTCCGGAGAATACTCCAGCTCGATGGACACCGTTCCGTCGAACTGAAGCCTGGCGATCTCGTCCAGATACGGGGCAAAATTGACAACGCCATGACCGGGTGGAAGATCACCATGCTTGATGCCATCGCAGTCAGAAATATGCACATGAATCGTTCGATTCTTCAGCCTCGCGATTTCTTTCGCATCCACTTTTGCCAGATGCAGGTGGGAAACGTCAATGTTCGCCCCCAGCGCTGGATGGGCAGTGTCATCCAGAAACTTCACCATCGTGTCGACATTGTTGACGAGCGACAACGCAAACGGTTCCAGCTCAAGTGCGATCTTCAGGCCAAGTGAATCAGCGTAGTCCGCCAGTCGCTTGCAGTTCTCCACACCCGTTCGCCATTGCTCCGCGGGTGGAATGACTTCCTGGTTCCAGATGTATTCGCCCAGCACCAACAGCAGATTCTCCGCCTCAAGTTCGTAGCAGAGATCCAGGAATTTCTCACAGCGATCCAGATGAAAACGCTGCACGGAAGGATTGAAATCGATCAACCCGGTTGCCACGCAGCAGACAGACACAATCGGCAGGCCAGCCTTTTGGCATTCGCGACGGATCAACTGTCGCTCACGGACATCAATGTCCAGCGGATCCGTAAAAATATCGATCGAATCGAAACCGATTTCACGAGTCTTCTGAATTCCCCACGCAGTATCGCGCCCAGCCTGAGCCCACGCGCTGTTGATTAAGCCCAATCGCATTTGTCAGCACTTTCAGATTTTGTCATCAGGGAAAGGTAAGGCGAGCGGCTGGTCAGCCACGTTTAAGACCAATTCACGGGGCTCATGCAAACTGCAGCATTGGATTGATCTAAGTGCACGATGTCAAATCGACCGGTCTTCGGCCGCGACTGCCAAACCCATTTCGAACACCGACAGCATACTCACTCAGGCATTGCCCCAGCGCCATCCGGCAATGCATATCGCAAAAGCACAGGTTTGGCAGCAGACGCGGTCGGATTCCACGGTTCAGCGAATCGCTGGACTTTGGGGGCCGGGTCTGATTCAGTCGTCGAAATTAGAAGCAATGTCATTTCGTTCGCCGGATTGCGATCCGAACCCGAGCTGGCAGCATCAGATGGCAGAGCGACAAAGGTGTCATTGTTCTCCACGCCGGCGACAATGACGATCCGCGAGACTCCATCTTTCTTCGCGGAGTATTCGGCTGTTTGAAACTGTGGAAAATCAGCCACGAGCGTTAATGCTTCAAAGCCGCGTGCTCCTAAATCCTGTTTTGCAAACTCCTGAATCGCGGCCCATGAATTTGACGCAGCGGATTGAGATTCCAGGCCTGAATCATCGCCGACAGAAAAGAAGTTGATATCCGGAATGACAATAGTGCCATCCAGTGACTGAGCTTTCGTAAGATCTTCTGCCGCCAGTTTTTTCTCGCCTCGCTTATATCGAGCGACACCGCGATTCATCCAGGCCATGGAAAGTTCGGGATCGAGCTCGATCGCTTTTGAGTAATCCTGTTCGGCCTCTTCAAAGCGACTCTGCGAAAGATAAACGGCTCCTCGCTGAAACCAATTGGAGGCATCTTTAGGAGCCAGCTCCAGGGCTTTCGCATAATCCGCCAGAGCCTTTTCGAAGTCGCCCAGGTCGAAATAGCAGAGACCTCGATTGCGATAGGCCAACGGGCCCTGCGGATCCAGGTCGACGAGCCGAGTGAATTCAACGGCCGCCTCTTTAAATCGCTCCATCTTCGCCAGGACAACGGCCTTGTTGTTCAATGCGTCGGTCCGATCAGAATCCAGCAGAAGGCATTCTGTGTAGTCGATCAGAGCCTTCTCGAGTACGTCGAGACTTTCGTAGGCAACACCTCGCTGATATCTCGCTTCAGCGTCTTTGGGAACTGAAGAGACGACTTCGTTCAGCAGGGGAATCGCTTCGGCCGCCTGGTCGCGTTCCATAAGAATTCGCGCGCGTTCCAGCTTTACTTCCGGTGAGTCCGGCGAGCTTCCACAGCCAATGCATGATGCAAGAACGAAAATCACGAGCATCTGAACAGGCCACGCGCTAACGCGAGCGGCAACTGAAGACACATTAAAGTCGCGGACACTCCATCGGAAATTATTCTCTTCGCATCGACTCCATTCAGAAGCTCCGCGCTGCGCACATTTTTTCTTGCTGCGGAAAATCGGCGAGGTCACCCCAGTTATCCGACGCAAAGATGTTGTTCGAGAAGACAAGGGATGGGCTTGTGTTTTCATGGCAGCAAAGTCTTACAAAAAGTGATGTCAGCTTAGCCCGCTGTCGGGTCGTAGATTCAAAACGGCAGGCCAATGATTCGGTCGTTGCATCGTGCAGAATCAGCGATGAGTCTCGCAGACCAGTGGTTCAAGCTTCAATCGAATTTCTCGCAATGTCGCGGGCAAAGCCAGCCAGCTTGCATTCTGAATTTCTTCAATGGATGCCTTAAGGCTGGTGTGTTGCGGCGACAGCATCACCAGCACGGGGAGGTCTGTAAGGTCAGAAACATCGGCAACGAAATCAATAACATTTTCGGCAGTGAACTGACTGCTGTTGATCAACACAGCGGAAAGACGATAGCGACTGACGACATCAAGCCCGCTGTTAAAATCGGCAACCGCACGACAGCCGAGATGATGCTCTTTCAGGTAACGGCGAAGTGACGACCGTTCAATGGATGCGGCAGATACGACGCAGACAACTTTCGCAGGCGAAGCTTCCTCGGCGGCGGATGGTTCAGTCCCCAGCGGCATGGAATCCGCAGATCGACCATCCTGTTCATTTCTGGATTCCGATGAGAGTGAATCATCAATTTTCGACGCAAGAGCGTGCACCAAAGAATCTGTTGCTGAAACCAGCTGCGGCGTATCTTGACTGCTCGTCAGACTCAAATTTGAGCTCGCTCGATTCTCGGAGGCAGCCGAAGTCGAAGATGACGCATCAGCCGTCATTGGCTTCCGTCTGATCCAGCGGCCGACGATCGACATTCGGCGTCGCCAAACATCCGGATCAGAAAACGCCAGATACGCGAACGCCATGATCAACCCAAAGGTCCACATTCCCAGGAACGCTCCGATGCCGACATGCATCGCAACACCCATCAGAAGCATCAAAGGACGCAGACGTCGATTCCAGATGAGCACAATAAAAAACACTTCCCACGCGATTGTGACATGGGCAATCAGAAACGGCAGCCATGGCATCCACGCCATCCAGGTCAGATCCATCGTCTGATATTCCTGATTGGCGAGAACTCGCCACATGGCTTCGCCCGTCCACCAGGTCGGACCTTTAAGTTTTGCAAATCCGGCCCAAAAATAGATCGCACATAAGTGAAGCTGAATCAGTCGCATGGCAACCTGAGCCGAGGCGAATCGGCGCAGGTCTTCAGTCTCGCCCTTGCGACGAAGTCGCCATTTTCTAATCAGTGAATCGACGGAGATGGCCGCTCCCGATGGGCCGACGCTCAAGTAAAGACAAAGCAGGCCGAGAATCTGATCGAAGCCAAAGTTGGCAATCGGCACTCTTTGTGAATAGGAGATCGTGATCAGAAACGCCAGAACAGAAGTGACTCGCGTCGCAAACCCAATGCAGAACAGTCCACTGATCAGCAGGCAGGTCAAGTGCATCGGCCACAGCCACTTGTCGCCAGTCCAGAGCCAGAACGAGAAGACTCGCCGAGATTCATAGATCGACTTTACTGCCTGCAATGGTTGCAGTCCGTGGTCGCCAAAAAAAGCTGCCAGATCCAGAGTCCAGATCAACAGGTTATAGAAAAGCATCCAGCCACAGAGCAGCCGAATGATTCCCAGCATCAGAGGATCTGTGGGCTTGAACCAAAACTGATCCCACGCATCAACTGCTTGTCGAACGGCATTCCGAAAAAACGCGAAACCGCTCAATTGCTGCAGCAATCCGGAGCCTTGTGTCATCGCTCAAATCCTCAGAATGTCTGCGCGACAGATGAGTTGGGCGAGGCCTCCGTGGAGAAGTCGAATGTTCCGATGATTTCCGTATCGAAAGTTTCTGGATCATCCAGACGTCCGCCAGCCTGAATCCGAATAATCGAAGACGGTTCGTGGCTCACGCGATTCAGGGAAATTGCCTGGGCCTGATGCAAAGCAGAAAAATGGCGAGCGTAAGCTTTCTGAATCGCGGCCTGTGTGTCGTCATCAAACGCCCACAGATTCTCCGCCAGCATAAAGTAGCGGTGATAAAGAAGCCGCGGATGAATCTCCACGTTCGGAAAGCGACCCACAACAGGAGCATCGCCTGGGCGAGGAATCGAATAGGAAATCAGCGTACTTGCACCCGGGTCGGGAGCGAAAAAGTGATAACCATGATTCAAAAACAGCGCTTCGTTGTACGGCAAAGCAATTCTGTAGCCGTCCTGCAACAAAGGAGAGACAGGAGGCATGGCCGCCGGCGAGATGAAGACCGCAAAGACGTGAAACGCCAGCAGCACGCTCACAAACGCGTAACCGATTTTTCGAAGTATTTTTACCATGCCCGGCTACCAGACATTGGACTCGCTGACTGAACTATTCCGAAGACGAACACGTTGACACCCGTTCAAGAGCGGAGTCCGTTTCGCTCGCAGCAGCATACTTCAAGAACAGCATTCCGTGCAGAAATTCTGCACGGAATGCTTTTGGACTCAGAGGATGAGTCCGGTTGCACGCAAATCACCAATCATCGCGCGCTGGTGATGTTCTGATGTGGAAGCAGGCCGGACCAAGCAAAGCGAGTCCCGGAAAAGTCGCAAGACGCCGGAACTCATGCTTTTCGGGCCGGCCTACGACACTTTGTCCATCATTTCACCGAGGACAAAGCACGAGTGCTTTGTCCAGATTTGCTTTTAGGGTTACGAACCTTGCTCAAGGTCCTGCAGTTGCGAGATCTCTAGCAAGACCTGCTACCTACAACCCTAACTTTCAATCTTGACGGAGTACTAGTGTCCAGCTGAACCACATGAGCTGTATGAAGCGTGTGTTCCGTTTGAACCTGCTGAACCGTATGAGCCGTAAGAACCGTGTGATGCAGCAGCCTTCTTTGCAGCCTTACGAGCCTTGCGTGACCCGTATGAACCACCAGAAGAACCTTCTGATTCATGCACGTCACCGGTAGATCCGCATGATGTGTAAGAAGCGGCTGAGCCGTTTGATCCACATGATGCGTATGAACCAGTAGAACCGGCTGCCGGCTGGCAATCAGCGGAACCGTATGATCCGCAAGAACCGTGTGACTTCTTGCCAGCTTCTACAGAGCCTGTTACGACAACAGCCAATGCAAGAACCGCCAAACTTCCGAATACTTTTTTCATCTAAACCAACCTCCAGTTTGTTGAATTGCAGCGATCAGAGCTGCGTTCGCTAGACGTTCCGCAGTAGAACATCCTGTGATTCGAGTAGTGAGGCTAAGTTGACTGGGACGATTTGTCAAGCGGGGAACATCTGGAAGACTAAGGGGCATTTTACTGTTGTCACAAATGGGATTGCACGGAAGGATATGGAGTGTGCGTTGTTGCACGGTGGGTGCGCGTGACATCACTTGGCGTTGTTTAATTCGAATACCGTTCAACGAACGGCCTGTGAATTAGCGGAATCGTCGCAAGCCGTCCGGTGACCCAGCATTTTGCAGGCACTCACCGGGCCGCTCGCGCTGCGACGCTACTTTTTGAATGGTATTGTGTTTAATTGAGTGCGATAGTGCGATGGAAGACGACGTCGCCGAATTTCGTCTCTTGAATCCGCCTCTGCTCAAGGACTCCATGCGGCCCCTGAATTTCGGGCCCCGATTCTGATCCAAGATGCGATTCCAGCTGCGGCCGCATTTGTCGAAGCGTGGCTAAATCGGTTGGTGACTTGCTTCGGAGTTTACGACAACGCGACTACATTACGCGGATGGACGAAATGGCCGTTGGCGGCAATTTGACTCTCACGTCCGCCGTTCGACACAACGAATTCCGAACTGACTTTTTCTGGCGGGTAATTTCGGGTGCAAATCACAGATCAAGATCTCATTTTAGTCACCGGCGCCACAGGACTTGTCGGCAGCCATGTGGCCGAACAAGCCAGAAATCAGGGGCATCGTGTTCGAGTCCTCGTTCGGGCGAATGCGGATACCCGTTTACTTAAGGACTGGGGCTGTGAGTTGGTCACGGGGGATCTTGATCAGCCGGACAGTCTTCAGACAGCCTGCCAGGACGCGACGATCGTGATTCACTGCGCGGCTAAAGTGGGAGACTGGGGGCCAACGGACAGTTATCGCCGAGTGAACGTGGATGGCACCAGAGCGTTGATGGACGCGGCTCTGGCGACCGGTCAACTGAAACGCTGGGTTCAGATAAGTTCCCTGGGAGTTTACGAAGGCAAAGATCATTACGGCACGGATGAGGCCACTCTGCCTTCCACGTCAGGGATTGATGGTTATACGCTCACGAAAGTGGAATCTGAATTGTTGGTTTGCGACTACATTCGCACTCGTGGTCTTCCAGCAGTTGTGCTAAGACCGGGTTTCATTTACGGCCCGCGCGACCGAACCGTGCTTCCTCGATTACTGGATCGACTGCGTTCCGGGAAGTTTGCATTTCTGGGTTCGACCGACAAGCTGATGAACAATACGTTCGTCGGTAATTTGTGCGAAGCCGTGTGGCTGGCGATTCAGCGCGACGACGTTGTTGGTGAAGTGTTCAATATCCGCGACCCCCGTGCTGTCACGAAGCGAGAATTTATCGACACTGTTTGTGACGCCGCCGGACTGAAGCGACCGTCGAAAGTTGTCCCGTTGCCAATTGCAAAATTTCTTGCCAAAGCCATGGAGTCGACATGGAAGCTGCTCGGAAAAACCGAAGCTCCGCTTTTGAATAGTGCGCGCATCAAGTTTCTGGGACTGAATCTGGATTACAGCATTCAAAAGGCTGTCAGCAAACTTGGGTATCAGCCATCCACAGATTTTAAAGAGGCGATGAAAATGTCGATCGCGGCAGAATCCTGATCCAACGGATTTCAAAATTGTTCTGCGTCATTCTCAACACTAATCCCACGCGTTCTGCTTTGTTGAAATACTCATGAGTTCCATTCGCACAATCGTTCTTGCGAGCCGCAACAAGAAGAAGGCCCGTGAAGTTTCTGAGATCCTTGCTCAGGTGGGATTCGAGGTGATACCCGTCACTGAGTTTCCGGATGTTCCTGAAGTCGAAGAGGATGGAGTGACGTTCGCGGCAAATGCAGCGAAGAAAGCGTCGGAGGTTGCTCGAAGACTTAACCGCTGGGTGATCGGCGAAGACAGTGGACTGCAAGTCGACGCCCTTCATGGCGCGCCGGGGATTTTTTCCGCAAGATACAGCGGGCCTGATGCGACCGATGAAAAGAACAATCAGAAGTTGATGGTCGAACTGGCGAATGTGCCCGATGAAAAACGCGGCGCGGGATATCTGTGCAGTGTCGCGTTGTCGTCACCGTCTGGTGAGATTCGCATTGCGTGTGAAGGCACTTGTCGAGGCCGAATTCTTCGTGAAGCCAACGGCGAAGGCGGGTTTGGTTACGACCCCTATTTTCTGATCCCCGAATACCATCTGACCTTTGAGCAATTGAGCTCCGTGGTCAAGCATCGCCTGAGTCATCGTGCGCGTGCGTTTGCCAGGTTTGTGCCGTTGCTTCGAAAGATTCAATCGGAATTCGGATCGGACGATTTCTTGAACGGCGGGATTGTTCCTGAATGCAAATGATCACAGGCTGGATGCTGCTTCTGCTGAGTATCGCGGGGAACACCGAATGGTGGGTGATCGCCGTCAACCGCTCTCACGCGCTGCCGATTCGAGCGCACAAGTTGCGAAGATTTCGAACGGTCCATGACCTCGCTGTCATCGCGTTTCCGTTTTTTCTGACGTGGTGTACCGGCTTTGGAAAAACGAGTTTGTTTTTCGGGGGATCATTTTCGGAACAGTCTCCGGCTTTACAGTGGCTGCTGATCGTGACCATTGCAGGATGCGTGCCGCTGCTTCTGGCAACGATCCGCTGGCAGTCGATTCGCCGAAAACAATTCCATCATTCCGCCGAACGCGAACGGCATGATGTCTTGAGTCTTTCGTCATCCCCGGAATCATCAACGCGAATCAAAGGTTCGCGTCGACGCACATCACAGAAGTGGCCATGGAATGAGATCTATCACCTGGAGGTGAATTCGAAAATCGTTCGATTACCAGGCTCGACATCCCCGGAAGAAGCAAAATCCAGACCGCTGAAAGTTGTGCATTTCTCGGATCTTCATTTCATCGGTTGCCCGGGAGAAGACTACTACCGGTTTCTCGTCGCTCAGGCGATCGCAATGAAGGCCGACATCTACGTTTTCACTGGCGACCTGATCGATGACATGTCCCTGCTGGACGTGGCCGTCGACATTCTGCGACCGCTCGCCGAACTGGCTCCGAGCTACTTTATTCTCGGTAATCATGACTGGCGATACGAGTTTGAACACATTCGTTCGGCGCTGTCGGCCGCTGGCTGGATTTGCGTGACAAGCTCGTTTCAATTAGTCACGGTTAATGAAACTCGCGTGTTAGTTGCTGGATCGGAACTGCCATGGATGGGAGATCCGCCTCCTGCTGTGCGAGATGCTGGCTGTGATCTGCGGATTCTGCTCAGCCATTCTCCCGATCAGTTTCGTTTCGCTCAGCGGTGCGGTTACGACCTGATGTTGTCGGGGCACACTCACGGTGGACAAGTTGTACTTCCGGTGATTGGACCGGTTTACGCCCCCAGCATCTATGGCGTGAGTTTTGTTTCAGGGTTGTTTCGTCTGGGCGACTTGACGCTGCATGTCACACGAGGCGTTGGTGCCAAGGATCCCATGCGATGGAGATGCCCACCGGAACTGACATGCCTTGAAGTTTACATTTGAACGTGGTGAACTTTTAACACAGGCAACAGAATCGCAACCGCGTTCAGTTCACGCGGCGCGGTTGAGACGCTAAAACATCGACTCCCGCCTGAACATCCTTCCGCTGGAGTCGCTCCTCATGAATCGTGCTTTCGTGCTGTGCGTATGGGCTGGTCTTGCCTGCTGCGCCGAATTGTCAGTCTTCGCTCAGGATACAACGTCGCAGGGGATTTCCGGAAGGACTGAACTTCGACATTCGGATCTCAGCGTTTTCCGAGCGACTGACGGCACGCTGCAGCCGATCAAAACAGCCGCTGACTGGGCAATTCGACGCGGGCAAATCCTGGAAGGAATGCAGGAAGCCACCGGCCCTCTTCCGTCCCGCGAAAACGCCGGTTCGTTTGACATCAAGGTCACTGAAGATATCCGAATCAACGGCGTTCGACGTTTGACTTTGACAATCGCTGTGGATGAAACCGACCGATTGCCGGTCGATCTCTATCTTCCGAAATCGATTGCCGATTCGATTGATCCGGCGGACTTGCTGAAGGCGGAAAGTCCTTCAAAAATCGCTGCCGTTGTGGCATTGCATCCCACTGGTGCGGCAGGAAAACGCATTGTCGGCGGCGAAGGCAAAGCAGGCCGACAGTACGGCGTCGAAATGGCTCAGCGAGGGTATGTTGTGATTGCTCCCGATTATCCTTCGTTTGGTGAGTACGACAAATACGACTTCGCTGGTGACAAATATGTTTCGGGCACCATGAAGGGCATCGTCGACCACATGCGGTGCGTCGATTTCCTTTCGGCGATGAAGTTTGTTGACGCCGAACGCATCGGCACGATCGGCCATTCTCTTGGCGGTCACAACGCCATCTTTCTTGGTGTTTTCGATGAGCGTGTCAAGGTTGTGGTCTCAAGCTGCGGCTGGTGTCCGTTTCATGACTATTATGGCGGAAAGATTGCTGGCTGGACGAGCGATCGCTACATGCCGCTGCTCAAGGACAAGTATGAACTGGATCCGGACAAAGTTCCGTTCGATTTTTATGAATTGATTGCAGCATTGGCACCTCGGACGTTTGTATCCGTTTCACCTGTTGAAGATGCCAACTTCGATATCAACGGAGTGAAGAAAGCAATTCCGGTGGCCGGTTCAATCTATGCGATGTTGAAAGCACGCAGTGAGTTGATTCTGCTGACTCCGGATTGCGATCACAATTTTCCAACCGACATGCGACTTCAGGCTTATGGCGTGATGGATCGCGTGCTGAAGCATACACCGGATGCGTTCGAGCCAGACTATGCGGCCGAGCTGCCTCGCATTGCGGCTCACGAGCCAGCCGAAGCGTTGTCGACGTTCGAAGTTGTCGATGGTTTCGAGATGCAGCAGATCGCAGCCGAGCCACTGGTCACCGATCCGGTTGCAATGTCGTTCGATGCGGACGGACGTCTGTTTGTGTCGGAGATGCGTGATTATTCAGAACAGGACAAAGAAAATCTTGGAGTCATTCGCACGTTGATTGATTCGGACAGCGACGGCAAGTTTGACAAGAGCCACATTTTTGCAGAAGGACTCAGCTGGCCAACGGCGATCATCTGTGCCATGGACGGCGTTTTCGTCGGCGCGGCGCCGAATTTGTATTTTCTAAAAGATACCGATGGTGACATGAAAGCCGACGTGCAGGAATTGGTGTTCACCGGCTTCGGGCGACAAAATGTGCAGGGGCTGATCAACAGTTTTCACTGGGGCCCGGACAATCGAATCTACGGCTCGGCAAGCACCGTGGGCGGCAGCATTACGACTCCGAAATATCCAGATCGCAAACCACTGGAATGTCGTGGCCGAGACTTTTCCTTTGATCCAAAGACATGGGAATTGCGTGCGGAAACGGGTGGCGGACAGCACGGAATGTCGTTCGACGACTGGGGACACCGCTTCGTCAGCGCGAATAGCGATCATGCGCAGGCAATTGTTTATCGCGATGAATACCTGACCCGTTCGCCACTTCCATCGGCCGCGCCGGCGCGAGTCAGCATTGCGGTTGATGGCGGACAGGCTCCTGTGTTCCGAATCAGTCAGGTAGAACCGTGGCGAATTGTGCGAACTCGACTGCGGGCCTCCGGGTTATCGAAGGGAATTGTCGAAGGCGGTGGTCGACCAGCAGGATACTTTACCGGCGCGACGGGTATCACAATTTACCGAGGCGACGCGTGGCCTGCCGAAACCAAAGGACTGGCGATCATCGGTGATGTGGGAAGCAATATTATTCATCGCAAACAGCTGACAAAAGACGGCGTGATCTGGAAGGCGGAACGCATTGATCCAGGTCGTGAACTGGTTGCATCCAGCGATGTCTGGTTCCGACCTGTGCAATACACAAACGCTCCCGACGGTTGTTTGCAGGTTCTCGACATGTATCGCGAAACGATTGAGCATCCTGCCAGTCTTCCGCCGGAGATCAAGAAGCATCTGGATCTGACAAGCGGTCGTGAACGCGGGCGATTGTATCACATCGTTCCGAAAGGATGGACGCCTCGCCCGGTTCCGCAACTCAGCAAGGCCACCACCGCTGAACTTGTGGCTTTGCTGGAACATCCGAACTCCTGGCATCGTGAAACCGCTTCGCGTCTGATCTACGAACGCGCTGATCAATCAGCGGTCGCAGGGTTACGCAAATTGTTGAATGAATCAAAATCATCGCTGGCTCATTTCCACGTGATCGGTTGTCTGGAAGCTCTGGATGCTCTGCGTTCGGAAGATGTCATGGTCGCCCTTGACGATTCAGAACCCGGTGTGCGAGAACGAGCTGTCCTGGCTGCGGAAAAACTAGCAACGTCGGATTCATTGCTCACAAAACTCGTGACAATGACGAATGACGAAGACGCTCGAGTGAGGATGCAACTTGCGTTTTCCCTGGGTGAGTTTCCGGCATCGCCTTCACGGATGGCCGCTTTACAGAAAATCCTTGCAGACTTTGGACAGGATCGCTGGATTCGGACCGCTGTGTTTTCATCATTGGGCACAGAGGCTGAGGCAGCGTTGATGGCGATGGCTTCGGATGCCAGCATCACTGACGCATCGGCCGCTATTGCACTTCCGGAACTCGCCGACCTTGTTGCTCGCCGCACTTCCACCGAAGCAAGCTGGAAGAATATCGCGACCGTTGTTGCGCAGCGTTCCACTGATCCGGCACTGCAGGTCAAGATTCTGCAGGCGGTCTACGCGGCGAACAAGGCCGCACAAGCGAGCCCCGCGTTCAAAGACCTGACGACAGAGTTGCTCGGTAATGCCCGCACAAAAGCGGCTGACGCGCAATTGAATGAAACTCAGCGAGCCTCCGCTTTAAGCGCATTGACGCTTTCGGATTTTACGACGGACGGTGAGTTGCTGCTGAGCTCTCTGGATAGTACTCAGCCACCCGCCGTGCAGAATGCCGCATTGGCAACGCTGATTCGTTTTGGAGACAACGAGATTGCAGCTCAGTTGCTGGAACGCTGGTCCGGGTTGTCGCCGAAGCTTGCAGAACGAGCACGGGACGGATTGCTCAGTCGCACCGCGTGGAGCATTCTTCTGCTGGATTCCATTGCCAACGGAAACCTTGCAAAGTCCACGTTGTCGCAGGCCGATCTTCAGCGGTTGACCAGTTTGCCGGATGAAGGCGTACGCTCGCGTGCCATCAAATTGCTGGAATCCATGTCCGGTTCGTCCCGCGATGAGATCATTCGAGCGTATCAGGTTTCGCTGACGCTGAAGGGCGATCGTGACCGCGGGGCAGAAGTCTTCAAGAAGAACTGCTCGACCTGTCATCAGATCGGCTCCGTAGGAAATCAAGTCGGGCCTAATCTCGCCACGATGAAGAACCGCGGCCCGGAGGCCATTCTGACCAATGTGCTTGATCCGAACCGCGAAGTGAATCCTGCCTGGCGTGATTACGTGGCAGTAACCGTCGAAGGAACAACGCACAATGGCGTTCTGATCGCAGAGTCCGCCAGCAGCCTGACGTTGCGTCGCGCAGAAGCCAAAGAGACAAGTCTGCTGCGCGCCGACCTGGAAGCGTTGCGAGACACCGGTCGATCGCTGATGCCTGAGGGACTGGAGAAAAACCTGGATACTCAGGCAATGGCCGATCTTTTGACCTGGATGATGACGCTGGAGTAATCTCACTTTGTCCGGCTGAATTCTCTCGTGACTGATCCCTGGGGCAAAACTGGAACTTAGAGGCCAAGTGAAATGACGCGTTGCATTCTTTTGCTGATCGGGTTCGCCTTTGCAACTTCGGAGTTACCGGCGTTTGAAGAACCGACCGCATATTCCGTTGGGATTGCTGCGGAAGATGTGACCCCTGCATTTCCAATCCGATTAAATGGCTTCGGCGGTCGCACGAAAGAATCGGAGGGCGTTCGTCAGCAGTTATGGGCCAAAGCACTCGCGGTCGGCACATCAGAACAGGACACGGTGGTTGTAATCACTGTCGATACGCTGGGAATTCCTGACGACCTGACCGAGCGAATTGCACAGAAGTTGAAAGCGAAAGGCCTGGATCGCAGCCGCCTGGCCATCTGTGCGTCGCACACACACAGTGGTCCGATGATTCGAAACTGTGCGAACACGCTGTTTGGAAAACCGATTCCCGAAGAGCACTGGCAGAACATTCTCAAGTACAGTGAGCAGTTGGAAGCCAGCCTGGAGAAAGTGGCACTCGCAGCACTGGCCGATCGAAAGCCAGCTCACCTTTCCTGGGGCATTGGTAAAGTTGGCTTCGCGTTCAACCGGAGAACCAAGGGTGGCCCCGTAGATCATGATCTTCCGCTTTTGGCGGTCCGCGATCTGGATGGAAAACTTCGAGCCGTCTTCACAAACTATGCGTGTCATTGTGTGACGCTCAGTGATGACATGATCAGCGGAGACTGGGCCGGGTATGCAATGGATCATATCCAGCGACGAAATCCAGATTGTCAGGCCATGATCTCCATTGGCTGCGGCGCGGATTCTAATCCGCGTGGTGGCGTGCTTGGCTCAAAGTTTGATGTGGCCGACAGTCTCGGTCAGGAGATTGCAGAAGACGTCCAGCGACTACTGTCCACCGAACTAAAGCCCCTGTCCCAGGCTCCGGTGTCTCATGTGGAACGAGTGACTCTTTCGCTGGCTCCGTTGCCAACTCGCGAGCAATGGGAAGAAAGAGCGAATGCAGACAACGCGATCGGCCACCACGCACGAACTCAACTGGCCCGTCTGGATCGTGGCGAAGCGTTGATGACAGAAATCAGCTATTCAATCCAGAGCGTTGCGTTCGGCAACGAACTTGCCTGGGTCTTTCTGCCCGGCGAAGTTGTCGTGGACTACGCGCTTCGCATGAAACAGGAGTTGGATGGCGGTCGAATCTGGATGAATGCCTATTCCAATGGCTGCCCTGGCTATGTTCCTTCGGAACGCATCCTCCGAGAAGGCGGTTACGAAGGCGGTAGTGCAATGGTTTATTACGATATTCCCGGGGCTTATGCGACCGGGCTGGAACAAACGATCGTGACGACAATCAACGGGCAGCTAAAAGAGAATTTCGCTCCGGCGGTGGATGTTGCCAAAACGAATGGTATTCGGCCGCTCGCTACTGCTGAAGCACTGACAACTCTGCGAACAAAGCCTGGTTATCACGCGGAACTGGTTGCAGCCGAGCCGCTTATTGAAAGTCCTGTTGCGATCTCGTTTGGCCCCGATGGCAAACTCTGGGTTGCAGAAATGAACGACTATCCTCAGGGGCGCGCGAACGGGGAGAGTGGCGGTCAGATTCGGTGCCTGACCGATAACGACGGTGATGGCAAATACGATCGGTCGGATGTATTTCTGACCGGTATTCCGTTTCCAACCGGCGTTACCGTCTGGCGAAAAGGCGTTCTGGTCTGTGCTGCTCCCGACATTCTTTACGCAGAAGATACGAACGGCGACGGAACAGCCGACGAAATCACGAAGTTGTTTACCGGCTTCGCAACTCACAACTATCAGGCTCGAGTGAACAGTCTTGAATACGGACTCGACGGTTGGGTCTATGGCTCCTGCGGGCTGTTCGGCGGTGAAATCACCAACGTACGAACGGGCAAAGTCATTGCGCTGGGACAACGTGATTTTCGCTTCAAACCCGATACAGGAATCTTCGAAGCCGCCAGTGGAGCGACTCAGCAGGGACGAGTTCGCAACGACTGGGGCGATTGGTTCGGATGCAATAACGGCACGTTGTTAATGCACTATCCTCTTGCCAGTCACTATCTGCAGCGCAATCCTTATCTGGCTGCATCACAGTCGGTGGTCGGTATTGCGGCAGGGCCGGATCCGGGACGGCTGTTTTCAATTTCGGAGCAAGTGCTGTTCATGCTCTCCGGGCCGCCGAACAGACCGACGGCCGCGTGCGGGCTGGGAATTTATCGAGACGACCTGCTGGGATCAGGCTATTCAGAGAACGCTTTTACCTGCGAACCAGTGAACAACCTGGTCCACCGACAGATACTGATGCCAAGTTCTGCATCGTTCACTGGTCGGCGAGATGACGATGAACAGGATCGCGAGTTTCTCGCGTCGACAGATCCCTGGTTTCGTCCGGTTCAGGTTCGCACCGGAGCCGACGGCGCGCTGTGGGTTGTGGATATGTATCGCTATGTCATTGAACATCCAATCTGGATTCCACCCGACACACTGGCGACGCTCGACCCGCGAGCAGGTTCGACCATGGGCCGAATTTATCGTATCGTCAAAGATGATCAGCCGGCTCGTTCAATCGTGAGGCTTGATCAATTGAAGGGCCAACGTCTGGCCGCTGCGATGGAGACGGCGAATGGTACTCAGCGAGATCTCGTACAACAGTTGATCCAGTGGAACAAGGACACAGAAGCCATCGCCGAACTGCAACGCATCTGTCTCAGCAGTTCACATTCGCAAGTGCGAATTCAGGCACTGTCAACTCTTGCCAACATGGATGCCTTCTCGATCGATGGACTCTCGCACCTCTTGCAGGATTCAGACCCGCATGTTCGACGCCACGCGGTGCGAGTTTCAGAATCGTTACTGACGCAATCAGCGGCGATCGCTTCACTCGTTGAACAATTGGCGACGGATTCAGATCCGCAGGTGCGATTGCAGGTTGCTTATTCCGCCGGATTCATGGAACCCGGCGACGCTGGTCGCACGCTCGCGAAACTCATGACATCCGAGCCCGCCGATTCGCATCTGATGTCGGGAATCGAAAGTTCACTCACCGCAGAAAACATCATGGCGGTTGTGCGTCAATTGAAGCAGGATGAGAAAAGCACGCATGCATTGGAACGAATGCTTCTGAACGCTGCGGCTTTGGCGGACGCCGATTCTCTTCGCAGCATTCTGAGTGAACTTTGTGCGTCGGCTGTGGTCTCCAGGGATGCGCGTGATTTCACACGACTGGCTCAATTCACAGAAGCGTGGAAAACACGAACGGACGCAATTCTGGCTCCCGACGATCCCGCGGCCGCAACCATCTGGAAGCCAGCGCAGGAGGCTGCGATTCTCGTCGTTGCGGATGAACAATCCGCCATGGATCTGCGAATTGCCGCCGTGCGTTTTCTCGCAATGGGACCATTCTTCAAGTCGCCGCAAACGAGTTCGCTGGCCGCATTGCTGACGCCTCGGACTGCCCCAGAATTGCAATCTGCGGCCATCGCTGCCCTGAAGAAAGATGGAAGCTCACTTGTCGCCGAAGCCGTTTTGTCGGACTGGTCGTCTCGTGAACCACGATCAAGAAAAGAAAGCGTCGGGTTGCTGCTTTCACGATCCGTCTGGACCCTGAAGCTGTTACAGGCCATTCAGGATGGCACAGTGTCCGTCACCGAACTGGATTTGCCGCAACAACAATCGCTGCTGGATCATTCAGACGACGTCATTCGCAAGACTGCTGCCGCAAGTTTTCAGCCACGAACTTCTGCGGCAAGGCAGGAGGCCATTGCTCGCTACTCAGCGGCGATGAATACATTTGGGGATGCGAACGAAGGCCGAAAAGTCTTTCAGAAGCATTGCTCGAACTGCCATCGATTGCAGGACATGGGCCACGTCGTTGGTCCGGACATTGCTGGCTATAGCGGCAAGCCTTTGCAGTCGCTCTTGATTGCGATGCTGGACCCTAATCAGGCGATTGATCCTCGCTACCAGTCTTACGTCATTGTGTTGAACGACGGCCGCAGCTTGACCGGTATCATTGCCGAAGAGGCCGCGTCGAGCCTCGCGTTGCTGGCAGCGGAGGGCAAACGCGAAACGGTACTGCGATCGGAAGTGGAACAAATTCGCAGTACAGGAAAGTCGCTGATGCCGGAAGGATTTGAGCAGAATGCGACAACGACGGATATCAATCATCTTTGGGCATTCTTTCGCACTCTCAGCCAGCCGCCCAAACGAATTGAAGGCAACCAGCCAGCCGTGGTGAATATTCCACCAAAGGGCAAGGTGGTTCTTCCAGCTTCAGCAGCAGAAATTTATGGTGACGACATCACGTTCGAAGTGCCCTTCCAAAACATCGGATACTGGCACGGGAAGGACGATTTCGTACGCTGGCGAGTTCACTCCGAAGCTGCTCGCAAGTTCGCAGTCTGGGCAGAATGGTCGTGCGACGAAAACGCGGCGGGAAATATGTTCGTCGTCGAAGGTGCTTCTCCGACACTGAAAGGCTCTGTCCGATCGACTGGAGCCTGGAGCCGCTATCAACTGGTGCATCTCGGCACGACTCTTGTGCGTGAAGGCGAATCGGAGATCGTGATGCGACCTGGCGAAGCTCTGCGATCGGCTCTTGCTGATTTGCGGGCGATTCATCTGGTGGACGTTGATGGAGTTCCACTGGCGACAGGAATGGTGGACGAATCAACGTCTGCTGCAAAGAAACCAGAAACGGCCGCTGAAATTGCCTCATGGCTGATCGACGACCAGAACTCAGCTGCGGATCGCGAAAAGCTGATCGCCACTCATCTTTCGAAAGCGGCGGACGTCATTCCATTGATGGCGAAAGGACTGCCAGCAGAAGCGGGAAGTCAGGAGGAGTATCGTCGTATTCCGTGGATCTGGCGAGTCGCGATTGCGGTTGGAAAAGCGGGGGATGAAAAACAAATTCGCGGCGTGTTGGCCGCTTCACTTCCTGGTGACGGCCAGCGGCTGGAACACTGGCAGAGTGTTGTGATTGGCGGAGGACTAATCAACGGGATCGGGCTTGCGGGACAATGGCCGGACGAAAGCCTGAAGCCAATTTTTGCGGCTGATAAAGATCTGGCGAAAGCATGGGATCGTGCGTTGCAGCTTTCGTCCGAAATGGCAGACGACGAATCCGTGCCAACGGGAACTCGATACGATGCGCTTCGCATGGTCGCGTTAAGAGATTGGTCGGTCGCTCGTGAGCAGATTGTTCGCTATCTTCAGAAAGGCGTACACAACGAATTGCAAATGGGAGCCGTCAGCGGCATCTCCGACGTTCGTGACGCAGCCGTTGCAACGGAGCTGATTGCCGGGTACTCCCACTTCTCTGAAGGCAATCGCAAGCTGGCCATCGCCGCGTTATTGCGAAGTGAGGATCGCTGTCTTGCCCTGTTGGCCGCTTTGCTAGATGGTCATCTGCCGCTGGAACTGAAGCAGGACACGCAGGTCGTGGAACTTCGCAAACATTCCTCCCCAGATGTTCGAATGATGGCGGAGCAGGTGCTAAAGTGACTGGCTGACTTTTCGACCACGTCTTTCCGGACGCTGGCCGAGTATTGCCTGTCTGTTGGTTGATGATTGCTCTGTTGAGAAGAACTGGATCCGTGGCAAAAAAGGCAGCAAAGACGACACGGCAAATGCCGTCCAAATCCAAAACCGAATCTGGTTCCCATTCCGATTCCGACTCCGATGATCTGCTGGCCGTACGAAAGCGTCGTGCCAAAGCGATCATCGCTAAACTAAAAAAGCTGTTTCCTCAGGCCGAATGCGCGCTGAATCATGATTCGGCGTTTCAGTTGCTGGTTGCCACAATTCTGTCGGCTCAGTGTACCGACGAACGCGTCAATCAGGCGACCCCCGAACTGTTCAGAAAGTATCCTGACGCCGCCGCACTGGCGAAAGGCACGCAGGAAGATGTTGAACAGATCGTAAAGCCGCTGGGATTCTTTCGAAACAAAGCGGCCAACATTCGTGGAATGGCTCAGGCCCTGGTAGAAAAATATGATGGCGAAATTCCCCAGGATATCGATCTCCTGGTGACTCTGCCGGGCGTTGGTCGGAAAACAGCCAGCGTCGTGCTCGGGACCTGGTTTGGAATTCCATCAGGCGTCGTGGTTGACACTCATGTGAAACGGCTGACAAATCTGCTGGGACTCACGACGTCGGAAAATCCTGAAATCATTGAACGCGATCTGATCGCCATTCTTCCGCAATCGGAATGGATTGAATTCTCTCATCGCCTGATCCACCATGGACGACGCACTTGTGTTGCTCGACGTCCAAACTGTACCGAATGTGGTTTGCTCACCCTTTGCCCGCGCGTCAATCTGAAGCCGCTGGAGAATACATGACTGTCACCAAGTGCTGCCTGCCAATCGTATGTCTGACGCGATCATTCTGTGTCCTGTTGATTGCAGTCTTCATCAGTCCAGCAGCTTCGCTGGCTCAGGAAGACAGCGTTGTGGAATCCGTTGTTTCGTCGATCAATGGACGACGCGACGCAACCTGGCAGATGGCTCAGAAAATCTGGATGGCAGCGGAGCCTGGCTATCAGGAAGTCGCCTCGTCCGCGATTCTTGCGGATGCGGCGGAAGCTGCAGGCCTGAAAGTCACACGCGGCGTTGCCGAAATTCCAACTGCCTTCACGGCCGAGTTCGGTTCCGGAAAGCCGGTGATCGGTATCCTGGGAGAGTACGACGCTCTGCCTGGTTTGTCACAGCAGGCTGAGCCCGAACAGCTCTCGCGCGAAGACGGCAATTCCTATGGACACGGATGCGGTCATCATCTGTTCGGCACTGCGTCACTGTCAGCAGCGATCGCGGTGGCCGAACAGATTAAGGCGGGCACCTTGTCGGGCACCGTGAGATTTTACGGCTGCCCGGCCGAGGAAGGCGGCAGTGCAAAAGTCTTTATGGTGCAGGCCGGACTCTTCAAAGACTGTGATGCCGTTCTGCACTGGCATCCATCGAGCAAGAACTCCGCCGGAGATCGCTCCAGTCTGGCACGCGTGGCGGTGAAATTTCAGTTCCGCGGCAAGACAGCGCACGCGGCTGGTTCGCCGGAACAGGGACGATCGGCCCTGGATGCTGTTGAACTGACGAATCACGCCGCCGAGCTGATGAGAGAACATACTCCGGAAGAAACTCGCATCCATCATGTGATCACCAGCGGCGGCGAGGCTCCCAATGTAGTGCCGGCGTTTGCCGAAGTTTACTACTACATCCGACACCCCGAGGCACGATTGCTGAAGCCGCTCTACGCCCGCCTTGAACTCTGCGCAAAGGCCGGTGCGTTGGCGACGGAGACTGAACTGACGATTCGCTATGAAGGCGGTATCCGCGAAATTCTTCCGAATCAGACGTTGTCGAACATGGCTCGAAAACGACTGACAGAAATGAACGACATCGCTTACACCGAAGACGAAAGAAAATTCGCTGCGAGACTTCAACAGCATCTGACAGAACCGCAGTCTCTGGAAAGCCTTAGCCGAGTCGAAGACGTCGACGGGACCATCGGAAAAGGTTCGACGGATGTCGGCGACGTCTCCTGGGTGGTACCCACAACCGGATTCACGACCGCCTGTTGGGTCCCAGGAACGGCTGCTCATTCCTGGCAGGCTGTCGCTGCTGGCGGCACGACCATCGGCGAAAAAGGACTCCATCTGGCCGCGCGAACTCTGGGAGCAACGGCGGTCGATATGTTCCGCAGCCCGGAGGCTCTGCAACAGGCCGCTGCGGAATTAAAATTGCGTCTCGGGGAGAGAAAGTATGAATCGCTGATGCAACCCGGCCAGCAACCACCGCTCGATTATCGCAACCCGCCAAAGTTCTGAACACGACGCCGGAACAAAACATCAACCGCAAGTTGGCATTCGCTCACAGGCACTGATTTCATACAAGCTCGAAGCGCCAGCGAGTGGGCTTCGATGAATACTTAATGCTCACTCAACGGCCCGCTCAATAGCTCACTTGCTTGCGATTCGAGCTTGTATGCGCGTGATCGTCAGTCATGACACAGAATTGCTCACTTGACTCTGGCGTCGCATTCGAGTTTTATCGCGGCGGCCGAAGATCAATCGCTGGACTTTGAAGACTTGCCGGAATCCGAACTACCCTTCTTGTCAGTCGACTTGCTGTCAGATGATTTGCTTTCGGATGAACTTGAAGATCCGTCCATTGCTTTCTTCGCAGCGTCAGCGCCCTTTTTGTAGTTTTCACTGCGATAGTCGGTCTGATAAAAGCCAGTGCCCTTGAAGATAATACCGCCACCAGCGCTGATGATGCGCTCTGCTTTAGCCTTTTTGCACTTGGGGCATTTCTTTGTCGGTTCGGCTTTGATCGACTGAAACTCTTCCCACTTGTTGTCGCAGGCGTGGCAACGGTATTCGTAGGTTGGCATAGCAGCACGTTTCGTAATGAATAACTAGAGGTTAGGTTCTAAATCCAGGAAACAAGTACAGGACAACAAGCAGAAACGAATCAATCAGGTGAGCAGCCGTGGAGGCTTTCCCCTGTAGAAGGATTGTCCCAATCGTTCCTGAGCAGTTGAGAAAACTGCTCTACCAGGGGCTGGCAATCCATTTCCGCCGCTTGCCTTACAAACACACGGCGTACCGCAGAAATTCACGCCTCAGGAGGCGCGCTGGACACGATCACTCGAGCCGGTCGAACAACGCGATCATGCATTCGGTAGCCCATTTCGACCACCTGCAAAACTGTCATAGGCTCAACATCGGCGGAGGGAATTTGGGTCAACGCTTCGTGCAGGTTTGGATCAAACGGCTTGCCGAGAGCATCAATCGGTTCTGCCGAATGAGCTTTGAGAATCTCCTTGAACTGGTTTGCAACCATTCTGATTCCCTCAAGCATATTCTTAAGATCGCCCGTTTGCTCGGCAGATCCGATCGCTCGATTGAGTCCATCAAGTCCTGGCAGAATGTCTCTGACCAGCCGCAAAGATTCAAACTTGCGAGCATCATCCTGTTCGCGATACGTTCGACGTCGAAAATTCTCCATTTCCGCCTGACCTCGAAGGAGGCGATTCTGGAGATCGTCGATTTTCGCCTGCAATTCTGTGGTGTTAGCCAGAGGCGAACCTGCGTCCGCGGCCATCGCGTCTGCAATGGCCTCTGCTGCCAGATCTTGCTCGTTATCACTTGGACCGGGATTCGGCTGATTCATGGTAAACCTTCAATCGATAATTTTCGAATTGCACCGGGTTTGGAGCAACTCGACAAGGACTCGAAATTATCTTCTGAGCTAAAGGACACTTCAGTTTATAAAAGAAAAAAGTCATGTGACGTCTACGAGACTCGCAGTCTCATCGACGTCAGGAATTTTCAGTTCCAACGTTCAGTGCCTATTCCTCTTCTTCTGACGCCTGACCTGAAAAGAAGTTTTTGACTTGTTCAAAAAATGATTTTCGCTGAGGCATCACATTCTTATGGTCAAGCTCTGCAAGTTTACGAAGCAGTTCCGTCTGTTCTGTGGAAAGCTTGCGAGGAATTTCAACCTGGATCTCAACAAGAAGATCGCCAGTCCGTCCGTTGCCACCTCGTGGATCCGGCATCCCCTTGCCTCGCAGACGATTGATCTCCCCCGGCTGAGTTCCCGGCTTTATCTTCATCAACTCCGGACCCTTCAGTGTTGGGATTTCGATCTCAACACCAAGCGCCGCCTGAGCAAATGTCACTGGCAATCGATACGTCAGGTCCTGACCATCACGCTGAAACAATGCGTGCTTCTTGACATCAATGTCGACGTACAAGTCACCCCGCGGACCACCGTTGACACCCGCTTCTCCCTCGCCGCGAAGACAAAGCTGCATTCCTGAATCCACACCCGCCGGAATTGAAACTTCGCGAGTCACTTCCTTCATCAAGCGTCCCTGACCGTTGCAGGAAACGCAAGAATCTTTTACGACAGTACCACGTCCTCGACAGGCCGGACAAGGCGTCTGGAAACGAAAGAATCCCTGAGACTGAATGACCTGTCCATGCCCACCGCATGTAGAACATTTTGTTGGTGTTGATCCCGGTTTGCAACCTGAACCCTGGCACGTATCGCAGGCCTCGTGGCGAGTGATTCGCAGTTGCCGTTTGCAGCCATTGAAGGCTTCCGGCAGATCGATTCGAACAGTCGCCTGCAGCGATTCTCCGCGCGCCGCTCCAGCCCGTCCCGACTTTCGTCCGCCGCCACCACCGCTGCCGCCAAACTGGAACCCAAAGCCTTCGAACAGATCTCCAAACGCGCTGAAGATGTCGTTGACGTCGTGAAAGCCGCCGCCGCCACTCGCGCCCTTCACGCCCGCGTGGCCGTGTCGGTCATATCGAGCTCGTTTGTCGGCGTCGTTCAGGACCTCATATGCCTCAGCAGCCTCTTTGAATTTCGCAACCGCATCCTCATCATCCTGATTGCGGTCGGGGTGATACTTCAATGCGAGTTTCTTGTAGGCTTTTTTGAGCTCTTCGGGCGACGCATTGCGAGCCACTCCGAGAATGTCGTAATAGTCACGCTGAGCCGCCATCAGGTTCGCCGAAATAGAATGTCACGTTGAAATTGAGGTGAGCGGCTGAGAGTCAGCCCTCCGAGCCCCGCGCCGCACACACCGGGAAGACTGATCGCCTTCCAATTTTCCAAAGCAATCCCGGACACAAAAACAAACGGGACACCGATATCGGTGTCCCGCGTTGAATTGCATCAGGCCTGCTGAATTGGCGAGTTCAAGTCGACAACTCTGTCGCGGTCGAACCGGAACTCTTCAGACAGCCTAGCGGATGACACCTTCAGACGCTGGCTTCTTACCGCCTTCGGCATCTTCAGTCTTCGTCACCAGACACTGAGTCGTCAGCATCAGGCCAGCGATTGATGCGGCGTTTGACAACGCGTTGCGAACAACCTTAGCTGGGTCCAGAATACCGGCAGTCAGCATGTCGACGTAAACGTCTTTGGATGCGTCGTAACCCATTGTGCCTTCAAGCTGACGAACTTCGTCAACAATCACAGCACCGTCTTTGCCACAGTTTGAAGCGATGGTCTTCGCTGGCGCCTGAAGAGCACGAGCGATGATACCAACACCAATGGCTTCGTCTCCGCTGGCTTTAACCTTCATTACGGCATCAATTGCTCGCAGCAATGCAACACCACCGCCAGGAAGAATTCCTTCTTCGACAGCCGCCCGAGTTGCATGCAGAGCGTCTTCCATGCGAGCCTTGGTCTGCTTCATTTCTGCTTCGGTTGATGCACCGACGGAAATCACAGCCACGCCACCAGTCAGCTTAGCAAGACGTTCCTGGAACTTTTCACGATCGTAATCGCTGTCGGTCTTTTCGATATGATCACGAATCTGCTGAACTCGTGTCTTGATCGCAGCGTCCTTACCAGCACCTTCAATGATGGTGCAGTTGTCTTTGGTCACTTCGATACGACGAGCACTGCCCAGGTGAGCCAGTTCAACAGACTCCAGCTTGATTCCAAGATCTTCAGAGATCATGGTGCCACCGGTCAGAACAGCCATGTCGCCCAGCATTGCCTTGCGGCGATCGCCAAAGCCTGGTGCTTTCACAGCACAGATCTTCAGAACGCCACGCAGCTTGTTGACAACCAGAGCTGTCAATGCTTCGCTGTCGACATCTTCAGCAACAACAAGCAACTGCTTGCCAGTGCGAGCGACCTTTTCCAACAACGGTACGAAGTCACGCAGACTGGAGATCTTCTTTTCGAACAGAAGAATCAAGCAGTCGTCCATCACGCACTTCATGTCCTCAGCCTGAGTCACGAAGTAAGGACTGATGTAGCCCTTGTCGAACTGCATCCCTTCAGAAAAATCAAGAGTCGTCGTGCTTCCCTTGCCTTCTTCCACGGTGATGACGCCGTCTCGACCAACTCGCTCCATCGCATTGGCAATCATGTCACCAATGGCTTTGTCGTTGTTGGCGGAGATTGCACCAACCTGAGCAATCTGCTGCTTGGATTCAACCGGACGAGCCAGTTTCTCCAGGCTCTTCAGAGCCGCTTCAACAGCCTTTTCAATCCCCTTGCGGACCACAGTCGGGTTCGCTCCGAGAGAGATGCTGCGGAGGCCTTCGCTGTAGATAGCGCGGGTCAGCACAGTTGCTGTTGTTGTGCCGTCGCCAGCGGTGTCGCTGGTCTTGCTGGCCACTTCGTTAACCAGCTTGGCACCCATGTTTTCGTAAGGGTCTTCAAGATCGACTTCCTTACTGACGGTCACGCCGTCTTTGGTAACAACCGGGTTTCCGAAGCTCTTATCGATAATCACGTTACGACCAGTTGGTCCCATCGTGACTGCAACAGCTTTGGCCAGTGTCTCCACGCCACGCTGCAGCTTGATGCGGGCTCGATCATCAAACAAAAGTTGCTTTGCCACTTTGAAGGCTCCTTCAGCGATCAGACGCTGCGATGAATTAAATTGTGTTCAGAACAGGCCATGCGGACCAAAATCGATCCGCTTCGTATGGCCCGGCCCTTCATCAGGCCAGGCGCTGGGCAGCATGCAATTGACGGTCAGACCAACTTGGCCAGAATATCGCTCTCTCGCAGAATCTTGACATCTTCGCCGTCGACTTCGATTTCCGTCCCGCCGTACTTGCCGAACAGAACCTGATCTCCAACCTTTACACTGATCGGAGAACGCTCGCCGCTGTCCAACAGGCGGCCTGGACCCACTGCAAGTACAGTCCCACGCTGCTGCTTTTCTTTGGCCGCGTCTGGCAGAACGATTCCGCCTGCAGTTGTTTCTTCAGCTTCGTTTGGACGAACAACAACACGGTCATCAAGAGGATTGATCTTCATAACTGAAAGCTCCGTATGCTTCTGAGACCCGCTCAGAGATTGATTGAATGATTATTGAAAGCAAATGTAAGTTCAAAAGTGCAACGAGATGAGTCAACAGAATCAGGTGCCCGATCAAAATTTCGGGCACTCTGATTTCCTGCCGATTACATCATGCCAGGCATTCCCATTCCGCCCATGCCCGGCATTCCGCCGCCCATGCCGCCCATGCCACCCATTCCTCCGTCGTGGTGGTGGTCGTCGTGATGGCCGTCTTCTGCCTTCTTTGGCTCGTTGACGATAATGCAATCGGTCGTCATCAGCAACGACGCAACGCTGAATGCATTTTGCAATGACGTTCGCACGACCTTCGTCGGGTCGATAACGCCAAACTGCAGCATGTCCCCATACTTATCGTTGAGTGCGTCGTAACCGAAGCTGACCTTCTTTTCCTTACGAACGCGGTTCGCCACAACAGCTCCGTCGAGCCCGGCATTTTCCGCGATCATTCGCATCGGCATTTCGAGAACGCCGCGAATCAGATCAACGCCATACTCTTCGTCACCCTTCAGCTTCAGCTCGTCAAGAGCCGGACCGCATCGCAGCAACGCAACGCCGCCGCCAGGGACAATTCCCTCTTCAATCGCAGCACGAGTTGCAGCCAGAGCGTCAACAAACAGATCCTTGCGCTCCTTCATTTCGGTTTCTGTTGCAGCGCCCACGTTAATCTGAGCAACGCCACCAGCCAGCTTGGCCAGACGTTCCTGAAGCTTTTCGCGGTCGTACTCGCTGTCAGTGACGTCGATCTCTTTGCGAATCTGCTCCGCACGTCCCTGAATGTCAGCCTTCTTACCGCCGCCTTCAACAATCACAGTCTTATTGGCGTCGATGTGAACCTTCTTCGCTTTGCCGAGATCAGAAAGCTGAATATTTTCCAGCTTGATCCCAAGGTCTTTGAAGAACGCCTTGCCGCCAGTCAGGATCGCCAGGTCTTCCATCATCGCCTTGCGACGATCGCCATAACCCGGAGCCTTCACGGCAGCAACCTTCACGATGCCGCGCATCTTGTTGACAACCAAAGTTGCCAGCGCCTCACCTTCAACGTCTTCAGCGATCAACAACAGCGGCACGCCGCCCTTGGAGATTGCTTCGAGAAGTGGAACCAACTGCTTAGCACTGCTGATTTTTTCTTCGTACAGCAGAATTCGGCAGTTTTCAAAAACCACTTCCTGCTCATCTTCATCGGTGATGAAGTGTGGAGACAGGTAACCACGATCAAACTGCATCCCTTCAACAAGATCGACTTCCGTTGTAACGTGCCGACCTTCTTCGATGGTAATCACGCCATCCTTGCCAACCTTCATCAAGGCATCAGCAAGAAACGCACCGATCTCCGGATCGTTATTACCAGCGATGGTCGCAACCTTGGCAATCGATTCTCGATCAGTTGCCTTAACCGGCTTAGACATCTTCGCCAACGCCTCAATGACGACAGCGACAGCCTTCTGAGCACCACGGCTCAAAGACATCGCATCGGCACCGGCAGCGATATATTTCAGAGCAGAACGATAAAGTGCTTCCGAAAGAACGGTTGCTGTTGTTGTTCCGTCACCAGCAACATCATTGGTCTTGGAAGCAGCTTCCTTCACCAACTGAACAGCAACATTCTCGTATGGATCTTCCAGTTCGATGTCTTCGGCGACGGTTACACCGTCCTTCGTCACCTTTGGCGCGCCCCAACCTTTGTCCAGCACGGCATTCCGCCCGCGAGGACCCAGGGTGCTGGCAACTGCCTTCGACAGCTTCGAAACGCCGGACAGCAGGCTCTTACGTGCCTCTTCGTCGAACGTTAGTAACTTAGCCACGGCTTCTCCTCAAATTTGTCAACGCAATTACGGATCAAAGCTCTTCAGTCAAAACTCACTCTCTCGCGAGCGAAATCGCTTCGGCGACATGAGTGGCAGAGAATCAAGAATGGCTCCGCGAGATTGCAAACCGTGTGCCGGCGCGATAACCATCGCTGCAAACTATTGGTACACAAGCTTTTATGAAATACAATACCAACAGCCAGAGTTGGCGGGCTCCAATGGTCGGTCGTTTTGGCAGCCTGATGGATGTGAAATACGATTATGACTGCCCGGAGACCCGACGGAGAGACCGCGATAGGTCATGAGCCTGATCTCGGAATGCCCTGATCGCAGCCTTGAGCAATACTCGACCGCCATCCCGTCATGTTGCTCATGAACATGCAATTGGCAGGTTCTCTGCGAGCTTTAAAGCGAGCGGCCGAAGAGGATTTGCGATTGTAGAACGATTGTCCCAATCGTTCATGAGCCGTTGAGACAACTGCTCTACTAAGGACAGGCGTCGAAATAACTGTCCGGCCTGGACGATGACACTTGGCCAGTTTCTCAACACGTAGGGTGTGACAAGCGGAGCGCTGGCGCACCATTTTGCAGGAATTTGGTGTGCCTGCGAGTTGCGATCATTCTTTCCCCCTATCTCCGACTTTTGGTTATCGTTCAGGACGGCAAGCGGGCTGTTGATTTAGTCGTTTAACGGCAGTACCGATTAAACGAACGGCCTGTAGAGTCGCGGAATCGGCGCAAGCCGTCCGGTGAGCCTGCATTTTGCAGGCACTCACCGGGCAGCTCGCGCTGCTCCGCTACTATTTGAACGGTATTGCCGTTAAACGAGAACGCCCAGGACAGTAGTCAATCAACAGCCCGCTTGCGCCGTGGCACTACCTTGGGAAGTCATTTCTGCCCCGGTCCTAAGTGTCAAAGATTTCGCAACATCCCACAAAGCTATTGAGCCAGCGTCTGTTCCCCTGGCGGGCACAATGGGCAGGCTTCGGCGGCCGTTTGAGTCCCGATATTTGCTGCAAAAGCAACGCCGCGTGCAGTCGTCATCAAGCCGGTGATCAGAACGCTGATCCCGGCGACTCGAAGAAGTTTCTGGCGAATCCCAATCGTCGCGATCGACAGACCAGCTCCGGTCACCAGCATGATCGGAATCGTGCCGAGCCCGAAACACAGCATAATCAACATGCCTTTGGCGACACTCCCGGAGCTCGCCGCCAACGCAAGGAAGCTGTAAACCAGGCCGCAGGGAAGGAAGCCCGTCACGATGCCAGCAATGAACGCAGAGACCGATGACCCGCCTTTGAAGAATTGACTGAAGACAGTTCGAGTCACGCACGGCCCGTTTGCCTTCCGCCGGACTCGCCAGGTGAGCCAACCTGCCGCATGAAGTCCCTGAACCGCAAGCAACAAGCCTGCAATAATGGCAAACATCGCCTGCATCCAGACCGCGTTGCTCTGAGAACGCAGGAATCTTGCTCCAACGGCTGCGGCAGCGATCCCCAGAAACATGTAGGTCAATGTTCGTCCGAGACTCCAGCAGGCCTGCCGCAACATCGCACCAGTGACTGACTTTGTCCCGAGACTCATCGTGGCAGCAATTCCACCGCACATACCGATGCAATGCGCGGAGCCAAGAAATCCGCTAACGAAGACCATTGAGAGTTCTGCAAGCGACGACCACATAGTTAGGTCACACTCGTTTCCCTGGAAGCAACAAAGCCGTAACTTATCTGGCCAGACTCGACCGTCTAGCCCGCTAAGCAATCCTCAATTCCAATGCTGACAAATCACCAGGTGCAGATTTGCAATCCGCCAGCATTCTGGACACAGAAGTTTGAATTACGCTTTGAGAAGTAAGCGCCGACTTGAAAACATCTCAAACTAGCCCGGCGAGGAAAAAGCGTAACGGAAAGTCACGCCACAAACCATGCATCCACCCATGCATCCACAATCGAATGCGGACAGCATGAACCGTTCGTCTCCCCCGGGCCGATATCAGTCAACAAGCACGACGACACAAGTAATGTTGTCCCGCGACCCGCCTTCGAGCGCACCGTTGACCAGCTTTTCAGCGAGTTTCTGTGCGTCATCAGAAGAACTCAGGATCTTCGCGATCTCGGGATCTTTGAGACCATCCGTCAGGCCGTCGCTGCACAGAATAAACCGGTCGCCGGACTTGGGAATGATCTCAGCAGCAATTCCGCCGGTCGCCCCATCGCGGCTGCCGAGATACTTGTAAAGCACATTGCGATATCGATGCGTCTTCGCCTCTTCCGCGTTGATCGTCCCGGCGTCCAGCAGTGCCTGAGTCAGCGAGTGATCGGTGGTCAACTGCCGAAGCTTGCCGCCTCGCAGCTCATACGCACGACTGTCGCCCACGCCGATGAAGAAGAATCTGTCTGACGCGCGAACCATCATGACCACCGTGGTGCCCATGTTTCGAAGGCCAGGCTCCACTTCGCTCAGAGCAATGATTTCGGTGTTGGCGTACGCAAGTGACTTTTCAAGGGCGTCGTTGACAACCTTTGCGTTGGCCTTGTTGAAGTCGAGCAGTTGTTCGAGCCGCTTTGGAATAAGCTCCACAGCCAACGCGCTGGCACGCTCTCCAGCACTCTGGCCGCCCATGCCGTCCGCAACGATCAGATAACGCTGTTCGCTATCCATGAGACAACTGTCTTCGTTGTTTTCACGGTAGTTGCCAGTGATGCTGACGTGACCTGTCCTGATTGAGACCATTGCAATATCCAGAGATCTTGAGCGCCTTAACAGGCTGGGGCATTACTTAGTGTCGCTCTTTCCCTGGCAAATCTGCCTTGCACCCTTGGCGTTTGCTCCGGGAAATCGCAGATTGTTTCGGCAAACCGACCGGAACGCAACAGTTTGAGCGAAAACTATAACCGCAACCGAAAAGCTTTATTCACCGCCGTGGCACAAGGTCTCAACAACATTCTGCAGTCCAAGCGTCGTGGCGGAGATCAATAATTCCCCGGCCCGAAACCCTGCAGACGCTCCCAGCATCTGCCCCTGGCCCTCAACAAGCCGGAACACACGGTCCTTTTCCGGAGGAAATTGAGTCCTGTAAGCTCGGATCGACTGCAGCTTAAGGTCCAGTGTTTCAGAAATATCGGAGACAAATGCCCCGCCCCCCGGAGGATGATTGAGCGTCTGAAGCCCAAGAGGATAATAAATCTGCCTCTGAATACGATGCACCGGCAGCCCTGGAAAGTATTCGTCCCATTTGCTGAGTCGCGAATAAAAAATTGCAGCATCCGTAATCTGCATGGCTTGCCAGTGATCGGGCGAA
This sequence comes from Planctomycetaceae bacterium, assembly GCA_041753135.1. Taxonomy (GTDB): domain Bacteria; phylum Planctomycetota; class Planctomycetia; order Planctomycetales; family Planctomycetaceae; genus SXXK01. Next base: position 67,596 of record JBGSVD010000097.1, read on the forward strand.
GCCAGCGGCGTCCGGTCGGCAATTCCCATCACAAGCTTTGGGCGATAGCGGCGAAAGACTGTCGCGAGGGCGACGCGGGTTTCGAACGAGTCGAACAAACGACGATTGGGAAGGTCAAGGATCTCGCGAACCTGAACTCCCAAAACTCGGGCCGCTTCCTGAGCCTCAGCGATGCGAACTTCCGGCCCCGGACTCAACGGCGTCGGTTCACCATCTGTCAGATCGATGATGCCAACCCGAAATCCTTGTTGCACCATTCTGGCCAGCGTGCCGCCGCATCCGATTTCCACATCATCCGGATGCGCGCCAACGGCAATGACGTCAAGTGCTTCTGGTAGTTCCATGTTCGTGGAAGACATAGCGACGATCTTACAAAAAGCAGCAACACACGTCTGACGGCAATGTCAGGGAATCCGCTGCCGATTGATTCTGCGACGGCGTGAGACACGACTTCTTTATCTCGAAAGAGAACTAGCGGGATCCCAACGTGTCACGCTAGGATCATTCGGCACCACATAAAGTTCAACTCGTCGATTGCGTTGACGAGCCGTGTCAGCTTGCGACGCTTCCAGAGGATGGAACTCGCTGTAACCCATCGAAGCAATCCGTTCCGGTTCTACGCCGAATTTCAGCAACTCCAGAATGACGGCATCCGCACGATCTGTCGACAGATGCCAGTTGGTTGGATGCTTGATCGCCGTTTCACGACGCACAATATTCTGGTCATCGGTATGTCCGACGATCACAATTCTCTGGCCACTCGATGCGCCGGTTGTCACCTTCGCCGCAAACTCTTTGATGACCGGAGTTGCCTCGGGGCGAAGTGCGTCGCTGCCAAGATCAAACAGCACATCACTTCGAAACTTGTTCAGGCCCGTTGACGGATCAAATTCAAACCCTTCGTCGGCCATCGTCATGTTGTAGCCGCTGCCATCCGATTGAGTATCCGTCATAGCCTTCGCGAATCGATCGGTCATCTCAGTTCGCTCTGCGACCAGATTGTTGATGCGATCGTTGGCTGTCGTGAGCTGCGACTGCGTTTCACCAAGCTGAGTCATCAGGCTCTGGCGTTCAAAGTCCAGGCCCTGAATCATTTGAGTGTTCTGCTCATCAGCAGCCAGCAGTCGCTGGTTCTCAGCAAACAGCTCTCTCGCATGAACCTGCGCTTCAACCAGATGCTTCTTGTGTTGACCATGATGGCATCCGGAGGTCGTCAGCACGGCAAGAAACGAAAGCGGAAGTATGTATCGCATTGATGGACCAGCCATGTTCTCATCATCCCTGACAGAAAAGTTCTCTGATGTCCGTTTTCCTTGACTCAATTGTCTTGAGCCATTTCAGAAAGTGCCAATCTCCAGAAGATGGCATTGGAAATCAGTTAACCGTGACTTCCCACTGCGACTCATGGTTCGACTGAACTCACGAAGAACACAACTGGGCCGTCCATTGGCAAAAGAGTAGCGATCGACGATTCCGATCGTGAAGAGGCTTTTGAGCCTTTTTCGATCGATTTGGGCTCCGCGGCGACATGTCGTTTTTTTCGAGCCGATTCACTCGCAGGAACTGCCGAACCGACGGCCCGACATGGCGGCTTCTGCATCGCATCCGCATGCTCTTCGGCGGATTCTGCCGGGCTCAACCCCGGATGAATCCGTCCCATGCGAATCATCTCAATAGCCAACACAACCCGGCCCACTCAAAGATCGTGCAGCGCTCCGACCTGCAATAGTGGATGACGCGAAAAGTTCTGCGATGACGTTTATGCCGGAACTCGTCGCCCTTTTTAGGCGCAATACCGTTCAACGAACGGCCTGTGAATTAGTGGAATCGGCGCAAACCGTCCGGTGAGCCAGCATTTTGCAGGCACTCACCGGACGGCTCGCGCCGTGCCGCTACTATTTGAACGGTATTGCGTTTAGGCGAGCGGCAGAATGAATCGTCCCTGTTGAGCCTGTGGCGCGTTGGTAGATTTATATCTGCCGGCAGCCTTGGGCGAAGGAGATTTTCAGCAGTCCAGACGTCGAGCGAAACTGCGATGTGGGCATTGTTCGCCACTACGGTTTGATTCACAATCAGCGTTCGTCGATGACCCTGAATGCCCGCATGAAACGATGTGTGCACGATGTCAGGTGCCGTGCGGCATTGTCGGCTCGTTTCTGTTCAGCAAACCAATGCGTTTATTTTCATGGAATGGAACCTCCTCAATGCCATCCAATGCGAGATCGATCCGACCATTTATTGGTGCCAGGGACTATATGCAGTCGCGGGCGTTCTATCGAGATTTGGGGTTCGAAGAAAAAGTGATATCGCACAACATGTCTCTTTTCACCATGGCGGGACTCGGTTTCTATCTTCAGGATGCGTACGTGAAAGACTGGGTGGACAACACAATGCTGTTTCTGGAAGTCAACGACGTTGAGCAATTCTGGAAACACCTCGAATCATTAAGCCTGCCGGAGAAATATCCAACCGTTCGTATGACGCCAATTCGCAAGCTCGACTGGGGCCAGGAATGCTTCGTTCACGATCCGTCCGGCATTCTCTGGCACTTTGGCCAGTTCAACTCGTAAGAGTATGACAACCCGGTTTGCCAGCGACTCGCTTCAAAAACCTGTTACCGCAAGACGCGTTTTCAGAGCCCCCGCAGGCAACGCTGTGAAGTACTTTCACTCGAAAATTTGCTGAAATTTCAGCCCAAGGGGCCGTTCAATTGCCAGAAAATCTTGATCCATCTGCGTTTATTTTTCCTGAACACCATCGTCCCAATACCGTTCGACACGGAACTTGCGACGCAAATCCCTGGCCGCAAGACGCCAAAGCAACAGGCCATCAGAGGCGATCCAAACGGAGCACAGCAGCCGCAGTTCGCTCAGGCAGATCTCCACGGGGTTTCGTTTTGGCTGGTCCCGGCGATTCGTTCAGTCGCGGATGATTGTGAAGTTGGGAGGGCGAGGCTCCTGCCGAGCCACTGAACGCCAGAAACACACGGCTCAGCAGGAGCATCACACTCCCGAAATACCGTGGCAATTCGGATTCACCGGAATCCCCGACTGCACCCCTTCTCCTGTTCTGCACAACTGAAAGATTGACGAGAAGCACCCGGCGAGCAATAATCGGGATGTGAAAACGGCTCAGGATGTGGAATTTGTCTCAAGCTGGTAGAACAGAATGACCGTTTTTCCTCATTCCAGACTCAAAAGCCTGAGCCAGCTTAAAATCCCGAATTCAAAATTTAGCCTGAACTTGTGGTCTGTGAGCTAAGTCACAGAACTCCGTTCAGGAAATGACGACACTCTCTGAATAAACAGCCTGTATAGACAATCACCTCGCGGCGCGTCCGCACTTTTCTTTCCCGGAGATCGTTGAAATGAAGTCACTCCTTCTTGTTGGTCTGGCTGCTCTCGCTGGCACGGCCTATGTTGGCTACTCGTACAACGCAACAGATGGTGGAAGCTGCCTTGTTTGCCCAATGACTGGCGAGCCAGTATTTACCTCCGCAGAACCAGGAGCAGGACCATGCTGTGCTGCTGGAACTGACTCCATGTTGACAGGCATCCACGGCAAAGCTCCCTCCTGTTGCACTGAAGCAATGGGCAGCTGCTGCGAAAAAGGCGACGCAGACGTCATGTTGACTTCAGCAAGTGGTGCTGAATGCGAAGGAAGCTGCGAAAAGGCCTGCTGCAAGGACAAAGAAACGACAGTTGATGTGACTGAAAGCCAGGAAGAGACCGCAGCTGACAGCGAAGCCGAAGTTGTTGCTGAACTGACTGAAGCTGAGTAATTTGGCTTCAGGTTGCTGCTGAAATAAAACTCCACCCCGATTGAAGGAGTCGCACCCAGGTGCGACTCCTTTTTCGTTCCATTTCATAGGGCCGTCGAAAGCTTCAGCTTTCCGCAACGACGCGGCGTCAGAAAGTCTTGACAGTTTGCCGATCGAATCGCAAACCAGCTGCTTGAATGAGCCGTAAGCCGTAAACCACTGGCGTAAAGATGATTCACTGACAGGCGGAGCAGGCACCGATTGGTATTTCCGTGCTGTCGATGATGCGATCACCGATGTCGTTTCCGGAGGAATCATCGACGTTCTGTAACCGCTGTCCAATTTTCGCATTGTGCAGTGTTCAGTGGAAGGAATTTTTGAAGGCTCAACAACAAGGCAACCGGCAACGAAGAGTTGTTGGTGACACCAGCACGACGTGCCAGCCTGGGGACGGAGTCTTTTACTGGCTGATGCTACGTGCTGGTAAATTTTTACCTGCCGATCACAGAGATCCTGTTCGCGATATTATTCGCGTCACTGTTCGCGATGACAGGACTGTGATTCGTCCTGAAAGGATGCCAGAGACAGCACTTTGGTCGCCGAAAGGATGACCACCGGCAATCGAAGCAGACCCGGTTTCCATCGGCCCAAACAATCTTGCCAGAACTCGTGGCCATTCGTAGCAGCGTGAGTCGAGGATCGGGGAAGACAAAGGCGACATCGTATCTACTTCGTTAAGTACAATGGCCCTTTTGCGTTCTCCCCAGCATGCGGGCGACGTTCGCGACCTGAGGACAGGTCGCGCTACACGTAGGCTGATCTGTCCCAGATCAGCAACGCCGCAATTCACGCCACGCCGCCTTTTGGATCATGGTGACAGCGTGACAAAGCATGCGCGCGTCGTTCCCGACCTGAGGACAGGTCGGGCGACACGTAGGCTGATCTGTCTCAGATCAGCAACGCCGCGCTTCGCGACACGCCGCCTTTTGGATCATGGTGATAGCGTGACAAAGCATGCGGGCGTTGTTCCCGACCTGAGGACAGGTCGGGCTACGTGTAGGCTGATCTGTCTCAGATCAGCAACGCCGCACTTCGCAACACGCCGCCTTTTGGAACGTGGTGACAGCGTGACTCAGCGAATGTTCGCCGTTCCCGACCTGAGGACAGGTCGGGCTACGTGTAGGCTGATCTGTCCCAGATCAGCAACGCCGCACTTCGCAACACGCCGCCTTTTGGATCATGGTGACAGCGTGACAAAGCATGCGGGCGACGTTCCCGACCTGAGGACAGGTCGGGCGACATGTAGGCTGATCTGTCTCAGATCAGCAACGCCGCACTTCGCAACACGCCGCCATTTGGAACATGGTGACAGCGTGACAAAGCATGCGGGCGACGTTGGCTCCACCATCCTGTTGAGCGAAGTGCAAACAAACATTGCCACGACTCATCACAATGTGAGGCATCTCAAAGACATCGCCGCTCCCCGAATTCTAACCTATCAGCGTTGCGATCTCCTTTGCACAGTGGCGGCACGGGCTTCTGCTTTAACTCAGAATCGTTCGCCGCAACTGGTCTACAGAAGACGGGGGATTGTCCTCGATCTTGAGGAAGAAGGGATGAATGATTGGCTCGCGAGGTGCTGTTTCAGGGGGATCATGTTTGTGAGATTTCGCATCGTTTTGTCGTTCTAAAGCGGGGGAGCATTGGAGCTTGTCCGCTGGGGGCGAACGGCTGATGAGTGCCGCAATCCGCTGCTTTCGCAAACCATGAGCGTGCTGACAGGCGAGCCGTTCTGTCAGCTCCGGGGATCACTTCTCGCTCAGTCTGAAGTCCCGCAACAAGGCAGGATGCCAATGCTGGCAGGTGGTTACGTCTGGTGAGATCACCAGCACATTCTGTCAGTTCGCAATTCGATCGATTATTTTGAGGTAGGACAATGAAACGGATGAAAGTTTTACATCTATTCGCAGCGGTTGGCGTTGCCTTAGCGCCGTCGATAGCGACGGCGGCCATTGTGGATGTCACGGTGATGATTGAAAACCTGTCGCCCACAAACAGCATTAGCTTTGCGCCGACACGTCTTGGATTTCACAACGGGACCTTCGATGCATTCAACAACGGCGAAGCAGCTGGTGCGGCAATTGTATCGATTGCTGAAGGCGGTAGCGGCAGCGACTGGTTTCCTGCCTTTGCCGCCGCAGATCCAACTGCCGTGTTGGGAAGCGTCGTCAACGGTGGACCGGCTGTTCCAGGTGGCAACGCAGGCGTTGCCAACCCGTTCAGCTCAACCGCGAGTGCGACGTTTCGAGTTGACACCAGCGTCAATCGATTCTTTACGTTTGCCAACATGGTTGTCCCCAGCAACGACCTGTTCCTTGGTAACGACAATGCCATTGAACTGTTCGACGCCAGCGGCAACCTGCTGGTAACCAGCATTAATCAGACGGTGAGTGACATCTGGGATGCAAACTCAGAAGTGGCCGACCCTGCGAATGCTGCGTTCGTTGTGGGGGGTGTGAACGGAAATCGCACGCCGGAAAACGGTTTAGTGGCATTCGATGCCAGCGAACTGGCTGCCTTCAATGGGCTGACAACTGGCGCTGGTTACATTTTCACCAATGCCGGACTGACTGGTGGAACAGACATTTTCCGCATCACATTCAGTTCAACCGCCGTGCCAGAACCCGGCACCGTCGCATTCCTGAGCGTTGCTCTGGCAGGCTTCGGGTTGCGTCAGCGTCGTAAAAAGCTGGAGACCCGTGGTAGCGACATCGCTTCCGCCTAATCATCAATGATCCCGTGGGGATCGTCTTCGTGCAGGCAGCAGATTCGCCCGCTGCTGACCTGCCTGTTTTGAGTTCAGATTGACAGCAAAATGAGTCTTCAAAGAATCACGAACAAGCAAAGTTTGGCATTCCTGGCATTCGTCGCGGTACATGTGCCGCTACTGTTCGCCTACTTTCGGCAGTTGCTCAGATTGGAACACTATCAGTTTTACCCTATCGCGTTACTAAGCTTTGCGTTCCTGTTGTATCAAAGAACTGGTGGCTCTGTCTGGAAGTGGAGCCACTTCAGCAGCGCTTGCATTGCACTGGATCTTGTACTGCTTGTGTCGTCCTGGGTATTGCTCAGCCCATGGCTTTGTATGGTGGCAAGTCTGTTCCTGTGCATGGCCGTTTGCCGAGCACGACGTAACGAACAGACTCAGGAGTCGCTGATTTATCTGACGCTCCTGCCACTGATGACGCTACGACTTCCACTTGGCATGGACCTCAACGCGATCCACGCGCTGCAGCGAGTCACAACGGCAATCGCCAGCAATGTCCTGAGCTTTTTTGAATTCCTGCACCTGCGTGAAGGCAATGTCATTGAGTTTCCGGGCAAGACATTTCTGGTGGAAGAAGCCTGTAGCGGCGTGCAGTCGTTGTTTGCCGTTCTGTTTATCGGGACGCTGATCGTTTGCGTTTCACGCAGACCATGGCTGAGATCTGTCGTGATTCTTGCCAGTGCGTTTTGTTTTGCGGGCGTGATGAATGTTGCTCGAGTCTGCGCGATTTCGATCGCCTGGCAGCGTTACGGCGTGGATCTTTCGACAGGCTGGCAACATGACGCCATCGGTTATGCGGCACTTTCTCTGGCCGCAATTCTGGTGTTCAGCACGGATGCCTTTCTGGGGCTGATGTTTGCACCGATTTCAGATGGCCCTCGTGTTGCGGATGATTCTTCCGTCAGAAATCCTTTAACGGCGATCTGGAACAGGCTCTGCGGTCAGCATATGCATCCAGACGGTAGCCGACGGTCGTCTCGGTTACGCGATTGGTTCCGCCCCACAATTGTCCTGGGCTGGATCTGGGGCTTCCTGCAGAATTGGGTGACGTCGCGTGAAAAAAAGCTGTTGCCTTTGGCGGTGATCTTTTTGCTGGTCGGTGGCGGAGCAGCCGTTTTTTGTGGGAACTGGAAACAACCCCACAGCACAATGTCGTTGTGTCTTTGGAAAAAGCGGTACTTAACGCCGCCGCTTCCGACAATGAAGATGCGAAAGGCTTGTACCTGAAGGCGTTAATTGGTTTGCGTCCCCGAGAACTGAATTACCGTTTTCAACTTGCTCATCACCTTCTGGACACAAACCAAACAGCCGCGGCCGCGGAACACATCAATGCCCTGACGCAACCGGGGCCCAATGATTACGCACCCGCAAGGATTTGGTTGGCTGGTCAGGCACTGTCGGATACACCAACCTTTCCGTTGTCGGATGACGAAGTTGAAGGTCATCTGCTGATGGCCATGAAATTCCGCTCGGAAGATCCACAGATTCGCATGATGCTGGCGGAAGTCTATCTCCGCAAACAACAACTGAAGTCCGCAGAAAGTCAGCTTCAGAGCGTTGTCCTGAAAAGTCCGGAATTGGCATTAGCGCTGGCACGCATCAGCAAGCAACTCGGACGCAGCGAACAAACGATCGATCGTCATTTGAATATGGCCTTCGACTACTTCGAGGAAAGCCTTGCGAAAAATCCAGCCAGTGTCGAACATCGAGTTCAGTTCGCCGAAGCTCTGGTTCTGGGCAAACGACTCGCTGATGCAGAACGAGTTCTAAAAGAAGGTCTCGCAAGCAACGGTAACTCAGTTCAGTTGCGAACCGCTCTGGCGGGATACTACCAGGGGCTGGCGGCGAATCGTCTGAAAGAATCACTGCTGAATCGGGATCTGTGTGCCGCGATGCTTGTTGAGGCCATTCGACTGACTCCGGAGAACCGATCGATTCTTCAGCAGGCGCTCACGCTGAATTCATTCGGCGCAACGTTTCGAGCGGAAGATCTGCGGCCTGCGATCGATACGATTCAGCCATCAGAGGAATCGACCATTGAAGAACGCATCCTGCGCATTCGTTCTCTGGCTGCCACGAATCAAATCGATCGAGCCATTCTGGAACTGCAACCGCTTTCGGAGTCGACGCCCGAGCTCAACATTGTTTTGGCCAGACTGTTGAAGGCGGCTGGTCGCACCGAAGAATCGCAGGCTTTGGTGAAACGGATGCTAAAGGAAATGGCCGTGTCAGCAACAGACGATTCGTTGAACAGGATCCTGGAGTATGTCGACGTCCTGAACCTGGCGTCCCGGTTTGATGACGCTCTGTCGTTGATGAATGATGCGCAGCAACATCGGGAAATCTCCGACGAAGAGCGACAACAATTCGGTCTTCTGCTGGGGCAGACGTCCATTGCCTGCTATGACCAGAAACTTGCTGTCGGGACTTTTGCAGCGGCCGAAGATGCGCTGGGGCTTCTGGAAAATGCCTGGAACACTCAAGCTGTCAGCCTGAGTGTGCTGCAAAGGCTGGCCGCGTTGAGCTGTTCTGGCGGAGAGTTCTCTGAAGCAGCCGACGGCACGCTCGATGGCCTGCTGGCCGCCAGTTCGTCCAGTGCTGATGTCTACAGCATGGTGGGTACCATGGCACTGAATCACAATCAACATTCGAAAGCGCGGAGATATTTGGAGCGAGCCAATCGGTTGGATCGTTCCAACCCGATGGTGCAGAATAATCTGGCACTTGCGTTGGTTCGGGACCAGAATTCTAATCCCGAACGCGCCCTGGAACTTGTCAACCAGACTCTTTCCACCTTGCCGGACAACCCGGATGTTCTGTCGACACGTGGTGAAATCTATATCGCTCTGCAACGCTGGGAGGACGCTCGCCAGGACCTTGAAGTTTCGTACCAGAAACGCCCGCAGAGTTCAGACTGCTGTCGGCTGTTGGCTCAGGTTTGCGACGCGATGGGAGAATCTTCACTGGCAGAACTCTATCGCAACAACTTTGCACAGATTCAGAATGGAACGCGTTGATTCAGTTTCGATTCACCCTTCTGCAAGCTGTCTACATCACCAGATCGTGTGGTCGCTGGAACTCCATTTCGGAGATATCTGACTGGTGCAGAGACACAGTGAACTCACGAAGCAAGGTCGTGGACGAATAGATCAACAGGCCTCCAGTGGGAGATTGATGAAGGCCGTTTTCGCCGCGCGTTTTCATTTCGTCAACGCTGCAGAGCGACTTCGGATAGCCTGGTGTAAACAACCGCAAATTGTTCAGCGTGAGATATCTCACACAGCGAAGCCGCGAATGCCGTCGGTCGCTCAACTTTGTCAGGAAACCGCAGTTAAAATGGAAAATCGATCAGTGCCCAGTGATTTGATTGATGCTAATATGAGACAGTCATGGTTCGAATTCATTACAGTGAGTTCACCTGTCGCCCTTTAGCCCGACTAGTGGATTGGTGGCTGTTTCATGCCTCGGCAAATCTGGTGCATACAAGAATGCCGGCTGTTCGAGCAGCTTTCTGAGGCTGAGCTAAAATTTCTGGAACAGCGGTCTCGCGTCCGAAACTTCCCGGCCAACGCAACGATTTATTTTCCAGATGACATTGCGGATGCGGTAATGGTTCTGGTGCAGGGTCGTATCCGCCTGCATTCGATTACTCCAGATGGCAAACAGGCCATCCTTGGTCTCATAGAGCCCGGTGAACTGTTTGGCGAACTTGCAATTGTAGGATCAGCATCTCGTGAAGAATTCGCACAGTCAGTTAGTGCGTCGCGGGTTGTCGCGATCCCAAAGGAAATTATGGAATCTGTTTTGATGCAGAACGCATCGCTGTCTCTGGCCATTACGAAACTGGTGGGTTTGCGGCAACGGCGACTTGAACGGCGGCTGAGGTACCTTCTTTTTCGTTCAAATCGAGAACGCATGATTGGTTTGTTGTGCGAATTGATGGAGCAGTATGGTCGAAGGACGGACGAAGGGCTTTTGATCGATATCAAACTTTCCCATCAGGATCTGGCTGGCCTGATTGGAGTGACGCGAGAATCCGTTACCCTGGCCTTAGGAGAACTCCAACTGGAACGTCTCATCACAACGGGTCGGAGAAAGATCGTCGTGCTGAATGAACGAAGTCTGATCCTGGCGTCTGGGGTAACTCCGGCCACGCCTGGTAAGAACTCCAATCCGCCCAGAACTCAGGCGATTGAAGTGCCTCAGCTTTGGCAATGAAACTGATAACAGGGACGTTGATGCGTTACGTGCAAACCACGGGTTCATGTGGAAACACTCACACAGGTTTAAACAGAATCCCGTTCAAAAAGTAGCAGGCACACTCCGTGTGCCGTCCGCTGAGTTCTCAAAAAGCCTTGCTTTTTGAGGGTTGCGGCACATGGAGTGTGCCAACTACTTTGCTTAATTGAACGGTATTGGGTTTAAACAGTAGTCTACAGGTACTAAAGAGACCGGCTATCCGGAACACCGGGCAGTCTATTCTTCATTTCATCAATGCGGTGTCATTATGAGCAAACAGGAATCAGACATCAGTCAATGGGAACCCTGCACACCGGGGACTCTGGCGAACCTTTCCTCTACGCTAAAGCGACAGGAAAACAGGCGACGTGTTATGCGAACTGTGACGGTGGTCGCCTGCTTGCTGTTTATGAGCGCAGCAGTCCGATACGTCGTCAACCCTTCCGCCTCCAAGGTTGGCTATTCCACTTATGCCGGAATCAGTTGTGGTGATGTCGAGCGATTAATGGACGATTTTATTGCTGGCAATCTGGATGCACAGCAAGTCGCCAGTATTGAATCGCATCTTGAAGTCTGCCCCAGTTGCAGAGCCATTCACGCCAGGAAAAGCAATCAACAGACTCCGGTTGCAGCGGTGAAGTTAAGATCGCAGAACCTGGCCGCCAATGTTGCACAACGCTGGTAGTAATGACGTTAGGCATCGGCGTTAAAAAACCTGCCAGCACATAGTCTTCGAGGTTCTCGTTTTTCTTTCACCTCCTTTGGACGTCGGTATCTACACCAGTCAGACTGGCATTTTCTTTTCCTCGCCCGCAACCATCGGTCGCTTACAATAGCTGCCGCAGATCAACGCCAGAAAGGCCATTGTTAGTAGTGCCCGAGGAAGTGGCTCGCCCACAGAAATCCGATATGGAAAAAAGGAAAACGGACTGTGATCGACTGGTTTGGATTTATCGTCTGCGCGAAGTTCACGGTAGCGCTCACGTGGCTCACATTGAAGATGCCAAACCTCAGGGCATTTGTTTGTGTACATTTTGCCGCAATGCCCATCGTTGCCTACCTAATAGAGATGGAACTCAGCAGATTTTGGGCTTGGGAAATAGGACTCGATCCAACTTTAGAAGCCCTCGATCCACCTGATGTTTCGGGGGCGTCACCAATACTGGTACTCCTTGTCTCGATTGTTAGTGGGGCCATGTTTTGGCTCTTCCGAGTGTCAAGAAACGGCAGTGAAGATAGAGCTCACGCGAATCGGGAACCGTAAAGAAACGCACTTTGGGCCATCCAAACTGAGTACGGCATCCGCAGTTCACCCAGATAGATCTCCGAGAACCATTCGCCGAAACGGGAGCCGAAACGAGACCAGACCCCTGGCGAGCGGTTGGGCGTCAGCCCTCCGTGTCCGTCCGCTCTGTTTTGCGGTCTGGTTGAAACACGAAGAATCGGGCGGGCACAAAACGGGGAAGGGCACAAACGGACATTCTACTTTATGCTATAAGTACAATAGCAGCTTTAGCGATTCTTCTTTAGCGATTCTTCCCCTTTAGCGATTCTGCCCTGAATTCCCCCCCCACAAAATGTGAATCCGCCCCTTTCAGTGGCTTCAGCCCTTGTCACGGAGCGAGAAGGGCTTTGAAGTCATCGCGGTCCGCGAGCGGAAGCAGATCTTTGTCCTGTTTAATTCGTTCGATATCATTCAGTCCCAGAGCAATCGCCTTCCTCAAGAGTGTGACTGCGTTTGAAGCAAGTTCTTCTTTTCGATCCGGCAAAGACTGCGATGAAATGGCGAACAGGCGTGCAAAGTTGAACCAGTGAATCGCATGAGGAACATCGATTTTGGAAAGCTCCTCCAGTACCGCAATTGACTCTGCGACCTCACCTGCTCGGATGCGAGAATCAGCGCGAGCGAACTTCAATCCCTGCTCCTTATCCTCTTCGCAGAACTCCAGAGCCTTGTCCCAGTCCTTCACGGCCTCACCGTGGCGTTGCAGAGCGTCGAGCAGTTCCGCGCGATGCGAATAACAGTTCACCAACGATCGGCGGACTGTAACGTAGGTACGATCCTGGACATTGGCTTTGGTCAGAATCTCAATTGCCTTGCTGTAGTTTGTTTCAGCCTCCGGGAGTTTCCCCTGATTCGTCAGCAAGTCGCCAAACATGCGACATGAAATTCCGAAATCGTTTGCGTAAGACAGATTGGCGGGGAATTCGGAAACAAGCGAAGTCTGAATCTTCATTGCTGATTCGTAACGGAGTTGCGATTCGTCATAGCGTTTAAGATAGCTCAGTATCTGCGCGTAATCACGAACGGCTCTAGCGTATTCAAACTGATAATTCGGAACCGACGGAAACTCCTTCGCCAGACCTTCAAGAATCGGAATGGCAAGCGATAACTCAGTGGCACCGGTAGTGTCATCGCCACCATCAGAGACCGCAACGCCCAGTTCACGATGCAATTGCCCAAGTGACAGGCGATAATCAATGGATGTGGGTACCTGCTGAGTAAGCGTTTTGTAAACCGAAATCGCTTTGTGGTAGTGACCCACAGACTCAGCCTGCTGAGCCATTCGTTTATTGAGAAACGCCAGGCTCCGGTGACTTCCGGCCACTCCGTCCTGATACGAACGATCGCTGGGAAACTCTGCGGCGAGCGCTTCGAACAACTCCAGTGCTCGAACGAAATTAAACTTTGATTGTGACCACTCACCGAAGTCCCGATCAACGTTTCCCACACTGATATGACTATCTGCGAGACGTTCTCGGAGGTCAGGGTCTTTTCCGTCGCTCACCAGCAGAGACTCAAAGATCTGCTGTGCAGCACGAAAGTGCTGTCCCGCTTCACGTCTCTGCCCGATGCCTCTGAGCGTGCTGCCAAGATTTTGATGACTGATGGCCAGCTTGCGCTGGTCTTCCACATTGCCGGGCTGTTCCTGCACCAGGGAATCCCAAAGGCCCGACGCTTTGCGGTCGTTCTCAATCGCCTGTTCAGCCATGCCCAATTTGTTCTGAATCGTCGCCACATTCGTCGCTCCAATCGCGCGAAGTCGACGTGCCTGTGGCGATGAACCCCGAGATTCAGCAAACACTTCCCACTGTTTCAGAGCATCATTCAGAATCGAGATCTCAGTTTCATCCAACTGCGAACGCCCGCCCAGCAGTTTGCTCATCAGGCTTGATGTGAACGACTGCAAAGCCCCGATGGCCAGTTGATTGGCTTGTTCTGCGACTTCACGTTGCTCGGATTCACTGGCTCTTGCTTCGTCGGCTTCTTTCGCTCTCGCGTCGGCAATGTTTGTCTGTCGTCTTGCTTCCAGCAGTCCAACTGTTGTGCCAACAATTCCGGCGACCAAAGAGATCAGCAACAGCGCCGTCGCAATCACTTTGGCCTTGTTCCGAGCGTAGAGTTTTTGCAGGCGGTAAGCGGCGGATGGTGGATTGGCTTCGACTGGTTCATCCGCCAGATAACGTGCGATGTCGCGTGCGAGTCCGTTGGCGGTTTCGTATCTCCGCTCGCGGTTTTTCTCCAGACACTTCATGACGACCCAGTCAAGTTCTCCTCGCAATTGCGCCATCAGCTTCCGCGGCTCCGTCTGCCGCAGCGCGGCCATGGAGGGCAGCGAAGCATCCGTAGAGAGACGCGTACTTGGTCGCGATGGGTCATCTTCGCGAATGATTCGAATCATTTCAGAGAGCGCGGCCTTACGAAGACGTTCTCCATCGAACGGTCGCAGACCAGTGAGTAGCTCGTACAGCACGACGCCCAGAGAATAGATATCAGCTCGTGTATCAACATCCGCACCGGTGGTTCCCGCTTGTTCGGGTGACATGTACTCCAGCGTTCCAACGACCGCTCCAAATCCAGTCGAAAGCGTTTCTTCGGTCAGCTTTCCACCAGTGGCTTTGGCAACTCCAAAGTCGATCACTTTCGGAACAGCTTTGCCATCGACAACGGTGACAAGAATATTGGCGGGCTTCAGGTCCCGGTGCACAATTCCCTTTTGATGAGCATGCTGGATGGCCTGGCAAATCGGTACGAACAGCTCCAGACGTGCGCGCGGCGAAAGTCGGTTACTGTCGCAGTACTTCGTCAACGGCTGCCCGTTTACGAGTTCCATCGCAAAGAACGGATGACCACTCGGTGTCACGCCAGCATCATAGACGCGGGCGATATTCGGATGGTCCATCAACGCCAAGGCCTGACGTTCCTGTTCGAATCGAACAAGGACCGCTTTGGAGTCCATTCCGGCCTTGATGAGCTTCAATGCCACATTGCGTTTGACGGGTTCAGTCTGTTTGGCAATCCAGACTTCACCCATGCCGCCTTCGCCGATCTGTTCGACCAGCACATAGCGATCAGCAATCTTCAGATTTGGTTCCGGCCGTCCCGGTAGAATGTACGTGCTCTCGACGGCACTGGACGAAGAGTTTGCTTCATCTCCCCCATTCGCAGGATCAGGACTGTTCTGCTTGCGAACGACATCTTTCGAATTGGGAATGAATGTTGGTTCGGGATTGTCCCCTGGGTCTACAGGCATGGCCAATGCCCTCCGCTGGTTCCTGATGAATCTGACGGTACTCGCTGCTTTTGCTGAAACAGGGGATCATGGTCAAACCAGCGGTCAATTTCGAGCCTGCTCTTTCATCAAAATGGCGAAACCGGACGAAACAAACTCACGACTTACGAGATCGATTCCTGAATAATGCGTGCAGGCAGAACGCCGGTCAGTCGCTGGTTGGGAATCGAAAAGCTGCTATGTGTGAATTTTGATTTAAGAGCAAAAAGGAAGAGCAACAAGGACAGGCATGAAGAGCAACAAGGACAGGCATTGTAATTCCTCAGTTTGATTGGTACAACTGCCCTGCGTGACGGGTTGGCGTGTGTTTTTGCGGAGTTTTTGAGATGACGATGGCTCGCGGTCAGTTGGTGGATTCGACGGTGACTCCGTATTACCACTGCATTTCTCGCTGTGTGCGACGGGCGTTTCTTTGTGGTGAGGGTTGTGAGCATCGAAAGCAGTGGGTTGAGGATCGGCTCAAAGAACTGGCGTCGATCTTTGCCATCGAAGTGTGTGCGTACGCGGTGCTCGATAACCATCTGCATGTGGTTTTGCGATTGAATGACGCGGCTGCGGCGGGCTGGTCGGATGAAGAGACTGTTCGTCGTTGGGGTAAGTTGTTTCCTCCGCGAGGCAAGGATCGACAGGCGTTGAAGGTGACTGAGGCCTGGGTCAAGGATCGTCTGAAGGATGCGAAGTGGATCACTGAGTGTCGCAAGCGTCTGAACGATCTGGGCTGGTTCATGAAGTGCATCAAGGAACCGCTGGCGCGGATGGCGAATCGCGAGGATGATTGCCGGGGCACGTTCTGGGAGGCTCGTTTCAAAAGCATCGCGATTCTGGATGAAGAGGCATTGCTGACGACTTTGGCGTATGTGGACATGAATGTGATGGCCGCTGGAATGGCGAAGACTCCGGAGGAGTCGGCTCATACGTCGGTGAAG
>JBGSVD010000098.1:0-129354 GCA_041753135.1 Planctomycetaceae bacterium
ACCTTCCGTGGTTTCCTCGTGAGACGTTTTTGCACACGGAAGGTCGTCTCTTTTTGCTCCTCAGGTCAACACCAACTAAATCCCAGCAGCCTAACAACTTACGCACACGCCTCGTTGCGAACCTGGCGCTGTCCAGCTAAGTGCTCCGCCAGTTTTGAATTGGGGAGTGTTCAGCGGGCGAGACGCCCGCGCTCCGGGAGTGCGGACGTCTCGCCCGCTTTTATACAACCCCTCAACCCGAAGGCAGTCCTATTTGTGACAAATGCATCGGTGCGCAATTTTTTCGCAGCATTTTTTGCTGGCAAAAATTTGTTCCATTATGTCGACACGCTTTTTCACGAAATTGGCAACTGTGTTGGAATCACGCGTGAAAATTACGTGGTGAGCACGTCTGGCTTTGGGAGATTCCTGTGGCAGCTATTGGAAGATTGCCGTAAATTTCGGCCCCAGGATTCGCCCTTGTTAGCAAACGAGCACCCGTGATGACAAACTTCTTTCGGCAATGCATCAATCGCCTGCGTCCAGTTGTGATCAGACGAAGAACTCGACAGAGCGGGAGCAGCACTGAACAGCTTGAGACTCGCCAATTGCTGGCCGCCAACGTGTCGCTGGTTCGAGACATTCAGAAGCAACTGAATAATGCTGGCTCAAATCCCGACCAGATAATTCAGGTTGGCTCGCTGGTCTATTTCACTGCAACAACCGAAACCCACGGTACAGAACTGTGGAAGAGCAATGGAACTGCAAGCGGAACGGTCCTGGTCAAAGATATCAGGCCAGGTTCGCAAAGCAGTGCGCCCAGCAATCTGCTGAACGTCAACGGTGTTTTGTACTTTACTGCGGACAATGGAACTCACGGACGCGAACTTTGGAAGTCCAACGGGACGAAAACCGGCACGATCATGGTTGCCGATGTGAACTCGGGCGCTGCGGGTTCCTTGCCAGATCTGCTGACGAACGTGAATGGTGTCGTGTATTTTTCAGCGTCTGATTCTGTTTCCGGCGCGGAACTGTGGAAGAGCAACGGGACATCTGCCGGTACTGTTCTTGTGAAAGACATCCGCACCGGAACCACAGGCTCGTCACCAAGATCGCTGGTGGTCGCGGGAAGCACGCTCTTCTTCACGGCCGACGATGGTGTGAAGGGGCGGGAACTTTGGAAGAGCAACGGCACTTCCGCGAACACCATTCTTGTCAAAGACATTCACCCCACGGCAGCAAGCACGCCCCATTACTTAACCAATGTGGGTGGCACTCTCTACTTCAGCGCCAGGAACAATACGGCGGGCTATGAACTGTGGAAAAGTAACGGCACATCCGCCGGTACGGTGATGGTCAAAGACATCGATACTCGAGTGAATGGTTCTTCGCCTCGTTCGCTGACCAACGTCAACGGAACCCTGTATTTTAGTGCTGACGACGGAATCATCGGTCGAGAGCTCTGGAAGAGCAACGGGACAACCGCGGGTACCGTGCCCGTCAAGGATATTGACTCTGGTGCTGTGGGATCATTACGAAGCGTTTGGGACACTTTCACAAATATCAATGGCACACTCTTCTTTATGGCCGACGATGGTGTGAATGGCACTGAACTTTGGCGAAGCAACGGAACTTCAGCGGGGACCGTTCTGATTCGAAACATTGCCAGCGGCAACCAAAGTTCGGGCGTGAGTTCATTGACTCGAGTCGGCAGTTCCATCTACTTCATCGCCAACAACGGAACGGCAGGATCAGAGATCTGGAAGTCAAACGGCACAAATGCTGGTACAGTGCTGGTGAAAGACATCAATACGGGGACCAGCGGATCGGCTCCTGGTTCACTGCAAAACGTCAATGGAACACTGTTCTTTCGAGCGGCAAACAGTGCCAATGGCAGCGAGCTGTGGAAGAGCGATGGTTCAAACGCGGGGACGGCAATTGTCAGGGACATCCGCGCGGGGACATTGAGCTCTGAACCAGCGCAACTCACTAACGTTAACGGTACGCTTTATTTCACCGCGAACGATGGAACACATGGCGTTGAACTTTGGAAGAAAAGTGGTTCCTCCAGCCCGGTACAAGTCAGGGACATTTTTACGGGCACAGGCAGCAGTAATCCGACCTGGCTGACGAACGTTAATGGCACCTTGTTTTTCGTAGCGCAGTCTGTGACAAACGGCACGGAGTTGTGGAAAACTAACGGAACATCAGCGGGAACGTTTCTGGTCAGTGAGATTCGTTCTGGTACCGCGAGTTCATCACCACGGTCATTAATGAATATTGGTGGTGTGCTCTACTTTGTTGCAGACAATGGCACGAACGGCCGGGAATTGTGGAGGACCAATGGAACGGCCGCGGGCACGCTGCTGGTTAATGACATTAATCCAGGAAGCGGCGGTTCGTCTATTTACAATATGATTGATGTCAGCGGTACTCTTTTCTTTCAGGCATCGAATGGGACTTCCGGCGCTGAACTCTGGAAAAGCAACGGCACCGCAGCCGGAACAGTTCTCGTGCGAGACATTCGATCAGGAACGTTGGGAAGTTTTCCGGCCCGACTGTCAAACGTCAACGGAACTCTCTACTTCACAGCCAACAACGGAATCCATGGTACCGAACTCTGGAAGAGCAATGGAACTTCGGGTGGCACTGTTCAAGTTCGTAACATTGCCGCCGGAGAAGAGAGCAGCAATCCCAGTGGTCTGATCAACGTGAACGGAAAACTCTTCTTCACTGCCGACAACGGAGCTCAAGGCATTGAATTGTGGAAGAGCAACGGAACAACGGCTGGTACCGTTGTTGTGAAGAACATCAATCCCGGAAGTTCCTCATCGAATCCCCAATATCTGACGAATGTCAACGGGACGCTGTACTTCACAGCAATCGATTCCAACCACGGGTACGAACTGTGGAAGAGCAACGGCACCAGCAGTGGGACGACGCTGGTCAAGGACATTAATCCCGGATCTGCCGGATCGTTTTCGGCATTGCTGACCAACATCGGCGGGACTCTCTATTTTGTAGCCGACGATGGCGCGAATGGGTATGAAATCTGGAAGAGTAATGGAACCACTTCCGGGACCACGCTGTTTGCAGACGTGACTGGCGACTCTGGAGATAGTGACCCTCGCGACATTTTCAACGTGGGTAATACGTTGTTTATCATTGCCACGCGTGAATCGACGGGACGCGAGTTGTTCTCCGCTGATCTTGGATCTCAGGCGGCAGGCAGTTTTCAGGGATTAACACCAGGGTCAGGCAGCGCGATTCCTTCGCTCACGGCCGACAGCGCCGCCTCGATTGGAGTGACAAACAATGCTGCAGATCTGTTCCGCTACGATTTGCTACCGGACATTGCTGGCCTGGTCATGGGTCGCTCCGGCTCCGCATTGACCGACCAGGTCGTTCAATCCACAAGGCCAGTCATCCACGGAAAAACGACAGATTCATCAACTGACGCGAATTCGATCAGGGATGCCTTTGCATTTCACTTGAAGACCGCGCCAGTGCAAGTCGCGGAGCCACTTTTGAATACTCTCGACCTGCTTGACGCACTCTTTTCTGAGCAGCCTCGTGACTGAGCGAAGGGGCGTTGTTCCCGACCTGAGGACAGGTCGGGCTACGTGGGCTGATCTGTCTCAGATCAGCGAGTGCGCCATTTGCGTGACGACGTCGGTTAGAAAGTAGTAGTAGCGTGACTGAGCGAAGGGGCGAAGTTCCCGACCTGAGGACAGGTCGGGCTACGTGGGCTGATCTGTCTCAGATCAGCGAGTGCGCCATTTGCGTGCCGACGTCGGTTAGAAAGTAGTAGTAGCGTGACTGAGCGAAGGGGCGTTGTTCCCGACCTGAGGACAGGTCGGGCTACGTAGGCTGATCTGTCTCAGATCAGCAAGTGCGCCATTTGTATGACGCCGCCGGTTAGAAAGTATTAGTAGCGTGACTGAGCGAATGGGCGTTGTTCCCGACCTGAGGACAGGTCGGGCTACGTAGGCTGATCTGTCTCAGATCAGCGAGTGCGCCATTTGCGTGACGGCGACTGTTAGAAAATCGTTTCAGCGTGATTGAGCGGATGTGCGATGTTCCCGACCTGAGGACAGGTCGGGTTACGTAGGCTGATCTGTCTCAGATCAGCGAGTGCGACATTTGCGTGCCGGCGCCGGTTAGAAAGTAGTAGTAGCGTGACTGAGCGAAGGGGCGTTGTTCCCGACCTGAGGACAGGTCGGGCTACGTATGCTGATCTGTCTCAGATCAGCAAGTGCGCCGGTTGCGTGCCGGCGACTGTTAGAAAATCGTTGGAGCGTGACTGAGCGAACGGGCGTGGTCCCCGACCTGAGGACAGGTCGGGCTACGTAGGCTGATCTGTCTCAGATCAGCGAGTGCGCCATTTGTATGACGCCGCCGGTTAGAAAATCGTTGGAGCGTTACTGAGCGAATGGGCGTTGTTCCCGACCTGAGGACAGGTCGGGCTACGTAGGCTGATCTGTCTCAGATCAGCAAGTGCGCCGTTTGCGTGCCGGCGCCGGTTAGAAAGTAGTAGTAGCGTGACTGAGCGAAGGGGCGTGGTTCCCGACCTGAGGACAGGTCGGGCTACGTAGGCGGTCGAACTTATTGAGGACGACGCAGGAAGACTGTTTGGGGCTGCAAGCGATGATCGAGCTCGAACGTTGCAAGGGCGACAAGTTCTGAAAATGCGTTTTGAGTTAACGCGACCGTCTGCTTAAACTCGGGAGTTGTTCCGTCTGACGAACGATGTGAGTCGAACACGATGCGACGGCCGCAAAGAAGATCGGTAATGTCCTGGCTGTTGCAATCGTACTTCGAAAGCTGATGGACGATTTTGATTGCCGGCCAGAGATGTTGGCTGATGTTATCCCTTGTGATCAGTTCAATATCCGCACTATCACGGAGGGCAAATTCGCCGATTTGAGTGCGCTCCAGACGGCTCATTAATGCGCCGCAACCAAGCTGTGCTCCCAGGTCACGGGCGATGGATCGAATGTAGGTTCCGGAACCGCAAACGATTTTTAGTTCCAGTCTGGGCCACTCGTAGCGCAGAATTTCGATCGAATGAATTTCGATCTGCCTGGCTTTCAATGTCAACTCGTGGCCTTTGCGAGCCAACGCGTAGGCTCGCTGGCCGTCGACATGGACTGCGGAATAATCTGGCGGAACCTGAGAAATGATTCCGGTCATTGCATCCAGACAACTGGCAATGTCAGTGAGAAGCGGTTGAGGGTCATCGAATTGAATCGTCTCAATCACACCAGTGCTGTCATCGGTATCGCTGGTCTGCCCCAGAGTAAACTCCGTCACATACGTCTTCGCACCTTCCTGAAGCGTTGACACCAAACGCGTCGCCGGACCAACGCAGACCAAAAGCACTCCTGTTGCCATCGGGTCGAGCGTTCCGGCGTGTCCAACCTTAACGGGTTTGATCATCCTCTGCACTTTGTTGACGAGATCACGAGATGTGATCCCGGCCGGTTTGTTCAGATTCAGAACGCCGAACAGGTTCGAGAGGTCGGGCACGTCGCGAGCCTTCCATGATTCATAGACGCTGTAAGAATCCGCCCTGACGACGGATCCTATTCAGACAAGTTGAAGGAATGACATTGTGAAATGTCGTTTCGTGCAACGTTGATGGATCATGCCGGAGGATTATTTGAAAAATCTGCGACGGGGCCACCGCTTCGTTGACTGTGCTTCTGAAGAGCTGCCCCAATGAATCCCTTGAACAATGGGTGAGCATTGTGGGGTTGAGACTTGAACTCCGGATGATATTGAACAGCCACAAACCATGGATGCGAAGCCAGTTCAACGATCTCAACCAATCCGCCGTCGGGACTAGTTCCTGCCACCAGCAGTCCGGCATCGATGAATTGTTGACGGTATTCCGGATTGAACTCGTAGCGATGGCGATGTCGCTCAGTGATTTCTGTCTTTTCATAGGCCGCAGCCGTACGCGTACCCGGAGTCAAAACGCAAGGTTGAGCACCCAGCCGCATTGTGCCGCCCTTGTATCGAATGCCCTTCTGGCCTTCGAGCAAACAAATCACCGGATGCTGAGTTTCGTTGGAGAACTCACTGCTGTTCGCGTCAGCCAGTCCAAGCACACTGCGAGCGAACTCAATGACAGCGCATTGCATGCCGAGGCAAATCCCAAAGAACGGGATGCCGTTTTCGCGAGCATATTGAATGGCCTGAATCTTGCCCTCAATGCCCCGCATCCCGAATCCACCGGGGATCAGCAGTCCATCGACGCCCTTCAGCAGAATCTCTGGTCCCTGACGTTCTAATTCTTCGGCTTCGATACGTTTAACGATGACCTGAGTCGAATGATGAAAACCAGCATGGTCAATGGATTCGTAGATGGACTTGTAGGCATCTCGGTGCTCGATGTATTTGCCCACCACCGCGATCGTCACTTCTGCGGTGGGATTGCGAATGCGATGCACCAGAGCCCGATAGTCGTCCATTTTTAATGGGCCGGCGGTCAGGTGCAGCTTTTGGCAAATCAATTCGTCCAGACCGTGTTCGATCAGTCCGATTGGCACTTCGTAGATTGAGAACTCTTTATCGACTTCTTCGATCACGGCCTTCTTTTCAACGTTGCAGAACAGCGCGATCTTGTCAGTGTGTTCACGTCCGATTGGACGTTCGGTACGCACAATCAGAATGTCAGGTTGAATCCCGATCTCGCGAAGTTGCTGGACGCTGTGCTGCGTCGGTTTAGTTTTCGCTTCCCGAGCGGCCTTCAGGTACGGCACAAGAGTCAGATGGATGAACATGACATTTTCTTTGCCAATGTCCAAAGGGATTTGACGGATCGCTTCCAGGAATGGCAATCCTTCAATATCGCCGACTGTGCCGCCGAGTTCCGTGATGACGACATCAACGTCCGGCGTTGCCAGCGCAAGGATGGATGCTTTGATTTCATCGGTGATGTGCGGAACAACCTGAACAGTGCGGCCCAGATATTCGCCGCGGCGTTCTTTTTCGATCACGGACAGGTAGATCTGTCCGGTGGTGTAATTGGAATCGCGATTCAGCACGCCGGATGTGAAGCGTTCATAGTGGCCGAGGTCCAGGTCCGTTTCAGAACCGTCGTCGAGCACGTAAACTTCGCCGTGCTGAAAGGGACTCATGGTGCCTGGGTCAACGTTCAGGTACGGGTCGAGTTTCTGCATGCGCACCTTGAGGCCGCGGCGTTCGAGCAGCATTCCGATTGACGCGGAGGTCAAGCCCTTGCCCAGTGAACTAACAACACCGCCCGTAACAAAAATATGCCGACTCATTTGCGCTTTGCATTCCTGATCGATAAGGTCGTGATTTGCACGCGTTGGTCTTTCGAGACCTTCACGATAAAATTCCGCCGGGGCCTGAATGTGAGATGCATGTCTGCATTTCGGCCGGGAATTCGCCTCTGTCAGGAAGTGTGTCTTAACTGACAACGCCCGACTCCTCAATCGACCTGAACCGCATTCTGAACCTTCCCCGGCTTTTGATCCAAAACTGTCAGTCGTGGGGTTGGCGCGGTCGGGAATGTCGGTGCGAAAATCCGAAATATTTCAGGTTCGGACTTGCAGTTCTCTGCGGCTTTCAATCTACCTCGGGAGCCTGCAGATGCCGGGAAATGCGGCCGCCTTAATGAATGAACGCCTGATGAATGAAAATGAAGAGGACAGCGCCAAAGTTTCGAACTCTACTTGCTGGAAAACATCAGCGCTGCGAAACTGGTGATGTTTGAATTGCCCGGAGCAAACTCCGTTGAGATCGGCTGCAATAAGGTGGCCACTGGGTGGAAGCGACACTTTGATCTTTGGATTGGGTTATTAGCTGGAAGTGTCGTGACAGTTTCTGGATGACCTTCAGATTGGACAATTCGCTATGCCTGCGATTTCGATACCTTGCCCGTCATGTGGAGCCGTGCTGAAAGTTCCCGACAACAGCATGTTGGGAAAGCGAGCCAAGTGTCCGAAGTGTGCTCATCGTTTCGTCATGGAATTGCCCCAGTCGGAAGAGGTACCTTTGCAACTGGCTGACATCCCGGTCCTGCCGCTGGCACCGCAAGTGGGAACCGGAGCTCGCTGGGTACCTGATGAAGGCCCCGCAATTCCGCAGCCAGAAATTCCTGTCTTCGACAGCATGCCCCGTGGCTCAGTGTCTCCGAGAATTTCGGTTCCCGAGCCGGAGTCGCAGATGCCCGACATTCTGGCTTTCACGCCAGTCGGCTCTGCTCAGACTCCAACGGCGGAGCTGGATTTTGCTCCCTCCGCAATTGCATCGTCCGCAATTGCACCGTCGACAGTCAAATCATCCAAATCGACTGGCCGAAAGAGTTCCGGAAAGCGCAGGCGAGGCAATCGGGCTGGCCTGGTCGTCATGGGGCTTGTGGCGGTCGTCGTTGCTGGAGTCAGCTACGCGGCCTTTGTGATGAACAAGGGGCAGGGAACCGCAGTCGTCAAAGGTCCGGCGGTGAATGTTGCCTGGGAGGCTCAGAAGGTTGAGATGGCGGCGTCGAACGAAACCGCGCAGTCTATGAGTCCCACATCGGGCAAGTCGATTCCGCTGGATCATCTGCCGTTTACACCGCATCTTCTCTTCCATGTTCATCCTATGGAGCTGTGGACCAAAACGGATCGCACTACCGCTGAATTCAACATGATGCTGGGGAATCTCGCCTTGTGGCTGGCGAGCGAGATTGAAGAAAGCACATTGTTCAAGCCGTCCGATATTTCCGAGTTGACCTACGCGATCAACTTTGGCCCGCGGATGTCGAAGCCGGATGTTGCTGCGGTTGTCCGATTGCGCGAACCTCACACGAAATCAGAGCTGGAAGGAATGTTCAGGGCCGCGGGAGGCAAGCGTCACCCGGATCCAGAGACTGTGATCTACGACTCTTCGGAGCTCAGCTTTATGCTGATCGATGATCGCACGTTTGTTGTTGCACCTGCCTCACTTTCTGAAGACCTGAAGATGTCACGAAACGACGCCGCGCTGGCTTCGCCCGATATGGAGAACCTTGTGCAGGAGTCGGATCGTGATCGTCTGGTGACGCTGATGTTTGATGTGAAGATTCTTGACTCCCATCGCGAAGATATTTTCGCATTCATTCCGGAACTGCGACAGGTGTTTGAAAAGTTTGTCTCCTGGATTGGGACGGAAGTCGAGACCGTTTCATGGAGCATGCATCTGGATCCGGCCTTCTACATGGAAACACTTCTGCACAATTCGTCTGACAGTTCTGTTCTCAAAGTGCAACGGCAAGCGCAGTTGCAGTTCAGTAAGCTGGCTGAGGAAATGCTGGCTGGTGTGAAGAAGATGAAGCCGAACACTGTTGGCTCGCGTCAGATGATTGGTCGTTTCCCCGCGATGCTGCAGGCATTGGACGTTGGGACGACTGCCCACGTCGGGCCAGCCTGTGCAAGGTTAGTCACCGTGCTGCCTCGGCATGCGTCAGTGAATCTGGCGGCCGGCGCGTTGTTGACATGGAATCAATCGCTGCTGACGAACTTCGAAGAAGAAGTTAAGGTGACCAAAGACAGTGGTTCATCAGTCCCGGATAAGCTTGTGGATCGACTTCAGATGAAGGTGCTGATCGATTTCCGCAGGACGCCACTGGAGGAAGCATTTGGTTACATTGGTGAATCAATCAAGACGGAAGTTTCGATCGACGGTGATGCTTTGAAAGGAGCCGGGTTTACTCAGAACATGCCCCAGACATTTGATCTGGGAACCGTGACGGCTCAGGCCGCTTTGCATGAAATCATCAAGAAGTATGCGGCTGAACGGGATCCGCTTGTGCTGATAGTCGACGAGAAAGCGAAGAAGCTGATTCTCAGTACAAAGGTTAAGTCGGAAACGGAAGGGGTGAAGCCTTTTGATACGAGTCCGAAACCGTGATCGGTTTGGTTTAGGTTTGCATTGCTGGTTCCAGCGAATGAGTCGTGACCATTGTAAAACGATTGTCCCAATCGTTCAGGAACCGGAAGCAGGCCGGGCAAACCGCGGCCGAGCAGAGGCAGTTCTGGCAAAGTCTCAATACGCCGCAACTTATTGCTGTTCAATCCGGCCGGCATCGACTGATCTGCCAGTCGCCAAACGGGGGCCGAGCCGGCAAGTTATTGGGTTCGGCTGTCCGAGGCTGTCGGGGATTGAGGCACTTTCAACGCGTTTGCCAAAGCGCAGGCGGGCGAACAGCATTCGAAGTATTGCGTCAATCTGAGAAATTTCGCTCACGAAAATAATTCGGCGAGCCGATCAAACGGGGTCAATTTACCCAACAATGGGCATAAAAGTCGGCCTAAATGCGGTTGTTCGTTGGAAGCCGATTGACATCGGTCGCCTTACAGAGACCGGCATTTCGCATCAAATTTGGAGGCCTGCATTCCTTTTGGCGAAAGAATGCGGACATCGGCTGGCAAGATGCAGCAAGCGGTCTCCCTATTTCGCGAACACTGTTAAAGCGGGTGGAATCGCTGTTTGACGACCGTCATGAAGATCGATATCCTTCCCCGCTTCGAATTTTCGGGACCCATGTCGGGTTTCGCCGGGTTTTGGTCACCCTCGGATTTGTTTAAGGTGACGTGCTGCGTGTCGAGTCGCGATTTATCGTTCTTCGGCATTCACACAATTGTTCTGTGCGGGCCCCACTTTTGGTTGCTCGCTGCGGCATGCCGCCGCAGATCACAGGAGATCGGCAATGGCTGAGATTGTGGTAAAAGATATTCTGGATGCTGGTGTTCACTACGGACACCGTTCCAGTCGCTGGAACCCCAAAATGCGACCGTATATTTACGGTCGACGTAACCAGATTCACATTATCGACATCAAGGAAACCATTCGTGGCCTGATCCGAGCGAAGAAGTATCTTCTCAAGGTGGCTGCTCAGGGCGGACTTGTGTTGTTTGTCGGAACAAAGCGACAGGCCTCAGTATCGATCGAAGAACTGGCCCAGGAATGCAAGATGCCGTACTGCACCGAGCGATGGCTGGGTGGTACGCTGACAAACTTCCGAACGATTCGTACGCGTCTGAAGCGACTCGAAGAACTTGAGAACCTTCGCGAGACCGGCGAGATCAAGAACTACTCAAAGAAGATGCAGTCAACGCTGACTCGCGAGTACAACAAGATCTATCGCAACCTGAACGGCATGCGAGAAATGAACCGCCTTCCGGAATGTCTGGTCATCGTTGACCCGACCAAGGAAAAGAATGCTGTTCATGAAGCTCGTTTGCTGGGCGTCAAAGTTGTTGCTCTGATCGACACCGACTCCGATCCAGACATGGTCGACCTGCCAATTCCAGGCAACGACGACAGCCTGCGATCAATTCGTCTGGTAATTCAGCATCTTTCCGATGCGATTAAGCAGGGACGCAGCATGCGTCCTGATGACAACAGGAAGAAGGACGACACGATTGATCCAAACGAACCGAAGGCTGTTCCTTCAATTCGTTAATCACGTGACTCCTGGATTCGCAGCATAAACTGATCGGACGACGACTTTTTCTGAGTCGTCGTCCTCTTTCATTCTCGAATCCAATTCAGCCGTTTTCAGAACCGCAGCATCGCGGTTGTGTCTGCAGGATTATTGGGTGACTTTCCGATGGCTTGCAAAAGCGTCTTGTCATCTCTGAACATTCTGTGCTGTTCATGAATTCTCAATGTTCTTTCGTTAACAACAAAGATCGTGCTGGTTAAAGCGTCGCGTTTGCGACTTCCCGATCGTTGATAAGGAGTTCCCCATGGCGGAAATCACTGCCGCAGCTGTAAAAGCCCTTCGTGAAAAAACTGACCTCCCGATGATGGAGTGCAAAAAAGCTTTGACTGAAGCTAATGGCGATGAAGCAAAAGCCATTCAGATTCTGAAGGATATGTTCAAGAAGGTTCAGGAAAAGCGAGCAGACAATGTCACGGCTGAAGGTCGTGTTTTCATCGCAGTCAAGCCGGATGGCTCCGAAGGAGCAATGGTTGAAATTCAGTGTGAATCAGCCCCTGTGGCCACGGGCGAAGTGATGCAGTTGTTCGGACAGTCAATGGTCAACCAGTTGCTTGCTGGTCCGGGTGCTGCTGACGCTGCTGCACTGATGGCTCAAAAGGGAGCCGGCGCTTCACAGTCCTTCCAGGAGCAGTACGAAGAAATCGTCAACAAGATTCGTGAAAAGATCGTTGTCAATCGTATCGCACGAGTGAACGGTCCAGTCGCGGGATACGTTCATCACGACTTCAAGACAGGTGTGCTTTTCGTAGCTTCCGGAACACCGAAAAATGCGGACGTCATGAAAGACGTGGCTATGCACATTGCTGCATTGAACCCCGTCGTTACTCAGCCATCAGAACTGCCAGAAGCTGCCGTTCAGGCGGAACGTAATCGTCTGATCGAAGAAGCGCGAGCATCAAAGAAGCCAGAGAACATCATTGAGAAAATGGTCGACGGCCGAATGAAAGTCTTCTACGCCGAACAGGGCGTTTTGACGATGCAGCCGTTTGCAAAAGACGACAGCAAAACTGTCAGCCAGGCTCTTTCAGAAGTCGGACTCGAAGCAGTCACGTACCATCGCTGGAAGGTCGGCGCAGAGTAAGCTCTTTTGACTCGCACCGCTGGTCCGGTTTTGTCCGGGTTCCGATGAGGTGCGATGATCGGGCATGAAAATGAATGACAGGAAAATGAGTTGCCGGTAACTGCACTCGTTTTTCTGTCATCATTCGTTTGAGTGGTGGCCGGTTTGTGCTGTTGACGGCCGTTTGACATCTTTTCGAATTCGCTACAGGAGTCGCTCATGTCTGTTTCCAGTCTTCGCCCGGCCTACAAACGAGTCCTTCTGAAGATCAGTGGCGAAAGCTTCTGCCGAGAAGGAGAATCGGGAATTGCGATGGCCGAGCTGGCCTCAGTGGCTGAGCAGATTCGTGATGTGGTGAAGGGCGGCGTCCAATTGGCCATCGTTTGCGGCGGCGGCAATATCCTCCGCGGAAAGCAGTTTGCTGACATCAGCCAGCAGATTGTTCCGTCCACCGCGCACTATATGGGAATGCTGGCGACTGTTATCAATGGCCTGGCTCTGCAGGATGCTCTGGAAAGCGCCGGCGTGCCGACGCGACTTCAGAGCGCTATTCGGATGGAAGGTGTTGCGGAGCCGTTTATCCGTCGCCGGGCATTGCGTCACCTGGAAAAGGGACGTGTTGTAATTCTTGCTGCCGGGACCGGAAGTCCATTCGTCACCACGGACACCGCTGCCGCTTTGAGAGCGCGTGAGCTTGATGCGGATGTTGTGTTGAAAGGCACCAAGGTTGACGGTGTGTACTCGGAAGATCCAATGAAGAATCCTCATGCGATTCGATACACCGACATCTCCTTCCGCGAAGTGCTGGAGCAGGATCTGCAGGTCATGGATGCTCAGGCCATGCATCACTGCATGGAACACAAGATCGACATCGTTGTTTTCAATTACAAAAAAATCGGCAACATCGCTCGCGTGATTGCCGGCGAACGAATTGGAACTCGAGTCTCCACCGATGGTCGCCCTTCCTGAGGAAGATTGTTCGCAGGATTCGTTCCGAGAAAATCCGCGACGCCGATGAGTTCTGAACACAATGGCGTTGAATCATATAACCCAGCCGAACTCGGCTGGGTTATTTTTTGTCACGATTCCGCAAGTATGCACATCGCGGCATTGCGCCCCGGAATGCCACTGACGGCACCGCCGCGAAGTGCTGATGAGCCAGCTCGATAGATTCGAGGATGGTGAGTTTCAACGCCCCATTGTCCAGTCTGATC
This sequence comes from Planctomycetaceae bacterium, assembly GCA_041753135.1. Taxonomy (GTDB): domain Bacteria; phylum Planctomycetota; class Planctomycetia; order Planctomycetales; family Planctomycetaceae; genus SXXK01. Next base: position 13,754 of record JBGSVD010000098.1, read on the forward strand.
AGCATCATCGCTGAAGAACCAGGACAGTGTGTTGTGGAAGATGTTGCCAAGATCCAGGTCAACATCCCGCTCCAGATCCTGTGGAGTCTTGATCTCCATGCACAGACGTCCGTCTCGATCTCGGGCCAGGCAATCTTCGAATGGTTCGTCGCAGATTCTGTTCAAGCCTTCAAGATACAACTTGCGAACGTGGTCGCGTCGCGAGTCATGATCCTGAGCGAAAAGTCGATACGGCATATCGAGTCCGAACAACGTCAGCGTGTGAAAGCCTTTTTCGCGGAGCTCTGGCGAAAGGATGGAATTGTCTGTCAAAGTATGGCAGTACATTTCTCCCGGGGCCGGGTTTGGAACCTCGCCTCGCGTGGCCTTTGCGTAAGAATCCTGCATCTGCTGATAGCCTTCATCAATGTGAAACGAACCTGCGAATGCCTCTTCGGGAGAAACTCCAGCGGCCTTCACTCTGGGCAGACGTGTCAGCAGCATATTGATTTTGATCACGGAGCCTTCGTCGGTTGCGGTCGGGCTCCATGGTTCATTGAGCAATTTCGAAAACGTCCGAGGCCCCGCGTTCACAAGGACGCGGGTTGCATCCACGGTGTGAATCCCATCCTGATCAGAGAACTGAATCGTGTGCGATTTTGTACCCGGTTGAATCAGATCGGCCTGCGATGAGACTCGAAAGGTGACTCGGTTCGCAAGGCAAACATTGACTAATGAGTCCACAAGTGACTTCATTCCGCCAACGGGAACTCGCCATTCGCCAGAACCGTTTCCGATGACGTGATAAAGAAAGCATCGATTCTGCAGCAGTGAGGAATCATGCGGGTGGCTGAAGATACCGATCTTTCCATCGGTCAGCAGCAGTCCTCGAAGCGTATCATGTTTCGCATAGCGTTCGATCACTTCGCCCAGAGGATTGTCAACAAACGCAGACCAGGCTTCTCGCTGAAGATCACTGTGCAGAGACTGTTCGAAATCTTTGCGAGATCGCAGAGGCTCAAGAAGTGACGGCCACGCGATTTCGGCCATCGCCTTTTCCAGCTCCATTAACTTCTGATATTCGTTCCACGCGAGATCGTTGCCAGTTAATTCTCGCATCGAATCGCGCGAGCGGCCTTCATCAACATTGGAAAGTACAAGTCCCCGCGAAACTCCGGCCGTGTCTGTGTAGGGCGTGAACGAAGCCGTACGCCTTTGCCGAGTAGCAAACGTCAAACCCAGTTCCTGAACAATTTGTGCGGGCAGCAAAGACACAAGATAAGAATATCGAGACAGCAACGCGTCGTAGTCAGGGAAGACGCGATGCGATGTCGTTGCTCCGCCCAGATAATCATTGCGTTCCAGAACGAGCACTGAATGGCCGGCCTTTGCCAGATAAGCGGCGGCAACGAGTCCGTTGTGTCCACTGCCGATGATGACTGCGTCGTAATGTGTTGCCAGGGAATTTGGTTGATTCATGGTTGTCTTTGTGTCAGAAATTCCAGCAAGCATTTTTTCTCACAAAACGAGTGCATCGTTTGTTCGCTGGCCGTGTCGTTGAGATCTTACACTTGTGGTACAAACGCTTCGGCTGCTTTATACGAGATCTTTCAACAAAGCGGCAGGTGGCGGGATTCGAAATTCGCCGGATGACCTGCGGCCGATATTTTTGCGTGATGTGATTCAATGAATGCTCGACAACTGGAAAAACTGGGTATCCCTCGACACGCTGCTAACGCTGCGATTCGGGCCATTCAGAGTCTTTCCGCAATATCTGAGTTTGACCAGCGTGCGATCAAAGACCGGCTGCGACAGGTGGTCGAGAATCCCGGGTTGTTCATTGGAGATCCGGCACTTGACGGACTGGCAAGAGAGCTGACGGAATCTGACGAACCGACCGTTTATGAACCGATCACGTATCGTACCTGGGGTACGGATATCGATGATGGTGCTCACCAGCAAATGGCAGACGCGTGTCGAATCCCGGCCGCCGTCGGCGCGGCATTGATGCCCGATGCACACATTGGATATGGACTTCCAATTGGAGGTGTTCTGGCAACGCAGGATGTTGTGATCCCTTATGCCGTTGGTGTCGATATCGCGTGCCGAATGAAAATATCGATCCTCGATATGCCCGTGGAGACGCTCGAAAAACGATTCGATCATTATCGCAATGCACTGGAGAATGGAACTCGATTTGGAGTTGGATCAGTCCATAAGAAGCCGCAGGATCATCCCGTGATGGATGAAGACTGGTCCGTGACACGAATCACTCGGGAGAACAAAGACAAAGCTCGGAAACAATTGGGAACATCAGGATCCGGCAATCACTTTGTCGAATTTGGCGTTGTGACAATTTCTGAATCCTCAGCAGAACTGAATCTTGAACCCGGACAGTACGTCGCATTGCTCAGCCATAGCGGAAGTCGGGGAACCGGTGCGTCGGTTTGTTCGACTTATTCCAACATGGCTCGTCAAAACATACCGAAGCAGCATCAGCATTTTGATCGACTGGCGTGGCTGGACATGAATTCGCAGGCCGGGCAGGAATACTGGGCTGCGATGAATCTCATGGGAGAATATGCATCGGCGAATCATGCTGTGATCCATCGCCTTGTGACTCAACTGCTGGGAGCTCATACGATTGCGGGCGTTGAGAATCATCACAACTTTGCCTGGAAAGAGATTCACAACGGTCGTGAAGTGATCGTGCATCGCAAGGGAGCCACTCCAGCGGGAGCAGGCGTTCTGGGCGTCATCCCAGGTTCCATGGCGGATCCCGCATTTATTGTTAGCGGCAAAGGACATCCGGACAGTCTCAATTCTGCCTCACACGGTGCGGGTCGCGCGATGTCGCGAAAGAAGGCGATTGAGCAATTCAATTTTCGCGCGGTCCAGAAGAATCTTGCCAAACGAGGCATTCAAATTCTTTCCGCCGGCGCGGATGAAGTTCCAATGGTTTACAAGAACATCGAAAACGTCATGTCGGAACAGTCTGACCTGGTCGACGTGATCGCTCGCTTCGATCCCAGGATCGTCAAAATGTGTGGGGATGGAAGCAAAGCCGAAGATTGATCGCTGTTCGATTAATCGGTCCGATGCTCGGGCCGATGCTCACATGCGACTCGAAGCCCGGAGTGTGCCCCGTTCTACGGCGAATTGAAGCCACCATTGCTGTTGTTCGATGCTTCTGAAGAAGCAGTCCGCGCGGCAAGCACTCTCCAGTCCGCAAATGCTCCACATGCGGCGCCGATGAGTGCCGCGACAACCCCGGACACAGGGCAGCCCACAAGAACAATGAGCATTGCGATCAATTGACTGGTGCCGCTGTAGGCCGTTCCTGGAGGTGCCGGAGGCCTGCTCCAACGTTCAGAAAGTACGGGAACTGCAAACCACAAGGGAATACTGACGCCAACAATCGCACCTATTAATCCAAATCGAGCTCGAAACGAACGCACTCGTGCTGGCGATCGCTCGCTTGAGTTTTCTGCAATGACTTCGAACGGATTACGACTCTGATTTTGCATGGGAACACACGGCGCCTTTTCGGCAGAAGTGCGGCCCTTCTGCGAAGTGCGGCCCTTCTGCGATGTGCGATGTTGGCATTCGGAGATGTTATTCCAATTCGTCACCGTGCGGCCGCGGGACTCCGTCGATTGATGTTAGAAATGCGAACAACGATTTGATCTCATCCAAAGTCAGAGGCTCCAATGTTCCCTCCGGCATGTTCGAGATTTTCTGGTTCACTATTTGAACAACATCCGCTCGCGGAAACTCCTGACGCACCGCCGTGCTGGAGATAACGCTCAATGTCTCCGCAGAGCCACCGGACATCATTCCCGACAGCGTTCGTCCATCTTTCAGCTCAACGGTGACTGACGGATACTCTTCGTGCAGTTCATGAGACGGAAACAGAATGGCCTGCAGGATTTCGCTTTTCTGTCGACGCCAGCCGAGTGACGTCAGATCCGGACCAAATGCTTCCCCAAGTTTGCTTCGTCGGTGACATTTCTGGCAACCCGCTTTGACGAAGGCCTGCTCTCCAGCGGTGACCATTTCTGAAGTCGGTTCCAGCTTCTGAATCTCTGAATGCAGAGTTACAAGGTTCCACTTTCGCTCTTGATTGTCGACCGGAAGGACCGCTGTCGGCTGGTCTGGATACTCGGTTGCAAACCATGATTGGTAGTCACTCAATGTCCACGTGGATTTTCCGCGAGGCATTCCGGTCCAGTGTTTCAGCAGATCGGTGGCTGTCGCCTGCTGAGATTCGTTTAGTTGCAGACCGACCAGAATTACCTGACGGACCCACTGAGGTTTGTTCGCACGCGGACGAAATCTTTGCAATGCCTTCATGACAGAATCTGCATCATCACCGGAAACGACCGTGAGCGATCTGACCATATATCGCCAGTCCTGCAGGTCGGCCGGACGCAGTGAAGTCGCCTCACTCAACGCCCACGATGCGATCCCTCGGCGTTCAGGCTGATTTTCAAAGACAGATCGAACATGTTCCGTTGCTGTTACATTGTCGGCAACAGCCAATGCTCGGAGGATTTGACGGCACATTTCCCGACTAGCGTCGTCATGTTCATCTGACAGTATCAATTCAATCTGGACGAGCCGAATTACATCCTGCTCTGCCGATGGCAAAGCGATGATCTGGCGTGCTTCCTCGAAAAGTTTCTCCAGATGCCCGACCGCATCCTGCGCGATCACGCTTGATTGCTGGCCAAAGCCTGACGCCAGCAACAGTACTGACACGAAGAACAGCGTCGCAAATTTCGACATGCAATAAATCCAGCTGCAGGAGGTCACCAGGAATGTGAGGTTGGCGAATGAAATTTGCTGATGTCCACCGACTGACGAATGAGTCGTCATCAGTGTAAAACTATTGTCCCAATCGTTCACAAACAGTTGAGACGACTTTTTACAATAGGCATCTTCTCATCCGCCGCTTGCCTTAGAACTCGAAATCAATAACCGTCGGAAACAACATTCGCTTCGAAGTGAATTGGTTCAAGTTTCAAGCGCAGACGACATTCATCAAGGATCGCCTGAGTAACGCTCGCACCAATTCGAGTGACCCCGATTTCGCGACACTGCAGCAGTGAATCCATATCGCGAACTCCGCCAGCCGCTTTCACCTGAACGTCTGGACCGGAATGCTTTCGCATCAGCCGCAGATCGTCCATCGTTGCCCCACCTGTGCCGTAGCCGGTTGAAGTCTTCACCCATTCGGCCCCGAGTTCCGTACAAATTTCACACAGGCGAATTTTCTGTTCATCGTTCAAGTAGCAGTTTTCAAAGATCACTTTAACTTTCTGGCCAGCCGCGTGCGTTACGTCAATCACGGCCTTGAGATCGGCTTTGACGTAATCCCAGTCGCCGCTCAGCACGCGACTAATATTGCAGACAAGATCCAGTTCTTCACCACCGTCGGCCAGAGCCTGCTTTGCTTCGGCCAACTTGATAGAAGGACAATGCCCGCCGTGAGGGAATCCTATCACCGTGCTGGCTTTGACTCCGGAGCCTTTCAAAATCTCGGCACATCGTTTCAAGTAGTGAGGCTGAATGCACACGCTGCCCGCCTTGTATGCAACGGCCAGGCGACAACCGACTTCAAAGTCAGATGCTGTCATAGACGGCTTAAGCAATGAATGGTCAATCATTCGCGAGATATCTTCATAGGTAAATTGCATGGCAACATTCTTTCGAGGGTGATAAGAACATGAAACTATTTGATAGCAGCTTGCCGAGTGCCGATCTGGGATTCAAATGCTGAACGCTTTAGCTTACGAATTCTGTCGCCCGACGTGCCGCTGTTTATCTGTTTGTCGCGTGTTTTATGATGTTCAACGGTGCTTGACCAGCGGACGAATATCGTGTGTCGTTGGGAGGGCGAGGCTCCTGCCGAGCCGCTGGTCACAGCACGCGGCTCAGCAGGAGCTTCGCCCTCCCGAAACACCCCGGCAAATCGGATTCACCGCCCCCCGGACGGCACCATCCCCAACGGACGGATTTCTGGACAGTCCTTGACACTGATGGTAGCAACACGGCAGACTCCGTATTGTGCCTCCGAATATTGTGCCCGAGGAGTTGCGATGCTGCAGTCTCAAACATCAAGACGCGAATTTCTCGCCAACGCGTCGAATGGATTCGGATTGCTGGCACTTGCCGGGTTGATGTCCGATGCCAAAGCCGCCGAAAAATCGACACAGGTAGCTGCTGCGTCGATTGCCCGCGCGAAGCATGTGATTCTGTGTTTCATGGATGGCGGTCCCAGTCATGTGGACACTTTCGATTACAAGCCGGAGCTGACTCGGCAGCAAGGTAAGCCAATCGGTGAGTCGCAGGTTTCGAAACTTTCTCAAAGTAGTGCCGGGCGAGTTTGGTTTGGAAGTCCCTGGAAATTTTCCCCGCGAGGCCAAAGCGGTCTCTGGGTCAGCGACCTGCTTCCGTATGCTGCAAAGATCGCTGATGAACTCTGTGTGGTGCGATCTCTTGTCGGTAAACAGCCACTGCACGGACAGCAGAATCTCCTGTTGCATACAGGGCGAGTGACAGGGCTTGCTCCGAGTTTTGGATCCTGGGTGACATATGGACTGGGATCTGAAAATCAGAATCTGCCCGGTTATGTGCTATTGAATAACGACTGGATTCCGAACGGTGGATTCGAAAACTTTTCCAGCGCATTCCTGCCGGCGACGACGTCCGCAACGCTCCTGAGAGCCAAAGGAGCAACCGTTGACAATATTCAGCCAGCCGATGGAATCGAAAAGCAGCGTCGAAAACTGCAGTTGCTGAAAGATCAGGATCAGACGTTTGCAATCGACACACCAGAACGCCAGTTGATTGATTCAGCCATTCGAAACTATGAAACCGCCTTTCGCATGCAATCCGCGGTGCCCACCATCGCGGATGTTTCCGGGGAGACTGAGTCCATTCGCAAATTGTATGGACTCGACAGTTCCAACGATTATCAAAAGTACTACGCGCTGCAGTGCCTTAGAGCTCGACGCCTGGTCGAAGCGGGAGTTCGCTTTGTGGAAATCACTTGCCCGTTGACTCACGCAAACAACTCACCGTGGGATCAGCACGGAAATCTGAAACTTCACCATTCAGAAAATGCGATGATCACCGATCAGTCAGTGGCAGCCCTGATCCTGGATCTGAAGCAACGTGGATTGCTGGACGAGACCATTGTGATTTGGGCGGGCGAGATGGGACGAACTCCGCACACGCCGGCGATTTCTGAAACGGCCGGCCGGGATCATCACGTGAATGGCTACAGCATTTTCCTTGCGGGCGGCGGATTCAAGGGTGGCACAGCATTTGGGCAAACCGATGAGTTCGGTAATTCCGCCGTGGAAAATCCGCTGATGATTCAGGATATCCACGCGACGGTTTTGCACCAACTGGGCATCAATCACAAGGATCTGACTTTCCGCTTTGGCGGCCGCGATGTCAGTTTGACGGATGTTCATGGTCATGTGGTGCGAGAGATTCTGGTGTAGACCCAATGCCGTTCAAAAAGTAGCGGAGCAGCGCGAGCTGCACCGTGAGTGTCTGCAAAATGCTGGCTCACCGGACGGCTTGCGACGATTCCGCTGCTACACAGGCCGTTCGTTGAACGGTATTGGGTTTAGACCGTTGTCCGTGACGCCCCTTGCTTTCTGAATTGTCGTTAGAGGCACAGGCAAGACCAGGACACGCGTTTCCAGAACATCAGAAACTGCCGCGTTTGCCTCGTTTCACACCGTTCGCGGAGTTTGGTCGAATCGTTCGTCAATGATTTCACAATCGAATTGTCCGGGTGTATTATCACGCGACTAGTTTTGAGGAGCATTGTCAGAATCTTTCGCAAGCGATCGCTTCATCAAAGAATTCTGAGAAGACTCCGCTGCTTTCCCCCCTTGTTTCCGCGGCGATCCCTGCCGTCCACCTGAAGGAGTTTCCTGATGTCGACGTCATCAATTGAGCAAGCGACTGAAATCGCTCCGGCTGTAGCCAGGTTTCTGGCGATGCCTTTGCACAAATCTTTTGTTGGAGGTCGCTGGGTTGAAGCGGCTGACGGCCAGACCTTCGACGTAGTCGATCCCGGTTCGGGCGAAAAAATTGCGACCGTGACCAGCCTGAAGAAAGCGGATGTCGACAAAGCTGTTGATGTTGCTGTAGATGCTTTTCATAACAGCGGCTGGGCGAAGATGCAGGTTGCCGAACGAGCAGCCTGCCTTCATCGAATTGCTGATGCTGTCGAAGCTCGCAAAGCAGAATTCGCTCAAGTCGAATCACTGGACTGCGGAAAGATTTACAGTCAGGCACTGGGCGACGTTCAGAACTTCATCGATACATTCCGGTATTTTGCCGACCTGTCCCAGGCCGTCAATTATCGTCAGGTCATCGCTGTAAAGAATCATGAAGCATGGGTTGCTCGCCAGCCATGCGGCGCATGTGGGTTCATTATCCCCTGGAACTTCCCGTTTCTGCTCGCCGGCTGGGGACTTGCTCCGGCGCTAGCCGCTGGCAACACCTGCGTTCTGAAGCCGGCGGAAGATACGCCGCTGTCGGCGTTGTATCTGTGCCACGTGATTCAGGAACTGGAACTGCTGCCGAACGGTGTGCTTAACGTTGTGACCGGTTTAGGTGAAACTGCTGGTGCAGCTGTTTCTCAGAATCCGAAGTTCCGTCGCATGAGCTTCACCGGTTCGCCAGAAGTTGGACGCATGGTTGCCGAAGCTTGCGGACGCAATCTGATTCCTGTGAAGTGCGAACTTGGTGGCAAGGGTGCTGCTGTCATTTTCAACGATGTTGATATCCAGGAGACCGCCGATAAGCTTGTGCAGGCCATTACCTTCCATAGCGGACAGGTTTGCTGTGATGCCACTCGGTGGCTGATTCAGCGAGACATCTACGACGACCTCGTCGACGAATGTATTACTCGAATGAAGTCCGTTCAGGTCGGCTATCAAATGGACAGCAATGCTCAGATGGGGCCGCTGGTTAGCAGCAAGCAGCGTGCTCGAGTTCTGGGTTATCTCCAAAAGGGCGTGGCCGACGGTGCCGATTTGATTCTCGAAGGCGGCGAAGCGCAGATCCCGGGCAAGAAGGGTTTCTACGTGAAGCCAGCGTTGCTCGCGGGTTCTTTGAACAACGTGGCGGCTCGTGAAGAGATCTTTGGCCCGGTTGCATTCATCGCTCCGTTCTCATCGGAAGAAGAAGGCATCCGCCTTGCGAACGATACCGAATACGGACTCGGCAACAGCGTTTGGTCGAAGGACCTTCAGCGCTGTGCTCGCGTTGCTGAAGCGTTCGTTTCCGGCAATGGCTGGATTAACGCTCACAACGTCATTGTCCACGGCGTTCCGTACGGCGGAATTGGCAAGAGCGGTATGGGCGGCGGCGTTGTCAGCCCAGATACTTTGAACGACTACCTGCGTCCAATCTCTGTGGTGCGACCTCTCTAAGCCCTGCGATTATTTTTCTGAAGTTCCTGACAGCCTTGTTGCCGAATTCGTAAGAACCAGGCATCAAGGCTGTTTGTCTATCTGGCACTTCGTCAGAGCCTGTAACTTGACTTGTGGACGAAGCGCCGAGCACCGCAGATGAGTGTTTCTTGCACCCAATGAGGATGAACCGCATGTCGACTCTGCTCGCTCAAGATTGACGCAAGCTCACCGTTTGGTTCGATGCCGCATGCGAGGCGGAAGTACGATCGGGAAACAACTGCTTCATAGGCAATGTGTCGAGATCTATTATGAAACGGCGCATCTGGAAACCTGCGGCACAATACCGCAGTACGGAACTTCGTGAGTTGATCGAACGCATGAAAAGAGATGACGCCGACGCAATTGACGAGGCCGTTTCATTCTGTCTTTCCGAAAGTCGCGGACTATGGCACGGGCGTGCTCGTGCCAGGATTTGCCGGAATCTCAAAGCACGCAATATCTCTCGCGAGTTCCAGGACCTGGTTGTTCAAAAGATCGGCAACAGGCTTTTGCTTGGCGATTTTTCGGAACAGTTCAAAGATCAACTGAGAATGGCGATTCGTTTTCGCCCGGGAGAAATGCAAGCCTGGGCCGAGAGGGCATTGGATTCAGCAAAGCCATACGTTCAGCGTTACGCAAAGTGGGTCCTTGAGAGAATTGCTGCAGACTGATCGACAGAGATTTCAACGCCGGACCAGTTAGTCGATATGCAGGAAGGCATTACTTCCCAGCAGCGTTCTCAAAAACGACGCCAATGCGAGTCGTTCAGGATTGTCCTGGCCAAGACTCCGCAATTCTTCCCGGCTGGCGATCAGAAATTCGGAAGCATCCTGTTGTTCTTCGCCAGTCGCCGACCGGCCCAGCATCGTTCGATAGGCGAGGTCGATTTGCTGACTTTCAGAGGCAGAGTCGTTCAACAGAAGCACCGCCCAGGCGTTGGCCTTTTCGTGAACAAAAGGATCATTCAGAAAAAACAGAGCCTGCGTCGGAACGGTCGTGCCGAGCCGATCGGCCGTTGATGCATTCGGATCCGGGCCGTCAAACAAACCCAGGAATGGATGTCGCTTCAGACGTTGCGTCATCAGATAGACGCTTCGCTTGTTATGATCGTACACTGCGTTGAATGGACCGTGTTGAGAAAATCCCCAGCTGATCGGCGACGGAAACGGATGCGCCTGGCCCGGTTCAGAATCAAGCTGACCACTCACCGTCAGAATCGCGTCGCGAATCTCTTCAGCAGTCAATCGGCGTCGAGCAAAGTGTGTGTAGAGATCTGATGTATCCGCGAGTGAAGTGGAATTCTCAGAATCTCGGACGTCTTCAGACGACTGTTGATAAGTTTTGCTAAGCATAATCAGGCGATGCATGGACTTCATTGACCAGCCGCTGCGCATGAACTCGGACGCAAGATGATCAAGCAACTGAGGGTGCGTTGGCTGTAGACCGCGAACGCCGAAATCGTTGGGTGTCTTCACCAGGCCTTTTCCAAAGTGATACTGCCAGATTCGATTCACCATCACACGTGATGTCAGTGGGTTATCTGTGGAGGTCAGCCACTCCGCCAATTCAAGCCGACCGCTTCCTGAGGCATTGGATGCTGATGCAAGTCCCTGGCCTCCCACGGCCTTCACGAATCCACGGTCCACGAGGTTTCCTGGCTGACCTGGCTCGCCACGCAACTGAACATGAACATTGTGTGGCGTACCTTCCGCCATTCCGTAGGCCATCGGAAATGGTCCATTCGTCAGCAGCTCGCTAAGCTCTTCAGCAGCCCTCTTTGTTTCCGCCTGAATTGCAGCGAGTTGCTTGCGAACGGCGGCCGCCTTTTCTCGTTTCGCCGCGAATTCCGGGGAAGAATCGTCGACCGGCGGTGAGTCAAATGTTGGATATTGTTTGAGCCCGATTTCATAATTATCCACATCAATCGCAGGCCGAACGCCTCCTAGATGGCCGTAGCTGTCGATGAATGAATAGTCGATGGTACCATCCCAGCCGGTTGCGAGTTCCCCCGAAAAGGTACTGCTCAAAGACTTCGATGAAATGGTGCCGTCATACCTGCGAGACTTCAGATTGATCTGCAATTGAACCTGATACCACTCGCCCACGGACAATGGAGAAACGGCTTCGCGAGCATCCGCGCTGCGTCGGTAGAACTGAGACCCGTTGAAGAAGAGCTCGACAGCAGCCGAATTGCCTGGTCCATGTCCAACATAGTATCGCCAGGATCCGTCGCCACCAGCGGATGCATCAGCACAGCGGAAATCGAAACAAGCGAAAAGCCACTCATGGTCTTCAGCCCGCCAGGACTGAGGCAGCGTCAGGCCAAAGCCGTCGTAGTCTCCTCGATTTGGCATGTGAATCCTAAGATCGCCGCCTGGGAACACATTTCGATAGGGACTCTGTGAATCCTGCGAAACTTGCACGACGCTATTCGGACCTGGATTCCACGGACGGCCTGGGGAAGATCCGACGGTTTGACCTTCGAAGTCGCCGCTGAGTCCTGCAAGTTCCTGCATCTGCCGCGACAGATCTGCGGGATCAGCATTGTCTACCATCTGCAAAGTCGGTAGTTCTGTAGACGCTTTGGACATCGGCTGGCCCTGGACGGCCAAATTATCGTACTCAATGCCGGGCAGAGATGTTTCGCCAGACGAGAATGAACTCAACTCCGCATAATCGATTTCGCCCGCCCAGTCTGATGAAAACGGCTTCTCAGAAAACGATGACGCATCTCCATTCGCACCCGCCGCTGAACTTAAGGTGCCAGCCACCATTCGGCTTTCCAAATCCAGATTCAACTGCAGGTTATACCATTCGTTTGGATGAATCGCGCCAAGCGGCTCGCTGGTTTCACCGTTCCTCAGGCTGACTTCGTTTGAGGATATCGCAACGATGACCGCCGACGAATGTCTGATTGAGCCAATACGAAACTGGTGCAGTCCCGAAGCGGATCCATCGTTCGGGCCAATTCGAAAATCAAGATTCACATAGACAGCACCGCCATCGGTTGCCGACCTTCGTGGATAAAGCGATTGAGCAATACGATACGTTCCCGTTCCCGGCGCGATACTTGCCCCGACTCGTCCACGTGCGTAAACATTCTTGAACGGACTTTGAGCGGCGTTGGTGACCGCTATCTTGCCTTCGTACAGCCACGGCGGCACCAGCACTCCGTTACTTCCACCGGCTGCCGGCGCCTGCATTTCAAAGTCGCCGTCCAAGTCATTCAGTGAACGCAGAATCGCTGTGGGCACAGGCTGTTTTTGCTTTTCCAATTGTGCTGTCAGATTCGCAACCTTCTGATCGAAAGCTCGCCACTGCGCGTTGGCTTCATTCAATGGAAGCAGCGGAACCAGGGATCGAAATTTCTGCTTCTGCTCCGAACCGGGAAACGCATAACGGCTGCTGTCAAAAATTCCATACAAGCCGTAATAATCATTCATCGAAACAGCGTCAAATTTATGATCATGACATCTCGCACAGCCGAGACTAAGTCCCAGGACGGACTGACCAAGTGTGTCGATTGTGTCCTGAATGGTAAGGTGATGGTAGTTCTCGGAATCAAATCCAAAACGTCTGGAGATGGCGAGGTACCCAGTCGCTGTGACAAGTTCAGCATAGTTTTCGGTCGGACTCTGATTGGCGATAATGTCGCCGGCAATCTGTTCGCGCAGAAACTGATCGTAAGGCTTATCTTTGTTGAATGCGTCGATCACATAGTTGCGATATCGCCACGCTGTTGGAACGGGATAATCGGCCGTCTCACCTGCGGTGTCCGCATAGCGAACAACGTCCAGCCAATGTCGTCCCCAGCGCTCGCCATAATGCGGAGAAGAAAGCAGTCGATCCACGACTTTCTCAAACGCGTTCGCCGAAGAGTCATTCAGGAACTCATCCACTTCATCTGGTGTCGGCGGAAGGCCGGTCAAATCGAATGTCGCTCTGCGAATCAGCGTCAGCTTGTCGGACTGGGGAGCGGGTTTCGCTCCGGCAACTTCCTGAGCCGATCGAATGAACGCATCGATACTATTTGTTGACCACGCTTTGTCTGTTACTGTCGGACGTGGTGGATCAAGCACGGGCTCAAACGACCAGTGTTTCTTCCCTTCGAACTTGCGATCACTAACGGGCCACTCAGCGCCCGATTTAATCCAGGCTTCAAATGATGCAATCTGATCTGGTCGCAGGGCTTTTTCTTTCTCCGGCGGCATTGCCGAAACATCATCGTGGCGACGAATTGCTTTGATCAGCAAACTCTCGTCGGGATGTCCGGGAACAATCGCTGCTCCCGATTCGCCACCTGTCATCAGGGACTCACGCGAGTCCACTCGAAGCATCCCCGAAACTCGTGCATCACCGTGGCAGCGAAAGCACGATTCCACAAGCACCGGTCGAATGTGATTTTCAAACAGCGCATCCGCGGCATCATCGCCGAAGGCCACAGTCGGCAGACAGGTGATGGCTAGCAGGGAAATGCAATGCGGCCAGGAAAATCTGGTCAACGTGGAGAGGTTCATTCTCAAGCTTTCCGATGATTTCAGGAAGACGGCTGAGACGGCGGGGTTGGTGGATTCGACATTGTGCCACATTCGTGACCAGAAGTCTGTTCATTCTCGCGTTTTTTGCGGCATCTCTACGCCCGCGTCAAAAGCATTTTTCGTCGGCTGAATTTCCGTCCGAAGCAAGGCCGGGTATTACTTGAGTCTGATCTTTGAACCCCTCAACGGAGGACTGAGCGTTAAACAAAAGTCAGAGATCTGGGGAAAGAATGATAGCAACTCGTAGGGTGTGCCTGCGCTTCGCTTGTCACACCCTACGTCTTGAGAAACTGGCCAAGCGTCATCGTGGAGGGTTGCGCAGTCACAGCCTCATTTTCAGGTTCACGGCCTGCATCCAGGCATGAAGTGGTCGGGCTAAAGCGAAGTGGCGTGACTCGCGTGATGCGTTTCACGTATGCGAATGTGCGGCGTCGGGGAATTCGCCGTTCTGGACTTCGTCGACATAGGTGCGAATGGCCGCCATCGCTCCCTCACGCAGATCGGCGAATTGCTTCAGAAACTTTGGCTTGAATCCGGCATTCAATCCCAGCATATCCGGGCCGACAAGCACCTGCCCGCTACATTTGGAACCGGCTCCGATGCCGATTGTTGGAATGCTGAGAGCCTCCGTAATTCTGCCCGCGATATCTTCGGGGACAAGTTCCAGAACAATTGAAAATGCGCCGGCATCTTCCGCGGCTCGAGCATCATCCAGAAGCCGTTGCTCGTCGCGTTGAATTTTTCCCATACCACCAAGCTGACGAACCGCCTGTGGTCGCATTCCGATATGTGCCATCACCGGGATTTCCGCACGGCCAATTCCGCGAATTGTTTCTGACTGGATTGCTCCACCTTCCAGTTTGATCGCGTCCGCGCCGGTTTCTTTCATGATTCGTCCGGCGTTTTCAACAGCTTGTTGAGGACTCACGTGATACGACATAAATGGCATATCGACGATCACGAGGGCTCGCTTGACGGCGCGTGCAACCATTTCTCCGTGATAAATCATCTGATCAAGAGTGACCGGCAGCGTTGTCGATTTTCCCTGAACCACCATCGCAAGGCTGTCGCCAACAAGAATGCTGTCGACGCCAGCTTCGTCCATAATGCCGGCCCACAAATAATCGTAGGCCGTCAACATGGTAAGCTTCTGTCCCTTTGCAGCGGTTTCACGAAACACGGGGACAGTCATCTTACGAGGTGGTTTTTGCATGGAAGTTCAACAGGTGAAAGACGCCGTGCACTGTCACAGCAAGGGAGAACAGGGCTTGGGGATCAGTCCCGAAATAACTTCCCACTCCAGCGGAACGGCGCGAGCCGTCCGGTGAAGCGAAACCGGAGGGCTCGCGCCCTCCGCTCCTAACAAAGTACGGAGACTATTTCGGGACCGTTACTAAGGTCATTTGATCTTTTATTTTTGATCTTTAACGATCGGATTCGTCAGTGTGCCGATTCCTGTAATCGTAATGGACACTTCATCGCCGTGTTCGAGCGTAAAATTATCTTCAGGAACAATGCCGGTTCCCGTCATCAGGAACGCACCGTTGGGGAAGCTGTTCTCTTTGAACAACCATGCGGCCAGTTCTTCTGTCGTCCGTTTCATCTGATTCAATTTCGTCGAACCGGAGAAGACGGATTTTCCTCCACGGCGGATCTCCACCTGAATGTCGATCGCGTCCGGGTCGAGCGGCTTTTCCGCCAGCAGAACACACGGACCAAGGCCAGCGCACTGACTGTACATCTTGGCCTGAGGCAAATAGAGCGGGTTCTCGCCTTCGATATCGCGAGCCGACATGTCATTGCCGATCGTGTAGCCCACAATCTTTCCGGTCGTATTGATCACCAGCGTGAACTCAGGTTCCGGAACACTCCAATTGCTGTCGAACCGAACTCGCAGCGGCTGTCCATGCCCGGAGACTCGATGCGCTGTCGCCTTGAAGAATAGTTCTGGACGATCGGCCGTATAGACTTTGTCATAATGCGATGCCGCCGACTCGGACTCTTCCATTCGAGCGACCTGACTTCGCTTGTAAGTGACGCCCGCTGCCCAAACTTCCTGCTGATCAACCGGGGACAGAAAGGTCACTTCAGCCAGCGGCACCAATTTTGTGTCCGGTTTCAGCAGGAAGCGCGACAGCCCGACCGGGTCTGCTGCGTTCAAAATGTCCATCAGGGAATGGCACTGGTCAATTTGCGTCATATCGAGCGGTTGAACGGAATCGCTGTGAACAGCGGCAACTCTCAATGAACCATCATTCAATCGAACTCGGGCAAGTTTCACGAAATCGTTCCTATGGGAAATGTTGAGACCATTTGAATTAGTACGCGTAACAAAACCGGGACTGGCTCCCGACCAACATTCAACGGGCTTATACGAATCGCGGTCACGATTGAGTTGTTTAACCGTCAGCCGGAGGCGTACGTGAATGCCGCGGCCAACGTACGCCTCCGGCTGACGGTTAAACCAAAAACATTTCCATCGCAACCGTTTAAAGTTTAATGTCCGTCCAGATCAAAAAAACGAGTTTGATGTAACGGATTTTGCTAAAGATCCCGTGACTACAAAACCTTCAGCAAGATCCACTCATCGAAATTCAAATCTGGACAAAGCACGAGACAAAGGGTGCCAGTCCCGGTTTTGTTAGAGCCTCTTGGTGCACAGTTTAGACAACTGGCCGCAGACCTCAATCCAGCCGAGAATCCGGCTTAATTCTGGTAGCCGCAGGTTGCTTCCCGGCCGACGCAAACTGCGTCATTGGTTGCGGTTGCAACCAAGTTCTTAGAAAACGGCGTGGCGTAACGAACCCCGAGAGTTCGACGATTGATTACCTCGCCGTCCAGCCGCCGTCGACTGTGACCAGGCTGCCCGTCATATAGCTTGCAGCCGGACTGCTCAGAAGAATGGCTGCGCCCTGAATTTCGTTGAGCGTCCCCCAGCGTTCCATGGCCACCGCGCCGATGATGTTCTTTTTCGCTTCCTCCGAATCAGCGATTGGGATATTCATTGGAGTCAAGAACGGCCCCGGACAAAGAGCGTTGCACGTGATGCCAGTGGAGGCCAGTTCAAGCCCCAGTGCTCTGGTCATCGTGACGACCGCTCCTTTACTGGCCGTGTATGGAGTTCGGTTTGCAAGCCCTACGACTCCCAGCGTGCTGGCGATGTTGACGAGCCTGCCGTAGCCAGCTTTCTTCATATGCGGCAAGACAGCTTTGCAAGTCAGCCAGGTTCCGTCGACGTTCGTCTTCTGCACCTGTTGAAACTGATCGTATGTGAGTTCTGCTATACTGCCGCGAATGTTGATTCCCGCGCTGTTGACCAGAATATCTATGCGGCCTGTCTGACTCATGATGCTGGCCACCATTGCTTCGACACTGTCCGGGTTTGTGACATCGACAGAAATCGGAATGCTGCGAGTTCCAAACCCGGCGGTGATTTCTGCGGCGACCGATTCTGATTCAGCCAGACCTCGACTGGCAATCACCGTCGTCGCTCCGGCCGATGCAAGTCCCGCTGCGATGGCCGCACCAAGCCCTTTGGAGCCGCCGGTAATGATGGCGACCTGGCCGGTCAGATCAAACTGACGAACGCCAGGGAGAGACTTCAGATCAACAGCGGGCAACGGAGACGAACTCATGGAAAACTCCTCGGGCTATGGGACGACACGACTCTTGAATCGACATCGTGTGGGTTCGATGGTACTCGAAATTTTCAACGCCGCGAAGCCAGCTAAAGCGGAACGGCGCGAGCTGTCCGGTTTCTGCAAAGCGACTGAGAGCCATCACCGGACAGCTTGCGATGTTACGCTAAAGCCGACCGCGAGCGGGCGAGACGCCCGCGCTCCAGGAGCGCGGGCTCCGGAGAAGTCAGCGTGTGGAGAGCGGCATTAACGGTCACGTCGCTTTCACGGAGCCTCAGACCATCGTGAAGTTCTGGGTGAAATGCGGTTCAGGCTGCTTCTCGAAAACGAAGGGACGGCTTGTCGATTGTCACAATCGTGTTCGCCGGAATACTGCGACTCAGTGTGACGCTGGAGCCGATCTGAGAACCGGCACCGATCACCGTGGTCCCGCCGAGGATCGTTGCGTTACTGTAAACGGTGACGCGATCTTCCAGGGTCGGATGGCGTTTCGTGCCACGAATCAGGTTCCCGTCTTCGTCACGCGGAAACGACCAGGCACCAAGTGTGACGCCCTGATAGAGCGTCACGCCGGAACCAATTTCACAGGTTTCTCCAATGACAACGCCAGTCCCATGATCGATGAAAAATGCAGGCCCGATTTTCGCGCCCGGATGAATGTCGATCCCCGTTTCGCGGTGAGCCCACTCCGTCATGATTCGTGGCAAATATGGCACACCAAGAGACAGCAGTTCATGCGCGATGCGGTAAACCGTGATTGCTTCAATTCCCGGATAGCACAACACGATTTCTTCGGGTGTCTTTGCGGCCGGATCACCGTTGAAAGCGGCAGCCACGTCGGTACTTAGAATTTGCTGAAGGTGGGGAACTCTGCCGAGAAATTTTTCTGTGAGTTCCGATGCATCGGGTCGCATCGTGTTCGTTTCGCTCTCGGTATGAAGCCGCAATTGCACTTGCCGAGAATGCACGAGAGCTCGACTGATTTCCTGACGCAGTCGAGACTGAATGCGAGTCAGCGAACGCAGATACTCGGAAGTTGCGAATCCTGGCTTCAAACGTCGATTTCCATGGATGCCCGGAAAGAGCAGTTCCCTGATCTCGTGAACCACTGTCATCACACTGTTGACTGACGGCAGTGAAGTTGTTTCCGGACCTGCACCGCCTCGACAACCAAGCTGCTCCAGAAGAGTGATGGCAATCTGTTCCAATGTCCGTTGCTCAGAAGCATCCTGGGTCATGTGTGGTTCTCGTTGATCGAATAGTTCGTCGACTGAGTCCTCGCGAGTGATCGCAGCTTCATGGGCAAGCCAGCACAACTCGTGTGTTGTTCGAGCGAGCGATGGAGCCCCAGCCGCTCTGAAGATCGGCATCCCAATGGTATGTTCTGTATACTCAGGACAATGCATGCAGCCGGTTCTTGTGGTTCAGCCGACATCTCAGGCATAGGCGTTAAGGTCATTGCTATCCTGCCAATCTTGCCTCTGCGGAAAACTTTGAAGTTCATCAGAAGAGGAAACCGAAACCTCGATCTGGGAACGGCGGCCCATAAAAATCAAGCAGCTGGCTCTGGAACCGGAACTCCAGACAGGCTGCACCTCGTTCAATCTGAGGTCTGATGTGGTCGAAGTCGCCTGTCAAAGTCGCAGTGCAGAGAAATACACCGGTTCCACGGAGTCGCAGAATCGTTCGCGGCGTTTGTTGCTGCTTCGCGAGCAATTGCGAAGAGAAAATCGCCGATCGGCCGCTCCGTTCAGCCACCCGCTCGCCAGTCAGGAGCCACTGTGCCGCCTGCGTGAACAGATTCGCGATGTTTCTCGCATCGCAGATGCTGTGGCGACCAGTGCTGATTCCGCAACCGACTCGCGACTGAATGAACTGTGCAGCGATTTGCGACGGCTCATGCAAACTCAACAACGCTGGACCGAACGACTTGAGAATCAGATCTGGCGATTGGAATCGCAGCAAAAACTGATGCGGCGGCTTCAGTTGGTGCTGCTTCAGGGATCGCCAGGTACGGACCAGCTTTGGGAACTCTGCGAACTGATCGCTCGCGAAACGCAGTCGATTCCAGACGGCATTCTGTTATTGCCAGAACCCGGCCATCGAATCGTTTTGACATCGACCGGCATCAATGGGCTGGCTGCGTCGACCATCGAACAAGCTCGATTCAACGTTTT
Organism: Planctomycetaceae bacterium; assembly: GCA_041753135.1. Taxonomy (GTDB): domain Bacteria; phylum Planctomycetota; class Planctomycetia; order Planctomycetales; family Planctomycetaceae; genus SXXK01. The sequence continues at coordinate 33,571 of JBGSVD010000098.1, forward strand.
TGCTGGCATGTCAATTCTCCCGGATGTTCGCGGCGCGGACCTTGTGGCTGGAACGTTCCACTCGTCTGCCAAAAGAGTGATCCATGCAATTCGAAACGGAGAGGCAGATGAATCGGTCTCGCAAATGCTGACATTTGCCGAGCAATTGACCAGTTTAACGCCAACGCGTGGTCTGAATCCTGAGAGTGAGCGACTGATTGAACTGACCCATGGATTTACAGCCATCGCGGAGCAACGATCGCTTGAGGCTGTGGATAATCTCGTGCCACCGGCGATCAGAGAATTCTATAGCGAGCTGGTCGAGCGATGGCCAAAAGAGGGCAAACTGGATGAATCCACGCAGGAAATGGCTTTGGCATTTTGCAGATCGCTGAGCCTCGCGGATTCACCAACGACCACAGATTCCACAACTGCACATTCCATCGTGACCGATGACGACGATGCTGCCATTGTGCTCGCCCATAAGTTGCGATGGCATGATGGAAACAACGCAAATGAAGAATCGTTTGCGGCAGGATTACAAACGAGCAGGGAACGGCAGGCTGTGAAGAAGCAAATCCGGCGTCCGAACTTTCTCAAACCTTCGTCGGAGGGATCACGGTTGTCTGTGTTCTGCGAATAGAAGTTCGTCAACGTTGCGATGATGTCGCAAGTCGTGGACTTGTGCGTCGTGCATTAAACGGTCCCGACCGAAATGTTTTTCGTTGAACAACTCGATCGTGATCGCGATGCGTGTAGCAGTTTTTGGGATTAAAAGTAACAAGCTGTTCGCTGGAAGCACCACGACAAGAAACTCAACGATCGATTCGGCAACCTTTGCCGGTTTCGTTCGGCTGTCTACTCACGCGATCAGTTCTGATGGAACCAGACTCCGGTTTGTTGTTGTGGTTCAACCGATACAACCGTGTAACTCAGTACGCCAATGCAATCAACTATGTCTGAAACACCCGACAATCAGAGTCCCGACTACTGGAGCGAGGCCCGCACGCCGCTCTCCAGTCTGCTCTTTCTGATTCCGTGGATTGCGATCTACGAGTTTGGTGTGTTGGCTGTCGGTCAGGATCAGCCAGACGCGGTGCGAAACGGCGCAGACTTCTGGATGCGTTCTTTGCTGTCTCGAGCCGGCGTTGGGCAAATTCTGCTGCCGCTGCTTGTTATTGGCATGCTGCTTGGTTGGCATCTGGCACGCAGAAATCCCTGGCGTGTTCGCATGGAAACACAGGTGGGAATGCTGGCTGAGAGCGTTTTGCTGGCCATCGTTCTGGTTGCGGTCGGACAATTCCATGACATGATTTTTCGACAAATCAATGCTCATGAAGCGTCGGAAACGATTCTTGTGAACGCGGTCTCCGGCTCGATAACGCGAGCGGTGTCTTTCATCGGCGCGGGAGTTTACGAAGAAGTTATGTTCCGACTTCTGCTGGTTCCAGCAGCGTTTCTTGCCTTCAGAATGTTTGAGTTCCCTCCGAAGTGGGCGGCCGGAATGGCCGCAATATCAACCAGCTTCCTGTTCGCTCTGGCTCATCATGTGGGACCTTCGGCGGATGCTTTTAACCTGTTTGCATTTTCTTTCCGCGCCGCCGCGGGACTCTTCTTTGCCAGTGTGTTTCTGCTGCGGGGCTTCGGAATCACCGTCGGCTGCCACGCTGCGTATGACCTTCTGGTGGGCGTTCTCCTGGCAGTTCCCGCCGAATGATGGCGATGATTGATCAAACCGTGTTCGGCAGACGGTGTTCAGCACACAACCTTCATCAGTCAAACGTCAACAGGCAAACTTCGGCAAAGGCTGACCGTTCCTGATCAAGGAATCGAGAATTCCGCCGATCCGATCGCTGATGATGAGTTGGCCTCCGAAACCAGGGCCGGAAAGTGTATTGGTTGATTGAACACGTGCCTCGGAATGGACGATCAATCAAGTGTGCTGTTTTGTCTCAACACGATCTTCTCTCAACTCTTCATTATGCTGAAGGTATCCCGATCCTACCGGGAACAAGGCACACGCCGCGAGGGGACGCATCAAAGATCTGGTTGAGACATGGCACTTCTGCCCGCGACTTGTCGCGGGCTTTTTTTTTGGTCTTGCTTTTGCCAGTTCACTCCGACCAACAAGCTGCGCGGGCCGGTGGTTATTGCTTCCAATGACTCGCTGATGCTTCGTGCCAGTTCACTTCGTCACGCCAGCGAAATGCACAATCGTCTCGACGCCGAGCAGAATCACATTGATGCGAATCCTCTTTGTGCTCTGCGTCGAAGCCAGAGATTCGCAGGACTCAGCGAACGCATAGAAACCCGGTGATCGATGTTCGCGCACGCGTGGTGTGAAAAACGAAATGAACGTGAGGTGCATTGTTGCTTTCGCGGAACCGCTGCCTCAGGATCGTCGAATGCGAAGAGCTTTACGGCTGCTTGTAGATTTCGCCATCCTTCATCACAAACACAACGTTTCGCATTTTGCTGATGTCGTCGAGCGGATTGCCATCGACGGCCACGATATCGGCAATCATCGTGGGTTCCAGTGTGCCCAATTTGTCGTCGACTCGCAGGAGTTTAGAAGCTTCCAGTGTTGCCGACTGGATCGCCTTCATAGGCGGCATGCCACCTTCGACCATCAGTTCAAATTCATGAGCGTTCTCACCATGAATTGAAACGCCACTGTCAGTTCCAAAAGCGATTTTTACCCCAGCCTTATAAGCTTTCGCGAAGGTCTGGCGAATCGCCGGACCAATAGCAGCCGCCTTGGGACGCACGATCTCTGGAAAGTAGCCGGGCTCTTCCGCTTTTTTTGCCACCCATTCTCCGGCCATATTTGTGGGCACCCAGTACGTGCCTCGCTCTTTCATCAGCTCCATAATTTCTTCGGTCATGTAAGTTCCGTGTTCGATGGAATTCACACCCGCAAGAACCGCGCGTTTCATTCCTTCGGCACCGTGAGCGTGAACGGTCACAACCATGTTGTAGTCTTTGGCGGTCTCAACGATTGCCTTCAATTCGTCATCGGTGAATTGCGGGTTTTGACCGCTGGCCGCAAGACTAAGCACGCCACCGGTGGCGGTTAACTTGATCAGATCAGCACCATCCTTGTAACGCTGACGAACAGCCTTGCGAGCATCATCGGCTCCGTTGATAACGCCTTCCAATGGCCCTGCGTCACGTCGGAAGTCACCCTTCAGACCGTTGGTCGGATCTGCATGTCCGCCAGTTGTGGCGATGGATTTTCCGGCGGTATAAATTCGAGGCCCAATGATCCAGCCTTCGCTGATCGCTTTCCGCAAAGACACGGAGTTGATTCCGTTGTCACCCAGATCACGCACGGTGGTAAAGCCTGCCATTAACGTGGCTCGAGCGAACATCGTGGATCGAAGAGCGTAGTCCGATTCGTCCATGAAGAACTTTTCGGTATAGGAATCTTTGGAGTGTTGCCCCATCAGATGCGTGTGCATGTCCATCAGACCAGGCATCACGGTGTACTTGCTGAGATCAATCAGCTTGTCTCCCTCAGCCGGTTTGACGAAGCCCGAGATGATTTTTGTGACCTTGCCGTCGTCCACGACAATGGACATTTCTGTCTGCATCTGGTCACTGCGACCATCGATCAGACGACCTGCATGAACGATCGTAGAGGCCTGCAGGTGATCGCAGGACAAACAGCAACCAATCACCAGCAAGGTGAAGAACAAACGCATCGGAAGAACTCCGGCACAAAATTGAAGATACTGATCGACCGCTATTTCGGAGCGGGTTTTTCGAACGTGAATTTTCCAAGCATCGTGTAGATATTGATCAATGCCTGATCCATCATTTCCTCACCCGCACCAAGGCTGACCCAGCTTACCGCGGGATCGGCACCATATCCACCTTCAGCAGCCGCTTCGATGGTTGGGAAATACATGTGGTGACCATTGCAGTAACCAAAGAAGAATGTTTCCGCGGCTCTGGATCGTTCTTTCAAATGCATTCCGTGGTTGCAGAAGAACTCCCCGGAGCCTCCAACGAGAGCCAGTTCCTGATTGATCAGAACTGTTGTGATTCGAGGATGAATCGTATTCTTCAGCAAATCCTCGGACATTGACGCGGATGCAAGCTCCGGAAAGAAGGCGGTGCTGAACATCAACTGAGTGATGGGACTCGAAAACGTCATCCGAGTCTTGAATTCGAATGAGTCTGTTTTGCCTTTCAAACGCGGGCGTTCAGGTGCCTGCGTTTTGATCGATGAGGACAATTCCATCACATGAGCGGCGATGGCTTTTCCGAATGCATCAGCACCTCGCGACTGTTCATTTGGCATCGTGGTGAGATCACCCGATGCTCCCTGCATAAACACGCAATTGGTTTTCATCTGATCTTCAACCGCAGTCATCATCGCACCAGGCCACTCTGCCGAAAAACGCAGATCCGCAGAGTCGATCATTGTTGGATGGGCGGCATAATTCACGATCAAAGCGATCGCATTGCCATCGGTATCGTCCAGGCGAATCAAACCAAGTTCCGTATCGACCGGACGTGGTTCGACCTTCGAATGTCGATTGCGATTCATTTCCACGGACGAACTTCCCCAGCCGATTTTTGCTGATCTTGCATCGGCTGCAGCATCGTTAATGACCTGAATCAGTTTTGCTTCCAGGTCTTTTGAATAGTTGACAGCGTCGTCGAAGACCCCCTGACCTTTTCCAGGTTCATCCAGGAGTTCGATTACCGGGCCATGATGCGTGTGAGAACCAGAGATCAGCACAAAGTCCACATTCGATGTTTCCTTGATGGCTTTCTGAATCCGTTCCATCATCGCGTCGGTCGGCGATCGTCCAAGATCCAGACCAACGATCGCCAGTTTCTCGGTCTCCACGTCGATGACGACGGCTTTTGCATAAAGAGAATCACGAACTCCGGTTGAAAGTGCGGCATGCCTCGCACCGTATCCCCACATCGGCGTGGGCTTCGTCGGTGTGATATCAACCTTTGCGAATCCCGCTTTAAAGGGCCTCGCATCAGCGGTGGTTGAAACGCAAGAAGCGATGGCAAAGCAAACCGGAAGAATCAGGATTTGCAGCAGCTTTGTCATACTTCAGAGTCCCAGCCCAGTTCGGTTGAATAGAGAAATGCTTTAAGCGGTGGCGACGCAGTTTTTCTTCGTTTAACCGTCAGCCGGAGGCGTACGTTGGTGGCGGCATTCACGTACGCCTCCGGCTGACGGTTAAACACAATACCGTTCAATTAAATTCGTAGTGGACGATGTCACGAGTCCTGCCTGCGGTGGATTCCTGGCGAATCTTATTTCTGTTTGGCTTCATCTTCCATCAGCACCTTTACGGAAAAGCCACCGATCATCTCACCGTCCTGAAGGTACATCCAGTCGGCGAGATCTGTCGCTTTCTTTTTGACTTCATCTCCGAGCTTCAATTCGGTGGCCCAAACGGGATCGTTCCCCAGCCTTCCGGTGACAGTGTTTTCATCGATGGATGTGACTTCGACCCACATGAATTCCGTCTTGTCTTTTGCCTTGAACGGAAATTTCACGTTGAAAGACTCGGTGTTTCGAGACTGCTTTTTGAAAGCCTTCTCAAACTGATTCCAGGTCGACCGTGCTTCCTGAACGGCGGCTTTCATTCGTGGATCATCGTCCGCAGAGCTGACAACCGGCACAATGGCTGCATTCTTCAATGCGGTGATCGGATCTTTTTCTCGCAGCAACGACTGCAGATCGGCACTGCGAGGCAGCAGGATTTCTTCCGACGGCACAATGATTCCCAGTGTGTTCGCATCGACCAGCTCCGCCGCGAGTTTTGTCATCAGCGGAACAATCGTCGTCTGCAATGTGTCGTCGTCTTTCTGGTTTCGTGATTCCATCCGAATCGTAATCGTCGCTCGATGTGCGCTGAGCATTTTTTTACTTCTGATGTCGCTGACCTGTTCGATATCAGCGGCTTCCACAAATGGTCGCGGGCTGCGCGTTACCACGATATTTACATCGCTGGAAACGGCGATCAGAAATCCGGGATCTCGTTTCTCCGGGCTCGCCAGATCAGCGGTATCGATTACGACTCGTTTTGTGGAGTCTGCTGGCCATGCTTTGGAGACCACTTCGGCGAAACGTTCCCTGGACAGTTCTGAAAATGCCTTCTGCAAAAGGACGACAGAAACTGGCGTGGATTCAGAATCCGCTTTTTCGGCAGGCGGCTGGGCAAGTGCCGTTGCATACAGAAACAAAAATCCGCAAATGGTGCAAAGAGTGGCCTGCTTCACAATCGACTCCTTTCGGTGTGGGGACATCTGTCACATGGAATTTTAAATTGCGGGCAGAGGGACGATAAGCCGGGTTCTGTCGAGGGCGTTCATTTCTCTAGGATGTTGATTACTCAACACCTCCAGCAGTCGACCCGAAAGTATGACGAACCGGACCGGCTCGTGGCTGCCCGAAGACAACCGTTCCTTCTGCTTGACCTTGCTCCCAATGGGGTTTACCCAGCCGACTCGGTCGCCCGAACCGCTGGTGCGCTCTTACCGCACCGTTTCACCCTTACCACGTCGTAGCCTTCTCGGAGCGAACTCCGAGTGCAACTTCGACGTTCGGCGGTTTGCTTTCTGTTGCACTTTCCCGATCCTCGCGGACGGTGGGGGTTACCCACCACTGTGTCCTGTGGAGCCCGGACTTTCCTCTGAACCGTGAAGTCCAGCGAACGCCTGTCCCTCTGCCTGCGGCCGCATTGTCGTAATCTGACTGCGAATCGCAACACACTCTTGATGCCTTGCCGTCAATTTGCCGTATCGATCTGTTGTGACGATGAAATCAGCCGAATAACTCCCAGGGACACTTTCTGACTGAATTCGCTCAGTAATACCCGCCCAAAAGTTTGACCACGCCAAATCACCACTATACTCTTTCCCCTAAGGCGATCAGCAGGCAGGAAAAGATTTGAGGGGGCGGTAATTCGTTGAGCACCGCTTGCCAAAGGAGCGTTTCCTGTTTCACCGGAATGCGACGCACCGTCTGGAACTGCGTTGTTATTTCGGACAGAAACAAGACGAATTCTCCGGATCGATTTGTGATTTTTCGTTTTCTAATTCGTCCTGTTGACGATCCGACTGTTAACAATCCGATACTTTAACCAAGCCACATTCCTGTTCGGGAATGCTGAGCATCTGAACGACAATGGAGAAGCGTTTCACATGCTGGGACAACTAATTCCTTGCGGCGGTGGTGATCCCATTCCGCTGATGAGCGAAAAGCTGCTGGTCGGCCGACGATCTTCCTGCGATATCAAGCTGGACTTTCAGAACGTATCCTCTCACCATTGTGAATTGGAACTGAAGGATGGCTACTGGCATATTCGTGACCTCGGCAGCAGTAACGGCATTAAGGTCAACGGCGAACGATGCCCATCAAAATGCCTGATGCCGGATGATCAGGTGACGATTGCCAAACACACATTCAAGATTGATTATACGGTGTCTGGCGATGCAGCTCCTCCGGAAGAAGAGGGCACATTTTCTCGCAGCCTGATGGAAAAGGCGGGACTGGAAGTCGAGCGTAGTCGAAACCTCAAGATGCCAGAGTCTGCAAAGAAGTCCGCCGCAAATCGGACCAAGCAAACTCGCCGTGCTGCCAGCGAAGATGATTTCATTATGGACTGGCTGACTGAAGAATAGCAAAATTGTGAACCCAGCGATTCCGTGATCAGAACTGGTTCACACGCAGTCGCTCGTTTTCAAGTCGCTGGAAGATCAAGAACTCGGCCGCTCAATCTTCTGTTTGAGATGCCACAATCGTCCTCAACGAGCAAGCAGGGATCATTGTCGCAAGTGATTGACTTGCGGTACCGTCTCGCTCGGGTTTTTCAACTCGCTCCAAAAACAATCACGAATTCCACCGCTGAGGACGTCGTCGTCGGTTCGCGCGCAGTCCCGGTGTTGCGGCAGGCGCAGAGTTCAAGTGTGCCTGTCGCCAACGGACAGGCATTGACGTTGAAGACAGTAACGGCTGAGGCGCGCGTGACTTCGATCGGAGTCAGTCTTGTCTGCTCCGATCTTTTCGCACAAAGCAGATTAGCGGTGGTAGCCGAGTGAAGCCATCACGTCGAACAGTTCTTCGAACGTAATGAAACGGCGGCGATTGGCGACTTTGTAGTCGTCGATTGCGTTTGCCAATTCCGCCACTTCCTCGCGATCGGATCGGTTTCCGTCACGAAACTGACGACGTTCGCTTCCCACTGAACCCGCGCCATGATCACGTTGGCGACGGTCGACAAATACTGTAGCTGGTGGTTCCGCAAGAGTCTGCTCAGCCATTTCGATATCTCACACAGAAGTTAAACAGGGAAAGTCAGCAAAGCAGTTCGGCTGCACTTTCATGTTTCCTCTGAACCATTGGTTGAGTTTCCCAATGCGCCAAATGACTTTCTGTGGCCAGGGCCAATAACGGACTTCACCCCAGCCCTGTTTGGCGGTTTTGAAGGGTTATGCAGCCAATGCAGAATTTAACGGGCCTGAAAAATGCTGGCTTTGGAATACGATCCCGGCTATTCCGCTTTCAGCGGACGCTGCATCAACTCGACGGTCGCTTCACGTGGAGATTTTTGTTCAAACAGAACCTGATACACCTGAGTCGCGATCGGCATGTCGATCGATTGTTCCTCTGCAATCTGATACACGCTGCGAGCTGTCAGAACTCCTTCTGCGACTGCACTCATCGATTCCTGGATCGAAGTCAGCGATCGACCGCGGCCTAATGCTTCGCCTACCGATCGATTGCGACTATGCGGACTGTTGCAGGTTGTCACAAGGTCTCCCAATCCAGCAAGACCGTAGAATGTGCTTTTGTCGGCCCCCATCGCGGACCCAAAGCGAACCATTTCCGCAAGTCCACGAGTAATCAAGGCTGCTTTTGCATTGTCGCCAAATTCGAGTCCATCACAAATACCCGCGGCAATTGCAATCACGTTCTTTAAAGCACCACCAAGCTCAACACCAACCTGATCAGCGTTTGCGTAGATTCGAAGAAAATCCGTGGACATCAGAGATTGGATCTGTTCCGCGGCGTTCAACGAATCACAGGCTGCAACTACACTCGCAGGTTTTCTGCGGCAAATCTCCTCCGCATGACACGGGCCACCCAGCACAACTACCGGACGATTTCCTGCCACCTGCTGAATGATCTGACTCGGCCGCAACAGTGAATCATTTTCAATCCCTTTGATGGCACTCACCAGCAAAGCAGAATCTGGAATCAAATGAGACATCGCTCCAATCGCCTCGCGCAATCCGCGAGTCGGGATGCAAATGATGATCACCTCGCTCTGATTCAGAGCCTCCTTGGGATCGGCTGTCACACGAATGCTGTCCGGCAGTCGGACGCGAGGAAGCAGGCGGCTGTTTTCACGAGTCTCATGAATGTGGCGTGCAAAGGTTTCATTGCGAGCCCACAGTCGAACCTGGTGCTCCGGTTGTTGAGCCAGAATCCAGGCGCAGGCAGTTCCCATGGCTCCTGCACCAAGAACGGTTGATATGGTCATGTCGCGTGTTTCCGATGAATTGATCGGCCGTGAAATTACGGCAGCCCGTTTAGTTTACGAATGACCCACTCCGATGTCAGCAGAGTGAAAAAGATCAGCAGAACCAGCCAGTGATCCCATAATGTTCGTTCCTGAATTTTCTGCGACGTCTCCTCTTTGGGCTGCACCAGGGAAACCAGTCGTTCAGCGTCAAAAGGTTCGACGACCTCTCCGCCGCTCAGATCGGAGAGTTGCTTCAGGAAGTCGCGATTACAACTGACGTTCGCCAGTTCGGCGGAAAGCTGATCCCGGACCAGCATTTCGCATTGGACCGCTTCTTTCATTTTGAACGTGCCACCCGTCACCTTCAATTCGACACGCCACGAACCGGGCGGAAGCCGCGGCATTCGCCCTGTGAATCGTTCAGGAGCTTCCTCGGTGGGCTGCAACGCGCCCATACGGAGAGCAGTCGAATCCGGCGCATCGCCCTCCTGTTTCGAGCCGTTTTCTGGCGAGGTCTTGACAGCATCGCCCGGAGTTTTCGATGATGAATTTCCCTGCGGCCCATCGATCGGCGTGGCGACAGCTTCGACAACGGCTCCCTGCAATTGGTCGAGCAATTTGGGATTCCATCGGACAACAACTTCCACCGATTCGGATTCGTCGACGATGATATCCGACAACGTCATGCGAACATCATCGTTTCCCGCAGCCGCTTTGTTGCTGGCCGCCCAGCGAATCAACTGCCCCCAGAACTTATAATGCCATTCGTCAGCCGCCCGCTTTCTCCAGCGCCATGTACTGTCGAGCCCCATCCAGACCACCTGACCAAATCCGTAGTCATGATGAATAATCGTCGGCTCCGGATCGAGGATGACTCCGGCAATCGACGAGGTCGCCCAGACGCTGGCTCCTGGCTTTGGCACGCCGCCGTAAATCCACGGATGGCCAGGCAATGAAGTCAGTGACGAATTCTTCGCCGCCGGGTCGGCATTCAGCGCAAACATTGGCAGTGACTGAGCCTCAGGCGTCACTGTCAGGCGAAAAACTGTCTGGTCCGCATCGGGCAATGTCTTGAGGAACTTTTCCGCCAGACGCTGCCGAAAATCCTGGATCGGCAAGAGATTAGAAAGGACCTCAGACTGAAAGCTGTGAGGCATGTCGTGTCGCCCCGGCACGATGAGCAGCGTCAATCCGTCACGCGTGACCGCCTGTTCGATCAATTCCCATACTCCCGGAGCAACTTCAGCCGGCGATACGTCGCCGACGATCAGCAAATCCGTGCGCGACAATTGTTCGCGAAACGCTTCCATGGGTGGAAGCTTGCTTGCGATATACGGCTGGTTCAGAAGATTCAGGAATGGCTGCTGAAAAAGAACAGTTTGTGGTTCGACCTGTTTGTCACGCTCCAGCAGGTTCTTGAGATATCGAAATTCCCATCGAGCGTCGCCTTCTACCAGCATGACTCGAGCCTTATTGTCGACAACCTGCAGATTCACCTCCCGCGTGTTGTTGTCGTCGCGAAGTTCGCCCGGCTGCACTGCTGTTACCAGACGATAATCGAAACGACCAGCTTTATCTGACGGCACAGAAAACGTGACCGTCGCACTGTCAGACGATGGTGTGATCGACTGTTGATCGATTGTCTTTCCATCCTGTTCCAGTTGAACCGTCAGTGTTTCGCCTTCGAATCCGGATGTTCCGATCACAGCACGGATCTGCGCTTTGTCATTCAAGAACACCGCCTCCGGAGCATCAACCGCCGCAACGGTAAGATCTCGCGGCGGAAGACGCGAACCAATGGGAATGGAATACACGGGCACACCCAGACTTGCCAGACGCTGACCAGAACCGGCCACATCGCCAGCGACTGTCTGTCTTCCATCGGAGATCAGCACGATCGCTCGAACCTGTCCGGATCCCTCTTCTCCCGTGACTGTCTGCAGCATATCAAGCGCATCGGTTCCACCGGGATTAAGCTCTGTTCGCTTTGACTCAAGAATTGAACTCAGGACTTCGGGCGTGGATGTTTCTTGTTCAGTTGCAAACAGACGAATGTCGATCGGCATCACTTCTTCAAGTTGATCCAATAACTGGCGAGGCTCCGACTGAAGCAAGCGACGAACGAATTCGATTCGTGGCATGTCGGCCAGTTCGTCCAGCGTGTTTCGGATCTGTTGCTCACGGGCGTCTGAAGTGGCCTGCTCTGTTGGATTTGCGGGCAAGGTGTCTTTGCCAAGCCAATTCGGTTCTTCACCCGCTTCGGCAGAAGCGACCCACTGTTCAATGAGCGGAGTCGTCTCCTCATTTCCCAGCATTCCCAGCGCCTGAGCCCATCGAAGCTTTTCGGCAAGCGATGCATGCCGATCTTCGGTCTCCATACTTTCCGAACCGTCGATCGCCACAATCACGCGGCCTCGCTGAGTCACATCAAACTCTTTGGTCAGCACAGGCTGAAGCAACGTGATCAGCAACGTCAAAAGTACCAGAATTCGCAGTGTCATCAGCGTCATGCCGACGGTGCGTGAGACCAGTTTGCGTTCCAGACGCATCAACCAATAACTCAGGGCCAACGCAGCGAGCACAGCGACGAAAGCATAGATGGCCCAACCTGGCGACTTGAATCCTGAAAATATCAGTCGCCAGTTCATGGGATGCTTCTCGTGACCTTCCACCGAAATTCCGGATTCGCCGAACAATCAGCAGCCCGTCGTTTTTTTGTTCGCACAGCAGGCAGGTTATACCAATCGCGATCACGATTGATTTGATTAGCCGTCAGCATCATTGGAAGTATAACGGATTCGAGGTCGATCTTCCAATTCACCTGGCTTGAGGGAGCAGCGGAATCGGTCGACAGAAGCCTTATCTGCCGATCTCAGTAAGGACTGAGCGATAAGCAATAGTGCCGTTGGTGCGCCCTTGCTCCGCTTGTCACACCCGACGTATTGAGAAACTGGCCAGGCGTCATCGTGTAGATCCGACAGGCATTTCAACGCCGGTCCCCAAACACATTCGAAAGGTCGTTTGATTTCACCGCGGAATTTCAACGCCGAACGATGGGGCGACGACAGTCATGAACGCGGCGACGATCGCTTCAAACTTTGTGAAGCAGTTGTGCTCGCAACGTGGTTCACTGCCGCCAGCCCCGAAATCAGTCGGTGACTTCACGACATGTTTCAAAATGTAAACAAAACTTTCCAATTTGTTTATTTTACCTAACTTTACATTTGCAAAGGGCGTCAATTTGCCAGCATAATCCTCACAACTGATCCAGATGGGCCAATCGAATGCAAGAGAGATTGGGTGGTCCATCCTTTTTTATGGTCCTGTTTGTGGAGATTGAGATATGCGTTTGTTCAGTAAGCTTTGGAATGACGAATCGGGCGTTCTTCTGTCAGCAGAAGCGGTTGTTGTTGGCACCGTCGCCGTCGTCGGATTGACAACCGGACTGACCGTTGTCGCCAAGTCAGTCAACGAAGAATTGCAGGATGTCGCCTTCGCAATTCGTAGTCTCGACCAGAGCTACAGCATTCCTGCTCAGGAAGGCTGCGGAGCTCGAACAGCCGGTTCATCATTCACTCAGGAACCGGTTAAGAAGTCACTGGCAGAACTCTGCGAAGTCATCGAAAAGACAGAGAAGCAGGAAAAATCTCAGGCAGAACGCCTGGAGCAGCAGATGAAAAAGGAAAAGCCAGCAGACAACGATAAGAAAAAGAAGAAAGATCGTCAGATCTGATTGCCCCGATTTTAGACCAACTCGAACCACCAGCCCTCTTTCTCAATCTCCCTCTCTCTCGCTTTTGGTTCATCTCTCGCGGTCTTCTCGGCATCATTCAAAGAGCTCACCGGCATCTCAAGCCTGTGAGCTTTTTTTACGCGCAATGAGCAGCTTGTCAGGTTTTCGGAAGGGGGCCGCAAGTCTCAATTGCAACAGTTCCCCGGTGGTTGCGCCAAGCGGCGACCACCGGCTAATCTCTGGTATCCTTTCAGAATAAATCGCAGGAATTTCCGCACGTAACGCACGCGCACCTGATTTCGCGTTGAAACAAAGCATAATCATCGACGTCGTCCGATTTCATGAAGCACAGTCGACGCAGAAAGACGCAGGGACTCTGCAGAGTGACTGACGCTGCGATGTTGCGGGATCCCGCCGGACACCATTCGCCCCGAAAACGGACGTTGCATAATCCGTGCGATCAGCAAAATCATGTGTGATCCTTGTTTGCGAAATAAGCAAGAAACTCCAACTAACCCAAAGATTTCAGCAGGATGTTGCGAGGCAGTTGCCAGGTCCTGAAGAAGGAGTCACGCCAGGGATGGTCGATGTTGTAGACTTTTTGCAACACATCGAACGAATTTGCACTGGGGGCTCATTATGTCACTCGTCGTGGAACAGCAGGAGCGTGTACCGTCTCCGCAACCACTACCCGCACCGGAACTACCTGACGCGCGAGTCCTGGAAGATAAAACCCCGGAATGGATTCGAACCACGCCCGTGTCCGCGTTGTTTACGTTGCTGATTGGTTTCGTCTTTGTTCTGATGGCCAGCCGCCCTTTGTGGCACACCGATCTGTGGGACCATCTGAATTATGGCGAGCAGATTCTGCGAACTCGAATGGTTTCATCGACCGAGCCAATCATGCGACTGTGTCGCGGCGTTTCGATGATCAACATTCCGTGGCTGGGACAGACCGGCATGGCCGCAATCAATAATCACTTTGGCCTGACAGGATTGCAGTTTGTCTACGCGTTACTGATCGCGGGCAGCCTGGCCCTGATCTCCTGGCGAGCTGTCAGGATGAGCCATTCTGCATTCGGTGGAATCCTGGCGGCTGGAATATTCTTCAAGGTGAATCTCGACCAGTTGCTTGTCATCCGTCCTCAATTGGCAGGCGTGCTTTTCTACTGCGTTGTTGTTGCCTGGATGCTCGGTCGCCACAAACATTCGCGATGGACCTGGATCGGAATGCCTGTCATGTTTGCCCTGTGGGCCAACATTCATGGCTCATTCTCTATGGGTCTGTTCCTGATGGGAATCGCCGGAATCGGTCGCTTTGCGGACGTGTTTGTGATCTCGAAATCTCTCCGTGTGGCATTGCTGGATCGTGAGTTTCATCGAACAATATTGCTGACTCAACTTTGCGGCGCTGCGGTTCTGTTGAACCCAGCGGGCCTGGCGATTTATCCGGAAGTTCTCAACGTTGCCGGCAATCCCAACATTGAATCCATGTTCGAATGGGACGCGCTGTCACTTCGATCGGCGCAGGGACAATCGGCGGCGGCGGCAGCACTGCTGGCGTTTATCGCTATTAAACTAAGCCCTCGCCGCATGCACTGTGGCGAGATGCTGGCCTTTGTTGCCACGGGACTGCTGGCCGCCTGGTCCGGACGAATGCTGAACTGGTGGGCTCCTTTGGCGGGAATCATCACCGCGACGCATCTGATCGCCGCAATGCGAAAGACGACGAAGTGGCTTCAGAATCCGCAACCGGGAAAAGGCACTGGTCTGTGGACACTTGTTAATAGCGGTATTGTCTGGATCCTTTTTGCTCTGACACCATTCGGAATTCAGATCGTGCACGGACGCGTTCCTGAGGCGAACCGACTGGTTTCTGCGGAGACACCACTGGCAACAGTTGCGTTTCTGGATTCGGTCGAATCACTGCCGACAGGGATTGCATTTGTTCCTGCGGAATGGACTGGGTACGTGATGAACCGAGGCCCAAAATCACTTGAGCCAATGGTGAACCTGCATGTGCACGTGATTCCTCAACAAGTGTGGAATGATTACATGCGAATGATCAACGGCCCGAGCGACTGGAATGGGCTGATGGATGAATATGGAATCAATCTGGCCGTTGTTGATAAAGACCGTCAGCCGGGACTTTTGAAGCGATTCAAGGAGAGTTCAGACTGGACAGCAAAGTACGAAGATCGCCAGGGCGCGGTGTTCGTACGCAACAATCCAATCTGAATTGCCGGTGGATCATCTTTTGTTCTGCAATCGCGAGCGTCGTCCTATGAGCACTGCAAAAATTCATCGTCGTAAAGTTTCTCTTCGTACGTGGCTTGGCGTGCAACTGGCCTTCGGCAGCGCGTTTGCCGGAGCTTGGTTTTGCATTCCGGGCGAACGACAGCACGAAGTTGTGGCTCGCATGTCTCATCGGCCCGTCGCGCTGGATGTGGATCTTGCAGGAACAACGCGTGCCAACGTAGAACCGTTCTACAATGACGCGGAAGTCGTCTCAGACGAAGAGCTGGCAGGCGTACTCAAGAAAATCGTGCCTCGATTCAGTCGCAGTCATCTGCGGCCCAATCTGGTTGAACATGCTCTGCGAACATGGGGTTCAAAAATTGTCTTCAACAATCCAGATGCGATCTCCGGACCGCAGATGGCCGACTTTCTCACGGATACTGCGAAGTACATGGATTCCTGGGGAAAGAACAACGCCCCCTTGATGGAACCAACTCCGGACGGAATTCATGTTCGCTGGGGGGAGGATTCTTCGAGCTCCGTGCATCATGACCACACCCTCGCCGCGCTGACCGAAGCGGGGCTTGAACTGGATGCACCAGTTTACACAACCATTCGCGCGTTGCAGGTTCGCAATGTTCTCGCGGAAGCGTTGCGAGATTTCCAGCTGGACGAGCGTGAAACAGAATGGTCGGCCATGTCGTTTACCTTATGGCTGGCCCCTCAGAAAACAACGGTCTGGCACAATGGCGAAGGCCGACGAATCACGTTCGACATGGTGGCCGAGCGATTGATGCGAAATCATAAACGCGATGGCGTTTGCCTGGGGACTCATCGAGTCTATTCACTGATGCTGCTGCTTCGTCTGAACGAACAGTCCGGTGGCGAACTGATTACGAAGGAAACCGCCGCGCAGATTATGGATTATCTGCGAACATCTCGCGACATGATTATGGCCTCACAGAGCGCTGACGGTTCCTGGCCAGCCAACTGGACAGATGGTGCCGCCGCCGAAGCCAACGCCGACCCGAAAGAGAAACCCAGCAAGCGAGTCATCGCGACCGGGCATCACCTTGAGTGGTTATCGATTGCTCCTGCAGAACTGCATCCTCCACGGGAGCAGATTCTGAAGGCGGCCGACTGGCTGGTGAAGAATGTGGCCGAGACACCGCAGGCTGAGATCGATCAGAGTTACACGTTCTATTCTCATGTGGGCAAAGCTCTGGCAATGTGGCGAAAGACATCGCCAGCCGAGTTCTGGGAAACCTGGCGAACCGATCATCCCGAGTGTGAGACATTTGAAGCGGTCGTGACTCCGGCCAGCCCCGTGAAATCCGAAGCCCATTAAGGCTTCGTATAACAATAATTGTCAAAAGTGTTGACATTTGCTCAGAGGAAGCGACTTTTTACAAGCTCGAAGCGCCAGCGAGTGGGCTCCGAAGACTCACTGGCCCACTCACTGGCCCACTCGCTGGCGCTTCGAGCTTGTATGTGGGTGATCTTGCAAACCAAATGCCGACTTTTGTTTTTAAAGTCAGAGGCCGATTTATTCGCAGCAACAGACGCTCTATTGCACGGCAGCAGGGCAACATTCGACGGCCGGCAGGCCAATTTTATTTGTGAAGACATGGAGCTCTTGAGCTCAACGGCGTGGACATGAGTTGTAGCGAAAGTCGCGAAGGCAGTCGGCCACTCGTTTTTTGCGGGAAAAACCGAAACGCTTGACGATTATTGCTGCGAGGAAATCGCTCAAATCAACATCATTCGATATGGGCCCTCTGGAGCTGGCGGTCGGTTCGGCCCGGGAACTCAACAACACGCTGGCGGATTTTTGCCAATTCCACGTCGAAAATTTTTCTGACAGAGCTGGCTGAGACTGGAAAATTCTTCACCTGCTTTTCATAGTTCGAACCCGGGACACCAATTCGCCGCCGCCAATGGATGGCTAACGCGACTTTGGAACGACCAATCTTCCAGGGACAGGTAATACGAAATGGTTACGCTCGTCGAAAAACGATTTCAGCTTCTGATCACGGACGACAATCCGTCCTTCCGATCTGTGTTGCGGGAAGTTCTTGAAGACCATCCTTTCCTGATCCTGCATGAAGCAGAATCGGGTGAAGAAGCGCTTGAGGTTGTGAAATCTCAGCGAATAGACATCGTGTTGCTGGATATGCATATGCGTCGGCTGACAGGCATTGAAACCCTGCGAGCCATGAAGCAACTGGACATTGTTCGTCCGTGTATTCTGATCACTTCAGATACCAGCGAAGATGTTTGCCGCGACGCCCAGGATGCGCAGGCGTTCAGGGTTCTGAAGAAGCCGGTCCCGCGTCGACAACTGGTGGAGGCTGTCTCTACCGCGCTGACGACCGCCTACAATATTGCCGCTGGCTGATCGCACAGGGGAACGCTGGGATTGGAATCCTGAAGCAATTCGGCGAGCGTTGTTGCGCGAAACGCCGACTCCATCGACATCAGGGCCTGGTCCATTCGAAAGTGCAGTGCGCACAGCTTCGTCCCGTGTGATTTCAGATCCAAAGGACAACGTGTGATTCGTTGAATAGGGTCAACCGCATTCACGATGTCAAGAATCGTCAGCTGGTCCGGCGTGTGAGCCAGCGACACTCCGCCGCCGATTCCCCGTTGAAGCTTCACAATTCCTTTTTCCTTCAGGCCCTGAAGAACTTTGGAAAGATAGGCAGGCGGAACTTGAGTCGCCTTGGCGATGTCGGCCGTTTTTTGAGGCTCCGGGGCTTTCATTGCCAAATTGACAACGGCTCGTAAAGCATATTCGACTGTTTGCGAGAACATCAAATTCGCCTGCAATAATCATTCAGTGGGCCACCAGCACTTCTATTCTGCCGGATGCGAACAGAAATACCATCTTCAAGGACCTATAACTGGATTCCTCCCTTCAAATGTTGGCTCAGAATGCTTTTCCCCCGGCCCGGATTGCTGTAGCCTGCGGAAGTGAGATCGATGCCGAATCGAGGAAGTCCGGTTCCACGGGTTCAGAATTCGACTCAGTCGACGTCGTATCAAAAAATGAATTGCTCAGGAAAGGTACTCTCGTGTCAGAAGTACTCGACAGTTTTCGAATCGAGTGGCATGGTAATACTGTCGTTGTGACACCCGCATCCAGCGTCGAATCTCTGAACTGGGATTTGGTGGAACAGGCGGCGGACCTCGTGATGGAGCCGCTGGCAGGCCAGGAAGCCCCAATGGTCGTTGTGGACCTGAGTCGAGTCGGCTACTTTGGCTCGGTCTTTCTTGCCCTGCTGCTGCGATGCCACAAGTTTGTTAAGAAAAAGGGTGGCGAACTTGTGCTTTGTGGTGCCAGCGAAATGGCTTTGGAATTGCTTAGAATCACGGCTCTCGACACAATCTGGGCGATCTATAAAACTCGCGACGAAGCAATGCAGGCCCTGTTGAGCTGATTGCAGTCGTCGAACAGAAACCACCGACGGATGGTGAATTTTTGCAGGGAGGCAAGCTGCTTTGACCAAACGAAATCCGCTGCGGCATCCGCATCAGTCTGAAATGGACGTGATCGAGCACGTCTCGGAATTACGGCATCACGCGGAGCTTATCGATGAGATTAAGCAAACCGCCGACAAGCTGGCCGAAGATAAAGCCACTCGGGGCGATCTGAAAATCCTCAGTCGAGCTCTGAAGGAACTTCGCTACGCGTTTAAGGTCTTCGCGCCGTACCGCTTGAATCGCAAAGTGACGGTCTTTGGTTCGGCACGCACCAAACAGCAAAACCCGTGCTATACCTCCGCCGAAACTTTCGGGCGACTGATGTCCGAAGAGGGCTGGATGGTTGTCACCGGAGCTGGCGGCGGCATAATGGAGGCGGCGCTGCGAGGTTCGGGACGTGAAATGGCCATGGGGCTGAACATTTTGCTTCCCTTCGAACAGGAGGCGAACCCGATTATCGCCGGTGATCCGAAGCTGGTCAGCCTGAAATACTTCTTCACTCGCAAACTGATGTTTGTGAAAGAAGTTCATGCGATTGTTTGCTGTCCCGGCGGATTTGGAACGCTGGACGAAGCGTTTGAAAGTCTCACGCTGGTGCAAACCGGCAAGCGAGACATGATGCCAATCGTGATGCTGGACGAACCTGGTGGCACGTATTGGTCCCATTTTCTGAAGTACATTCGCGATGAATTGTTGGACAACGGCCTGATTTCTCCCGGCGACTTGTCACTCTTCAAAGTGACTGACAGCGTCGAAGAGGCTGTCGAGGAAGTGCTTGGATTTTACAGCGTTTACAACAGCATGCGTTTTATTCGCGATCGGTTGATTCTTCGCCTTCATGTCGAACCAACTGACGAGCTGCTGGAACGCCTGAATGACGAATTTGCAGATATCTGCGTCAGCGGCAGGATCGAAAGAGTGCCGGTCCACCGACTGGAAGCTGACGATGAGCATCTTGCGGACCTTCCGCGTTTGAGTCTCGTATTTGACCGCAAGGCGGCTGGGCGCTTGCGTCAAATGATTGACGTCATCAATTGTGAATTGGAAAGTCGCTGCAACAGCAGTGAATAACCTTGGAATGATGACATTGACGTCAACCAGATGGGCTGGCAAAAATTAGAGTGGTTCCCAAAAATGTCGCGTCTCACGCAGTTGTTGAATTAAGCCGTTGCGGAATTGCAGAGAATTCCCGAGATGCCCGATTCTGACGAATCCGCAAAAACACGAGACCTCAAATTTTCCCGCGCCAAGTGTCAACCAACGCTATCAGGAGTAAGCAAGATGAATCGACGTCTGGTTCTGCAAACATTGGCTCTGTTACCGGCTGGCAGTTCAGCAGTCCTGTTTGCCAGGCAACTCAATGCAATGGACCGTGCCACGAGTGAAGTCTGCACGCTGTCACAGTCGCTTGCTGAATCGAAGAAGTGTTGTGACGAAGTTCTGATCTGCCTTCAGCGCGTTGCGGCTCGTTCATCTTCGCAGACATTCACTGCGGCTGTGGATTCGCTGCAGGAGCTGGCAGCATTGATCCAGCAGGCTCAAATTCGCCTCCGTCAACCACAGGACCGATCGGCCGCATTCTGGCAGGCTTGTCTCGATTCCTTCAGCCGAACAACCGCTTCTCTGACCGTTGTGAGTTCGCGGCACACATTACAGAACGACCCAATCGATGCCGCATTGACAACGCTGGAATCCACAAGCCGACTGCTTGCGAAATCGTGCAGCGTTTAGGCTGGCGGCAAATATTAATCGACCGAACGCACCTCAGGCTCAACAGGCGCCACTAGATGCGACTCGTCCACGACCAGAGCCTGCGCGAATTTGCAGCCGAGGGTGGATGTGATTTCCGCGATCAATCGCTGATTGATCGGCAGGGTTTGCTGGTTTGCCTGCGAGGAATTCCGCAACATTCGCCGGTACGTTTTGTTGGCACGCAACGATGGCCGAAGTCCAGTGATGTCGAAGTTGTCGCGGAACAGGCTGCTCTTTTTGACTTTGTCATCGCATGATAGAGTCAGTCTGGTCATTGGGAACTCCCCCTCGGACGGTGATTCTGGCGCCCGATCGGGATCATGCAAACGTCAGATGAGAATCTACCAGAATCGCAGACACATTCCGCAAGCCGCAGCACAGAGCGAACGGTACCAGGGAAGACTGAGTTCACAATAGTGGACCGGCACTTCGCAGGGGCCACCCTAAATAAATTCACATCCTCGGAGTGCGACTGCAGTTTTTTTGTGGTCGATTCTCTTCTGTCGGTTGCTCAAAGATTGAGCCAGGTTCCACAACTTCGATTAGACAAACGCTCACGGGCGAAGGACTTTGTTCCATGCGCAGTATTGCAGTAATGAATCAAAAAGGAGGCGTCGGCAAGACGACTTCGAGCGTGAATCTGGCGGCAGCTCTGGCTCGAGAAGGGCGACGAGTCTGCTTGATGGATCTGGATCCGCAGGGCCACGCATCCTTTCACGTCGGAGTTGAAGCCGGCCCTGACATGCCGACTGTTTACGACGTTTTCACGCAGCAAACCACGCTGGATAATACGCGTCAACTCGTTGGTGAGAACCTGTCGTTGGTTCCTGCGAACATTGATCTGGCCGCGACAGAGGTTGAGCTGGCCGGAGTTCAGGGACGAGAGTTCTTTCTTCGCAATGCGATGCAGCACTGGAAGGAACAGAATCGCTTCGACTACGTTGTCATGGATTGTCCGCCATCGCTGGGCGTTCTGACGATCAATGCCCTGACTGCCGTCAATGAAGTTTTCATTCCACTGCAGCCTCATTTCTTCGCGCTGCAGGGGCTTTCGAAACTGTTCGAAACAACAGCCCTGGTGACTCGAAGACTGAACCGTGATCTGCGAGTCACTGGCATTATGATGTGCCTGTATGAATCAGGCACTCGATTGGCCGCTGACGTGACAGAAGACCTGAAGCAGTTTCTTGTGGCAAGCGATGGCGATACGCCATGGGCACAGGCAAAGATCTTCAAGTCCAAGATCCGACGCAACATTAAGCTCGCGGAAGCACCAAGCTTTGGCCAGTCGATCATCGACTACGCGCCGACAAGTTCTGGTGCGGTGGACTATCTGGCCATGAGCCAGGAAGTGATCGCGATGGAAGAGGCGATTGCCGGAAGTGTTCAACCGTCGAAACCAGCAGTCGCTAGAGCGGCTTGATTTCTGGCTGCCTCTGTTGCCACGTTTCCAGTGTTGCACGAACCAATTGCCCCATCTTTGGAGGAGAAGCTTCTGTATGGACAGGGAAACCATTGTCCGTCAGAGCTTCTGTGCACGTTGGTCCAATGGAAGCCACCAGGGTTCGCGATTCCATTGCTGACCGAAAACGATCGAGCACTCCGATTCGTTCAGCGACGGACAATACGCTGCTGACCTGATTGGCGCTTGTGAACATGACGGCGTCAACTTTTCCATCGGCCGTTTCACGCAGAGCATGTTCCAGAGGCCGAGTGTCCTCGGGCAGCGCCCAGCGATAAACCGGACACGCCGTCACATGGGCGCCGCGGGCGGCAAGTTCGGCATACAGTCGAGTGTTCGGAAGACCGTATTCCTGCACAACAACAGACTTGCCTGCGAGTTCCAGGCTTGCCTGGTCAATCGCACCAATCAGCTCTCGCCAGGTATTCGGTTCCGGCGCACGGACCTGGTATTTCAGCCCGACCTTGCTCAAAACTGCAGCCGGTTTCGGCCCTCGAATGATCAACGTCGTCCGTCCGAGTGCTTCAAGCAGAGCGTCATAGGCATTCTGTGACCGCGCGACTTCGAAAAGTGCTTCCGTTCCAACGCCGGTGAGCAGGATGACTGCAAAGTGGCGATCTTCGATAATGTCCTGAATGATCTGAATCGCCTGCGGGTTATGTTCAATCGGAATTTCACGCATGGACGGCGCGGAAAGAGATACGCCGCCCTGACGTTCAATCAAGGAACACATCTCTTCTGCGCGGCGACTTTCGAAAGAACAAATAACAGGGCGAGTTGTGTTAGTCATTGGAATGAAGATCAGTAAATCCAAAGCGAGAAAAAAATGAATCCGATGTCCGACAGAATTCGAGTCACACGAATCAGAGTCCTGCGATCGGTTCGGCTGCAATAAGCTGCTGTGTCAGTTCGCGTGGCAGCCCAGGCTGAAGTCGGAGTTGGCCAACATCAAACACGTTGTGAAGAACCGTCGAAATCAGATTGGGAATTCTGATGGGATTCGATGCGGGCTCACCGGCATCGCGACTGGATTGACCGATCACCTGGCCCATTTTCAGTCCGCCACCAGTGATCAGCAGCGGAGCCAATCCGCCCCAGTGATCACGGCCACCTCGTTCGTTAATTCGAGGTGTTCGACCCATTTCACCACAGGCGACCAGCATGATCCTGTCGTCCAGGCCGCGCTGATGAATGTCTTCAATAAACGCCGATAATGCATGGTCTAGAGGGCCACCCATGTATCGCATGCCTTCTTCCACTCCAGCGTTGTTAACGTCGGAATGCATGTCCCAGACAAAGTTCGTCGTCACGGTGACGAAGCCGCAACCGGCTTCGCACAGTCGGCGAGCCAGCAGAAGAAGTTTGCCAAGGCTTTGAACATTGTCGACATAGTTCTTGTGATTGTTCCACCGACGACTGATATCATCGGGACTCAGCAACGATGCCGTATCATATCTTTCGATGGTGCGAGGTTCTTCTTTTGAAAGATCAAACGCCTCTGCGACACCTCCCACAATGGTGTCGAATGCCTGTTGTTGGATTCGGTCAAGCCCCTCCAGTGTTCCGGAATGATCAAGGTTGCGGCGAATGATATCCAGCCGCTGAAGCAGATGCCGACGATCGTCCAGTCTCGATCGGTCGAACTGCAGTTTCATATTCTCCTGCGCTTCACCCTGTGCGCCGGGAACGAAGGGGCGGTAGCCGTTTCCCAGGACTCCTGCCGACGTAAAGTCGCCGAAACTTGTAACGGCGGGCTGGGCCTGTTCGACAACGGCCTTTGGAAACAGCGCCACGTTCGTTGGGATTCCGCTCCCAGGTCTGTTGGTTCCCGCGACTCGAGCATACAGGGAACCGAGATTGGCGTTCAGCGTATCGCGACCGACAATCGGTTTAATGTCATGATTGCCATCGCCGGTGACGAAAG
This sequence comes from Planctomycetaceae bacterium, assembly GCA_041753135.1. Classification (GTDB taxonomy): domain Bacteria; phylum Planctomycetota; class Planctomycetia; order Planctomycetales; family Planctomycetaceae; genus SXXK01. The sequence goes on from JBGSVD010000098.1 coordinate 57,648, forward strand.
ACCGAACGATCGACAATTTGTCAGTCAGCATCGAAAGCTTCGGAAACGTCCCGCCAAAGGTGACGCCCGGCAGTTTGGTCTGCAATTCGCCCGTTGCGCTTTGAATGCCTACCGGGGCCGTCATTTTGGGATCAAACGTCTCCGTTTGACTTGGGCCGCCGTGCAGGAAAAGAAAAATGACGGACTTATCTTTGACGACCGGAATAGTGCTCGAAGCGTGAGCGCGGTTTTGAAGCAGGCTGGAAAGCTGGAAGCCGCCAAGACCCAATCCGCCAACCTGCAGAAACTGTCGTCGGCGCGAGAGTGAATCACGATCCCAAAAGCTTAGCATAAGGGAATCCAGTCTGGTGGGAATACGTTCGAGGCGGAGGGCGCGGTCAGGGGTGTTCAGTGTGACATGTTTCAATGGCTGACGAAAGTCTGAAGGCGGCCCAAAGAGAGCTTTGGATGTAGTCGCGGCGAGGGAACAAAGTCTGTCAAGTTTTTGGAGGCCCGGCGTGACGCTCCATTCGACAAAGACAACGATCCTGTCAGGTCATGATTTCGCGGATCGCTCGACCGGCAACATCCGTCAGACGAAAGTCTCGCCCAGCGTATCGATACGTCAGACGTTCGTGGTCAATGCCCAGTTGATGCAGAATCGTCGCGTGCAGATCGTGGATGTGAACACGGTTGTGAACGGAGCGAAATCCAAAGTCGTCGGTTTCTCCATACGTCATTCCGCCTTTGATGCCACCGCCCGCCATCCAGGTTGTAAAGCCATAATGATTGTGATCACGTCCGCTTCCGTTTTCTGAAGTTGGAGTGCGTCCGAATTCCCCACCCCAAAGAATCAGCGTTTCATCCAGCAGTCCTCGCTGCTTCAAATCCGTCAGCAGCGCGGCGATGGGACGATCGATATCCTGGCAGAGATTTCGAGTTGTGTCGTTGTGATTGCTGTGTGTATCCCATGGCTGACCGTTGCCGTAATAGACCTGCACGAATCGAACTCCTCGTTCACTGAGACGCCGAGCGAGCAGACATCCGTTTGCGAAATGCCCCTGTCCATATTGTTCACGAGTTTCCTGTGTCTCCTTTTGCAGGTCAAAGGCATCGGTCGCGGTAAACTGCATGCGGAACGCGGTTTCCATGGCCTGGAGTCGCCCTTCCAGCTGCACATCTGGTCCGGATCGTTGAAGATGCAGGCGATTGAGCTCGCCCATCAGTTTGACCTGCGATGCCTGTGACTCTGGAGTCGCAGTCGCGTGGCGAAGAAACGGTATCAACTTGTCAGGCGACGGATCCGTGTGATTGATATACGTTCCCTGATGCGATCCTGGCAGAAACGCGCTGTTCCAGAGAATTGAAAAACGAACAGGCTTGCCCGGGCAAAGAACAATGTGCGCGGGCAGGTCAGAGTTTTCCGTTCCCAGCCCGTATGACATCCACGCGCCCATGCTTGGGCGAGTTGGCAATATGGTCCCATTATTCATCAGCAACAACGCGGGGCCATGGTTCGGATTATCGGTGTAAGTCGACCGAATGATACACATGTTGTCGATGCACTTTGCCGTCATCGGGAGAAGTTCCGAGACAGGAACACCACTTTGGCCAGCCGGACGAAAACGAAAAGGCGAAGGCAGCAGTCCCGCTGTTCTTCGTTCGGTTCGTAAGTCGGCTTCGGGAGGTCGTTGACCGGCAAATTTCAATAAGTCCGGCTTAGGGTCGAACAGATCTCCCTGAAACGGGCCACCGTTCATAAACAGGTGGATGACCCGTTTTGCTCGAGCCGGAAAATGTGATGGTGTCGCGTCGGCGAGTGCGGTGCTGCCGAACGCTGACATCAGACCGAGCGTCCCGAACCCACCGCCGATGGATCGAATCAGATCTCGACGGCTTGCGACCTGTTGAGTATCGCCAGGGGTCTGCGTCACATTGCTCATCGTCGCCTCAACTTTGGAATAGGTCTGAAGTTTTTTCGTGCGAACCAGATTGAGGTACGGTGGAGTAGTCGGATTCATAACGACTCAGTTTCAAGGGCACGACGCAGAACGTTCCGTCTACAGGAGTGCCTTCGTATTCCATTCACACTCCACGATTCCAGTTTTTCCGTCATTGCAATTTCTGTTCGACGCAAGGCTGGGTTCCGTTTTGCGATCGAACTTGACTCACTGACTGCTGGATGCACTACTGTTCTTGCAATGCTGGAACCGCGCTTTCCTATGGTATCCGGATTTACAAGTCAGGGGAAAGTACGGGGGCAAAAGCCATGAAGCATCCAAAAATCTTTCATAAATGCCTGCAAAAATAGGGGATGACTTGATTTTGGAGTTTCGCTTACAATCCGGCAAATGTTGCCGTTGGCGGCAGGTGGGAGCCTGCCGGAAGAACCGCGGGCCAGTCTTGAACACAGTTTTCAAATTGGACGGAGTAGCAGGGATGCATCAAGGAACCTTTCGCCAGCAAGACTGCGCAATGACTGATCGTTGCATGGCAGGGTGGGAAGGTGCTCTTCGAGCACGCTTGTCAGAGAAGAATTTTTGCAAAGCCACGCTCATATTTGCAGCACTGACTTGCTGCTTATGGCCAGCAGCGGTGTCTGAAGCTCAGGCACCCAAGGCGCCAACAGCAGAAGCGTTGCTGAAGGGGTATGTTCCGTCGCAAAAGGGTGTTGAATATGACACACCGGATGCAGCGGAAATGGCCAAGTGTCAGGTTACGCTCGAAAAAGGCAGTTATGTCGTTACAGGTCCATCAAACGAAATACTGCGACGCTTCACCGACTCAAACGGTGATGGTGCACCGGACATGTATCGCTACTATCACCTGGGTCTGGAGGTTTATCGAGACATCGATACCAACGGTGATTACAAAGCCCGCAAGAATACAAAGCCCGATCAGTTTCGCTGGATGAACTGGGGCGGAACTCGCTGGGGTGTTGACGAGAACGAAGATGGCAAGGTTGATTACTGGAAAGTAATTTCCGCTCAGGAAGCCGCACGTGTTGCGGTGGAAGCGCTGATCAGCGGAGATCTTCAGGCACTCAGCACTGTTATGGTCAACGATTCGGACATCCAGGCTCTCCGCCTTCCAGCAGCGACAGCGAAGCTAATCCAGGAAGCGACGTCTGACCTGGCTAAGAAAGCGCAGGCATCGCTGTCCAACAGTAAAGTGTTGAACGCGAAGACCCAATGGGTTCGCTTCGATCCACCGTTGCCGGGGCTTGTGCTCGCCGAAGATCTCGGGACAACTCGTGACGTGGTGGTGTATGAAAACTCAATGGGCTACGTTCAGAATGGTGAAAAGCTGGAACTGATTTCCATCGGCGAAATGGTTCAAGTTGGTGAGACCTGGAAGCTCATCCAGGTTCCGTCACCACTGGACATGAGCGGAAAGACCGTTGTTCAGATTGGTGGGATTTTGATGCAGCCAAGCGGCATGCGTCCAGACGACATTGGTACACCAGGCGCGGGTGAGATGCCTGCAGAAATGCAGAAGCTTCTCGCGGATCTGCAAAAAATCGATGACGCAAGTCCACGCCCCGATGCGCCACCAAAGGCCTTCACTGACTATAACGTTGCTCGAGCCAACGTCAGCGAGCAGCTGGTGAAAATGGCTCGCAGCGATGAAGAACGTCAGCAGTGGATTCAGCAGTTCACTGACAGTCTTTCAACTGCGACGCAATCAGGCCTCTATCCGGAAGGACTGCCGCGATTGATCGCTTTGCAGGAATCTGCCAAGGCAAATCAAACTTTGCTGGGTTACATTTTTTACCGCAGGCTCATGGCTGAGTACGCCGTTCGATTAAAGAAAGACGAAGAAGTCGCACCCGCAAATGCCGGAAAGGCACGTGAAGCAACGCAAAAATGGTGGTTCGAACAGCTTGAAGCGTTTGCTCGACAGTGGCCGAATTCTGAAGACGCGCCGGATGCCGTGGTGCAACTGGCCATCAGCTATGAATTGATGGGACGTATCGCGGATGCTCAGGCGTGGTATGCTCAGCTCGCGAAGAACTACCCAAGCACTGAAGGCGGCGTCAAGGCGCAGGGCGCTTTGCGACGTCTCACGCTGACGGGTAAGAAGTTGCAACTGGCCGGCAAGACTCTACAAGGCCAGCCACTTTCTGCAGCCCAGTATCAGGACAAAGTTACGCTGGTGGTCTTCTGGGCTTCCTACGCTCAGCCATTTACGGACGATCTTCCTGCAATCAAAGAAGTCTATGCGAAGCACCAGAAAGCAGGCTTCGAGATCCTTGGTGTGAATATGGACACGGATACGAATGCTGTCGCTGCGTATCTGAAGCAGCACAGTATCGGCTGGCAGAATCTGCGAGAAGCGCCGAAAAGTGAGGGGCTGCAGCCGGGTGACTATGGATTCGGAATCGTGTCTGTTCCAACAATGTTTATTGTCAACAAAGATGGAACCGTCGAAGGCGGAATCACCGCGGCAAATCTTGAATACGCGGTTGACGCGTTGATTCAGGGCAAGAAGCTTGATACGGTGGCTCCAGCCGGTGCTGAAGCCGAAGCGCAACGACCTGAAGCGAAAGGACAGTCGACCGCAGAGAAAACAAAATCTCTTCGGTAGAAGCTCTCGTCAGGAATCGCGCCGATAAAAAATCGAACGACGAGCGAATGGCAACATTCGCTCGTCTTTTTTTCTTTTCGTCCCGCGGAAACGGGACGGGAATTCATTCATGATCAACCAATAATCTGCCGCCGGTTGCTGACATAATCCCAGACAACAAATCGATCCAGATCTTTCCCTGCCGTGAAGAACACTCGTCCGCCTGTGCTCTCCGCAAGTCGATGAGCGAACTGCACATCCTCATGGGACTGCGACCAGCTTGGCAGCAGAAAAATATTGATCGTAATTCCTTCGCGCTTGCACAGCATGCCCTCACGCTTGGTGGCTTCTTCCGTCTTCGGATCGGGCGGATACAGCATATAAAGCAGGCTGCCCTCAAAGTGTGCGGTAGGAAGTCCGTCAGTGATCAGAATAACCTGACGATTGGGAGTATCCTGCACTGAAAGCATCTGCCTTGCCAACTGCAGCCCGTGCTGGATATTCGTAAAGTGAGGTGGAATATGAACCTCCGTCACATCCTCACGACTCATGTCCGCTCGCAGCCGCACAACGGGACTGGTGATCGTCGGAATCTTCGGCATCAGTGAAATCAGCTCGCCCGGCGGGACCAGCTTTGCAAAGGTATGCATGTCGATAAACTTCAGGTAGTCGCCGGGATACTCTGAAGTAATCAGTCCGTTCAATGCGAGTGCCATGCGTTTGACGTTGATGTACTGTCCGTCGTAACGCATAGAACCACTCATGTCCATCAGCACCATCGTCGCACATTTCGGGTTGTTGCGAGAACGATGAATTTCAATATCACGCTGCTGCAACTGCAGCGGTCGCGTATTGCCCTGTCGAAGCATTGCATTGATCAACGTTGAGGGAATGTCCATCTGAGCGACAGAATCACCGAACTCGTAGGGTTTGGTATGCTGCATCTCGACAACGCCTTCGCCATCAATCGGCCCCTGATGTCGACCGCTGCGAGAAGCCTGAAGATTGCTGAAGATCATCTGCAACAATCGGCCCTGGAATAGCTTATAAGCCTTGGGGGACAACTGCACTCGGCCGTCCTGATTGGAAAGCCCCTGACTTTCCATCATGTCTTTCAGGTATTGCTGAATCTGCTCCTGAAATTTGTTCAGATTGGCAACAGCTTCCGGGTCCGCGAATTCACTGAGTTCTTCAAGATCAATGATGGCCAACTGGGCATTCTCTTTGGCGTCTTCCAGTTGCTTCAGAAGCTCATCAATCTTCTTCAATTCGGCAAGCATTTCGATCGCTTCCGGAATCGTCATCGACTGCCGCCCGGTGAAGGTGTACTTTGCGGCGAGATGATCAACCTGGTATTTGTCTCCCAGTGTTTCCATCAGAGTGACAAGCTTCGATGCAAAACCCGGATCCGACCTTTCGGCTCGATACCAGAGGCTTTCCATCGAATAGATTTGCTCTTCCTTCACCGCCTGCCAAAAAGACTTTGAGAACTTGCCGGGCGGCCGAGCCTGTTTGGCATCTTCCGCAAACCGTTTCAAGGCCTTCTTCTGGACAGTGTCCGTTTCGTAAGTGGAAAGCAGCTTTTCTTTTCTTTCCTGAAGCATGCGAATCAGCGCATCCAGGCTTGGGCCCAGTCCGGCAAACTGCCCCGGGTCGAGACGAATGGCTTTGGCCAGTTCCTCTTCGCTGAACTCCCGCATCGAGCCGTAAGCCAGCATGTGCTCAAACGCAGGCGATACAAGATCCGGCGGCGGCGAACTCGGAGACGGAATCGCCTTAGGATCATATTGCTGATAAGTATGGATCACTCCGCCACGATGCTGAGCGGAGTTATTGCCAGAGGAATTCGACATGATCACCGTCCCGTCAACAAAAAAGCAGTTTCCCGGATTATACCCAGAAAACTGCTTCTGTCCGCCAATTGACGAAATATGGTGCCGTCGACACGGCTGAGTCGCGATTTCCGGCGTGTAATTGCGTGGGAAAGAACCTCGCAAGCAAATCATCGCCGTAATGCAAAGCCGTGGTGAGTCGTTTGAATACCGCTCAACCAACGTCGTGGAAGTTGCTAAACTTCCTGAGCTTTTGGATCTTTAGCAAGATCCTCTACTGGTTTGATGTTGCTCTCATGAGCGGCATTGCCTGTCATGCGAACTGGTTCTTGCGGAATGAGTCCTGACTTTGACGAGAATCATCGCGTGTTGAAAGTATTGCGAGCATCGTCCGCCGTTCGGAACTCTTCTCGATCAGTGAGCTGAACGACTTTCTCGGACTTTTGACGTGCGCGGTAAACTTCGATTTTCACAGCCGACCCAATATCTGACAAGCTGACCAGATTGATCAGATGATTCTCATCAATGACCTCAACGCCGTTGAAGGAGACAATAACGTCGTCTGGACGCAGACCCGCAGTCACCGCAGGGCTGGAGCGGTGTGAATACACGCGAGTGATTCGGGCTCCGCGTGCTCGGGACAATCCCAAACGCTGAGCGGCCTCGTCACTGAAATTGTTATCCAGTTCCACACCAAGATAGGCTCGACGAACGCGACCGTAGGCCACCATCTGCTCAAACACCCGGCGAACCAGATTGCTTGGAATGCTGAACCCAATGCCTTCGTTGCCACCACTGTTGGACGCAATGGCGGTGTTGATTCCGATCACAGTGCCGCGAACATCGATCAGCGGTCCGCCGCTATTCCCCGGATTGATCGCAGCGTCGGTCTGGATAAAGTCCTGATTCGTCACCGATTGGTCAGCAGTCAGCGAAAGGTCTCGACGACCTTTGGCACTTACGATTCCCATGGTGACGGACTGGCTGAGCCCGAATGGGCTTCCAAACGCCAGAACGAAATGTCCAATGGCCACGGTGTTGCTATCACCCCATCGGGCAGTTGGCTGGCCGCCGTCGGGAACCTGAAGGACCGCAATGTCGCTTTCGACGTCTCGATAGACGCGTTGAGGATGCACGGTCGAACCGTCCGACAGAACAATGTCAATCGCAGGCATCTCTGCGCCGCGAACAACATGGTTGTTGGTAATAACGAAGAGACCTTTTACGGTCTGGCTTCGCATCAGGACGCCGGAACCGGTTTCTTCAACCTTGCGTTCGTTTTCAACGCGAATGGCCTGAATATGAACCGCTGAGGGCATCACATCCGAGGCGATCTGCGAAATATGATTTCCGCTGTCAAACAATGCCATTGCCTGCGATGGCAATGGTGACTCACTTGCTCCCTCTCCGGAAACGGCACGAGCTGAGGGAGTCAGTCGTAAAGATTCCAGATGCCCGCCGACCGCAAGTCCGATCGAGAGCATTGCTACGCAGGCCGCTTTTGAACTATGTCGCGCCATCAACGGACTCTCCGGTGGAAAGTTTCACATCCTGTGGCGCGGCTCCTTCCGCATTCGAAATCATTCAGATCGCTAAGTTCGGCTATTCAGGAACGAACAGCCGGACTCGGTTCTCCGAGCACACTCATCCATCGAGTGGCTCTGGAATCGTCCAGCTTTCGTATCGAACTGCGGATTCGGCTAAGGCAAATTCTTTTCGGTTGAATCTGCCGAAAGAGGGCGTGGGGTTTCAGGTACGGGATGCAATCGGAACAATCGTTAACGGCGATTGTGTCTCAGACTGCGGTCAGTCGTCCAACACATCGCGGAGTTCGCGGAGTTCGCGGAGTTCATCGAGATGCACCGACAACGGCTCTCATGGATTTGCATGCGTCGGGTTATTCGGTTTGTACGTATCCTGCGGAACATAGATCCCACGAAGAGTGGCTCTGCAAAATCATTTTGCTTCAAACAACACGTCCGACCCGATTCCGAATTTTGCAGGCAGCGGAATATTGGACCCGTTGAACCCGTCGCCCAAACGGAACTGCCAGCGTCCGGCAAGTGGCAGTGATCGTCCTTTGCCAAGAATCTGCGGAGCCTTCGGCATGTGTGATTGCTCGTCTTTCTGGTCAAATCGAACAACCAGCAGATTGATGTCGTTCGCGGCAACAGCATCCACCGGAATTTCGAGTTCGTTTGAGCCCGCCGTCGATCTTAACGGCGTTCCATTGAGCCAAGCTGTTGCGCCATGAGTTTCAGCGTCGAGTTTCAGAGTCAGATTTCCATTGGAAAGCCAACTTTCCGGGAGTCGAATTGAACAACGAAACCACGATGGCCCCGCAGCTTTCTGAATTGTGCCTCCAGTCGCGGTCATCCAGTCACTTCCGATTTCGGCAGTCGACCAATGCTCACTAAACGAAGCGGCCGTCACTCGTGATGCCTTCACGTCAGTAAAATCTCTTTCGTCTCGGCGATCAAAACTGGAACGGAATGCGTCACCACCCACAATTTGTTCGCTTGTTATCGTTGGGCAAACAAATCGCTCAACGTGAGAGATGATCAGGTCATTGCCGGTAAAATGATCCACGTACGGCCAGCGTTTCGGATTGTACATGCAGTCGGTCAAATCTCGCATCAAGACAACGTTCTTGCCGTTGCGAACCATCTGACGAAGCCCGAACGGCCGCCCCAGCACACACATGTTCGTGTGAACTCCGACAAGGATGACGTTCTTGATGCCGCGAGATTCCAGGATGTTCCAGACTTCATCGCCCCGATCACTGATATAGTCAGAATCGGTTCTGATCTCGATCATGTCATTTTGCTTCTGCCATGGAAGTCCTGGATTACGCCCCAATGCCTTCAATTCCGAAGCCCATTGAGCGTGCTCCAGGGAATCGTCATCTTCGCCTCCGTCGGACTGATCGATTGGGTAGACCGCCTGTTCCTCCGCAGGAATTTTCGAACACCAGAACTCCGTATCAACTGGCAGGTTCTTTGCTTTTGGTACCTCGATCGCACGCAGCCGAGCCGGATGGTCTTCGTAGGCCGGCATACAGTCACTCGGTGAATGAATAATGGTCGCACCTTGCTCTCTTGCAGTCTTCAGCACGTCATTCATGCGAGGCAGGAATTCTTCCATTCGCCGGACGGCATTCAGGCAGTGATGCTTATCCCAGACATCACAAACGATAATCGCTGTCTCCTTTGATGCCCACGTTGTCTCTGTTGAACTGCGAATGAACTGGCTCTCGGCCGTCGCCCGAGTTTGTGTTCGCAGACTCAGTCGGAACTCATCCGCCACCGAAAGTTCAGACATCGAAATGATTCCACAAACTAACACAAATGTTTGAATGACTCGAAGCATTCGAATTGATCCTGTTCGACAAAAGACATCGCCGGTCAACATGACTGTATTCGGCATCAGCAAATCAACCAGTACTTATTTCAATCGTTCCTGAAGCCATCGATAGGCTTCTTCACGGACTTCATCTGGGAAATCGTGCCCGCAATCAGGATACCGAGCTACGACTTGCCCCGCGGTATCGCCATAAATCTGCTGCGCTCGGGTGGCTTCGGCAACCACTTTTCGAACACCATTGTTTTCAAAATTGCTGTCGGCCACAGGAGCGTTGACGAAAATCGAACGCGGCGCAATCGCTGACAGCACTTCGTAAAAATCGAACGGCACTCGAGCCGGGTCGTTTCTGTAGCGATCCCGGATTCGTGGCATGTAGCGATCGCTTGTCCAGCCAGCAAGATTTCCTTCATAGTAGTTATGGAATGAAGTAAACCCGCAACTGGTAACCGCCGCACGGATTCGAGCATCAAACGCAGCTGTGAAGAGCGTGTTATGTCCGCCCAGGGAATGACCGATACATCCGATTCGATCAGGGTCCACATCCGGCAGGCACTCAAGGACATCAATGGCTCGCACGTTGTTCCAGATCGCCTTCATCGAACCGCTGGCGTAATGCTGGCCCTGAGTCCTGAAGTCGTAAGGATAGTCGCCAAACGAAGGATAGTCGGGCACAATGCAAACGAATCCCAGCTTCGCAAGCTCATGCGCATAGTGAAGATTTTCCAGTCCACCAAGCCCAGCGGGCTCGCCTTTTCCAATACCAGTGGTCTGATGCAGACAAAGCATTGCCGGGCCTTTGGATGTTCGTCCATCTGGAATCAGCAACCACGCGGGAACTCGATCTCCAGGCTCTGGCGCGAAGGAGATTCTCTTTCGAATGTAGCCATCCGCCTGTTCTTCTGCGGACACTTGCACATCCAGCGGAACTCGACGATCGGGCTCCGGCATCGATCCGATCGCCAGACTCATTCCCGCCAGAATATCGTGTCGCCGCCGCCCCATTTCAAACGGTGTTGTGATGGGCCTTTTCGAGCCGTCTGCCGTTCGGAGGACCATCACATTAGCATGATCGTAATCGTTGGCACCAAGCGTGACAGAATCATCGAAGGCAGCGTCCGAACTCTCTGAAGCATCGGCTTCGCCAGAGTTCTTCAATCGGTTCTCCAGCACATAAAGTCCGCTTCGGCCTGGACAGACAAGATCAAGGTCACCGTCGTTGTCGAGATCCACAACTTTGGGATCCAGTCCAAATCCGACGTCGTTGCCGAAGGAGATTTTTCGCCGAGTCCAGGTTCGTGTCTGAGCTTGGAACTGGTATGAGAAAACAGACAGCGGATAGCATTCACCCGGATCTTTTCCATCATGCCCAAGATAGCGACTGCCAGCGATCAATTCGCCGCGACCATCGTTATTCAGATCGGCCCATAGCAGACTGTGAGCCTGAGACCAACTGGTGTCGATCGCGTGACGAATCCACTGACGTTCGCCATTCGTGTTTCGAGTTTGCTCCAGCCAGTAAACACCGAATCGATGCCCGCGTCCCCAGATGAGATCATTGTCGCCATCATCGTCCACGTCCTGCACAAGAATCGGCACTGACGCATCCCGCCCAAGGTCGAATTCCGCATGAAAGATCCATCGCCCGGTCCGGCGATCCTCCGGCGCTTCGGCCCAGCCACCGGGGCCAATCACATCTCCGCGACCGTCTCCGTTAAGATCTCCAAAACCAATTCCATGCCCCGCAAGTTCCTCAGGCAATGGATACCGTGACCATTTCGGACTCGGACCAGGTTGCAGATCCCACCACGCCGCGAACTTTGTTCCGTTGGGCAGAATATCGAGACGGCCATCACCGTCGACATCGAAAAGGCGTCCCGTTTCCATCGGACCGGGAGTCTCAATGAGATGACGATTCCACGGCGTGCTGGCCAACAAGTCGGGGCCAGGATTTTCGACCCAGTACAGCGACTGGCTTCGGTAGTTACAGCTGACAAGATCTGGATGACCGTCGCCGTTTACGTCGAGTGGCAGATTGGAATAATCATCGAATCGCCCGCGAATCTCTTCCACGTCGCGAACAAAATTCGGTTCCCAGTCGGGAGCTTTGTACCACCGACCACCGGAAACAATATCCATCATCCCGTCGCCGTTGATATCGAAGACTGCACACGCCGAAAATGTCGACCGGGCATCAACGATTTGACGACGAAATATCGGCTCATCCGCATTGCTGCGAATCGTCGCGATCAATAACCCAAGGAGCCCAAGCACACGAGAAACACGCCGCATAAAACGTCTCCGTATAGTCGACTGACGTGGCGAGCGTAATGTTTCTTCGTGCGATTACAAGTCCTGGCCGCAAAGCCATCGATCGAGGATGCGGTTGCGAATTTCGGCCAGAGCGAATCGAAAGCTGATTCTGCGCTGAAGAAGCATTCGGCCAGACGCTGATCGGCGGATAGAATCGGCGCGGCTATCCTCAATGACAACCAGGCACTGCGGATCCAAAGATTCAACACACGTGTGTGCGCAATCGCCGATGCTGAAAGGGACAAGTAAAGGCCTGTGTGAGCGAGGCTTCGATTCTGTACAAGCTCGACGCGCCAGCGAGTGGGCTTCGAAGACTCAATGGCCCACTCGCTGGCGCTTCGAGCTTGTATGTGGGTGATCGCAAGATGGACTGACAATAAACTGTCTGGGGAAAGCACGTGCTTTCGCCAACCCAAAGCCAACACCCGCTTTGAGTCGCCCCTTAGCGTTAAACAGCAGGAAACAGTCTCGCGTCTCTGGTTCAGTGCAATGTTGGCTGACCTTGGCTTGAGGCTTATTCGTGTTTGATAAACATGCACTGACTCTCAGGCAGCTCGATGATTGATTCTGGCTTTGGCCCCAACACTTCGTCAAAAGCTTTTCGAACGCCTTCGGCCTGAGCATAGTCGTGAGACATCAGAATGCCGCCGGGCAGAAGTCGTGGATAGAAGAACTCGAGGCTGTCTCGAGTGCTGGCGTACGTGTCCACATCAAGGCTAACAAAAGAGAACTTCTTGTCTCGCACAAGATCGCCGGTGTCGACAGGAAAGAAGCCTTTGTGAATATGAACATTCGGGTACTTCGAGAGGTACTTACGAACGGAGTCTTCGGCCGCGGAATAATCATTCTGGCGGAACAACGGGTCATTCTCGTTGGTGTCCTGCAAGCCGCAGAACGTATCAAAGACGTGAAACTCGACACTGCCCTTGGCCTCGCAGATCAGCTTGGCCGAAGCTCCCTGGTACGTACCCACTTCGGCCATCACGCCGTTCATCGTCGACTGAGCACGAGCGACTGAGTACACCATGAAGCCTTCGTTCGAGAGGATCTGGCAATCCACTTCGGAACGAACTTCGCGAATCAACCTGGTAATTTCGGATCCCTTATAGAACCCAAGAATCTTCTGTTGAAACTTGTGAATGATGGATCGGGAAAGTCGACGAGTAAATCGATACCGGGTGGGAATTTTGCCTTCGAGACGTACCAGACTCTGCAACATGTTTGTAACCCTGATCTCAATAAATCTCGACGGTAGGCGGCTTAGCCTTCTGTCAGGCGAGGAGCCATGGAACGGACGAACGACTATTGCTTCGCAGAAGAACGACAAGACAATTATCTCACCGCAAATCGACCAATCGGCCAAAGCGTGATCGGCAGGCTCCGATGCGATCGTCATGTTGAGGTTTTGAAACATGCGGTGAGGCACGACGGCAGCGCAACCGAAAGTGAGCGAAACCAGAAAAATTGCCGGGCCAGCCGTTAAAGGTCATGCAGCCAGCCGATCAACTTCAGCGATGACGCTGATGAGTCACTGATCAAAACGTCAGGGTTCCGAGTGACAGAGTCTCCTTCCTTCGCGGCGCGCGTGCATCATTGCGGGCCGACAAATCCAATGCTGGACGGCGTGAGCCACCGGACAACGAAGGGGAACATTCTTTTTCAAGCCCCACAGGGCAACGCTGTGAAGCATTTTTTGTAGTGAAAACACAGAATGAAATGCAACACGGTCTGGGATTACGACTGCGATTCAGTCCCAACGGGACGGCAGTTGTTAGCCACGGGCGCGAGCCCGTGGTTCGCGATGAAACGACGGCAGAAGTCCCGACCGGGACGACAGGAATTGCGATCGGGATGTCTCATGTCGTCCTTTCAGGACTGAATATTACCTCGAAACATCTCACCTAAGGCTCACGCCCGTGGCTACCACCTGCCACCACATTCGTGGCTCAAACGAATGATCCATTTGCTTTCACAATGCCTTTCCCATAGCCTTTTTTTGCTGGAAAAAATCCTTAATGGTGTTGCCCGAAGGGGCGACACATCGATTACTTGAGGCTGACTCAAATGTGCCGGCCCTTCGGGCTTTTCTCCTCAGTGATCAGTATCCAGGGCCTTCGACCCCGGCAAAGGATGTACCGGCCCTGTCGGGCTTGAACCGCAGCATTGTGTCCAACCACCGGTTCTGAGTGCTGAGACCACAACGACACGGATCCCGGAAGATCCTGACAATTTGGAAATCCGCCCCCTTCAGACGTGACGTGCCTCGTTCTAAGCGGTGTTCACTTCACGAAAGTCGCGATTGCTGGTGCCACGACTCCGGTTCTTCCTGGTGTTGCTTTTGACCGGCAGTTTCTTGCCGATGGTTTTCCACCGGCGACCGATTCTCTTTATGTTTACGATCCTTCCATGACCGCATCAGCTGCCGCAGTCGCTTCATCCGCCACTATTTGGTCCGCATCTCGGCTCTTGGCAATTGACATGATCAATTCGACGATTGCATCCGTGTCAACAATCGATTCATCTAAGGTCGCTTCAATGATATCGATGTTCTGCGTGTTCACTTTGACTAACAGTTCATACGCATTGGAGCGGGCTTTGAGAAACGCAGTCACCTTCTCGCTGGTACCGTGATTCGTAGCCTCAAGAAGTGACGTCGAAGCGACATGGAGGTGATTATTGACTGCCGTAAACTGTTCGGTGAGTTGTGCACACGCTTCACGCTTTTCTAATCGAAACGCAGCGACGCCCAACTGGTCGAAGTCGCCGAGTAGCGATTGGAAGACAGGCGCAATCTCATTCGATTGCCGATTCGCTTCAGCAACGGACTCATCACTCTTCTTTAACAACTCGTCCAATACCGAGTTGGATCGAGTGCTCGTCAAAACGCTGAATCCGCGATACAGTTTGGCCGCTCCGCCGATCAGGACGATGCCACTGAACAAAAGAGTCAGGGCTGACTTAAAGAGAGAGTTTTGAATGGCCATTGAAGTTCTTTCCGATCGTCGTGAATGGCCGTCACAGCCGCTTCTTCTACTTGCGAAGAATACGATTCGACTCTTCCATGACTGCCTGATTACTCAATAACGGTCAGCAGAAATTCTGTGACATTCTTTTGGGAAAGTTTTCTGGGCGAGCGTTTCCCGGAGTCTTTTTCCCTGAAAATCACGGTGCAAGATCGCGCACCTTTAAGGCGAGCGGTGGGAGAGGATTTCTTCTTGTCGAACGATTGTCCCAATCGTTCATGAGCAAGTGAAACAATCGCTCTGCCAGGATCTGGTAATCCATTTTCAGCCGCTCGCCTGTGTGGAATTCACAGAGGGGATTGGATCAATCGACGAGTCCGAGCATGAACTTCAGTGTGCGGCTCGCTGCCGCGGTGTTGCGCATTGTCACAGGAAATGTGCGACAATCAGAGAAATGTTGTACGTAGCTTAGTGGGATTGTCGCTTGTTCTGTCTTTCGCAAGCTGGAAGCTTGCGTCACCGAACTGGAACACAATAATCAACTTGCGAAAGTCTACCCAGTCGTTTGCGAGGCTTAAGCAGCAGGCAGGAACCAGGTGCCAAATGGCGTCGAAGGATGCTCTGCTCTCTTCATTCCTGACTTGAGCACAAAACTACTTTGCCGGTGAGTCCGAGTACGAGTCGCCGCTACACAATTTACGAAATCCAAAACTATGGCCTCACGTCGAGAAAAACTGGAAGGCATGCTTCAGTCTTCCCCCAGCGATCAGATGCTCAAATACATGCTGGCGATGGAATTGGAAAAAGAGGGCGACAATGATCGCAGTCTGGATTTATTTAACGGCCTGATGCTGGACGAGAAACCTTACGTTCCGGCATTTCTGATGGCCGGTCAACAAATGGCAAAGCTCGGCCGAATTGATGAGGCGAGGAAAACCTACACTGCGGGAATCGCGCAGGCAGAACTCCAGAATAACTCGCACGCTGCTGGCGAAATGGCCGGATTCCTGTCTGCACTTTCATAGAGAATCTTACGGTGATCCGTAATCAGTTGTTCGCAAGCTTCAGGAGTGTCTTGCCAGCTCGCGATGAATCCTCCGCCAACTTGACAGCATCCGTGACTTGATCGAGTGCGAACTGCTCGGCAATTTCACAACCGAGAACTCCCGATTGGATCAAATTGGTAAGTCGCCGCACCAGGGCCAGTTTGAACAACAGGCCCTTTCCGTTCATGAAATTGCCCAGCCAGAATCCTTCGACGCTGCTACTCACGGTCATCATCGCTCGCGGCGAGAAATTCAATGGTTCGCCGCTGAGCGTACCAAAAGCCAGCATTCGTCCGTTGAGTCCCAGGCTTTGAATGACGGCAGACCCTGTTGATCCTCCAACGGCGTCGACTGCGTATTGCAATCCGCCGGAACCAACAACAGTGCGAATCGTTTTCGTGAGTTGGCTGACATCGGATTCGTCGTTGAAGACTTCGACGTGATCAGCACCAAGCCGTCTGAGTTCTTCTGCGACGGATTCGCGACGTACAAGATTCAGAGTCCGGAACCCGCAGTGCTTGCTGAGTCGAATGATCATTCGGCCAAGGGTCGAGCCTGCTGCCGTTTGAAGCAGCCATCCACCTTTGGGCACATTCAGAACTTCACGAGTCATCACCCAGGCGGTCGCTGGATTGACAAAGAAAGTGGCTGCTTGTTCGACAGATAGACTCGAGCTGACAGGAATCACCTTGTCGGCAGGAACCACGGCATATTCTGCCCAATTGCCGCCCTTCGCATTGAGCACGACAACTCGCTTTCCGCGAAACAGACGTCCTTTCAGTCCGCCGCCGGATTCCTCAACGATTCCAACACCTTCAAACCCTGGAGTCGCGGGGCACTGAGCAGCAATTGTGTACTGCCCACGAACGAACATCAGATCAGAGGGATTGACGGGCGAAGCCAGCATTCGCACCAGAACTTCGCCATGGGCAGGCTTCGGCTTTGCGATGTCTTCTACAGTCAGGACGGATTCGGGCGAGCCAGGTGATAAAAATCGTACGGCCTTCATGTTGAAAACTCTCGGGGCAATTCACTGACGAAGGAAAGTCACATCCAGCAGAGACGGTGCAAGAAGCGGCCGAATGTCAGCGGCCTGCGGATTTCGAATCTGGCGATGCAGCGGATATTGATGTTGATCAGCAGTCTAAGTGGCGCGGGTCAACTCCGGAATCGGCAAGCCCGAATTCAGGATGGGCACCGGTCTGCCAGTAAAGTTTTCAATAGCGACATTGGCATAATCAATGTTCAAATGCTTGTAGATCGTCGCGAGAAAGTCGCCAGGTCCCACTCGTCGATCGACGGGATCTTCGCCTCGTGCATCGGTCGCTCCGATTACCTGGCTCGCTGCAATGCCTCCACCGGCAAAGATCATAGAATTTGCTCGCGGCCAATGATCGCGACCAGGCTGAACGGTACCAGCAGCAGCGCTGGCGACACCTCCACCGCTGCTGGCAACATAACTGATTCGTGGAGTTCGTCCGAACTCGCCTGCGACCACAACAAGAACTCGCTGGTCGAGTCCTCTCGCATAAACATCTTCAATCAAAGCCGAAACTGCCTGATCAAAATACGGAGCACGAAATTTGTTGGCATCGAAGACGTGATGATTCACGGCATGATCATCCCAATTGGCTACCCGACCACACAATGGGCCATCGAACTCAGTCGTGATAATTTCAACGCCTGCCTCCACAAGTCGCCGAGCCATCAGGCACTGCTGTCCCCAGGCGTTCATTCCATAACGCTCTCGAACTTCCACTGGCTCCCGAGTCAGATCGAACGCAACGCCGGCCTCGGGGCTGGTCAGCAGACTCAGGGCCTGACCTTCAAACTGATTAATCGCCTCCAGAGATCCGGAAATGTCCAGATCACTTCGCAAACGATCAAAGCTGCCCTTGAGAATCATTCGGCGCTGCAGTCGATCTCGCTGGTCAGGCGCCATGCCGATATTGGGCACTTCGAACTTCGGATTACTCAAATCACCCACAACGGAAAATGGTCGAAAGGCCGGTCCGAGATATGTAGGGCCAGCAATCGTGAAGTTGTCGTAATTGTCCACTGGGTTGACGGCGATGTAATTGGGCAGGCTTCGTATGGAATCGCGTCGCAGATAGCTGGCGATCGACATCCAGTCGGGCAAGATCGGCAGCAGCTTGTCCTGAGGATCCGCGTCACCGGCCAATACTTGCAGGGAGCCAGCAGGATGTCCGCCACCAGTATGGGCGATGGACCGAAGAATGGAATACTTGTCAGCGATCTTCGACAGGCGAGGCAACAGCTCGCAAATCTGAATGCCGGGAACATTTGTGTCGATGGCCGAAAACGGTCCTCGAAATTCCAGAGGAGCTTCTGGTTTTGGATCGAATGTTTCCAGATGGCTGGCTCCGCCACGCAGCCAGACCAGAATCACCGCTGTGCGTTGTTGTTCCTTTTTAGGCAATTGCGCGGCTTTGGACTGTGCGGCTTTGGACTGTGCCTGCAGGTGCAGAATGTCGGCCATGGTCAGAGACGCGAATCCGCCTAATCCAGCCTTCAGAAGTGTCCGTCTGGGCGAAGATCCAATTATCATGATCAACTCATTCCTGAATGGTCACCGAGGCAACGTTTCCTTCACCGCCACAACAAGTTGTAGCAAAATTTAGTTCACAACGTCGCCGATTCACTCGCGAGTGACGAATTCATCCAGATTCAAAAGCACATTGGCCGTTACCATCCACGCAGCCAGTTCGATGGTATCAATCTCTTTTGCCGCTGGCTGCTCACCGACGCTCAGCAATGCCTTTGCAGAATCCGGATCTGCAGCAAACCCGGCTTGATCTTCCGTCAGACCAGCCAGCAGGACTCGAATTTCATCGTCAGCTGGATTTCGACCGGTGACCAATCGAAAGCCAAACGTAATACGCTCTTCCGGAGTAGCTCCACCTTCTCGAATCATGCGAGCCGCCATGGCTTTTGCGGCTTCGACGAACGTTACTTCATTCAACAGAGCCAGCGCTTGCAAAGGCGTGTTCGTACGAGAACGTTTGATCGTGCAGACTTCTCGGTTTGACGCATCAAACAAGAGCAGGCTGGGCGGTGCTGCCGTGCGTTTCCAGATCGTGTACATCGAACGGCGATAAAGCCCTTCGCCGTTGTCGTGCTTGTAACCTCGCAAGTCGCCGTACTTGCTTGTTTCGTCCCAGACACCTTCCGGCATATAAGGTCGAACGCTGGGGCCACCAATGGTGTTGACCAGCAATCCACTGACAGCCAGAGTCTGATCGCGAATCAATTCCGCCGACAGACGAAAACGCGGACCTCGTGCCAGCAGGCGATTTGCCGGGTCCCGTTGCTGGACTTCCGTGGTGCTTTTGGTCGCCTGCCGATAAGTCGCGCTCATCAGAATAAGCTTCTGCGTGGCCTTCATGTCCCAGGCTTTGGCCGGCACTCCATTGACCGAAGGAAGTACCGTGGGTCGCATGAATTCGACAGCCAGCCAGTCGAGCAACTGCGAATGGCTTGGGAACTCGGCCTGAGACCCAAAGTTTTCACTCGTCTTGACAAGACCGGTTCCAAAGAATCGTTCCCATTCGCGATTGACCCACACTCGGGCTGTCAGAGGATTGGAATCACTGACGATCCATTGAGCCAATCCCAGTCGATCGTTGGCGGCCCCTTCGGGCAACGATGGAAGAAATGCCGGAATCGCACGGGCTACTTTTTCGCCCGGGCGATCGTATTCGCCACGAGTCAAAATGAAGGCATCACGCGGCTTGGTTTCCTTCATCACCATGGTCGTTGGCAGATTGGCATCAAAGTTGGCAAGTTTCGCCTGAGCATCGGTCAGTTCTGTTTGGGCGGCGCGAATCGGGTTGTCGGTTTGTTCACGAAAGTACTTCGTCAGCGTGTCCGTCTGCGGAGTTGTTCGGGCTTCGGCTGCAGTCTCCAGAATGGCCAGGATATCTGCAGGCAAGCTTCCATCACCCAGTCCGACTCGATCGATGTCAGCGTCAGAAACGGAGATTCTGAATCGTCCCAGATTATGATCGCCAAATTGGGAATCGTGTGTGATTCGAATCACCAGCGTTGAGTTGGACGGAACATCAACGGCGGTCGATGGAGCAAAGAACACTCGGCGAGTAAGTTTCTTAGCGGGATCATTTCCGTCGATCGCCCAGCCCGGACGAGGACGGTATCGATTGATCACAGGAAGCACGTCTCGCTGAATCAATGCGGCCGTGTAGTTCGGCTGTTCGTAGTCGGCTTCTGCTTTTGCAAGTTTGATTGCTGTCGCTGTTGAGGCTTCATCGACCTGCAACTCGGCCGACACGCCCGTCAGCACGAAATTTCCGTTGCTTCCCCGTCCCAGACTTTGGGCCGGAAGACTGGGATCAGGAATTGTCTCCAACAAAAGTCCCGTGAAACGGTTGCTCTTCAGAGGAATCTCAATTCGATATTCGTCGTTGGCTGGATTTGGCCCCGTTGCGAGCCACGAACCGTCGTCCTGCCGTACCAGATTGGCTCCTCCGACAGACTTCACCAACTTCGGTTCAATCAATTGCCAGACCTTTTGATCGGTGCTCTTCTTCTGCTGAGCTTCCCATGCCGCAAGAAGTTCGGGAAGCTGCGTTTTTGCTTGATCGCGTTTTTGCGTTGCGATGTCGATCGCCTGCTGAATCGCGTCACGCTCGGTTTTGAATTCGTCTGTCAACAGAGTGAGAAGTGGTGGTGTGTTTTCAGCTCGTTTACTCTTGGGAGCCAGGACGCCCGATTCTTCCACAGAATTGAAATAGGCGAACAGTTGATAGAATTCTCGCTGTGAAATCGGATCGTACTTGTGATCATGGCAGCGGCAGCAGTTCAGCGTCAGTCCGAGCCAGGTCAGACCGGTCGTTTCGACGCGATCAATCACGGTTTCAACAAACCACTCCTGTTCAATGCGTCCGCCTTCGCCGTTCAATCGATGATTGCGATTGAAGCCGGTGGCGATGATTTGGTCGCGAGTCGCATTGGCCAGCATATCGCCGGCAAGCTGTTCAACGGTAAACTGGTCGAATGGCATGTTTGCGTTATACGCATTGATCACCCAATCTCGCCATGCCCACATTTCGCGACTACTGTCCGTCTGATATCCGTTGCTGTCTGCATACCTCGCATTGTCCAGCCAGGAAATTGTCATCCGCTCACCGTAGTGCGGTGAAGCAAACAGTCGATCCAGCAGTTTTTCATACGCGTCCGGGCTTTGATCATTCACAAACGCATCGACCTCAGCCGGAGTCGGTGGAAGACCGGTCAGATCGAGAGAAGCCCGCCGAATGAGTGTCGCTCGATCAGCCTCTGCCGACTGGTGCAGGCCCTCTTTTTGGAGCCGTGCCACAACGAAATTATCGATCGGGTTTTCAATTCGAACAGTATGAGCCTTGTCATCGGTCTTGTCGGGAATTGGTATCGTCGGTGCGGAAGGTTTTTCAAACGCCCAGTGTCCCTGATACCTCGCACCTTCGTTGATCCAACGGCGAATGATTTCGATTTCTTCTGCGGTGAGCTTCTTGCCGCTGTCTGCAGGCGGCATATGCAGATCTGCATCGTTCGATTTGATTCTGCTGAGCAATTCGCTGCGGTCTGCTTCGCCGGGAACGATAGCAATCGCTCCCGATTCGGATTCCTTCACCGCGCCGTCTCGCTGGTCCAGCCGCAGGCCGGCAGCTCGATGTGCATCATCCGGGCCGTGGCATTGGAAGCAATTCTCCGAAAGGATCGACTTCACATCACGATTAAAATCGATCTCATCAGACACGACTGACGACGGAATCCCCACAAGGAGTAAAACCCACGTGAAACAAAAGTAGGCAAGTCGCATGGCGGGCTCTGGTGGGCTAAAGGCAGGAATTTCGAATTACAAAAACGCGGGAGAATGGCGATGGTTTTAATCTGGTGCTTTGTCCAGATTAAAAGCCAAAGTTGTTGGGAGTGGATCATTGCTAATGATCCCTTAACCGAAGGACCTTTAGCAAGGTCCACTACAATAACATCAAATCTGGCACGACACTCGTGTTTAATTGTCTCAGTCCCCATACAGTTCCTGGAACCGCTTCTGGATTTCTTCATTTGTAACGTCTTCAATCCGCGAAGCAATGGACCAGACATGCCCCCAAGGATCCGTGATAGCCCCACTTCGATCGCCGTAGAACTGATCGCAAATCGGTCTGAGCTCGACGCCGCCGGCTTCGATGGCTGTGGCAAAAACGGCGTCTGCGTCTGACACATAAAGCTGGAGGCTGACGGTTGTGCCGCCGCGGCTGGCGGGGCCGAGAAAGTCCATTTCAGGGTGTTCATCCGCAATCATCACATGAGAATCGCCGATGCGGATTTCTGCATGCCCAATGCGACCATCTGGTGCTGTCAGACGCAGCAGTTCAGTCGCACCGAAGGCTTTCGTATAAAATGCGATGGCATCGCTCGCACCTTGAATCAACAAATAAGGAGTGACCGAGTGAAATCCGGCGGGAACCGGCGAAACCTGGTTAGACATCAGAAACTTTCTGGCAGTGGCTGGGGAATCAGGCTGGTGACTCTACAATCGTTCCATCGCTCGAACTGGCGGAACATTCTTGTCCCGGACAACTTATGATCTCAATCAATCAACTTCAATTCGCCTACGCCGGCGGGCAGTTTTCTTTGCAGATCCCGGAACTCCATTTGGAGTCCGGTCGTTCTGCCGTTATTGTCGGACCTAGTGGTTCAGGTAAAACAACGCTGCTGCATTTGATCGCAGGGATTCTGCCGGTGACGGTTGGTGAAATTACTGTGGGCGAAACCGCCGTGCACAGGCTGAATGATGCCGAGCGGAGGCTCTTTCGTCTACGCAACATCGGACTTGTCTTTCAGGACTTTCAACTGATTGACTATTTAAGTGTCTTCGACAACATCCTTCTGCCCTGTCGAATCCACCCTTCGGTCACTCCGACGACTTCGCTTCGGAATCGAGCCCAATTGCTTATGGAATCCAGCGGAATTGCACCGCTGAAGAATCGCTCGGTCACTCGCCTGTCGCAGGGGGAACGTCAGCGAGTCGCCATTTGTCGAGCCTTGCTGTTGTCGCCGGGGCTCATTCTGGCGGACGAACCCACGGGAAATCTGGACCCGAGCAATTCCACCCGAATCGTGGATCTGCTGACTGCGGAGTCGTCCCGGTCGGGCGCAACGCTGGTGATGGTGACTCACGATCATTCGCTGTTGCCGAAATTCGATCGCACAGTCCCATTCGAACCTTTCCTTCAGCGAGTGAGCTCGACTGCGGTTTCGTCAGGAGTCGGACCGTGAAGCAGGCTCTGTTTCTTGCCTGGCAATCTTTGTGGTGGCATCGTGGCCGATCCCTGATCATTGTGCTCAGTCTGGCGATCACGATCTGGCTGCCGGTGACGGTCCATTTGATGCTGAACCAGTTTCGCGCAGAGTTGATCGCGCGAGCGGAAGCAACGCCACTGATCGTTGGTGCAAGAGGAAGTCGAATCGATCTTGCTTTACATGCTCTGTACTTTGAATCAGCACCACCCGCTGAAATTACGATGGCCGAAGTGAACCTGGTGACGGACTCTAATCTGGGCATCGGAATTCCTCTGCATGTGCGATTCAGAACACAGCCAGTTGCCGGCGTTATCGGCGCTGCGATTGTGGGGACGTCGCCCGAGTACTTCGAGTTTCGCAAGTTGACGATCAAATCTGGTGAAAGCATGACGCTGCTGGGTGAGTGCGTCGTAGGGGCCAGAATTGCCGAGGCGATGAAACTGAAGCCTGGTGATTCAATCCTGTCCGCGCCGCGAAACGCGTTCAACCTGGCAGGCGACTATCCTCTGAAGATGAATGTCACCGGAATCCTGGAGCATTCGTATTCGCCGGATGATGACGTCGTGTTTACAGACATTCAGACATCGTGGGTGATCGAAGGGATTGGGCATGGTCATCAGGAAATCAACTCACAAACGGACTCTAATCTGCTGCTGAATTCTGAAGACAGCCAAACCATCACCGCGAATGCAGGAGTGCTGCCGTTTACGGAAATCACGTCGGAGAATATCGATTCGTTTCACTTTCATGGAGACCCGGAATCGTTTCCACTGACGGCGATGATTGTGGTGCCGAATGATGAAAAATCTCGAGTCCGAATTTTGGGGCGATTCGCGTCGAATCAATCCGCGTCGCAGTGTCTGAAGCCACTGGAGGTTGTTAATGATCTGCTGAGCATTGTCTTTCGTGTTGAACAGCTGGTCTGGGTTTGCTCACTGGCGGCCGGAATCGTGACGCTGATTCTGATTTCGCTGGTGCTCGCGCTGTCCATGCGTCTGCGCGAAGCCGAAATGCAGACCATGTTCAGATTGGGGTGCAGTCGATCCACGATCGCAATGCTCCAGGCTTCCGAGATTCTGCTGACAATGCTTTTGGCCGCATGCCTTGCCGCTGTTGCTTGCTGGATCACGGTGGTTCTGGCCGGTGATTCGTTGCGACAATTGTTGTTCTGATCGCGTCCGGGAAAAATTCTCGTCTGATCGCCTCAGGAGACCGCAACCAGAATTCACTTCGACATTCTGAACGTTTTTGTTATCAAACGTCCTGTGAGGCGGACTTTTGTATGAGTCGCGGCGTGATTTTACAGACCACTCCACCCTTTTTTGAACTTTGAACGCTTCGTTGCTGAGTCCCGCAAGACAGTGGTCGTTGACGATATCTCTGAGAAAGGCTTTCCTGAGCATGGCGATTTTTACGGACAATTCTGAGGCAATCGGGCGCACGCCTTTGGTACGAGTGAACCGGCTGACCGCTGGGCTTAACGCAACGATCCTCGCAAAAATTGAAGGACGCAACCCAGCTTACAGTGTGAAATGCCGAATCGGCGCGGCCATGATCTGGGACGCGGAACGCTCCGGACGACTGAAGCCTGGCATGGAAGTTGTCGAACCAACCAGCGGCAACACCGGCATCGCACTGGCTTTCGTCTGCGCTGCCCGGGGCTACAAGTTGACTCTGACAATGCCAGAAACAATGTCAGTCGAGCGTCGAATGATTCTGCGTGCGTTTGGTGCCAATCTGATTTTGACGCCCGGCGCAGAAGGAATGAAGGGCGCTATATCAAGAGCTGAAGAGATGGCTCAGAAAGAGAATTGCTTTATCCCTCAGCAGTTTAAGAATCCAGCCAATCCGGAGATTCATTTTCGAACAACAGGCCCTGAAATCTTCGAAGACACAGGCGGCAAAGTCGACTACTTTGTTTCCGGCGTTGGGACAGGTGGAACGATCACGGGTGTCACTCGCTACCTGAAGAAGGAGAAAGGACTTGCCGTGAAATCGATCGCGGTTGAGCCAGCTGCCAGCCCAGTACTTTCAGGTGGGGCTCCTGGCAAACATCGAATCCAGGGGATTGGAGCTGGCTTCAAGCCCGATATTCTCGACATGTCTCTTGTCGATGAAGTGATACAGGTGACCGACGAAGAAGCGATGGAAATGGCTCCGCGTGTGGCGCGCGAAGAAGGGATCCTGTGCGGAATCAGTTGTGGTGCCGCGATGACTGCGACGTTGAAAATCGCCGCTCGCCCTGAAGCGGCCGGAAAGACCATTGTCGTAATTCTGCCAGACTCCGGCGAACGGTATTTGTCATCGCCAATGTTCGACTACGCTCGCGACATGCCGGCTTCTTGATCAGATTTTGTGCAAGTCCTCATTCAGCGGAGTTGCGCGGAATTACTGCAGCCAATTTTGAGCAGGCCCGGCATTTTTCAGTGCCGGGCCTTTTTTGTAGGGGCAAGCAGCGTTTAGGACCAGTCCCGAAATTGCTTCCATAACAGCGGCACGGCGCAAGCCGTCCGGTTTTAGCAAGGTTTTTAAGTGCCATCACCGGACAGCTTGCGCTGTACCGCTAAAAATGACCGCCATTGGGCTCGCGCCCTTCCGCTGCAAACAAAGAACGGAGACTATTTCGATATCTGCCGCCTGCGTTATTTGACGTGAGGGCTGCGTTTGCGTCATTTCTTTGGAGTTGCTCAACTTCGCTGATCTCAATCCAGTTGCACCTCGTTTAACGCTGCAAAAGCAAATCTGAGTGTCCAATGCTGGACGAAGTTTTGAAGCGACCTCTGGTGACTTTGCCATTTCGAAGGCGAATCGGCTAAGATCCGCGTTGCAGGGACCAGCATCGCTCATGAAATTGCGGCCAATACACACAGGGTTTAAAAATCTTGTGGTCGGCGAACGATCCAAGCGAATAGTTGGGTATCAAACTGTCAGGCCAATCAGATCAAGGGCAACCCCCTTGTTGGAGAGTGTCGTGCAGAACATTATTGACGCAATTGTGCCAGTGATCGTCTTTATCGCTGTGATCTCCGGGATTATTTCTTCGATCAAAGAAGCGGCGGCTAAGAGCGCGCGGCCTCAGGTTCAAGGTGAGGCTCAGGCCAGCCAGCAATCAAAAGCGAAGTCGGAAATCGAAGCCTTTCTTTCCGGCGCTCAATCGACATCGGCCGCTCCTCCTCGCCCCGCGCCGTCGCGTCCTGCACCTCAGGAGCAGCCAAACCGTCAAAAACAGGCAGCGCGGCAGAAACAACAGAAGTCCGTTGCCAATCAGCAGCAGAAATCCAAGAAGCCCGCCGAGCGTAAGTCTGTGGGCTCTGGTGTGTCTGAGCACGTTAATTCCTTCATTGGCGATCACGTTCGTTCCCATATTAATCACGATGTCGACGATCATGTGAAGAAGGACATTGGGGAACGAGTCAGGAGTCATCTCGGCTCCCAGTCCAGCCAGCCGGTGGCGATGACCGCGTCAGATACAGGTTCGGCTGCGGCTGATGAATTGCTCAGCGTGCTCAAGAGTCGAGCGGGGGTTCGCCACGCGATTTTGGTGAACGAAATTCTTTCGAAGCCGATTTCAATGCGCAAGAAATCGTAGGCGGTCGGCAGGATTTGTGGCTGGCTATTAAGAAATGGGCGTGTTGATTTGATCGTGTGCTGATTTCCAAATTGTCGGGATCTTTCGGGAGCCGAGTCGATGCGCCTCCGCACTAAGAACCTGTGGTTGGACAGAATACTGTTCAGGCCCGACAGGGCCGATACATCCTTTGCCGGGGTCGAAGGCCCCGGATGCTGATCACTGATGAGAAAAGGCCCGAAGGGCCGGCACATTTGAGTCGGCCTGAAGTCATCGATGTGTCGCCCGTTCGGGGCTTGAAAAAGAATTTCCGCATTTGTTGTCCGGTGGCTCACGCCGACCGGCATTGGATTTGTCGGCCCGCAGCGCCTGAATCGCAGACAAAGAACTCGCAGAGATCCCGACAAGATTAGAATCCGCCCGTTTATCGCGTGCTGATGCTCTATAGTGATCGCGGTTACGATTGAGTTGTTTAACCGTTAGCCGGAGGCGTACGTGAACGCCGCCACCAACGTACGCCTGCGGCTAACGGTTAAACGCAATACCGTTCAAAAAGTAGCGGCACGGCGCGAGCCGTCCGGTGAGTGCCTGCAAAATGCTGGCTCACCGGACGGCTTGCGCCGATTCCGCTACTTTACAGGCCGTTCGTCGAACGGTATTGCGGTTAAACGAAAACATCGCCGGCGGCACCGTTTAGAGTCTATCAGTCTTGAATTGAGGAATGTTGAGCGTGCGAGAAGCCCGCGGTCCTGGAGTGCGGGCCTCTCGCCGGCTGATTTATAACGCCTCAAGCTACGGTTGTCGGAACACCATGTCTCTTGCCTGATGATGAGCGATGGTTCTGATTTCCGACCGAATGGACAAGAAACACGAGTCTCCCGGCAAAACTCCAGCAAATTGGGGGCTGCAAACTGGCCGTGCAGTTCCAGACAAGCGAACTGCAAGTGTGAAAATCTGCTCGGCGAAGCCTTGCAGCGTTTGACTTCGTCTTCGGCATTGAGCAACATATTGGCGTGAGTCTTGGGGTAGCGGAAAATCGCCCCGGGATTGACTCCGATCTTGTGAACACAAAAGCCGGGCCAGCTTTCGGCTTCCTGTGATCACGAACTCCCTCACTGAAGATGCATGGCAACGGAAAGCCGCACTTCTGGTTGACCAATCCCGTCCATTACTCGCTGTCGCGAGACTCTTCTTCGCTGTTTTCCTCAATTGTCTACCGTTCAATCAATTCGTTCCAAACCTGTGAACATTCCAATCGTCGGCATTGTCGGTGGCGTTGGCGCTGGAAAAAGCTCCGTCGTTCGACTTGTCAAAGCATTGAAGCTGCACGTCATTGATGCAGACCAGGTGGGGCACGAACAATTGACCGTGGACTCAATTCGTGAGCGGATCGCCTTAACCTTTGGGCGACACGTTCTGGATTCGGACGGAAATATCAGCCGTCCTCAATTGGCAGCCGAAGTTTTCGGGGATTCGCCCGAACAGCAACTCAAACGAAAACAATTGAACGAGATTATCCATCCCGCCATTCGGGCGGTCATTCGAAGCAAGATCTTAAACGTTCCGCAAGATGCGGACGCGATTATCCTGGATGCTGCCCTGCTGCTGGAAGCGGGATGGGCAGACGAATGCAATGCTGTCATCTTTATCGACACACCTTTACAACTTAGGCAGCAGCGAGTTGCCGAAACCCGAGGCTGGTCGATTGAAGAACATCGACGGAGAGAAGAGTCGCAATGGAGTCTGGATCGCAAACGGAGTTTCTGTCAATTCGTCGTGGATAACTCAGGAACTCCCGACGACGCGGCAGTCCAGATGGAGAAAGCGTTGCGAAGTGCCATAGCCCTTTCAAAACCAATGTCGTCCTGAGCTTTGTTTTTTCTGAATCAGTTCGAAATCGACACATCTCAAATCTAACCGGCGTTTGCGGTGTCATCTGTTCAATCCTGTCTAACATTAGCTGGTCCACCTTCCTCATTTTCCTGTCTGGAGGCCCGACGCGGCCATGTCAACACGAAGTCCCCGCCCTGACGATCCTCGTCCCGGCAACCCACGACTGATGCGACGATCGGAAGAACGTCCGGTTCCTGCAGAGGTCGAAAAGCCTGTTGCAGAAACCTTCGCTCCGACTGAAGGCAGTGAAATCAATATCGCTGAACTGCAGCGAATGTCTATGAAGGATCTGTTGCTCATCGCCGAACAGGAAG
The DNA here is from genome assembly GCA_041753135.1 of Planctomycetaceae bacterium. GTDB lineage: Bacteria > Planctomycetota > Planctomycetia > Planctomycetales > Planctomycetaceae > SXXK01. The sequence continues at coordinate 86,808 of JBGSVD010000098.1, forward strand.
CTCTGACGGAGTTTCACGGACTGAAAAAGCAGGATCTGATTTTCAAGATCCTCAAAGAACGAACTCGGATGCATGGTCTGATGTTCGGCGAAGGAACGCTGGAGATTCTGCCTGACGGTTTTGGCTTTCTTCGCAGCCCCGACTACCACTATCTGCCATGCCCGGACGACATCTACGTCAGTCCCAGTCAGATCCGACGCTTCGGGTTACGAACCGGCGCAACTGTGGCTGGTCAGATTCGGCCGCCCAAGGAAAACGAACGTTACTTCGCACTTCTGCGCGTTGCGGCAGTGAATGGCGAAGATCCGAACCTGCTGACAAACAAAGTCTTTTTCGACGATCTGACTCCGCTGCATCCAGAAAGACGACTGCGACTTGCGGACAATGCAGAATCGATGAGCACACGCGTTGTTGACTTGATCGCCCCGATCGGGATGGGACAAAGAGGTTTGATTGTATCACCTCCCCGCGCCGGCAAGACGGTCCTTCTGCAGCAGATGGCCAAGGCGACGATTCAGAACCATCCCGACGCGTATGTCATCGTGCTGCTTATTGACGAACGTCCTGAAGAAGTTACCGACATGGAGCGAAAGCTCAAGGGGCGGAACTGCGAAGTTGTCAGCAGCACTTTTGATGAGTCCACTTCGCGGCATATTCAGGTGGCCGAAATGGTCATCGAAAAAGCCAAGCGAATGGTCGAATACGGACAGGATGTCATTATCTTTCTGGACAGCATTACTCGCCTGGCACGAGCCTGGAACACGGAGATTCCAAACTCCGGCAAGACACTTTCCGGTGGTGTCGACGCGAACGCTCTGCAGCATCCGAAGCGATTCTTTGGAGCCGCTCGTTGCGTTGAAGAGGGAGGAAGTCTGACGATTATTGCAACGGCTCTGGTCGATACAGGAAGCCGTATGGATGAAGTCATTTTTGAAGAGTTCAAAGGTACCGGTAACACAGAACTTCATCTCGATCGACGGCTTGTGGAGAAACGGATCTGGCCAGCAATCGACGTTAACCGCTCAGGAACGCGCCGCGAGGAACTGCTGCTCAACGAAGAAGAGTTGAAGCTCGTCTGGGTGCTTCGTCGAGTGCTGAACGACATGAGTCCGGTAGAAGCCATGGAACTGTTGACCAATCGAATGAAGCGTTCAAAAACGAATGAAGAGTTCCTTCTTTCCATGAATCTGGGTTAGAGTGTTGTTCGTGATCTTTCGGCAACGGTCAGCAGAAATTTCGTCGGTCAAAAAGCTTTAGTGACAGCCTGGTGACAGCCTGACAAAGCGGCGGCGTGACAGCCATGCTTTGATGGCGACGAATAGCGACAACAGGTTTCAACGTTTTCAAGTATTGATCAATCAACAGAATCCATCGACTACATAATTTCCTTCATAACACGATGTCAAATATGCCAACCGAATTGCATGGACAACTGACTGCTGCCAACGCTTCCTTTGCGATCGTCGTCAGCCGCTTTAATGATTTAATCACGAAACGATTGCTCGAAGGAGCCATCGACACCATCGTCCGTCATGGCGGTGATGCGAAAAGTGTGACGGTTGCATGGGTGCCGGGTTCGTTTGAGATTCCTTTGGCTGCTGCGACTCTGGCAAAATCCGGAAAGTATTCGGCCGTCGTTTGCCTGGGCGCTGTGATTCAGGGTTCCACCAGTCATCACGAATACATCAACAGCCAGGTTGCGGCAGGCATCATGAGCATCACTCGTGAAACCGGTATTCCTGTGACGTTTGGTGTCATCACCTGCGAATCTATGGATCAGGCACTTGATCGTGCTGGTGGAAAAGTGGGGAACAAAGGCCACGAAGCCACTCTGGCAGCGATCGAAATGATCAGCCTTCTCAAGCTGATCAAAGCCTGAAAGTTCACTGGAACTGTTCGCCAAAAAATGCGGGCGGCCCGCACCGTCGCTGCTGGTCTCGTGTGACGACTTTCGTGTGACTACTGACGATCGGTCGTCTTTTCACTGACCTGCTCTGGTGTCGGCAACTGGTCTTCGAGAGGGCTCTGGAGTCGCACGGTCGACGTCATGACAATTGGCGGTTCGCCCTCGTTCTGATTCAGTTGCACCTGAACATCGTACGTTCCTGGCGGAGGTGGTTCACGAAAACCGAAGAAGACTTCGTCACGCTGGCCCGGCAAAAGCCAGCGGCCGTAACCGGCATCAACAACGAATCCTCTTCCGAATTCGTCAGCCAATGTCAGGCGTCCTCCGAGTGGCACATGTCGAAGACTGTCGTTCAGGACGGGAATCGAGAACCCCGATTTGTCGTTGCTGATGATCCATTGTGGTTCACCGGGAATCAGCTTCGTCTTGCTTTCGCTGTTTGTCAGCAGCGCGACGGGGATCCGTTGTGTGCCAATCGCTTCGCCAACTTCCGGCGAAACAGTCAACCGTGCGTAGGCGTAGCTGTGTTCGGTAATATCTCGATTCGAATCCAGCGAAACAACCACTTTGCGACTTTGGCCCGGTGGCAGTTCGAATCGATCGGGACGCAACTGCAATGCCTGATGCAGATCGCCCTGCAATGGTTCAGGAGCGAGCTGTACAATAATTTTCTGAAGACTTCCATTTCGAACCGCGATTGATTCCAGTCGCCGCCCACCCTTGCGGACAGACAATTCCACCTGCGTTGGTTCCACGGTAATGTCCTCCGCCACACGGACCACTCTGGCATCCTGCGCCGGGAAGTCGCCGTCTTTGATGGCAATATCAAATTCCATCTTCCGCACGAGTCGGTTCTGATGCGACACTTCGGTCAACAGCGTGTAGTCACCCGCAAAAACCGGATGCGGAAGAAACTCCTCCAGCCGGAGTCTTGTCCTGGCCAGAATACGCGCTTTGAATCTGTCAGGTGGAGATTGTGAAGCTCGAACGGGAACCACAAGCCCGAACTTCTTGCCGACAGCCTGCGTGTCCGGCTTGATCAACTGACAAGCCAGAGAAAACTCCATAGCCGTATCGGTCGGGTTGTCGACAATCACTCGTGCCAGGCAGCGACCATCCTGAGCAATCAAGTTTGCATCGATCAACTTCAGCTCGCTGACAGAATCGCCCTTCACGCCAAGCACGTCAACATCGACTCGGAGCAGGTATTGAGTGATGAAGCGAATTCCGACTCGTGCCTGATCGTCTGTGTCACCCACATTTGGAAGATCGATCGGAATTTCTCGAACCAGAATTCCGTACGAAAGAAACGGCGCATTAGAGATCGGGACACGCATCTCAGCCGTGATCTTATGTTCTTCCGCAGCCGTTAAATCGACGGACGCCGGGCTCGTCAGTCGAATAAGATCGGGAGCCGGCGCCTTTTCGTCAGGCATGATGACGCCGGTCTCCTGCTGAATCATGGCGACCGGTCGAATCTCCAGCCGGGATGCTCTGTCGTGGGCTTCAATCAGAAACTCAAACTTCAAAAGCTGTCCCTTGCGTCCCTGCAGTCGATGGACCAGAGGCTGAATCAAAAATGCAGGCTTGACCTGCTGTTGCACCTGAACTGCCCGAAGCTGTTCGTCCTTTGAAGACTTGCTGCCTGGAATCACATCAAGCGTTTGATCCTGTGCGAACGTATCGTGACCGACAACAAGCAGGAACGCAGTGACTAGTTTTCGCAACATGCTGGAAGAATCAAGAGTGACTGGCATGGTGTTAGTCTCGTGGATGTCAATATACAGATTTCACAGGACGTTGCTGACCGATCTCTGCGAGGAACGCCCTTGGACAGACTTTCCCGCACCCCGTTGAGATCTAACGGAGTGGTTGACCCCAAGAAAGGGGCTCGGTGGTCGTCGCCGTTGTGGGTGGCCCGTTTGTTACAATACGCGGGGAAATAAAGATGACGACTTCCGCATCCTGTTCGAGTTGTTCAACCGTCTGAAACATTCGGCCGGCGTACGGAATACTGCCCAGCATCGGAATGCGAGAAATACGATCGACGGTTTGTCGCTGAACAAGTCCTCCGATAACGATGGTCTCGGCGTCCTTCACGTTGACGGTGGTGGAGACGGTCCTTCGATTGATCAGTGGAAACGGATTATTGGCTACGGCTGCGTTTACGTCTGTCGTGCGAATATCTTCGCTAACTTCCGCTTTCTCAATTTTCACCGTGATATTATTGCCGCGAATAATGGGAGTAATCTCCATCGTGATACCCGCTTCAACCTGTTCCAGTTCCTGTCGAAACAACGCGTTGTTACTGGATGGCTGAGTACTGAAAAACGACTGCCGAGTAATCGCAATCTTCGCGGGCTCTCCGTCTCTCGCGGTGACGCGCGGGGCAGCTCGGATCGAAAGATATCCCTCCTGCGCGAGGAGCTTCACAAAGGCGGCGGTCACAGCAAAATTTGAAAAGGCATTGTTGGCCCCTTGACCGGACCCCTGACCGTTGAAAGCCAGGCCGGTCATTCCCAGTCTCAGAACCTCAGAGCCATTCAGTGTTACGGCATGGTTCCAGTCAAGTCCTGACTTGAAACCTCGATCGGGAGCAATGACGCAAATGATCGCCTCCAGCTCTACCTGCGGGATCGGACTGTCGCACTGCTGAAGCCGCTCCAGAATTGGTCGACCAATCTCCTGAGGAGCTTCGATTATCATCAGATTGCGCTTGTCAATCACTGTGACAAAGCGTGCTTCACGCTGAGGCAACAGCTTCAACAATTCGTCAGGTCCAACGTTCGCCGGACGGTACTCAAATCGATCCGACACACGAGCGAAAAGTGGAGAAGATGGATCAGGAACAGCAACGACGTATTCGCCTTGCTCCATCCTGCGATACACCAGGTCCAGAGGCATCAGCACTTTTCGCAGAGCTACTTCAAAGGAATCATTTTCAATCAGCGTCGTAATCGATCCACTGATCTGTTCATCAACGATGACGGTGACTCCGGCCTGAGTGGCCAGCAATTGAATGGCCTGCCGAATATCGGTTTCCTCAAAGATCTCACTGACAGTCGCGGGTTCCGTTTTTGGCTTTGTCCATGACGCCGGGCGGACAGGCGACGCTGTGGTTTTCTTTCTCCAGCCGGAAACCGGCCCAGACGCCGGTGGAGCCGATTGAATTCGCGTCACGGAATTTGGCATCGGAGATTCGGTCAGTTGGGGCGGCAATACGGATTCCGGCAGCGGCGATGGTGAGCCAGGATTCGGAGGTGCGGAGTTCTGTGGTGGCAACACGGGCGGAACGTTGCGCTGAGGAGTTTCCAGCTCAGGCAGCTCCTGCCATTGCTCGTTGGATGGGACAGACGACGGCAATTCGGGGACGGAGCCGGGAGCGATCAGACCTGTTGGCAAAGGGACCGAGTTCGCGATTGGCGATACCGGCTGATTCATTCCCAGTGAGTACTCAGGGGTGCGACGGGAAGCCTCTACAGCCTCGAAATAGAGTTCGTCAATCGACTTTCGATTGGGCTCCGGGTAGACCTGACATCCGACAAAAGCGGCGCATGAGGCGATTGCACAGAACAGCATCATCAGACGCTGCCCCGCGGTCCGTAGACGCGGTGATGGTGCGAAGTCGTTCATGAAGTCAGGGTGTTGAACAAGATGATGTATCAGGAAAGAAAATACCTGTTTGCCGACGTTGCCTGCATGGTCATGATTTATGCAGCAAATGTCGCGACGGTCAATTGGTGAGTCCTACGGCGCGGTGATCGTGCCGACCAAACGAGTTTGATATTCTCCTGAAGCTGGTATGGTCGTTTGTGAAGTTTGAAACACGACAACGACTCCGATAGTCGCGTCCCCGTGTCGAGAACAGATGGCCGAAACGGTGGCAGTTCTGTCGCCCTTGCTGACATTGGTTTGATCCGTGGCCTGAGTGACCTGCCATGAATTTCCAGGAACCGCATTTCGAATGCGAAGACCAAGGCCAGCATCTGCCAGAAAGTGATTCTTTCCGCTTCGACTTTCAAACGCATCAATGGTCCAGACTACCGCGATTCCTTCCCTTGATGCGCTGTTATGAATGTCCCATCGAACTTCTCTGAACAACTGCTCGTCGCCGCTGAAGTCGTGAATAATGTGCTGATCCTTTTCGCGCGATCGGATGGCAAGGTGTTGAGCCGATGCCAGATCAACGCTGAACAGCAAAAACAAGAAGGCCACAGCAGCTCGGCGAAGTCCGAGAATGCTCTGGCCCATTGTGTTGAGTTGTTTCAGCGAATCCATGCCGAATGACCGTTAAACAACAAATCTCAGTTGGCAGCAATCGTGCCGACAACATCGATTTGATAGTCTCCCTGGAGCAATGTTGAATAGGTGTTTGTGATGAACGTGACCGATAAGGCCAACGTCGCTTTTCCTGGCTGGGCAGATGTGGCCTGAACCGAGGCAATGTTGTCCGAAGCAACGTAATTCGTCTGGTCTGATGCCGTGGCAATCGACCAGATCGCACCACTGCTGCTGTTGTCGCTTGAACTGACTGACAGATCCAGTTTTGCATCTCTCTTGTAAGTACTATTTGAGGTATGCGTAAACGGAGTTGAGGTTCTTAGATTGACCGTAGCTCCTGCACTGGAGTTACACTGCACGGCCCAATGATTGGCCGCCAGACTTCCAGGTGAAAACACTTGATTGTTGTCCGTCGTGTCATGCGTCAGCGACTGGTCAGCCGGCGCTGTAATGGACAGCGTGGATGGCACTGTAACAGTAAATCGTTGCGTATCAGTGGTCTGAGCCATCGCCGACTGACAACAAGCCGCGACCACCACAGCGGAAACAACCTTCAGCAAACTCTTGATGTTCATCTTCATTGAAAGAAACTCCCGAGAGTGGCTCTCAAAAGCGCACTCCAGCCTTGGTACGTATTCGGAAAAACCCCCATTTCCGAATGAGTAAACACCCGCATAATTTGCGAAATCGCGACATTCAGCAAATTTAACCCAGTTTAACTAAACGCCGAAGCCCCGACGGCCCATGAGGCCTCCCGGCAACAATTGATGCATTTCGTAAACCCTTGCGCAAGTAGGTATTACTGCGGATAACAGGTAAAACGTAGTGCCGGAAATCCCTGGGTCAAATTGCTACTGGGCAATAACCCTGAATTTGCCGATCCGCACAACGCAAATCGGCCAGTTGAGAAATTGGCGGCATTGCTTCTGGTTCTGACGCCCAGCACTTTGGCGCAAAAAATGCCAAACGGGTTCCTGCTACTTGTCCGGTTGACCGCAGGAATCGTAACGGCCGTGAATCACCTCAATGCGACCAATGTTCTCCCCGTTTTGCCTCGGGAATTTCACGGACGTCAGGGAATCGGCTACCTGATCTTAAGTTTTGCCATCGTGGGTCTCTTGAGCACCCTCTCGACGACCGAAGCTGGCGATGCTCGTGAGACACAGCGGTTCGTGGTTTCTATTCGTGGGTCGATTGCGATGCAGGACACGTCTATCTCACCTGATGGTCTTGTTCGCGACATTCAAATTCGGCCAGCAGGCGATGTCGCCGTGACAATCACATCGAACGACGCCAGTGGCTCGAAAAGATTGGAGACTGTCCCGTCTGTTTTCATACTGAGAGAAGGCAGTCAAACGGTGATCCGCCTGCAATCGTCTTCGACAACCGCGATCAGTCAACCGGCGTCAGTCAGAGGCTTCGTACGGTATGCCATTCAGCCTGGGGAAACACCAGTTCTAACGGTCTCTGCTCTGTGACAAGATCGGTCAATGCTGCCGGTCAGCATTTCAAAGTCGCGGCAGTTGCCACTTGAGATCTGCTTTCGGGAAGTTTACTTCTGTCACGCCGCCCTGCAAAAGCTTCGCATTTTTACTGACCGGCTGAGCTACTCCGGAAAAGTGCAAACGCTGGCTTCCTGGCTCACAAGCCACCAGGTGGATTTCCGAAATTTTCGACACAGGCATTGCAGGCCGTGCTACCAGTTCATTCCTGCAAAGTCGGAAAACAGGAACGATCTTCGTGGCTGGCATTCACAAAACATCACAAGGGTCAACTCCCCAGCGACTCCCCGTTTCCGGACGAGTTCGCCTGTGTTGGCTTTACCTCTGTGCGCAGGCCAATTTTGGTTTCGCAGGGATGATGGCATTGATTGCGTCTCGGAACATGTCGCAGAAAATCTGTTCGCCTCGACATGCATGCCTGGTGACGTTTTTCGTTCTTGGCGTGTCAGTAGTGGCCACCGCGACGGACAGGTCTTCGCCTCAACTTCGATCATTTGATCGCCCCGATGGTGGTTCAGGCAGTTGGTTGGACGGACTGAAGTCGTCATCTCGAAAAAATCCTGGCAGCTCACAGAGCCGACCGGGAATCTCTGCTGAGGGTGATCGAGACGACTTCGATCTTTCAGAGTTCTCCCAGGAGCCAGCCGCGCGGGTATCGAGCATAAAGACTTCCCACGGGACACCCAATCTCGCGCAGTTGCAGCATCAGCTTCCAGAGCCCGCTGAACCGCAGTTGGATCCTGAATCTGTTCTTTCTGGTACCGAACATTCTTCGTTCAGCTCCGAACCCGGATTGACGGTGAACTCCGTTTTTTCCGAATGTCAGCCCGGCTGTCAACAGAACCTATGCTGGGAAGTTCTGCCCAAAGGCTTAATCTTCAAGACCTATATGGCTGGAGAAAAAGAGCCCCGCATGCAATTTGTGTCTTTCTACGACACGAAGAGTCAGAGAAAGCTGTGGGAAGCTGTGCTTGGTGGTCGCGTTGGACTCGTGCGTTACAGTGATCCTTCAATCAGCAACGGTGACGCTTTTCAATTGGACCTTGAAGGGGCGGTGTTCGCTCGTGTACTGCCTGATGAGCCCAGTGCGATGCTTGAAGGATCAGACTATCGGGTCGGACTTTACGGAACATGGCGACAGGAGCGTTGGTCATATCGCGCCGGTTACTACCATATCAGTTCCCATGTGGGCGATGAATTTCTGATCGCCAATCCGCTGTTCAACCGCATCAATTATGTGCGAGATTCACTGCTGGCTGGTGCCGCCTATCAGCTGGATGAGTCGACTCGAGTTTATGGTGAAGTTGGCTATGCGCTCGGTATTGAAGGCGGTGCGAAACCGCTTGAGTTTCAGTTTGGTGCCGAATACACACCACTGCCGCAAACGACTTTTGTCGGTGCTCCGTTTGCCGCGGTGAACGGACACCTTCGGGAAGATTTCAACTTCTCCGGTGGTGTCAACATCGTGTCGGGCTGGGGCTGGCAGGGCGTCGAAACAAAACGACGCCTGCGCGTAGGCCTCAACTACTATCACGGGCCATCACTGCAATACGAATTCTTCGACCGCTGGGAAAACCTCGTCGGCGGTGGGATCTGGGTCGATTATTGAACTGACTTTTCCGGGTCGAAGCCTTCCGCAGAGCTTGTGGCCGCCGGTGAATCGTCAAGCTTATCAACCATCGCTTCACGAATCTCATTGGCCCGCGCGATGTCGGCTTCGGCATCAGGAATCTCGCCGGCTTCACGATGTTTTGCAGAACGCTTTTCGTACGCTTCAACAACCTGCGAATCAAACCGACCAGCAGACTCAAAGTCCGCAATAGCGAGATCAAGATTTTCGAGACGCATCCACAGATCGCCTCGCAGAGAATACGCTTCTCTTGAAGGGCGAGAGACCAGTGACTGCTCACAGTCAAGCATCGCCTTCTGGAAGTCTCCTGCTCGCACCCAGGCATTGGCTCGAACAAACAAAGCCTGAGGATTTCCCGGATTCACGACCAGGGCTCGTGTAAAGTCCTGAATCGCGGCTCCAAATTGTTCTCCGTTCATCAGGTGCTGACCGCGACTGATCCATGTTCGCGGGTCTTTAGGATTGCGGTTGGCCTGTTGTGAAAGTGAGGTCAACTGATTGATCCACTCAATCTTCTGCAAATCCTTCTGAGCTTCCGCGAAACGATTTTGTTTCAGCAAAGCCACACGATGATGGTTGATCCAGCGAGCGTCCATTGGATCCAGTTCGGTGGCTCGGGCAAACGATTTTTCGGCTTCGTCGTAATTCTCCATCGCCATCGCGACGAGACCACAGTTGTTCCATGCGGTGACGTAATCATCCTTTAGACGCAGGGCCTGCTTGATGTCGGACATCGCAGAGGCAAACTGAGCCTGCTTCATTCGTGCGAAACCACGATTGTTCCAGGCGTCTGACAACTTTCGATCGGCGTCAATCGCTTTGCTGAAGTCCGCCTCAGCCTCTTTATAGTTCTTTGAGGTCAGTGCCAGCAGACCTCGATTGTTCAACGCTGCTGCGAGCATTGGATTGAGTTCGACAGCCTTGTCAAAGTCAGCCTTCGCCTCATTGGGAAGACCTTGCGACATTAGAAAATAGCCGCGGAAGTTGTAGAGTTCCGCATTCCCCGGAGCCAAACGAACAGCGGTGCTGAAGTCGGCCCGAGCGTTGGCGTTCTCGCCCTGCAGAGCATAAACGTCCGCTCGCATGCGAAACAAGGTCGCATCTTCCGGAGTAATTCCGATGGCCTGACTTAGCGACTGGACGGCTACATTATTGCGTCCGGATACAACCGCGGCATTGGCCTGCTGAATCAATTGTTTGACAGCCTGAGCGTACTGTTCGATCGTTGGAATCTTTTGATTGGCCGCCGTTGCCGTCGTGCTCGGATTCGAAATCGAGAGCGGAATTCCTGCCGATTTGGTCTCTGCGTTCTTCGAGTCAGAACCACAACCAACGAGAGTCAGACCAGTTAAAAGTGCGATCGCTTTAAGACGCATCTGTTCGCTCCATCGAAAACAAAAAATCCGAAGCCTTCGCGACAAACCCGCGATAAGCCTGCACCGGTCTCGCAAATCCCTGCATCAGACTCGATGACGGTGCTTGTAGTCTGAATGGCTCTTCGGTGTCAATTCGATTTTCATTGATGGCATCGTGAAGGTTGTTCGACTATCTGTTCAGCGCTGCAAACCCATCAGATAGCCGAGGTTTGTTGCAGACGGTGGTCCGAAGCGAGGTTCCAGCGAAAATCCGATGCCAACATTTCCTTTACTGAAATCCAGACCAAGTCCGAAGTGCAGGATCCAGTCAAGCCCGACACGAGAAATCGTCACCGATGAGCCTCGAGATTCGCCGACTGCGGCATCGAACGCATACGATGCCGTTGAAATCCACTTGGGACTCATCTGATAGCTGTAGCTGCCGATGATTGTCTGACTTTCAAAATAATCTTTCGCTTCGACTTGTCGATATCCCAGATAGACGCTGCCTCTCAGACTTCGCTGACTGAGAACGCCGACGCTCCAGATGTTTTGTGCACTCTGGAACAAGTCCCAGGACGCGTCGGTCAACAGGCTTGTGCGATCACTGACATTCCAGCGATAGTGACCAAACAGCAAACCGAAGTCTTCACCGAAGTTATCGCGAGTCGATTTGGGAAAGAAGGTTGCTCCGTATTCCCAGACCATCCAGTCGCGAATTCGTGGTGCATCAATCGGGCCGACCTTGGTTTGCAGACGATCACGAAACGAAAAACGCAGAGCCTGCTGATCGTCAGCCAATTCATGATAAGGAGCACTCGTCCAGAGCCCCGCACCATTGCGAATGGCATAGTTGCGAGGATTAAATTGTGTCGGCAAAGTACCGCCGAAGACCTGATCTACATAGCGAGAGCGAAAACGTTCCTGGGAGTTTTCATCGATCTCGTTGTATTGCAGAATTTGATTGACGCTCTGACTGGAATCCGTAATCGAATACTCCAGCATAGTGTCATGCTTGTGAGCAATCCCGTTTAGATTCAGGACGTCGCTTCTGACAAACGGATAAATTCGCGACGCTGACAGTCGCGCACGAATGCCGGCATTGACCAGATAGCGATCGACAGGCTGACCGGTCGTTCCTTCGTCCCAATAGGCAGCTTCGCCCATCACGAAAGGTTCGAAGTTGACCGGTCCAAGATTGAATGGCATGTCAAGTTCATGCCGCGTCATCGCGACAAGACCATTGGCATCCTGAATACCAGTCAGACCGTTCGGATTGTATGCGTCATTCGGGTCGGTTGGCGGCTTCATCCCCTGCAAGTCGGCGTAGCCAAGGCTGGAGTGCATATTCCAGTAAAGCAGGCCATCAAAAAGTGACTGCGAAAAGCTGTACAGATCCGCGCGAGGCAGCCATTGTGTGTTCGCTTCGAAGCCACTCAAATCGGTGCGGCCCCAAAGCATGGCAGAGAAAGCACCCTGGTCCTGTCGAATTCCCAGAAGTGTTTCGACGTCCTTTTCAGAGTCGAATCGATTCTCATGGTACTGCTCAAGATAGTTTCGATCCGACAAATATCCGATTTCGCCAAACAACACGGCCCCGCCGTTGAGTTGCTGACGGTGGCGCCACGTGGCTTCACCGCGAGAGTTGTTCGCAGGGTCCAGGCGACGTCGATCCAATCCCAGATTGTCATGGCCAGAATCGTATTGATAATACAGAGTCCCATTGCCCTGATACGCACCCTGGTCGTTCTTGCCACTGTACTCAGCACGCGTTCCAATTCCCGGCCCGCGTTTCGTGCGATAGTCAGCAAGCAGATCCAGTCGAACACCGGGCTGCTTTGGAAGTCCCAGAAGTTTGGAAAGATCCCAGACCGTTTCTACCTGTACTCCAAAGATGCGATCCTGAGTGATGGTTGCACTTCGGATCGGGATGCCAGGATCTTCCGCCGGCCCGCTCACACGGGGAAGATAGAAGACAGGAGTATCGCCGATCAGGAATTGATTGTTGACGCTGGTTACCCAGGTGCTTTGCTCGATTGTGGGTTGACCAGTCAGCGGATCAATACTGGCAAACGCATTGGGACCAGGCTCCACGAAGATATCGCTGGCCTGAATTCTGTAGCCCGGCTTTCCATAGGGACTTGATGTGACCCAGGCATTCTGAGCGTGAAATCGATCGTGAGTCAATTGACGCAACCGTTCAGCACGCATTCGAAATTCAACACCCTTTTCCCATTCGGATGATACGAAAGCTCGTAGCTCAGCATTCAGCATCAACGCGCGATCACTGCTTGCGTCATAAAATGCGTGTGTGGCTCGTATCGTGTTCTGGTTCTGTCGGATAACAATGTTGCCTTCCAGGTAGACCTGAAACCGGGAGTCTGCGGACTGAACAACCAGGTCGCCGGCCTGCAGTGAGTCACCTTCGCCGGCTTGAGTCCAGATGACAACCCGGTCTGCCGAAAGGTCAATGACGCCCGGCGAGACTTCCTGTCCCATGATATCGATATCAATGCCCTCAACCAGCACGTTGACGCCACCGGAGATGATATTGATTCGTTCTTCCGGAACCGTGTCTTTCGACGTGCGTGATTCGAACTGCAATGGATCATTCGACCGTGGACGAATCTGAACTCGTCGCGATGCACGCGCCGCACGTGATGGCGTCAACGCGGGAATCGGAGGAGCGAACGTATCGTCCGACGTCTGAAAACTCACCGTGGAGGCTTTGCCTGCTTCAGATGGGAACAACCTGACAATTGCCTTCCGAAGCAACGGATTATCGTTGGTCGCAGCAATCGTGGATTGTTCAATATTCACAACGGGCGGTGACAGCGTTTGAAGGCGAAACGCTCGCGCCGAAACAGGATGCTGTCCGTCGGCGGTTCGAATCAGCAGATCTTCCCCATAGACCGCAAGCTCGAAGCCACCTTCGCCAGGTGATACAAAGACTGCGAGTTTTTTTCCGGAGACCGTCAGTCCTCCCTGACTGATGCTCGCTCGTCCAACAATCAGGTGGACCTGAGTGGAATCCGATCGCAATGTCTCTTCGAAATCGCCACCAATCTGCACCACCGCGCCGATGTCGTCTGTCAGCACATCAGCCGGTGAACTCAGCATCGGAGCTGCATTCCCATTCTGCGCGAGTGTGCGAGTTGTCAGCAACGACGTTGCTGCAACCAGCGATACCACGAGGATCAGAATGGACCGATGAGTCATTCAGTCGCCGTAATATTCATGCATCCTGACGACCGCCAGACAGGTCGGACGTTTCGAATGATGAAGCATCTCGATCGAGTTCGAGAATGTCGGAGAGATTGGATTGGGGAGAGGAAAGGACGCTTTGAACTTGTTATGGCTGGAGAGGGGACTGAGAGGTAGTTTTCGTAGTCGCACCGCAAGACTGCCGAATACATCTCGCGTTCGAAGAACAAGCGCGATGATTCGAGAGTGCGGATGAGAGCGAACTATAGGGCCGTTCGGGAAAACGGGTCAATATCGGCCATAACCGCCCCGGTTGATCTAAAATGCATCACAGTAAGGACTTGCGGCCTGACGATTGCGGATCGCTTTGTTTCTCAGGAATTTCGCAAGCGAATATCGGCAATTTTAGCCAGGCCACGACGGCCATGCGGATGAATGGATTCTGGGCCAAAGGCGTTGCTTCGCAGTGGCGTCTTGCCAATTGCAGCACGCTGAATTCTAAAGCGGGGCCGAATATCAACCTGCCAGTGAGGAGGATGCGATGCTTTTATGCGAGCGGCAGGAGAGGCTTTCCGACTGTACGACTGTCTCAATCGTTCATGAGCGGTTGAGGCAACGACTCTGCCAGGGGCCTGACCTCGTGCCAGACCGCAACTCGGAAAGCTGCACGATCGCGGATAAACCAAGCTTCTGAAAACCTGACCTAAAAAAGTATTCGGAGCCAGTCAGTGCTGAACAACTTTTCGCAGCACAATCATGCCGCAGGCGCAGAGGATCAGGTTGGGGACCCAGACGGCCCACCATGGATTGACGGTTCCGCTTTTTGCCAGATTCACCATCAGGAACATCACTGGATAATAAACCAGCAGGATGGGCAAAAAGCAGATGATGAAGGTTGTGATAAATTGACGACGAGCCTGCAACATTGCAAACGGGCCGCCGACGAGCGTGAAGAAGAAACAACTGGCGGCCATTGAAAAGCGGCTGTGCATTTCCGTTCGAAAACGTCGCTCGTCTTTCAAAGATTCCTTCTTTTTTGAGGCCAATTGGGCCAATGAATCTCCGGTGAGTTCTTCAAACTGTCCTGTTAGCAGCAGCATTGCCGCTTCCTGATTGTAGAGCTGTTGAGTCGTCCCCTGACGAACCTGACTGTCTGCAATTCCCTTCTTTAAACTGGTCAAAGTCATATGTCGGGATTTCACTTCGCCGATGGCTTCGGGAAGAGGAAATGACAATTCCAGATTGTCCATCTCGCCATCAACTTCAGAACCAGGCTGACTGCTTTTCCATCGCTTCAACTGCAGGCGGATCTCATGTTTTTCAAGATCAAAACGAATACGAGCGGTTTCAGCGCGCAGGCTGACCTGCTGATGATTGACTCGATAGAGAAATGTGGCGTCGATCAGCGTTCGATTTCGAACATCATCGACCGTGATGGAATATCCCTGACGCGGATCGTTGTACAGATGCTGACTGGCCAGAACCTCGAGAAAGATGTCTTCAATCGCCTGTGTCACGATGCGTTCAATGTTGGTAACGGCCCATGGAATTGCGATGTTCGTTAAACCAAAGGCACACACCGCCAGTGTCATTGCCAGAATGAATGCCGGAGCCAACAGCTGCGTGGCGCTGACGCCAGCAGCCTTCGCGGCAATGACTTCCAGATCGCCCGAAATGCGACCATAGACGACACAAACAGAGAGAAGCAACGTGGCTGGAATCGTAAACGGTAACATGCTGGGAACGACAAACGGCATGATCTGAAGAACCTGAATGGCTCCCAGGCCTCGCTCCGTGGCTTCACGAAAGAGTCCCACAAAGACCAGCATGACGGTCAGAATCACCACCAGCAAACTGAAAACACGAAGAAGTTCGCCGAAAATGTAGCGTTGCAGCAGCTTCATCCCGTCACCCTCGGAAACAGCACCGAACGGCGGCCAGGCATGGACGTAAGTCGATCGTCCGCCGCGCAGAACGTGGTCGAGCCTGACTGACCGTCTCTTCCCTGATTGGTCATTGTCTATCCGAAGAAAAACAGCGGAGCCTTCGTGCTGATCCCCAAAGTTCTGACAGAGAATCCGCATTGAAGCGAACGAAGGGTATTCCACTGGGCAAAATGCGGCAATGTCAGTGTGGAGGGCGATCCAAACGGTTTCGCGACAGACACACTAATCGGCCGTTTGACCTCTGAACCGCCCAATCCGGGACAGTGTCGAAGTAGAGACCTGAAGTTCACCAGTTGACCGGTTCCCCTCGGTCAGGTCCAATTCGCGCTGGAAGAGCGTTTGTCTGCGGTTATTCCCGGTGCGGGCTTCGCTGATGTGTGGCCGAATTTGGGACGATTCGGGCAGTCTGTTGGCTCGCGTCAGATTTCTCACGCATTCAGCGGGCACTTTTTTTTCAAGCTCGCGATTTTTATGCGGCAATTTGCAGGCGATTTCCTGCGAATTGCTCTGATTTGTGGCTGTCGATTTTCGTTGATCGGAATGTCTAGAAATGTCTCGTCAGATTCTCGTGACCGCCGCGTTGCCCTATGCAAACGGCCACATTCATATTGGCCATCTTGTCGAATACATCCAGACTGACATCTGGGTTCGGTTCCAGAAGTTGCGCGGCCATCGCTGTATTTTCGTTTGTGCCGACGACACGCACGGCACGGCGATCATGATTCGCGCACGTCGCGAAGGTCGTTCGGAAGAAGCGTTGATTGCCGATATGCGTGAGGCTCACATTCGCGATTTCGGCGGTTTCCAGATCGAATTCGATAACTACGGAAGTACGAATTCCCCGGAGAACCGCGAGCTTTGCGACAAGATCTGGGCGTCAATCCGTAACGCCGGGCTTGTTAAGCAGAAAGATGTTGAGCAACTTTACGATCCCGTTGCTGGAACGTTTCTTGCCGATCGATTTGTTCGAGGCACGTGTCCGAAATGCGGAGCGGAGAATCAGCCGGGGGACAATTGCAGCGCGTGCGGCGCGGCTTACACTCCGGCCGATTTAAAGAATCCCAAAAGCGTGCATACCGGCGCGGTTCCCGAGGTTCGCACCGCCGAGCATCTGTTTATCGAACTGGAGCAACTGCACGATTTTCTGAATGAGTGGACTCAGGATGGCACTCATTTGCAGCCGGAGGTTGCCAATTATCTGAAGGGACATTTTCTGGGCGAACCACTTCGGGACTGGGATGTTTCACGTCCCGCTCCCTATTTTGGTTTTGAAATTCCTGACAAGAAGGGACACTTCTGGTACGTCTGGTTTGATGCTCCGATCGGGTACATGGCGTCGACACTGGAATGGTGCAAACGCAACAATGACGATCTGGACCGATGGTGGGGAAGCGATTCCAACGCAGAGATTCATCATTTCATCGGGAAAGATATCACTTATTTTCACACGCTTTTCTGGCCTGGCATGTTGAAGACTGCAGGCTGCAACCTTCCGAAGAAAGTCCACATCCATGGATTTTTGACGGTCGGTGGAGCAAAAATGTCGAAGTCCGTCGGGACGTTCGTCATGGGCTCAACGTTCCTGAAACACCTTCCGCCCGCCGCACTGCGATATTACTACGCGAGCAAACTTGGAACTGGGCTCGACGACATCGATCTGAATCTGGAAGAGTTTGTCGCTCGATTCAATTCGGATCTTGTGGGCAAGGTCGTCAATCTGGCCTCGCGCTCCGCCGGGTTTCTATCCGGCCAGACACTGAGTGACGCTTATCCGGATGACGGTGGACTCTTTGCAGAAGGTGCGGCGAAAGGCGAACAGATCGCGGCGTTCTA
This sequence comes from Planctomycetaceae bacterium, assembly GCA_041753135.1. GTDB lineage: Bacteria > Planctomycetota > Planctomycetia > Planctomycetales > Planctomycetaceae > SXXK01. The sequence goes on from JBGSVD010000098.1 coordinate 104,465, forward strand.
TGACGAGTGCAACTACGGAGCAGCGACGCGGGAGATCATGGCGTTGGCGGATAAGGCCAATAAGTTTGTGGATGATCGACAACCTTGGGTGATTCGTAAAGATCCGTCGAAGGCTGATGAACTGCGTGATGTTTGTTCGATTACACTGAACTTGTTTCGGCAGGTTGTGACTTATCTTTCTCCGATTTTGCCGGAGCTTGCAAAGCAGACTGGCGAACTTCTCAATCAGCCCATCACGAATTGGTCAGATTCTCAAGCTCCTCTGACGGGAACGCCTGTCAGTCCGTTTACTCACTTAATGAAGCGTATTGATACGAAACAGGTTGAAGCAATGATTGAAGAAAGCAAAGAAGAAACCGCTGCCGAACAAGCTCCGGCGTCCGCGACTCCAGAAGTGCCAGCGGTGAATTTTCATTCGGCCGATACATGGAAAGATGCGGGTGTCGCTCTTGCAAATGAACCACTCGCAGAAGAATGCACGATTGACGACTTCGTCAAGGTTGACTTGCGTGTAGCTCGCGTGATCGAAGCCAAACATGTTGAGAGCGCCAATAAACTTCTGCAGCTGACACTTTCGCTTGGCGGCGGTGAGACTCGCAATGTTTTCGCCGGAATCAAAGCGGCCTACAAGCCAGAAGATCTTGTTGGGCGTTTAGTGATCTGCGTGGCGAATCTGAAGCCTCGCCAGATGAAGTTTGGCCTTAGCCAGGGAATGGTGTGTGCCAGTGGAAGTGGCGGCACTGAAGTCTTCCTGCTTTCGCCCGACGCGGGCTCTGTTCCAGGTCAGCGAGTCCACTAACGGACAGTCCGGAAATCATTTCCCGAGATAGCAACACGGCGCAAACCGTCCGGTAATGTGAAACCGGACGGTTCCTGGTACTTTGGCAACCGTCGTTCGAGCAGTTGTCGAAAGGCGGGCGAGACGCCCGCGCTCCCGGAAAGCGGGCGTCTCGCCCGCAAAACATTTCTCGACTCAGCGATGACAGAGCACGAACTGACAGTTCGGAAATAAGCCGGGCGGATTTTCAAACTGCCGACGCGATCGGCGGCAGGCTGGAAAAATCGCTTGGCTTGCGCATCGGCGGGACGTCGCAAAATACCAGGGACTCTCCGCACATGGCGAGCATATGAACTCAGGCTGCATTCAGAGTTCTGGCGAGATTGCCAGGTCGGCGACGGGCAGCAACCATCTTTCCTGCGATCCGAGTGACTTATTCCTTCGGTGAGACTTCGATCTCAAGTTCCTGCTGAGTCACACCGTCTTCTCCGACCGCATGATTACTCTTGTCCGAATCACCTTGAGGCGACACCAGCATCAGCTGTTCCGAAGCTTCGACAGGCTGTTCGGGACGATTGTTAGAAAATCCGCCGCTGGGCTGCTGGCTCTGTGATGTGAAAGCAACGACGAGCGTCATCGCCAGAATTGAAATGGCACTGGCAACAATCAACTGACCGTTGCGTGGTGTTCGCTTCGGCAATTCTGACTGCGCCACGATCTGAACGGAGACTGGTTCAGTGATCATCGCTGGGCGACGAAACGGGCGATCCAATGCGGCTGGGACTTCCTGCTGAAAAAAGCCGCGAAGAAGTCCGTCCATTTGTTCGTCAGACGGAAATTTTCCGCCGGAGTTGTTCATCAATGAATCATTCATATTCAAACCCGTGTTCTAACAAAATTTCAGCCAGACGGCGTCGTGCCCTCGAAAGTCTCATATCAATCGCCGCCGCACTGCAATCCATTACGGTTGCCATTTGTGCGGCCGACCAATCCATCGAATACTTCATCACCAGAACTTTCCGGTCATCCTCATTAAGTTCCTGCATCGCTTTTCGAATCTGTCCCTGACGTTCGGAAAGTTTCAGAGAATCCTCGGCAGATGGTCGATCGCCTGCAAAATCATCAAGCTCCGGAAGGAGGCCGCAGGAACTGCTCTTTTTACGAGCCACATCCCGAAGCCAGTTCTGCCCAACTCGAAGCAACCAGGCTCGCAAATCTCGAACTGGCTCTCCGTGATAGTCGTAATACCTGAGAAAGGCTTCCTGAACAGCATCGTACGCGCGTTCAGCATCGCTGCACATTGCGTAAAACAATGCCCACAGTTCGCGGGAGTGCTCTCGATAATAGGTGTCGATCATTTGATCCCTTTCGGGATCATTCTGACGTCCAGAAGCCGGACTCGTCATGCAGTCATCCTGCCAACGGTGCTGGTGATCACAATGCAGTGAGCAGTCAGCGTGTCCATGCCCTTCCAAGGCAAGGACGGACCAAAAAAGAAGTTCTAACACGCAAACGTCGAAATCGTATTGTCCGGGGCAATCCCAAACACGCGATTCATTTCAAACCAAAAAAACAGCATCTCAGGTCGCAAAATGGAACATTGCCGTTGTCATTTTGAGGTCTGCCGGCCAAAGCACGATAACAAAGCCGACTCCGCAAACCGAATGCCGCTCGGCAAATCAGCCATGCAAATCCCGGCATGCCAGCGTTCTCTACCAGTATTCCCAACCTCGCTGGAGAGCCAATGTACAGGAGTGGGGAACAAGAAACAGCATAGCGGAATGCTTGCTCCCATTCCTGTTTGATGGGTGTTTTTGCTTCCATTTGCAGGCATGGAGCTCGCGATAGCGGCGAGACCACCGTTCCGCGTTGGCTGCCGGCGGACAATCAGTCGCGTCGCCCACGTGGTTGGATGGGAAACGGCAACGAAGCCTACTCAGCCAGGTCACCATGCTAATCGCGGTCACGATTGAGCTGTTGAACGGCAATACCATTCAAATAGTAGCGGAGCAGCGCGAGCTGCCCGGTGAGTGCCTGCAAAATGCAGACTCACCGGACGGCTTGCGCCGATTCCGCTATTTTACAGGCCGTTCGTTGAACGGTATTGTGTTTAACCGTCAGGCGGATGCGTACGTGAATGCTGGGAACGACGTACGCCTGCGGCTAACGGTTAAACGAAAACATCTCCGGCGGCGCCGTTTAGAATAGATGTGCGTTCAAAAAAAAACACTCCTCGAGGCCAGGCCTTTCGGAGTGCTTCAAAATTCGTCAGTCCTGACTGTGGCGTAGACTAATCGCGGTACCTATTGATTTGTTTAAACGCAATCCCGTTCAATTAGCAGCGGAGCAGCGCGAGCTGCCCGGTGAGTGCCTGCAAAAGGGCTGGCTCACCGGATGCTTGCTCCGATTCCGCTACTTCACAGGCCGTTCGTTGAACGGTATTGCGTTTAACCGTCAGCCGGAGGCGTACGCGGATTCGGGGAACGGCGTGTGACTCCGGCTAACGGTCAAACGAAAAACATCGCTGTCGGCACCGTTTAATGCATAACCAAACGATCGCGACACCCAGAACTCTATTTCGACAGGCCTTTTACTGATGTCTCGGATTGCGAAACTCGCAGCTACGGCCGAATCTATGACACAGTCCAGCATGTCTAAGATAAAGTTTCAGAGCAAGTCTTGATCTCTAGCGACGGCGAGGTCGTCCACCACCGTCGCGAGGGCCACGTCCGCGATTCTCTGTTCTTCGCGAGTGATCTTCGCTTGGAGATCGCAGCGACAAAGCTCCGATTGCTTCTTCCCATGTCGGGATATCCTTGAACTCGGGTGCCACGCGTGGGGCTCGCGAATCGCGACGATCCCCGCCCGAATCTTCGGCATCTCCACGGTCCCGAGGCGCTGGTCGTCGAGCCGGACGGTCGGTCGACGCTGCCGCCTCGCGGGGCGCACGTTCTTCGCGTGGGGCTCGTTCTTCGCGCGCTGGGCGTTCTTCACGTGGCGCTCGTTCATCTCGCGGTGCACGTTGTTCTTCACGCGGTGCTCGTTCGTCACGAGAACGACCGGCTTCACGTGGTGCGCGGTCGCGTGGCGGGCGTTCGTCGGCGCGATTACGTTCTGCTGGACGCTCAGGTGCTCGGTCACGGCCGCGATTCGCCTGCGGGCGACCTCGGTCACGGCGAGGCTCACTGACGACTTCATCGCGATCGTCGCCAAAATCAGTGGCGTCTGAGTCGCTGTCCAGGATTTCTTCATCGTCAAGAAAGTCGTCTTCGTGGGCCGGCCGACGTGGCTTTGGAGCTGGTCGTTCGTCAACGCGGGCTTCAATGCGTGGAGCGGAATCGGTTCGACCACGGCCACGTCCTCGACGACCGCGTCCTCGCCCAGCTGGACGATTGTCTGAGTCATCTGCATCCGCATCGTCCTCGTCGACAACGACAGGCTCCGGCTTTCGAGCCGGCGGAGACGGTGGCTCCTCGCGAACTCGACGCTGTGCACTTACGCTGCCTGCAGAGATGCTGACAATGTCTTCCTGATCTTCGTCAAACAGGATCTCGCTCAGATCGTCATCCACTTCGGAAGTGGCATCACCAGCCCCATCTGATCCTGCCGTTTCAGACTGTTCACCACGGCCACGTCGGCGACCACGACCTCGACCACCACGTCGGCGTCCGCGGCGTTTCTTTTTAGGCTCCTGCGAATCATCACCATCGGCATCTGCCTCCGAATCCGACCCGGCGGCAACGGTTTCCAGAGCCTCTTCGTCGTCGTCATCATCGCCGAAGTCGTCGTCAACTTCAGCTCGCCCCTTAGCGGCCGGCGCAGCTTGCTTGTTGCTCGATTTTTTGTCGTCCCATACCCATTCATCCAATTCCTGCCAGTACGAATCGTCATCGCCGCCACCTGGCGCTACAGCCGGAGGTGTTTCTTTGCGAACCGGGCGATCGGCCTTCGGTGCCCGTTCAGGCTGTTCTTCGACTTTGGTTTCTCGACGCTGCTCAGCACGAGCAGGTCCGCGACTTTCCTGACGCTGAGGGCGATTGGGCTGAGAATCACGACGGACATTTTCTCGCGATTCAGCCTGCGGCGCAGGTCGTGACTCGCGAGCGGTCACTGGTTTACGTCGAGCAGGCGGGCCGTCAATTTCAGCGCCAAAGTCGTCTTCTTCTTCCTCGTCCTCCTCCTCATCTTCATCGTCGTCGTCGAAGTCGTCCTCCTCTTCTTCTTCGTCGTCTTCCTCTTCGAGATCATCATCGTCATCGTCGTCGTCATCTTCTTCGTCGCCGAAGTCGAAGTTTTCGTCGTCATCCTCTTCGTCAGCCGCGCGAACGACGACGTCGTCATCTTCGTCTTCGTCCTCGTCGTCTGAAAACACGATCAAGTCATCAAGATCTTCATCAATCGCTCGAGCGGACGCCAAAGTTTCGGCGATCTGGCTCTTTGCCTGGATCCCCTGAACTTCTTCCGGAACAACCTGACCTAGCAGAGATTTTGCTGGCGTTGAGACGTCATCGTAGTCGTCGAACAAGACCTCGCCTCCCACTTCCGCCGGACTCATATTGAGTCCGAAGAAAGATTCAGCGAGATATCGAGCGGCTTCGTCAGCCTTTTTCTTGTGAAGGTCTTCATTGGGACCGGTCATGTCATCCGTCTTTCAGGTGTAGGTCGCTGTCGCCTTGTCGCGAAAGCAACGTTGCGGGGCCGAACCGCGGAAAATCACTCCAAAATCACTGGGAAAGGCACTGTGCCTGTCTTACGGAGCAAGTTCCGCCATTCTATCGGCGTCGTTCCACTGCGAAAGCTAACCCGACAACCAAATGATTGCAATTGGGTACTGCTCCAGGGGAGGGATGTTTTCACCGCTTTACAAGGTTTTTGCTGACACTGGTCAACAGTTTCCGAAGACGGCCTGTCGAGGGGCGGGAAATTCATAGATTGGCTTGAATACGAGCGCACATGGCATCTTTCACTTATCACAGCGACTGACACCGTTATCATCCACGCATTTCGCCGCCCTCGCTTCCTGCCCGGCCAATTCGGAGTTACCAAGTGACACGATCCGCCCTCCTGATATTCACAGCATTTCTCGCCTGTATTGAAACCTGCAATTTCACGCTGGCGGAAGATTGGCCGTGGTTTCTGGGGCCACGACACACAGGAGAATCCGTCGAATCGGGCCTGAATCTCGATTGGACGAAAACCGCTCCGCCCACGGTTTGGAAACAGTCTGTAGGCACCGGATATAGTGCTCCATCCGTTCTGGGGGACAAGATTGTCGTTCATCACCGCCTTGGAGATCAGGAAATTGTTTCCTGCCGTGCGACAAAAGATGGCTCAGAAATCTGGCAGTACTCCTATTCGTCGGATTTCGAGGACCCTTATGGCTATAATAATGGGCCTCGAAGTTCGCCCGTACTGACGGCCGACCGATGCTATGCACTGGGTGCCAATGGCATGCTGGTTTGTGTTGCCATGAAGGATGGTAAGCTGATCTGGGAAAAGAATCTGCAAAAGGAATTTCAACTGCCTGAATGGTTCTTTGGCGTTGGGTGTTCGCCGATTCTTGATGGAAATCGCCTGATCGTTTTGGTTGGCGGACAGCCGAATTCTGGCGTTGTCGCTTTCAATACGGCCAACGGGGAAGTGCTTTGGCAGTCGACCGGAAAGCAAACATGGGACGGCACGAAGTCCGAAGATGGTGAGGTTTACAAATGGCGAGGCGACGAAATGGTTGTCAGTTATTCGTCACCAGTCATTGCCGAAATCCATGGCCGCCGACATTTGTTATGCCTGATGCGACAGGGACTTGTTTCGCTCAATCCAGAAGACGGAAAGCTGAATTTTTCCTACTGGTTTCGAGCTAAAGTTCACGAATCTGTCAACGCCGCGCGGCCGCTGGTTATTGACGACCAGATTTTTCTCTCTGCCGCCTATCAGGTTGGTTCTGCTCTGCTCAAAGTTTCTTCCGATGGGAAATCCTGCAAACAAGTCTGGAGAGACAAACGCAACCTGCTCGCTCATTGGTCGACACCAATCCATGTGGACGGTTGCATTTACGGCTTCACTGGTCGGCACGAGAATGAAGGCGAACTTCGATGCATTCAGCTCTCTGATGGCAAGGTGCTATGGTCGACGACAGGATTCGACGGTGACCTGTCAGACCTGTCTCGCGATCGAAACACAGGCGATATCATCGAGGCAAAGTCTGGAAAGGTGATTCCATATCCGTTCTTTGGCCGAGGTTCCAAGATTCGAGTTGGGGACCGGTTTATCGTTCTGGGCGAACGCGGGACTATCGCCGTCGTTGATGTGAATAAAGAAAAATTCGTCGAGAGAGGTCGGTACTTTCTTCCTGAAATTGACTATCCAGCCTGGGCAGCCCCGGTGTTGTCTGGCGGACAAATGTATCTCCGCAGCGAAAAATGGCTGGTAAGGATCGACTTGTCGTCAAACTGACGGGATGCGGATAGCGGCATCAGGCACCGTTAGAACTCTGCAGAACTCTGCGCCGCGGACGTTTCCGGGCCAATTTTCGGCCGTGTGCGGCAACTGAGATTTAGGAAATCCGGTGTCGCTGACACTTCATTACTCCAAATACTGCCGTTAAAATCTCCCTCATCGCCCTATGTTTCCATCGGCTGATGAGTGGTGGTAAGCTGACGAGTGTTGGTGAATAGGGGCGGTCGTTTCGTCGGTCACTGAAATCAAACTGGAGAAAATCAAAATGTTGCGTCATGTCATGACCTGTGTGTTTGCACTCGGTTCACTCGCTGCGACGGCTGAAGCGGGGCATCATTATTATTTTCCGAGCCACGCTTTTGCGGGACCTCCTGTCGTTTACGCGGCCCCAGTTGTTTCTTACCAGCCAGCTTACGTTGTGCCATCCTCATTTGTTTCCGTGCAGTCTTATCCAGTCAGCACGGTAACTTACTCAACGCAGTACTACGCACCAATGGTGCCAACGGTTTCAACCGTTGCTGTTGCGGCTTTTCCGACAGCGGCCTACTACGCTCCGCGTCCAGTGTTAACTCCGGTGGGTTACGTCGCTCCAGGGTACTATGGTCGGCATGGTCACTATCGTCGGTTTCGTGGTGTTGAAGTTGAAATCGAACGCGATGGCGATATCGAAATCGACTACAAGTATCGCTAACGAATGGCTCCAGGCAGCCGCGAAGAATAAGTCCTGAAATAAGAACGCAGTTCGGATTTCGGTAGACCGAAAATCAACTTCGGCGTGAATTCCAAAGGGTTTGAGCAATCTGTATTGCTCAAACCCTTTTTTGTTTCCCACAACAAATCACAATAGGCGTACGCAATCTTTTGGTGCAGACGTTGCCTCCAACTCGGCACTGCCCATCTTCGATTCCAGGCCGTGCAGCTTTCCGGATTCGGTGTGTGGACGCGGCAATGATTCCTGCCATGATGCCTGTACCGGACTGGTGGAGTGAACCAGAATTTGAATTCGATTGAGAAGCCATGGTGAAGGAAATTCCGTGCTGACGTCAAAGGGGCGATCCATCTATTTCGCTCTACTGCTCATAGCGCTGGGGGTGCGACTTTGCGCGGCCGTCGTGGTCGATCGGCATATCAAATCGGAAGGTCGACAATTTCTGATCGAAGGAGATGCCAACGGCTACTGGGAACTTGGCCGGAAGATCGCAAACGGCGAAGAGTATTCCATCTACACGCCTCCTCGAAGAGTTTTGCGAACACCCGGATATCCGTTGTTGCTGGCAGTCAGCATGAAGATTTTTGGCGAGAATATCTTCGCGGCAAGTCTCGTTATGGCGACCATCGGCGCGGGCTGTTGTTGGTTGACCGCGATTCTTGCAAGGCGACTCACTGATGACGTCACGGCGCTGCTGGCGTTGTTGATTGTTGCTGTGTCGCCAATTCAGATCGGAAGCAACATTCAGATTCTTTCAGAGACATGGTTCAGCTTCTGGCTTTTGTTGTGCCTGATTGCCATGACAGGGTTGCTTAAGCCACGATCATCCTCAACGGGAGTTGGCAGAGGATTCCTGACTGGCTTGTTGACGGGCCTGACGACGCTCGTGCGCCCAGGCTGGATTCTTTGGCCATGGTTTGGATCGTGCGTCGTCTGCGCTTTTGGGACACAGGCTTTCAGGCAGCGATTGTTGATCAGTCTGCTGATTTTTGCAGGATGCTTTCTGGCACTGACGCCGTGGGCCTGGAGAAATCACAACGTCACCGGGCATTGGATCTTCACCTCACTTTGGTCCGGGCCAAGTCTCTACGATGGTCTACATCCTGACGCGACGGGGGCCAGTGATATGACGTTTGTCGACAAAGAGGACGTGTTCTCCACGATGTCCGAGTTCGACGCCAACGCGCATTACAAACAGCGAGCGTTCCAGTTTGCGATCTCCAATCCGTTAAGAACAGCCGAGCTGGCGCTGATCAAAGCGGGGCGATATTTGAGCCCCACGCTGAACGCCGCAGGTTTCTCAGGGGGCGCATCTGCCCTGTTTTGCCTTGGTTGGTATGTGCTGTTCTGGGGATTTGTTGTCCTTGGCGCGTACTCGATGCGAAAAGAGCCCGGAATTCTGTTCCTTCTGGCCGCGCCATTCCTGCAGTTTTTGCTGGTTCATATGGCCTTTGTGGGCTCAATCCGATATCGTTTGCCTGTTGAATTCCCGCTGTCAATCATAGCCGCCAAAGGATTGGTTGTGCTGCAGCGCAGAATTCAGCGTCGTTCTGAAAACAAAGACGAGTGCATTGGCTAGATTTGAATTTGGCGGAGAGGACCTTTTCAAGGGTCCTGCCGTTACGGGATCTTGAGCAAGATCCGTGACTTCCAAACCTGATTTTTAGTCTTGAGGGTGCACTAGATTCGAACGGTCCGTTCGCGTGCAGGGAAGCCGCGATTGGCAGGGATAAATGAAGTTCTCGGCTGTTCTCAAGTGGATGCTGATCTTCGCGCTGGCGATTGTAATCGCTGTCGGCGCGGGCGGTGTCTGGCTTTGGCAGAACGGCAACCCAATGCTGCGTCAGAAGATCCTGGAAGCCTTCGACAAATGTGCGCCGGATCTTGAACTGCACGTCGATCGAATCGTGTTGTTGACGACGTCGTCCATCAAGCTGACTGGTGTTGAGATTCGTGATCGCAAAACCAACCGACCAGTCCTGCGCGCGGCCGAACTGGAAGCGTCGGTAGATGAAGCGCAGATGGTGGAACGGCAACAGGTTCTTTTGAGGTCGGTGCGAGTATCCGGAGTCGATGTGTTGCTTCGACGATCTCCGGATGGAAACTGGAATTGGCAGAACTACCGTTTCAACCGACTGTCGGATGTCCCGTTCATTCCTCCATCCGTCATCCTCGAAGGCGTCCGCGCGCAGGTGCTGTTGGAGCATGGTGGTGAAATACCGCCGGCCAATCTGCTGGTCAGCACTCCGTCGTTCCAGGCAATTCCTGTGTCAGGTGATGCCTATGACTTCACTGGGTTGCTGACGCTGCCCGGGGCTGGAGATCTGGCACTGACTGGCGAATGCGATCTGAAAAAGAAAACATGGAGCCTTGGTGGAACGCTGCAAAGTGTCAGTGCTGACCAGAGTCTTTTGGAGATGGCCAAATCCACAGCTCCACAACTTGCCGAGCATCTACAGCGAATTGATTCGTCAGTCGCACAGATGCTTCCACGTCCAACCGCAGCGCAGACTGCGTCATCAGAACGGGAAACAGCAGCACTGGTGATCGGCAGCAGTGGCGTATCACCGCGGTTTCTTGGCGTGCTGGATGTGGACTTTCATGTCGAGAAGCGAGCCGACAAGTCAACTCCCGACCTTCGACTGAAGGTTGATATTCGCGATGGTCAGGTCAGCTCACCCGTGATTCCACTGAAGTTGACGGACGTCCGTGCAAAGTTCTTCTGGAGCAACACGGACGTCTTCTTTCAACTGCTGAATGCTCGAGACAGTGACGCACTGATCACTGGCGAGCTAAGAATGCCTCTGGGTGTTGACGCTGTGGCTCCGACCGCGAGCGTTCATCTGGAAAACGTGCCAGTGTCGCAGGAGCTCAAGCCTCTTCTGCCGATCAAGTCGCAAAAGTTCTTCGACCAGTTTCGACCGACGGGGACAGTCACAGGTGACATCGAGCTCAAGCGCTTTCCATCGGGGAAATGGTTGCCGGTAAGTGTGACAGGAAACACCAGTGATGCTTCGATCGTGTTTCACAAGTTTCGTTATCCTGTCACTGGAATTTCCGCCTCCATCAGACAACAACCGGTTTCCGACACGACCCAGTCGATGCAGGATGTTGTGTTTGACGTGGTTGCCAGTGGCACGATGGGGATTCGTCCGGTGAATGCAAGCGGGTGGCTGCGGAACATCGGTCCGGAGATTAACCTTGAGTTCAATGTTCACGTCGACGATCTGCCGCTGGATGGTGACTTTCGCGATGCATTGGATGAGCAGGGGCGTAAGGTTATCGAAACGATAAATCTTGCCGGAATGGCGAGCGCGAATTTGCATTGTGTTCGACCAGCAGGTCTCGACCAGCCCACTCATCTTACACTCAACGGAAACGTTCGCGATGGGAAACTTCTGTTTCATGGTTTTCCGTATGCAATCCAGCAACTGACTGGCAAGCTGCAGTTTCGTTCAATCGACAAAATCTGGACTTTCAGTGAACTGCACGGATGGCATGGTTCTGGCGAACTTGTGGCGAATGGCACCTACCGAGGTTTTCCGGCCCCGGGGGAACTGCATCTTGTCATCGACACGAGGAACGCGCGTCTCGATGCGGATTTGTACAATGCATTGAACCAGTCATCTCGGGCCATCTGGACGATGCTGAATCCGGAAGGCAAAGTCAGCCTGACAACCACCATTGACTGGACCGCCGCCGCCGGACAAAAACCTGTCGTTCGTCTGGACGATGTCAACATCTTTGACACCACCATTTTCCCCAAACCATTTCCTTTGCGGATGAAAGTGAAATCTGCAAAGGTCAGCTATGACCCGAACGATCCTCAGTCGGCCGGAATGCAGCTTTGTCGGATTGATTCGATCAATGCCGAGCACGACGGTGCGCTGATCACTGCAAGTGGCTGGGCAACCGTTGGGGTCGATGGTTTATGGCAACTGCATCTGGATGATCTGAATGCTATTGAACTCACGCCAAACGATGAACTCAGAGCAGCGCTTCCGTTAGGCTGGCGCGAGACATTGTCACGCTTGTCTCAAAACGGATTGGTGTCGATCGAATCTTCGGAGCTCGACTTTCGTGGCATTGCCGATAACGAAGCACCAACGACCGCTGCATGGAATACGACATTACGGCTGAAGGATTGTGAAGTCGCCGCAGGGTTGGATCTGAAAAAAGTCTCCGGCATCGTGCGGGCCAATGGGTCATGGGACGGTTATCAGTTGAAGAACAAAGGCTCGATCCGACTGGATCGCGTCGAAGTTCTGGACATGATCATCGCGGGCATCAACGGTCCGTATTCCATGACGGAAGAAGAACTTGTGCTGGGTAATCGCGATGTGATTCAGGGCCGTGTTCGTCCGCGAGATGTTCCGGCTGAAGAGCGAATTCAGGCACAGGCTTATGGTGGTTCATTGGAAATGGACGGATTGATCAGTCTTAAAGCAGGCAGCAGTTATCGATTCTTTGCCGAACTTCGCAACGCGCTGCTGGAGTCATACGCGGCGAGACATATGAAAGACCTGAAGGATCAGCAGAATCTAAAAGGCGTGGTCAATTCCTGGATCTTCGTCAAAGGTGACGGTGACTCTGCGTCAAGACTGACGGGAAGCGGCCAGCTTCAGATTAACCCAGCCGCGTTGTACGAAGTGCCAGTCGTTCTCGAGATGCTCTCCGCGCTCAATCGACTGAACTTTGTGGTGCCGAAGCGTGCAGCGTTCGACTATGCTCTGATGTCGTTCCAGATTCACGATCAGGCATTTTGGTTTGATCCTATTGACCTTGTCGGCGACGCAATTGCTCTGCGAGGCCGCGGCAGTGTTGGCTTTGGCGGTGAAGTGATTCTTGACTTCTTCTCTCGACCGGCTCGAACGAACGGACTGCCGCTGGCGGGAATCCTGCCATCGCTCGCGACATCATGGGTTAATGTCAAGGTCCGAGGAACGATTGATAATCCTCAGACCGACGTCCGAAACCGCATCAAGCTGGACGAATCAATGCAGCAGTTCCTTGGAGCTCAACCGCGTCCAGGTGGACCAATTCCGTCGCTCTCAATTCCGAACGTCTTCACAACACAGCCTGCACCGCAAGCCCGCAGACCGTAACACAATTATGATCGCGGACGTCACAGCGATCATTCGTCCTTGCGTGGCGAAGTCTTCGAGGATCCGCCATTCGCTTTACGGGACTTCCTGGTCAGGTCGGTCAGGAATTTCAGGTCGGCCGTCCCTGTCTTCGTCAAAGTCCTGAGCGCGCGTTTTGTGATGGCAATGGTGGAGGGAACGGGAGATTGTTCAAGCCAGCGTCGGCAGGTTTCAAGAACAAACTCTTCCTGAGATTTGGATGCATCGTTCAACCAGTTCGCAACCGAATCGCAAACATATTTTGAATCATCCGCGCGGAGTGGATCCAGTAACGGCAAAGCCAGTTCGGGGCATTCTTTGAGTCGACCGATATGCTGACACCAGACGCCTCGGGGACGCGTGACCTCGCTGGCGAATCGGCGAACGCGATGATCGGAATCGGAAACCCACGGGATCAAAAGTTCGATTGCCGATTCAACGTTTTGGCTGACCAGCGGGCGAGCTGCCATCCAGGCGATTTCGCGAACTCCCATGTTCGTGTCCGATGCAAGCGGTCGCAGCAACGTGAGTTTTTCTGACAGATCAAACTGAGGGCTTTGCCCAATCATGGCACACGCCCAGGAGCGGACCGTATCCGATGCATGCTGCTGCAATGCCGCGATTGCTTTCGAAACTGTGGAACGCGATTGAAAAGCGTTGGCAAGAACAGCCCCAACAGCGACGGTTCGCTTCATCGCGGTCGGAGCAGCAAGATTTTGAAGAGCAGTTTCCGTCTCAGTCGTCAGGTGGTCCCAACCGAAATCAGAAAATACAGTTCTGGCCAACTGGGCATGATCGACAATCAGCCATTCGCATAAGTTGGCGGATTCGATGCGGCCCGCATTCAGCAGCAGGCGCACATTCGCCGGAACCAAAGCCGTGGTCCTTGCGCCCTTGCGGTTGAGAATTTCAGCGGGAATGGCAGCATGCGGGCTGTCAGCCATTTTGGCCTCGTCTTGAGTAATCGTTGGCCCGGCATGAACTCAAAAGCATGAGCACAAGGGCGAGCATCGGTTGAGAACTTTCCTTTTTCACGAGCACGACGCGCCAGCGAGTGAGTTAGGGCATTTGCCTTCTGGGGACGCGTGCCGGTCTATTATTACCTGCCGTTCGCCAAAAAAGGAACGGCACTCCGGCGGAGTTGAGTGCTCCCCCGGAGTGCCGTAGCCCGACCCGATATTGAAGAGACCGCATGGCGGTCAGTGTTGGCTGCTATTTCGTTTCGTAAATGGAACCGTCGGGCCGACAATGAAGTCCGGGGCCGACAAGGTCAGGAGGAGCTGCAAGAAGTTCAAGTCGCAATTCGTGCTTTTGTGCAACGATGCCATGGATGCAAATGAGCGATCGCACTTTGTCGTTACTCGCCAGAGGAGCCGAATCTCCCAGTGAATACCATTCAAACCTGTTCATAGAACTGAAGAGTTTTGTGACCGAGGCCAGATCAATTCGAAAGCTTGCGTGATCGATATGTCCGTCTTTCGCGCCGCCTACGATTTCCGTCGTTCCAAGATACATACAGACGCTCCAGCCACGTTCGTCAAACTGACAGTCGTAGCCAACTCGTCCCACATTCGTCAATGGTTCAAAAACGGCCGCCGCCTGCTGAACAAATACCTTCAGCCATTCGGGACGGTAGTCTCGCTGTTCCCTGCGTAACCGATACTGCTCCATCTGTACAAGCAGTTCTTCGATGGACATGGGCAACCTAAACGAAGAGCTGACGAACCGATCAATCGGCGAGTTCAGCGACTGGTGTTGACGGCAGCATCCATGACAGAAAATTCACAGGCAGAGCAGTTGCTCTGGCAGTCTGATCCCGACTGCGAACACACGATGTATCGAAAACATTTCCTCGCGTGTTAAGTTCTTTCACTCTGCGAATTGTCAGAACGGCACACTGCGTTCCTGTCCTTCCTGATGCGCCTTCGGAAGCCTGTTGATCGCAAGATGCCGAATGATCCGGCTGTGCACATTGAGTGCGATTCCACAGCCGCAGCACGTCAGATTTGCTTCGGAAGCAGTGCTTATTCAACAAAATTAAGGCGCACTCCTGAAGACAGGACGTGCCAGATAATGGGCCGCGTCTCTGGTGCTGAAAAAAGTGATTCAGCTCAGGATTTCGTTGATCACTCGCTGCGGTTCAACGCCGGTTAAGCGTTGATCCAGGCCCTGAAAGCGATACGAAAATCGCTCATGATCGATTCCCATGCAATGCAGGACTGTGGCATTGACATCGTTCACGTGGCACGGATTTTCGACAACGTTATAACTGAAGTCGTCCGTCGCTCCGTGAACAAGTCCGCCTCGAATTCCTCCACCAGCAAGCCACATGCAGAAGTTGCGAGGATGGTGATCGCGACCATAGTTTGATTTGGTCAGCGTTCCCTGTGAATAAACGGTTCGACCAAACTCACCGCCCCAGATTACCAGAGTACTATCAAGAAGTCCTCGTTGTTTCAAATCCTGCAACAATGCCGCGCAGGGCTGGTCGGTGTCGTAACACTGATGACGAATTTCGGACGGAAGTGAACCGTGCTGATCCCAGCCTCGATGAAGAATCTGCACAACCCTCACACCCCGCTCGACCATCCGTCTGGCCAGCAAAGCGCTGGCGGCGAAGGTGCCGCGTTTCGTGACTTCGGGACCGTACATCTCAAGCGTTTCTTTTGATTCTCCCGACAAGTCGACAAGATCTGGCACGCTGCTCTGCATACGAAACGCCATTTCATATTGAGCAATGCGGGTCTGTGTTTCCGGGTCTCCATACCGATCAAAATTCCTCTGATTCAATTGCGACAGCGTATCCAGCATGGCGCGACGATGTTGAGCATCAACGCCACTGGGATTGTCAATGTAGAGGACAGGGTCACCAACGCTTCTCAACGCGACGCCCGTATATTTGGAAGGAAGAAAACCGCTGCTCCACATGCGAGTAAACAATGCCTGCGCGGCCTGTTTAGATGACCATCGCGGCGTCAGCACGACAAACGCCGGAAGATTGTTGCTGGCACTGCCAAGGCCATAGGCCAGCCATGCGCCGAGGCTCGGTTTGCCAGGAACTTCGCTGCCAGTTGTGACAAATGTGCATGCCGGGTCGTGATTGATCGCGTTCGTGTGAACGCTGCGAATCAGAGCAATGTCGTCGACATGTTTCGCCGTTTTCGCGAACAGCTCACTGGCCCAAACGCCCGCTTGACCGTATCTGTCAAACTTGAACATCGACGGTGCGACCGGCAGGCGAGTCTGGCCGCTGGTCATCGTCGTGATTCGCTGACCCATGCGAATGGAGTCTGGCAGTTCTTTGTCAAAGTGCTCTGCGAGCGACGGTTTGTAGTCCCAGGTATCAAGCTGGGATGGCCCGCCGTTCATATGCAAATAGATGACAGCTTTTGCCTTCGGTGCAAAATGCGGAAATCCGGGTAGAGCGGGATGAATGACTTCACTGTTGGCCTGGGAAGCGGCTTTGGCACGTTCTGCGCCAAGCATCGCGAGGGAAACGCCGCCCAGTCTTAGTGCTCCATCGCCGAAAAACTGCCGACGATTCTGAGCCTGAAGGAATTCGTGGATCGGGTTCATAGTCTACTCACCGAGACAGGTACAACAGGAATGCATAAAGCAATCCCAGAAACCCGATCGTCTTTACGAACATCATGATCGACGAACGGATGATTCTTGCTGGCAGCTCAAAACGGCTGGTCGAGTATACAAGACAGATGATCGCAGTCAGGGGAACTGCGTGGGTCAGAATTGAAAGATCCATAAGAACTGTTTCCTGACGAAGAATGCCGAATCAGAGTTCAATCTGAAAAGTAGCCTCACGTTTGCGACACACGGATCCAGAATGGATCGTGAACGTTGCAAAACTCCCATGTCACGTTTTTGGTGGCGTTTCATCGTCTTCATCGGGTTCTGGCTTCTCATCACCGTAGCCATAGGCCGGGCCATCAGCCGCGTCCCAGATTGCCAGCAGGTTCAGCAACCCTGCGATCCAGGTGAATACTGATGCGATGTCAAATTTCCGACTCAGGTCACCATGCAGACGATCAAGCTCATGAGAATCTCTTGGTGCCTGAAACCAATTCAGAAAACTGCGGCTGACGGTTCCTCGCAATGTTCCTTCTGAAGTGAATTCGTTCCCGTCCTTGCTGATAATTCCACAAGTGATTTCTCGACGTGGTGAGCCGAAGATTTCGCGTCCAAGACCGATGCTTCCTCCCAGCCCATATTCAGCGCTGGTGCCATCTTCAAACTTAACGACAAGTGTTCCGGCGATTTCACGGCTGCCACTGTCATTCAGGGGTGTGACGGTAATCTGTCCGTCCACAATTTGAGTCACATCTCGCTTGTCGCCGATCTCACGAACGATCCCGGAGAAGTCGCTCTGAATCTCCGTCTTCAGGATATCAACATTGGCTTCTTCATTTCGAAATCTGGCCTCCTGAATCAGCGAGGGAAGTGCTGGCACCCCGTTAAAAAACTGGGCCGCGTATCCGAAAGAAAACTTCATGGGCGGGACCGCATTTTCCATCTGAGCCGATTCGGGCCCTCTGCGGTAAACCAATTGGCTGTAAACCGGTTGCCAGTTGCCCAGAATCATGCCCCAGAAAAACAGTGAGAGAATACAGACCGAATAGATGGTGGCCTTGAATCGCCGTCCCTGATACCAATGCCCGGCCCCTGGAATCAAAAACGCCAGGATTGCAGCAACAATAGGGTTCTTTAGCTGGACTCGCGTGTCTCTCATGGATCAGCCTGTTTACGATAACCCGGATGGATTGCTTAAATGGTGCGTTTTCCGGGGACTTACAATGGGCACTAAGCGGCAGATCGTAGCAGGACAGTTCAATCATGTCAGCCGATGTCTGCTTCGGGAAAATTCGGAATGAGTTCTCGGAAGTTGTGTATTCGCCTACATTTACGGTTCATTGGCTACCGTTTTGAAAAAGCTGATTCTTCAAAAGACCAGGCCGGATGGATTCTGAATCCCTCAAACAACCAATCGCTGATCCTCGCCGAGAATTCGCCATCGCGGTCGTCAAGACGCTGCGCGGGGCGGGTTTTGAAGCGTTATGGGCCGGTGGATGCGTCCGCGATGAACTGTTAGGCAAGGCTCCCAAAGATTTCGATGTCGCCAGCACGGCGACTCCGGACGAAGTCATTCGTGTTTTTGGAAAACGACGCACGGTTGCCGTCGGCGCCAGTTTTGGCGTTGTCATGGTGCTGGGGCCAACGAAGGCCTCCGGGCAAATTGAAGTGGCCACCTTCCGAAGCGATGGGGAATATCTCGACGGTCGACGTCCGACTTCTGTGCAGTTTTGTCGTCCGGAAGAAGATGCGCAACGCCGAGACTTCACGATCAATGGCCTGTTCTTTGATCCGATCAGCAATCAGGTTATCGACTATGTCGGTGGACGCAACGACCTGGCGGCCGGAGTCGTTCGTGCCATCGGTGATCCGGCCGCTCGATTTCAGGAAGACAAACTGCGACTGCTTCGCGCTGTCCGATTTGCTGCGACATTTCGCTTTCAGTTGGAACCGAAAACTGCTGCTGCCGTGAAAACGCATTGTCACGAGCTGAATCAGGTCAGTGTGGAACGCATCGCGCAAGAGCTGCGGCGAATGCTGTCGCATTCCACCAGGGAAATTTCCGTCCAGATGATGGAGGATACCGGACTGCTGGCGGAGGTTCTGCCTGAGATCTGTTCCACGAACGGATTGCTTCGAAGCGATCAGACTTTTATGGCGTTGAGGTTTCTGGAGCTGAATCAATTCGAACCAGCACTGGCGGTTCTCTTGAAACCTCTGTATCAAAACGGACTGCACGAAGTTCGCAAGCGAATGGAACTGGTTGATGCCGTTTGCCGGCGTTTGAGATTGTCCAATGAAGAGACCGGCTGTGTTTGCTGGCTGCTAAATGCTTTGCCGACAATGGAAGGAATCTCGAAACAGCCATTGCATGTGCTGAAGCCGCTGCTGGCCAGCCCCTTTGCAAATCTCTTGCTGGACGTTTCCACTGCATTTGCGAAGTCTGACAACAGAACGCCAATGGATGCGGAGTTCTGTCGACGCTACCTTTCTGAAGTTTCATTCGAGGCACTTTCACCGAAAACTCTGATTGACGGTCGCGATGTCATGCAGCTGGGAGTTGCCGCCGGGCCGGTTGTGCGTGATCTGCTGGCCATCATTCGAAACGAACAATTAGACGAACAACTGATAACTCGCGAGCAGGCGATTGCTCGATTGAAACAACTGGTCGATCATTTGTGACGCAACGTTACTCTTTGAAAGTTTCTGTTCATGCTCTCTCACGTTCGATACGGCATTATTGGTGTCGGTGCGGTTTCCGATTTTCATCATGTGCCAGGGATCAAGCTTGATCCTCGCGCTTCACTGACAGCGATCTGCGATCCCAACGCAGCACTGTTGTCGCAGCGTGAGAAAGAATGGGGGCCGGTCAGAACATATACCGACTATCGCCAACTTGCCGCAGATCCTGATGTTGATGCCGTTATCATTGCAACGCCCAATTTTGTGCACCGCGAACAGGCGATCGAATGCGTCAGAAATGGTAAGCACGTCATGTGCGAAAAACCACTGGGCCTGAGCTTTGCAGAATCCGCCGAAATGTACCGCGCGGCTCGCGATGCAAAGGTTCGCCATATGACGGCCTTCACTTATCGCTTTGCTCCGTCGATGCGATACGTGAAGCATCTTGTTTCGAGCGGTGCATTGGGAACGCCTCGACATTTTCGCAGTCAGAGATTTCTTGATCTGCCGGAAACCAGCTGGGGCTGGCGTCAGGTCAAGAGTCTGGCCGGGGCTGGCGACCTCTTCGATATGACCATTCACCGCATCGATTTTGCGCAGGATCTGCTCGGGCCGATCAAATCCATCTGTGGCGCGATTGCTCAGTTTGTTCCGCGTGACAAGACCGCCGATGGGCAGCCTTGCCCACCGTCGGAAGTGGATGACTGGTCCAGCCTGATCGGTTTCTTCGAGAGCGGTGCGGTTGGCGTGTGGGAGGGCAGCACTCTGATGAAGGGACACAATAATAATGGTGTCGGTTATGAATGGGCCGAAGTGAATTGCAGCGAAGGTTCGGCCGCTTACCAATTGACCGATCCGAATAACATCATTCTGTCACGCAATGGCAAAGATATGGAAACGCTGCCCGTGCCTGACGAGTTTCTCGTTCTGCCGGGAAGTCCTCGAGATCCTTTTCAAGGAAAACCGAGTACCGTGTTTCGATACGATCTGGTTTGGGAATTGACTTCGGCCATCATTGAGGAACGTGACGCGGTCCCCGGATTTCACGACGGAGCCTCCGCTCAGGCAATCGCAGACGCAGTGCTCGAATCCTTCGAGCAACGGCGCTGGGTCGACATCAAGGCAGATCTGGGATAGTGACATCAGAGCTGTTTTGTGACTTCAATGCACTGGACAGCGGCAGGTTCGGAAAACGTTGTGTTTTCGAATAATCAGCGGGAATGCACTGGTGCTTTGTCAAGATTTGAATTTCGGGTCATGGACGTGGCTAAAGGTCCTGCAGTCACGGGATCATTAGCAAGATCCACTACCTCCAACCCGAATTCTTTACCTTGACGGAGCACTATCGTATGTTGTTTGCTCGATTCTTCCGCATGAACCGAGTGCCAGCGAGATGTTGATTTAGTCGTTTAACGGCAAGCTGCAGGCGTCGTTGCCCCATTTCGCCTACGCCTGCGGCTCGCCGTTAAACGAAAACGCCCAATACAGTAGTAAATCAACAGCCCGCCAGCGCACTCGGGCTGATGAAAATAGGGCGCTGTCCAGATATTCAAGCACTCGGTGACGAGAATAGAAACGATGTGCTGCCTGCCACGTTCAATTCAAGTCGATCGCCGAGGTGCCGTCAGTGTTCATCGAACGACTCGAAGCCCGACGAAGATGAGCCGATCGTCAGGGAGCCATGAAGAGCGAGACGATGATCTCGCAAACTCCGGGCCGTTGTCCCAGGAACCACCTCGCATCGCATTGAGTCCCAGGTTCGCCGTACAGACCGGATCCAATACAGTTCCCTTCCGCGATGCGTACAGGTTCTCGTCGTAACTGTCGAAGCACCATTCAAAAACGTTTCCGTGGCAATCATGAAGCCCGAATTGATTCGGTTTGTAACTGCCGACCGCAGCAGTACGGTCGAGAGACGGTCCTGGTTCCGGAGTTCCGAACGGTTCTTTTCCATTTACGTTCGCATTGTCGCCGTTCAACGCATTTCCGAACGAGTAGGGCGTCGAAGTGCCGGCGCGGCACATGTATTCCCACTCCGCTTCCGTCGGCAGGCGATATCCTGACTTTGGATCGGAATCTCCCTGGGGATTCGCCAGTGAAACCTTAGCTGAATTGATTCGCCCGCCCGATCGTCTCACGGATTTGAGATTGTAAACCGGCGAGAGGTTCTCGAGTTCGCTGAGTTTGTTACAGAATTCGATGGCGTCGTACCACGACAGATGTTCGACAGGAAAATTATCCGTGTCGATCCCGGCGACTTTCTCGCTTCCTTTTCCGGAGACACAAAACCAACTTGGATTCACTCCCATGACGGTCCGGAACTCTGCCTGCGTAACCTCAAACACTCCCGCCTGGAAAGAACGGCTAATTTTTATCTTGTGTTGCGGACACTCTTCCTCGGTGCTCCATTCAAAAAGCCGCTGAGGACCTTTCATCGATGCAGCAAAATCATCCTTGCTTGTTCCCATCACGCACTCCCCTTCAGGAATACGTACAAACGGCATCCCAATTGAATTCACAACTCGTTCCGGTTTTGGGGGTTCCGGATTTAGTGGCTCATTTCCCCACAAAGCTCCTGTCAGGCCAACGACTGCAGCGGGAAAACAGAGCCAAAGTAGACGAGTCATAAGAACTCCGGTTCAATAATTTGTTGACAGTTAGTTGTGCCGGTTTACGACGGACCCTGGGTAGAGGATAGGCAACGAGGTTGTCGTATGCAACGAGTCGCGTCTTGGAGTTTCACTAGGTTCAGTCGCGGTGCCGCGACCTGTGTGCACGTCAACATGCGAAGCGGGCCGATGATCTGCAGCCGCTTGCACACGGGGTTCGCCCTTTGACGAAAGTCCTTTCCGGCAGAAAAGGGCCTACTTTGTCAATCATCCGCGACTACGCCACTTCCCTTCATCCTGCCAATGATGCCGTACCAGAACTCCGGTTGCATGCGGTTAAGCCATTTACCAAACGCCGCATACGTATAGTCATCGTATGCTATAGCCAATCGCTCGAGCAGTTGTGGCCGACGCTTCAGCGAAAAGGATACTGCGAAAGCTGAACACAAAAGAATACAGTTGACATATCGTGACATTGCGATATTATTGCATGAAACTGTAACCGGAAGGTGTATGAGCACTCAAGAACCCAACCTGAATTCACCCAAGCCGCCTGGCACTGTCCAGGATTTCGCGGAAGCGGCGGAGTGCCTGAAAACACTGGCTCATCCTGTCCGGCTGAGAATTGTGCAGTTGTTACTCCACGGGCGATATACCGTCGGTGAACTGGCTGCGGACTGTGAGATTCCTGATAACGTAGGCTCGGAACATCTGCGACTGCTCCAGAGATGTGGATTTCTTGCCAGCGAACGCGAGG
Source organism: Planctomycetaceae bacterium (assembly GCA_041753135.1). Lineage (GTDB taxonomy): Bacteria > Planctomycetota > Planctomycetia > Planctomycetales > Planctomycetaceae > SXXK01. Next base: position 127,164 of record JBGSVD010000098.1, read on the forward strand.
GGCGAAAGGTTTACTACAAGATTGCAGAGCCCCACCTGCAGGACCTTATGGCCTGCATCGAAGGGCGTTTTCTTCCCTGCGGAGCCAAATACCGCTGAAAAAAAAAGCTCGAAACGGTTCGATCGTTTTTTACCCAGACATGTCGGAGTCTTACGACCTAACGAACATTTGATCTTTCTGCCAGAAGCTGGCGCCGTCCGGCGAGTTGTTCGAGCAACTCGATGAATTTCGCGGTGATCCGCATCGTGGTAATCCGCGATCCTCTAATTTTTACCCAACGAGGCCTTCATGGAAACGACTTTATCCCGTCCGTCGTTAATGGATCGACTCAACGATCCACAAACGGCCGAGGTTCTGCACCGGCTGCTCGATCACGCGCAATCGCTGGATCAGATGCTGACCACAGTCGGCGAACTGCCCAACCTGCTGGCGATCGCCGTTGACTTCTTTGATGCCACGTGTCGCAAGGCATCGCAGGATGGCATTGATATCGAACAGCGAGCGACTCGGTTGGTGAAGTTGCTGATTCAAGTGACTGAACCGAACAACATGCGAGCCATCGAGAAACTGGTGTCTCGGCTGCCGAAGCTGGAAGAAGGCAGCGCTCTGCTGGACGAACTTCCCAATTTGCTGGCAACGGCAATGGACGTCTTTGACGAATGGGCGACAACGCAGAAGGCTCAGGGAATTGATTTGGAACAAAGCGTGAAGCAGGGATTGCATGCGGCTCTGTATCTGGGCGGCAAGATTCACAAGGAAGAACTGGATCGCATCGGCTTCCTGCTGAAGTCGGAAGTGTTGAGCGAAAACTCGGTCGCGACAGTCAGCATGTTCGGCACGGCGTTGTCGAGCTGTCATCAGGGAACCTGCGAACATCCCGTCGCCAAACGCGTCGGCTTCTTCGGTTTGCTGGGCGCGATGCGAGACCCGAATACTCAGCGAGCTCTCTCGTTCGCTCTGCAGTTTGCAAAGTGCTTCGGTGGCGTACTCGACAAGTCACCTGCCGGCGATTTGTGTTCGCCAATGTCATCACCCTCTTCGTCTGCGAAAGGCTAATTCCCATGAGTCATCATCAGATTGTTATCGTTGGCGGAGGCACTGCCGGCATCACCACGGCCGCTCGCCTGCGCAATGCCGATCCGTCGCTGGATGTCGCTATCATTGAACCTTCCGACAAGCACTATTATCAGCCGCTGTGGACACTGGTTGGTGGTGGCATTTTTAAGCCGGAAGAATCCGGCCGCGATGAAGCGGGATTGATTCCTTACGGCGTCAAATGGATCAAGGATTTTGTGGCCTCGTTCTCACCAACGTCCAATAGCGTGACAACTCGCAACGGCGACACGATCACTTATGACTATCTGATTGTCGCTCCCGGCATTCAGGTCAACTGGGACAAGGTGAAGGGGCTGAAGGAATCGGTTGGCAAAGACGGAGTCTGTAGCAACTATTCTATCAACACGGTCGCCAGCACTTGGGAATTCATTCGCAATCTGAAGCAAGGCGTCGCGTTGTTTACTCAACCCGCCGGAGCCGTCAAGTGTGGCGGTGCTCCTCAGAAGATCTGCTATCTGGCCGAAGATCATTTCCGCCGCAGCGGAGTTCGCGACAAGATTCAGGTCATCTTCACTCTGGCCGGGCCTCGCCTGTTTGCCGTGGAACGCTACCGCGAGATTCTTGAAAAAGTGGCCGAACGCAAAGGCGTGGAACCTCGATTTCGCCACAACCTGGTGGAAGTTCGATCCGCTTCGAAGGAAGCCATCTATCAGCACATGGACACTCACGAAGAAATCGTCATTAAGTACGACATGATTCACGTGACACCGCCGATGGGTGCACCGGACTTCGTGGCCAACAGCGAACTCGCAGGCGAAGGCGGCTGGGTGGATGTCGACAAGCACACTCTGCAGCACACTCGGTTCGCCAACGTATTTGGGCTGGGCGATGCATCCAGCTTACCGACATCCAAAACCGGGGCCGCCGTGCGCAAGCAGGCTCCGGTGCTGGTCAGCAATTTGTTTTCGCTGATGAAGCAGGAACCGCTCACTGCCAGCTATGACGGTTACACATCGTGTCCCGTGGTCACAGGCTACGACAGCCTTGTGCTGGCGGAATTCGACTACAGCGGCGAACCGGCGGAAACCTTTCCGTTCGACCAGGCTCAGGAACGTTTCAGCATGTTTCTGCTGAA
>JBGSVD010000099.1:0-6641 GCA_041753135.1 Planctomycetaceae bacterium
GATAGCCGCCGTCGTGATTTCTCATTGTGTCACGGCGTCAAGGTCCGTTCGCCGCGCGGTGCGGGCTCTCTGCTGCTTTTCGTTCCGAAAAGGCTCCACCTTGACTTGCCGTGTTCGAAGGCCTTTCAGGCCGACGGCGGGCCATGACTGATAAGCAGTCAAAGCAAACATCAATGCTGTTCATGCCGAGTACAGCAAATATCAGGAGAATAAGACCATGAAGAAAGAAGACGCAGTTGAACTTGCAGACAAATGCCTCAAAGAACTGGCCGCATCGCTGGAACAGGGACAAACCGAAGTGCTGGAAAAGTATCTCAGTGCATTGGCCAGGTTTCACCATTACAGCTTTGGCAACATGATGATGATCGTCAGTCAGTTTCCGGATGCCAGTAAAGTGGCTGGGTTCCATACATGGAGGAAACTTGGACGCTGGGTCAAACAGGGAGAATCCGGGATCGCCATTCTGGCACCAATGATCGGACGAAAGAAGGACGAAGCTGAGTCGGACCATCGCTTTGAATGTACACTGTCAGATGAGAAGCCAGTGTTTGGTTTCAAAGCGGTCCATGTGTTCGATATCAGTCAGACCGAGGGTGCAGAACTGCCGAAGCTTTCGGAGATCAGTGGTTCCGCTGAAGACAATCTTCTGTATCTTGAAAGTGTTTACCGCACACTGAACATCAAGCTGGAGACACGTCCGATGCCGGAAGGAATCAGAGGTGCCTCACTCGGTGGTCACGTTATCGTCAAGGAAGGACTGGACAAGTCCATGCGATTTCGAATATTGGCCCATGAATTGGCCCATGAACTGTTTGGCCACAAGGATATGATCAGGAACGATAGAAACGAAAAACACAATCTGATCGAAACAGAAGCGGAGGCCGTGGCGTTTGTTGTTTGCAAAGCTTATGGAGTGGACACAAAGGCTTTGAGCAGCGAGTACATCCGACTTCATCGCGGAGACACCAAACTGTTGATGGCCTCTCTGGACCGAATTCAGCAAACAGCCACGAAAATCATTGGCCTGATTGAGGATGACAAGAACACCCCCATCTACATCCGAACCAGTCATCGATCGAAAGTCCGACGCCACGTCACTCATCAGAGCATTTGACATCAACCCCAGTCTTACCAACAGACGACTCCGATTCGATGAGGATTCCGCTCGCCGCTGATTCATCAATTTCGCTTGTTATGAATTCCGCCTCGGAGGAGAAAACACATCGCCCAAGACTAAGCAACACGCAAGATGCGATTCACCAAAAGCTAGTCCAATACTGCTCGACTGTCCCCGATGATTTGGGCGTTTCCCTTGCGGGCCGGGGAGCTTCGGGCTTCGCTGGACGCTCGGTCCTGCGGACTGCTTCGCACCCTGCGCATCCCTAACGCGGGGAGTGAACAACCGAAGGAGGTTCCCGTCAGACGAGTTCTGATTGTATCACGGCGTCAAGGTCCGCTTCTCGCCTGCGGCGAGGCGCTGCTGCTTTCGCTGCGCGAAAGACTCCACCTTGACTTGCCGTGACTCATGAACTCGCTTCGGCGGGCACAAATTAACACGTCCGGCAAGTCGCCGAACTGCTGGACAATCGAATGGAGGCACTATGCCACTTACAGTAAAAGAAAAGGAACATTGGAAAGAACGCATCGAGAAGGAGATCGAGAAGGAGATCGAGAAGGCGATCGAAAAAGCGTATCGAGACGAAGGAGACGGACTGCGAGAAAAGATTCGTCAGCAGGCGAAAACGCGGGCGATGAAACACTATGGGTTGGAGGACTACATGAGGCGGTACTCCAGTCGTAAAGCCCAGATTCAAGAATTGCAGTCACAGCAATTCAGGGCATCGGAAGCAGCAGCAAAACCACTCGAGAGCATGTCCCGCCATTGCTGGTCGGACCGGCATTCGCTGATTGAGGGAGTGATCGATCGTGCAGCGAAGGACGTGGAAAAAGAGATTCTTCAGGAGTCCGAGTTCGGAAGGAAGATTCTGCGGCTTGAACGCGAACGAGAGGAGTTGATCGATACCATCTGGCTGGCAACATCACCTGTTCAAATCCGAAGTCTGTGGAAGGACTTATCGGAAATGCTGACAGAGGAGCCCACCGAACTTCAGAAACAGGCGCTCACCTACGAACCACTTGACGACTCCAAACCGGAATAACATTCCCCCCGACCGATTGATTCGGTCGGTTCTATTTCCAGTGGCCAGTCAATCGACTGGCCACTTTCCACTGGTCAACGCGAAAACCAAATGTTCCTCCTCATGACCACAATTTTGAATAAATCCCGATTTCCCAGCCAATCGAAATAGGCCCCTGCCTCACCAACAGACGAGCCCGATTCGATGAGGATTCCGCTCGCCGTTCAGCGAACGGGTGACTGTTGGTGAGCGAGACAATGCGCTTCTACAATTCCGCCGCACTGGATTTTGGGGTTTTCTGCTGTTCATGTTTGAACCTTGAGAATGCCATTGATTGAACCGGCCATTGGGAGTGACCGCCCGAGTGACAGGGAACCGCCGACCGCAATAGCCGACGCATGACAGCAAAGCCATGGCGGGCAAAACATCCATGCATCCACAGTTCGCTGACATGCCCACTGTTGCGGTAGTTCCAGAAAAGTGACGCCATATGCGGAATGGTCTCGCTCTGTTTTCCAGACAACACGAACCTGCGTCTGCAGTGTGAACGGTGAATTTGCCGTTTTACGCTCGCCTTTCGTGGTTCCTGCGCGTCGCTTCGAGCAACGTCCCGCCAGCCTGCTGTGCAGTCTGTCATGCCCTTGCAAGCGCTGCGCTTCTTCGCTTCCTCCGGAACCCCGAGGCTCGCTCTCCTCCCTTGAAGGTTGTTTGTTTTCCATCGGCTGGCGCCCTTGAGTGAATGAAAAACAAACAACCTTCAAAAAGGAGAAAACAAGATGGCAAATAAACCAATATTCTCACGCAGATTGAACAAGATCGAAGTTGCAATCTGGAGAAACGAATCCGAAGCAGCCGTATGGCACAACGTGACGTTTCAGAGAACCTATCGCGACGAGAAGGGAGAAATCCAGAACACCAGTAACTTCCGCATGGATGATCTCCCAGCAATCGCGTTCCTGGCGGTCAAAGCCTACGACCAGTTGGCATTAACCGAAGACGAGTAAACCTCGTCACCCCGGGCGGTCACTCACAATGGCCGCCCATTTTCGAATCAACCACAACAACTCAACGAGGACCATGAACAGCAGAAAACCCCAAAATCCAGCAACCACAGAATCCACCCAAAGCAACCGCGCCTCCGGTAACTCCCGGCGTCCCCGCATCCGAAAGACCGCCATTCAGGACACGTTCATTCGCGAAGCCCGAGTGAACTACCTCCACTGCGATCATGCGATGTTCAAGATCAACAGTCCCGCCGATGCCGCAGACTTCGTTCGATCCATCCTGACGGACAACAGCCGCGAGCACTTTGTCGCTCTGTACCTCAACGGCCAGCATCAGGTGGCCGCCTATTCGATCGTATCCATCGGTACCGCCAATCAAGCCCCGGTTTCCCCGCGAGAAGTGTTTCAGCGAGCCGTGCTGACCGGAGCCATCTCCATTGTGGTGGCCCACAATCACCCGTCCGAATCCACAGTTCCCAGCCATGAAGACAGGGCCGTCACCACGCGGCTTCGAGAGGCCGGCGAATTGCTGGGCATCAAAGTTCTCGATCATGTGATCGTGACAAATTCCGCATTTTTATCCATGAAGGAGTACGATGGCTGGTCGTAACCTCGACGCCATCTCCTCCACTCCTATTGATGAGGCCGCATTTTCTTGAGTTATGCGCCGGAATCGTGTTAGACTTCTGGCATGGCGAACATCGTGCAAATCGAAGTTTCAGAATCAACTGTGAAGCGCATCGCACAACGAGTGAAGGAACAGGGGCTGCCTGGTGTTTCCGGCCCCGATGTGGTCGTACGCATCCTCAATGCACTTGCGCGTTCCACGGATGGATTGACGTTTGCGGCGATTGTCGAGGAAATACGTGAGACTCCGACCGAAACAGAGTCGGAATCGGCCCGTGATATTGCTGAACGATTGGGACTCGTGGGCGCTTTCGAGAGCGGAGTCACTGATCTTTCAACAAATCCAGTGCATATGAGTGGGTTCGGGAAATGACCAGCGACCGCCGTGATTTCGGTGTGTTTCGCACGCAACAGGGAAACCCACTGAATCTGATTCCTCAAGTGTGATCGTTGAATTACTGGCAGCCGTGCTCAGTGCAGCCAGTCGTTCTTCCAGGCGAGGATGAACAACCACATTGCAACCATCAGGTCGCCAGCATCAGGATTCGACATTGCGAGTAGGTAGCAGCCGATTCCGTCGTTTCCATCGGCAGGGCCACCTATGCTGTTGTGACGCCTCGTGCCTGCTGTGTGGACCGTCAGTTTGCCGTTTTATCGCTCGCCTTTCGTGGTTCCTGCGTGGCGCTTCGAGCAACGTCCCGCCAGCCTGCTGTGCAGTCTGTCATGCCCTTGCACTCGCTGCGCGTCTTCGCTTCCTCCGGAACCCCGCGGCTCGCACTCCTCATTTGCAGGTTGTTTGTTTTCCATCGGCTGCGCCCTTGAGTGAATGGAAAACAAACAACCTGCAAAAAGGAGAAAACATCATGGCAATACTTCGAGTCCGCACAAAATCAACCGCATCGAGAAAGCCCCAGAAAACACCGAACACCGCGACACAAGACCAGGATGCGGAAAGGCAGGCTCATTTTGTCGATATCTTTCGGTCGCATCTCACGACTGCTGACGCCGTCGACGAATTGGTACGGGCGATCATCAGCGACAGAACAGCGAAGCACCTCGTAATCTTTTACCTGGATGAAGAACACCGGGTTCTTGCTTACACGATCATGACCGTCGGGCCGCTTCGGATTGCATCGATATCACAGCGAGAACTGTTTCAGAGAGCCATTGAGACAGGAGCTGCCGCAATCATGCTGGCTCACCATCATCCCCAGGGAACAGCCACGCCCTCTCAGGAAGACAGAAAATTAGTGAGACAATGGCGAAAATCGGGAAGCATCCTCGAAATTCCGATTCTGGACCTGGTGACAGTGACCGAGGAGGATTTTCTATCCCTGAAGCACGAGATCGACGTATCATTTTCGGAACCATCGTGGTAGGAATTCAGCCTTGCAGATTCATGTTGCTTCACGCAACCAACAGGAAGGGATCCGCCAAGGATCCCTTCCCTCGTCGAGAACCCCGCTACAGTCAGAACGCGTCTGGCATCACCCTCACCCTCACCGTCACAGCCAGCCATTCTTCCAGGCGAGGAAGAACAACCACAGTGCAACCATCAGGTCGCCAGCATCAGGGTTTGACATTGCCAGATCGACCAGCGGAAGCATTAGCAGAAAATACGGTAATGCGCTCATAAATCAGGCGGCCTCCACCACGGCTTGAATATTCTGGTTGTCAGTTTCCGAACGCACGTACACCGGCACCGGCGTTCGCTTCAGCTTAAGGACGCTGTGAGGCAGCAGCTCAAAACTCTGTTGCTTGCGGCGTTCGTTGACGGTTCGGAGAATATTCAGCAATTGACGCCGTATCGGAGCGTATCGGGCGAAAGGGATACGTCCGAACTCGTGGGCCAAAGTCTCGGCGGTCCGGTGTATAGCCAGATCGACGAACCGGTCTCGGAGCCTGCGATAAGTGTTGTCGTCGATGCGGACATGAGCGTGAAACTTCGTGGCCGATCCACCGGCCGCAGTCACACCAGCTCGACGGTAGGAGATCGAATATCCTTTGAACCGGATTGGTGTCCGGCGGCAGTCTCGCAGGTGCTCGCCTTCGCCGCCTTTCGCGGCGGGTTGCTTCAGGGCATGATGTCCCTCGCTGACCAGCAGGATAAACCATTGCTGGTATCGCAGGTAATGTGCGTTGGCGATGCCCCGCTGCTTCCGGTGTCTGCGTTCCCATTCACTGACGTCGATCCCGTACTTCACAATCAGTTTCCGATCAATCACAGCGGGATCTTTGCCGGCCGGTATCGAACCGGTCGCGAACCAGTAGAAACCGTGACGCAGGTAGCTGGCCGCGATCAATTGGACGACCGCTTCCGGGGATTGTGCTTCACAAAGATAGGCCATGTTGTTTTCCTCAGTATTGTTGTGTGCAAGTCTCCATTTGTTGTTTATTCCACGTGCATCCCATACCCCCTCATCCGGCCGTCGGTCCGTGTCGGCCAAGTCCGTGCCGACACAGACAAGACCGCTCCCCCGCCGCCGGGGAGAAGGGGCGCGAAGAAAAAGTGGAAGTTGATGGGCTCAACTTCCAAAGCCAAAACAAAAGCCGTGCTCGGCAACCTTGCACTCGGCCGTGCTGTTGATCGAGACCCACACAAAGGGCCTGCAGACCAAATCGCAGCAGCGGCTACAAATCGGCGTCTGCCATGGGCGACCGTGCTTTCGCACTGCCTTCCCTTGGTGCATCCGCACAATACATAGCACCCGAGTTCAACCTCTACAGCGTTACCCTGTCGCGTCCTTCGGACGCAACTCGGGTATCCGCCATCAGTCTGCCGTTTCAAGAGATCACTCCTCCCGGATTGTTCTCCTGAAACTGCTAATTGCTGCCTGCCACGGTTGACGCAGTGACTGGTTCCCACGAAGAA
>JBGSVD010000100.1:0-10202 GCA_041753135.1 Planctomycetaceae bacterium
TTCTGAGTGAAATCCCAGCGACAGCATTCCCATCTTATGCGGAACGACACAATCGAATTATCGCCCAAATTGCGTGAGATCTGACAAAATATGTACCATCAAAACCATCCACTCCGCATAATCCGTTGGTCCGCATAATACTCGAACATGTTCGTGGCCACTGCCATCACCTGGATCTGCCACCGAATCAACATCCAGCCCCAATGCCAGATCAACTGGATAGATCCCGGATTCCTGCTGGTTGAAGCCATCTTCTTCCTGACCTCCCGCGACACCCTCAAAAAATACCACCAGCGAACACAGCAGTTGTTGTCATCAGTTCTGTCACCGATCAACCACTGCTGATCTGAGTCGTTGCGGAACAGGGCTATTTGTCCGGGAAGAATTCGCGGATCGGCACATTCAGCGCATCGGCCAGCCGAGCGATATTGACGATGGAAACGTTGCGTTCGCCACGTTCCACGCTGCTGACATAGGTTCGATGCAGATCAGCCGCCGCCGCCAGTGCTTCCTGAGAGATGCCTTTTCCCAAGCGGATTTCCTTCATTCGATCGCCGTATACTTTTCGAATGTCCTTCATTGGCTGCTGCCCATCCTCACCAAAGAATTTTGGAAAACTCAGTTGACATATAGCCTGAGCGAATGCAGACTATGCGTCTACACACTATGAGTTACCGTAATTCATAGTCATCTGTGGAGTTAAGTCAGAAAGGCAGTCCAACTATGGCCAACGGCGGAAGTCATCACCCTCACAAACCGAGCAAGCCTCAGCAGGAGCAAACTCAGCCACCCAAAGCTGAGACCAAGAAATCTTGAGGTTGCCCGAACCATGAACCGCATTGATGCCCACGGCCTGAAGTTTCAAGACGAAACTTCAGGCCGTTTTCATTGCATACACGAATTTGCCGCAGAGGCTGGATGATCTGCCCTCCAATCCGCAAAATGATGCCGCGTCCGCATTTTCGCAGTAGTCAGTTTTGGCGATCTACCCCAATGACCAAAGGCATTTCCGAGCAATCCAAACAGCTCCGCCGTCACCTGCTGAACCACAACGCTCCTGACGTGATGAAGCGAATGCAGGAATCCGGCATGACGGATCCGGTCGGGATGATCATTGAGATGACCGACGACATCGGCAAGCAACTCACCTACGCGGCCCTTGAGAAACAGGGCATGCCCAAGCACGAGATCCCGGAACTCATCGCGTCGTACTGCAAGAACGCGATCCCAACGTTCAAATGCGTCGTCAGCTTCGACACCGCCAAAAAGATCCTCCACATCACCTCAGAAACTGCCGTCCAAAACCTCACCGCCCCACGCAAACCGGGGGTCCACTGGATCGTCATCGTCGCAGGCGGCGGCAACAGTTATGCACAGGTTCCAGTTCGAACTGGCTGAGCGCCAAGTCTGAATGTCATCACTATTCTGAAGTCTTTGAAGGGAACTGCGGCTGATCAAAAAGCTGCTAAAGACAAGATTCTCACTGCGTTAACGTCATCTGCTGCAACGAAAACTCTGACAGAATGCTCTCTGATATGATCTCAAGTGTAATCGATCATCTGGTGGTGACGGCTCCCACACTTGCTTCGGGCATTCAGTATGTAGAGCAATCCCTTGGCTGCAAAATGCAGGCGGGCGGCCAGCACCCACGCATGGGAACACACAATGCACTGCTGAAGATCGGGACTTTCTCTTATCTGGAGGTAATCTCCATTGATCCTGACGCCGTAACTCCTCGACGCAAACGCTGGTTCGAACTGGACACGCTGTTGCCGGCGACTCGTCCACGGCTGGCAACATGGGTGATACGCACGAACGATATTGACAAAGTCACGAACACGACAGACTTGGAGCTGGGAGTCGTGGAAGAAATGAGCCGTGGCACGCTGGAGTGGCAGATCACGATTCCGCCTGATGGTCTACTTCCATCGCACGGGATTGCGCCGGCAGTGATTCAATGGAAGGGCGAACTGCATCCCGCATCGAAGCTCGCCGAGTCCTCCGTTTCACTGCTGCAGCTAATCGGACACCACCCGGGTGCCCGAAACATCACGGCTCTGCTGAACGCAGCGAGTTTCGAAGGCCCGTTCTCAGTGGTTGAACCACCGGACGGAGTCTCAATCGGCCTGACGGCAACATTTCAGACGCCAAAAGGAACAGTTGTACTTTTCTGATGATGAAACCAAGAACGGCATGGCAGGAAAAGGACTGGAAGAAGCAGTTCTGAGAAACCCTGAGACACTTCCACAAACGTCTTGCCGCGATCTCAAGTGGTCGGCGGACGAGAATCCCCGAGGTCGAAATTGGGACTCCCCGTCGTTCGAGATCTGCACTTTGAACCGACACCGGTTTCCGAGTGTTGATAGAGCAGCCCCACAAGGCTCAGCAATTCGCTGAGGCTCCACTTCCGATAGACACGAGTCCCAATGATTGCCACATCGCCACGGTAACATCTCGTGACCAATAAGAAATCTGGTGCGTGAGTACACGATTGGCCTGCGGGACGTTACTCTGGGTCGCCTTAGACTTCATCAAATTCAACGGTCCGTTCGTTTGAGCCCGCGTGACAATTCAATCAATTCAACCTGGAAGCATCATTCGCGGACCGACGCTGCCAGAAGCCGTCGAAGTTCTGGCTGTCACTCAGTTTGGCACTTCGCTGAAAATCATTGGCCGTGGCCTGAAAACGGGGCTTACTTATGATCCGGTGCTCAACGCGACGCAGGTTGCCCAGCTGACAATCTCTGCGGAAACAGAACCGTTTGACGGCGACGCACGATTATTCCGACTTGGCATTGAGGCACAGCGGCTTGGGTTGGCGTATGAGTACGATCCGTTCTTTTCGCTGTCAATTGCCCGTGTTGATCCGCTGCCGCATCAGTTGGAAGCAGTTTATGGGTATTTTCTGAAGCTGCCCCGCATCCGTTTTCTCTTGGCTGATGATCCAGGTGCTGGCAAGACTGTCATGGCGGGCCTGTTGCTGAAAGAACTCAAAGCTCGCGGCCTCGTTCGGCGAGTCCTCATCGTCACGCCAGCCAATCTGACGTTTCAGTGGCAACGAGAACTCTCGGAAAAGTTTCGTGAAAAGTTCGATGTCATCCGCGGCGACGTGCTGCGTGCCAACTATGGGAAGAACCCGTGGCAGGAACGCGATCAGGTCATCACGTCGGTGTCCTGGGTTTCCATTGTCGAAGACGCTCGCGAAAGTCTGCTGCGGTCACGCTGGGATCTGATCATTGTCGATGAAGCCCACAAGATGAGTGCTCCGGCCGATGACCGGAAGACGTACGCCTACCGGCTCGGCGAATCGCTCTCCAAGATGACAGACCACTTTCTGCTGATGACGGCGACTCCGCACAAAGGCGACCCCGAGCACTTTAGGCGGTTTCTGGCTCTGCTGGATCCAGACGTCTACGGAAGCATCGAAAGTCTGCAGAGGGCAATACGCGAACACGAGGCTCCGTTTTACCTGCGCCGAACAAAGGAAGCGCTCGTCTCGTTTCCGGATCCGGAGACCGGCGAAGTTCATAAGCTGTTCACCAAACGTGACGTCCGCACTGCGGCGTTCGATCTGGACGGTGAAGAACTGGAATTCTACGACGAACTGACTCGATACGTTGAAGATCAATCCATGGTCGCCGCCAGTCAAGAAACGGCTCGTGCCCGTGCCGTCGGCTTCACGATGGCAATGCTGCAGCGTCGTATGGCCTCGTCGGTGTATGCTGTCCGCAGAAGCTTGGAACGCATGCGGATTCGACGTCAGAAAATCCTGGATGATCCTGAGGCCTACCGGCAGGAACAGATTGAACGCAAACTGCCGGACGATTTCGATGAACTCACCGAAGAAGAACAGACTCGTCTGATCGAAAAACTCGAAGACGAGGTCCTGACCGCTGATCCAGCGACGCTCAAAGAAGAAATCGGCAGACTTTCGGTTCTCGTCGATCACGCACGACAGTTGGAAATCCGCGACATCCAGACCAAGCTGCAGAAGCTGCGAGCGATCCTGAAAGAAGAAGGTATCTTCGACAACCCGAAGATGAAGCTGCTGATCTTCACTGAGCACAAAGACACGCTCGATTATCTGGCAGCCGACGGTCGTGATGAACGGCCGCTTGGGAAACTGCGAGAATGGGGGCTGACCCTGACTCAGATTCATGGCGGAATGAAGATCGGCGACCGCGACACGCCGGGCACTCGCATCTATGCAGAACGTGAATTCCGCGAATCCGCTCAGGTGCTTGTCGCCACAGAAGCGGCTGGCGAAGGCATCAACCTGCAGTTCTGCTGGCTCATGGTCAACTTTGACATTCCGTGGAACCCGGTTCGGCTGGAACAGCGAGTCGGTCGTATTCATCGCTACGGCCAGGAAAAAAACTGTCTGGTCTTCAACTTCGTCGCCCAGAACACACGCGAAGGCCGGGTACTCCAGACTCTGATTGAACGGCTGAAAGAAATCCGCGAAGACCTCGGCAGTGATCAGGTCTTTGACGTTGTCGGCGAAATCTTTCCTTCGAACCTGCTGGAGAAGTTGTTTCGGGAGATGTACGCCCGGCAGACGGATGAACATCAGATTCAGGACCGCATTGTTCGCGACGTCAGCCCCGAAAAGTTTCGGCAGATCACAGAATCAACACTCGAAGGACTCGCGAAGAAGGAACTCAACCTTTCCGCCATAGTCGGAAAATCTGCTGAGGCCAAAGAGCGGCGACTGGTCCCGGAAGTCATTGAACAGTTTTTCACGGCCGCAGCACCGGAAACGGGTTTAACGCCAAAGCCCGTCGATCCTAAATCGCAAGCGGGCTCATCATGTTCTATCTATCGAGTTGGAAAGATTCCACGGCACCTGTTGCAGATCGGCGATCTGCAGGAGGGACGCTATGGGCGGCTCGGTCGCGAGTATGGACGAATTGTGTTCGACAAGCAGTTGCTGAAGAACGATGCCACACTCGAATGGGTCACTCCCGGACATCCGCTGTTCGAAGCCGTTCGCACCGATGTGCTGAGTCGTACCGACGATGCTCTTCGCCGTGGAGCCGTCTTTTATGACCTGCATCGCAGCCAGCCAGCGTTGCTTGACGTGTTCGCAGCATCCATCAAGGACGGACGCAATCAGGCTCTGCATCGCCGCTTGTTTGTGGTTGAGACTTCAATCTCGGGCGACATGCAGATTCATGAGCCCACGATTCTGCACGACATCATGCCAGCACCGCTCGGCACGGTGGCACCGTTCCTCAGTGTTCCGGATCGTCAATCCGCTGAAATGTATCTCTACGAAAAAGCACTGGATCCCTGGTGCCAGAAAGAATCTGCAGCGCGCGAACAGGAAGTTGCCAGAGTCTCCAAGCATGTGGAGATCAGCCTGAACTCGCTGATTGATCGCCAGCAAAATCAGTTGGGAGAGTTTCTCAGTCGGCAGATTGAAGGCCAGACCGTTCAGGGGCTGGATGGAATTATCTCCCAGGCCGAAGAGCATCTCGACAAGCTCACCAATCGACTGGATTCCCGGCGGGCGGAGCTGTCCCTTGAACGGCATTGTGCGATCTCGGACATCAACCATCTCGGTCGAGCCTGGGCTGTGCCTCATCCGGGCCGAGCCACACCACAACTGGCCCCAATGGTCCGCGATGATGAGATCGAACACATCGCCGTGCAAGTCGCTATTCAACACGAAGAAGCCCGAGGCTGGGTCGTGGAGAGCGTGGAATCAGAGAACCGAGGATTCGATTTGATCTCGCGACGCCCCCACCCGGACGACCCAAAGACATTTGTCGAAGTCCGGTTTATTGAGGTCAAGGGACGTGCCGGAGTTGGTGTCGTTGCACTCAGTTCGAATGAATACACGACGGCTCATCGCATTAAGGCGGACTACTGGCTTTATGTGGTATTTAATTGTGGCGGTACACCACAGTTGCATTCTGTCCAAAACCCCGCAGTCCTTGGGTGGAAAGAGGTGATGGCCGTCGAGCACTACCAAATCGACGCCGGCAGCATCTTGGCAGGGATAACAGAGAATGGCTAAGACGGGTCCTGCGAAGAAATCGTCAGCACCGGTAGCCGTGCTGATTGCTGGCCCCAATGGTGCCGGTAAGTCCACGGCTGCACCACGCCTGTTGAAGTGTGCGTTGGGAGTTGTCGAATTCCTGAACGCGGACTTGATCGCTCAGGGATTGTCGCCGTTTGATCCGGACGGAGCAGCACTTGCTGCCAGCGAGGTCATGATTCGGCGAATGGAGATGCTCGCTGCGGCCGGAGTCTCATTTGGACTCGAAACCACGCTTGCAGCTCGAACGCTGGCACCACGTTTTGCGAAACTTGTCTCAAGGGGATACCAGTTTCACCTTGTCTTCCTTTATCTGCCTTCAGCGGACCTTGCAGTCGCTCGAGTTGCGGATCGTGTAAAACTTGGTGGCCATCATGTGCCTGAAGAAACTGTCCGTCGCCGTTATCATGCCGGGCTTCGCAATTTCTTTGAACTGTACCAACCGATCACAACGACGTGGCAAATGTTTGACAATTCTCAGGCAGGAAGCATGAATCTGATCGCCGCAGGTACACAGGGCGGTAAGGTTCGTGTCGCTCAGAAAACGTTATGGAAGCACATTGAGCAGGAGTACATGGAATGATCAACAAGAATGACGCTGGAATTAGCAAGCAGTCAGGCAATGGCGAGCGAAAGCCGAGCCTGCCACGAATTCAGGAAGCACTCAACGCAGCGGCTCAAGATGCAGTGGAGTTGCACCGTCAGCGTGGATTGCCGCTCGTTGTTTGGCAGGACGGGAAGACGGTATTTGTTTCCGCTGCGGACATTGAACCAATGACTGAACCTTCAAAACGACGCAGAAAGTCGTAACTCGTGACCCAACGGTACCCAAAGCGTCTCATCGAAGTCGATCTTCCCATTGCTCGAATCTCTGCACATGCACGGCGGGAGAAGTCGATTCGGCATGGACATATTTCGACGCTGCATATTTGGTGGGCGCGGCGGCCGTTGGCAGCTTGTCGGGCGGTGATTTGTGCGTCGCTGTGGCCGGATCCGGCGGATGAGTTGTGTCCGAAGACCTTTCGTGAAGCGGCCGTTGTGATTCTCAAGGCGTTCGCTCAACGAGCTGCACCATCGTACGTTCCGCAGTCAGCAGGCGGTGCTTCAATCTCCGACGAGACTCCAAAGATCGAAGCAGGATTGTCGCCGGAAAGTCGGGCACGATGGGAAGGTCTGGCGGCGGGGACATTGACGCTGGATCCTGCGGAGTCAGCAGACATGGCCATCCTGCGAATGGCTTTGCTGGATTTCATTGCTGACTTTGCCAACTGGGACAACAGTACTGTTCCTGCGTATCTGCAGACGGCTCGGCGACTCACCGGAGTCGCTCATGCTTCGTTGAGCGAGGCACCGTTTCGATTGCCATTGTCGTATGCGAAGCTGTCAGCTCACCTGGCGAAAGAAGCGAAGGCCAAAGCCGAGGGAAGCAAAGTCGTTTTCGGCGGCGTCGGGGAATGGATGGACGCACTGGATAAGCAACTTGCCGGGCTACCTCGTCCGCTTGTCGTTGACCCATTTGCGGGCGGCGGCAGCATTCCACTGGAGGCACTGCGAGTCGGGGCGGACGCTTTCGCCAGTGATCTCAATCCGATTCCGGTGCTGCTGAACAAGGTTGTGCTGGAATACATCCCAAAGTATGGCAATCAATTGGCAGAAGAAGTTCGAAGGTGGGGTGAATGGATCAAGGCGGAGGCCGAAAAAGAGTTGGCTGAGTTCTATCCCAAAGACCCCGATGGCGCGAAGCCGATTGGGTACTTGTGGGCCCGCACGATCAAATGCGAAGGCCCGGCGTGTGGGGCAGAAGTGCCACTATTGCGATCCTTGTGGTTAGCGAAGAAAGCGAATCAATCAGTCGCACTCCAACTGCTACCGAATCCGAAGAAGAAACGAGTGGACTTCACAATTATCGTCAAACAGAGTGGGAATTGGTTTGATCAGGCAGAAATGAAATCAACGATAGCCAATCCAAAACTCGATGGCACGGTCAAACGAGGATCTGCCACATGTCCCTGCTGTGGATATACAACCCCAGTTGCCAAAGTTCGTGATCAACTCAAACGGCGACGTGGTGGAGCAAGCGACGCAAGGCTTCATGCCGTTGTTACGACTTGTAACGCCGACGTAGGACGTTCGTATCGATTGGCCACGGATAGGGATGCTAGTGTTGCAAGAAGGGCGGGCGAACTTTTTCACTCAAGAGTGGCGGCACATGAATCCACATTGAGCTTGATTCCTGATGAGAAGGTTGACATACGTGGAATCCGGCACACATGGGGAATGATCTATGGACTTGAGAGCTGGGGCGATTTTTTTACCCCACGTCAATCACTCATGCTGTCAACCATGGTGGCTCTCATTCACAAAGCGAAGCGTCAAATCGAACTTGTCCAACCTAAAGAGTTCGTCGAGGCTGTGACAGCCATCCTATCGCTCGGCGTGAGTCGATTGACTGACATTTCCAACTCCCTTTGCAATTGGAGTGTTTCCTCCACTCAGGTGGTTCACCTGTTCGGTAGGCAAGCGATTCCCATGATGTGGGACTTTGCAGAGGCCTCGTTTCTTTCTGATGCTGCTGGAGATTACTCCACGACGATTCGAAACATGGCCCGTTTCCTCAATGGTGAAGCAGCAAAAGGTAACGCATCAGGGCATGCAGAACGTGCAAGCGCAACCACTCATCCATTACCTGATGATTCTGTATCGGCGTTCATTACGGACCCGCCATACTACGACGCTGTTCCGTATGCCTATCTTTCAGACTTTTTTTACGTATGGCTGCGGCGATGTCTTTACGTGACTCACGCTGATCTGTTCCGCGACCCGTTGGTCCCCAAGGATGCTGAAATCGTTGTTGATCGAAAGCATGAACTTAGCAATTCGAACCATGATATCGAGTTCTACGAGCGAGAATTGAAGAGAGCTTTTGCGGATGGTCGCCGCATACTCCGGCCTGACGGCATCGGCACGATTGTTTTCGCCAGTAAGACGACAGCGAGTTGGGAAGCCATTTTGCAGGCCGTAGTTGATGCTGGCTGGGTTATCACCGGCTCGTGGCCAATTGACACTGAACGTGAAGCCCGTGTGTCTGCGCAAGGTCAGTCAAGGCTTGCATCATCAGTCCACCTCGTGTGCCGTCCACGAGAAGACGCAGGCGGTGTGGTTACGGAATCGATCGGTGACTGGCGGGATGTGTTGAGCGAGTTGCCAAAGCGGATTCATGAATGGATGCCGCGACTGGCAGCAGAAGGAGTCGTCGGAGCGGATGCGATCTTTGCTTGTCTCGGGCCGGCTCTGGAAGTCTTCAGTCGTTACAGTCGAGTCGAGAAGGCCAACGGTGACACAGCCACTCTTCGCGAGTATCTGGAATTCGTCTGGGCGGCTGTCTCCACCGAAGCATTGTCGTTGATCTTCAAAGATGCTGATGCCGCTGGCCTGGAACCAGACGCTCGGTTGACCGCCATGTGGTTGTGGACGCTCGGCGGAGGTAAGGACGCAGGTGGAACTTCGACGGGTGAAGATGCAGACGAAGAAGCGACGAACGATGATGACGAGGATGCTCCTGCCAAGTCAGCAAAGCTCAGCGGCTTCACGCTGGAGTACGACGCGGCTCGCAAGATTGCTCAGGGGCTCGGCGTGCATCTGGAACAGTGCCAGACGCTGGTCGAAGTCAAAGGCGACAAGGCTCGCATGTTGCCTGTGAAGGAACGTGCGGAGTCTCTCTTTGGAAAATCAGGTTCGGCTACGGCCACACAGTCTGGTGGCAAAGCGGCAAAGAAGAAGGCCACGCAAAAATCGCTCTTCGAGGAAATGGTTGCCGAAGAACCGGCCAGCAACAGTGCCACTTGGGGCGATCTTCAAGGACCAACCGCCGGAAGCACAGTTCTGGATCGAGTCCACCAGTCCATGATCCTGTTCGCCGCCGGTCGTGGCGAACTGCTGAAACGTTTCCTCGTCGAAGACGGCATCGGCAAAGACGCCCGCTTCTGGAAACTGGCCCAGTCCCTGTCTGCCCTCTACCCCAGAGAGATCGTGCAGCTTTTAAGTTGCATTGCGGGTGGGGTTTGAGTCAAACAAAGTGACCTTCGTGTGGCTTGTGATTTCGCACAGAATGTGCGTTCTTCAAGAACCACAAACGAACACGGAGGTCGCTGTGAGTTTA
>JBGSVD010000101.1:0-48111 GCA_041753135.1 Planctomycetaceae bacterium
CCGCTACAAATCCATTGATCACCTTAATGTCGTGCGACGCTTAGTTGAGCGACTGAATGAAATTCAACGAGGCGAAATGATTGGCGATTCCGGCAACTTGAACGAAGCAGGGTGATTCCAATGAGGAAAAACATTGGCAGCTGCATTGAGATTCCCCCATGTCCAATTGCTTTGAAGCCAGTCTTGCAGGCAATACTTCCTGAATACTGTCTGCCGCTTGATGGGCCACATGGAGTGCTTCATTGGGCGCGTGTGCTGGAGAATGGTCTTCGTCTGTCAGAGGAAACGGGAGCCAATGCTCGTGTCGTGTCCTTGTTTGCAGTCTTTCATGACTCGCGACGAATCAACGAGTCGAGTGATCATGGTCATGGAACTCGTGGTGCAAAGTTGGCAAAGAAATTGCTAGGCGAGGCGTTTGAAATTCCGGACGAAGAATTCAAGGAATTGTATGAGGCCTGCTGTCAGCATACGGACGTGCGACATCATTCCAATGTCACGATTCAAACGTGTTTTGATTCGGATCGATTGGATCTCGGCCGCGTCGGTATGGAGCCACATCCGATGTTTTTGAATACAGACGCAGCAAAAAATCCAGCGATGATTAAGTGGGCAGACGGCCGAGCCCAAATGTGGTTCCCGCCACAACGTGTTGAAGCCGAGTGGGGAATTGATGTCGGAGAATGGTAGCTTCAGAGCAACGGCAGACGAGGCACTCAGAAAAAATGGACGGCGGGATGAAAGTGATATCATCATCCGGCCGTCCATAAAGATTGCATCGTTCGCGACGCGAAAATGAAAGCTGGGCAACTTCAGAAGTTACTCATTTCCATCAGTCTGCTTCATCCAGGAATAGTCTTCGCGGGTTCATTACAGAATGTTGACGTCCACGTTGAGCACCTCGCTCAGTGCTCCCTGCCGCCCCTGCAAGGTGACGGAGATACCGCGAGTTGCCGAAGAAGTACTGTCTTCTGTCGAGAATGTCACCGAACGAAGCGTTTGTCGAACGATCGCCAATGTGGCATTCTGATTGAATCTCAACACCAGCCCGGTGGTGTCAGTTCCGTCGCGATGCAAAAATCCAATCACGGTCCCATCCAAAAGCACATTTCTGCCGTTCAACGTAAAGTCGTCGCCAAGTCGGAATTTCTCTGAGCCGTCCCGACCGCTGGAAACAATGAACCTGAGAATGTGATTCGTGAACAACGACGAATCGGAATCTTCCACGACGACCCATGGAATCACCGAGGCTGCATCACCGTTGAGCGTGTAGTCCATGGTGTCACTGGCTTCCAGCGTGGATGCGTCATCCACCGGCTGAATATGAACAAACTTCTTCACCGTCCGTATCGCACCGGAGCCATCATTCAATTCAAACTGTATTGTGCGTTTGCTTGTGGTGAGGTGGTCACCTGGTGAAGAAAATGCAACGCAGCGAATCAACGCTGCGACGGCTGCCGGAGTGGCGTTGGAATTCAGGGAAATGACCAGGGGCTCTCCTTCGCCTCCGGAGAAAGTCCCAATCGTCAAAGTGCCGTACCGCACTTGGTCACGCAGAACGCTCACGTAACCGAACGCTCGCAGCCTGCTTAGGATCGAGAGTTTATCGTTTTCTGCAAGCCCACGGATAATGCTCACGGTTAAGCTGCCAGCCCTGAAGTTTTCCGAATCTGCGTCGGTAACCGCCGGATTTCCGATGATCTGCATGGGTGGGGAATCTTCGGGATAGAAGGCGACCGTTCCAACTCTTTGAATCGCTGGTTGATCCAGTGCAAGCCAATTTGCTGAGGCACTCGAATAGCTGGTATTACCAGCGTAGTCCGTAAACGAACCGTGTACAGTGAAGACGTATTTCCCCGACGCACGGGTGAGCTTTGCGAGGTTGCTGATCTCAAATTTGTTGCCTGCGATGCGTCGGATGATCACATTCTGATCGATCAGATCGGGACCGCCATCAAGTCGAAGTGTCAGGTCGGCGGTGGTAAAGCTGGACGATGTCATATCCGGGCTAACCACAACCTGAATGCTCGGAAGGGCAATATCACGGCCGAACCGACGATCGTTTGCAACATCGACAACGTCGGTCACGACGGCCGGTGTTTTGTCGATCGTCCATCGGTAATATTCCGAGCCAGAACCCGCGTTTCCATTTGCGTCGGCTAATCCAGCGTTATTAACCGTCAAGACGTAATTACCAGGTTCTGTATTGAAATCTTCCAGGCCGGAAATCAGATAGGTCGCATAGTAATTCGAATCCTGGGTGGACGTTTGAGACACAACCACTCTTTCGTCCAGCGAGATCACGTCACCGTTCAGCGTCAAGGTGACATCGTTAAAGTCGAAAGTGTCAAGCTCCGGCGCATAGTAGGAGACAGCCCCGACAGACGAGATGGGCTTACTGCGAAGACTGGAAGATGTGCCATAAAGATAGTTGATGCCCGATCGTGTGTAGCTCCAGTAAGCGTAAGCAGTGCCTTCTCCGGGACGTCCCACTTCATCCCGCACTTCCGCTCCATTGACCAGCAGTCTGTAACTGCCAATCTTGTTTGTGAATGCGCCCAGACCAGAGATCAGATATTTGGTGGTTCCATCAATCTGAGCGATGGTGACCGAACTGTCGAGCTCCACAAGAGTTGAGTTGAAATACAATGTCAAATCTTGATAGTCGAATGACTCTGCCGTTGGAGTGAATCGAAATGCCACTTCCACTGTATCCGTCTGAGTGTTGCGATAATACGGTAACGCACTCGAAACCGACAGAACTCGCGGCCCTGTCAAACTCCAGGTATCCGTCGCACTTCCAAACCCATTGTGACCGTACAGATCCTTGACCCCACTACCGGAAACGCGCAACTCATAGTTGCCTCGTCTCTGCGTGAACGGCGCAAGGCCTCGAATCAGGTATGTCGTATTCGTTTCGTCGGCGTCGTCAGCCGTGATTGTGATGGTATCGTCCAACTCGATCGTTTCATCATAACGCAGCAATTCCATGTCATTGATGTCGAAGGTCGTCTGATCGATCGGGAAGAGAAACTTGACTCTGACAGCTCCTACTCCGGTATTTCTTGGGTCGGGCGAAACATTGATAATATCAACGACTTGCGGACCAGTCAGAGTCCAGGCGGCTGTCGCAACTCCGCCACCCGCGCCATAGCCCTGGTCGTCCTTGATTCCGGATGAATTGACTTCCAGTTGATAATTTCCGCGAGCGGTTGTAAACGGCTCCATTCCGGAAATGCGGTACTTATTTGTCTGTCCGATGCGAGCGATCGTGACAGTTTCATCCAACCGAACGAGATCGCCATTGCGACGCAATTTGAGATTTTCGTAAGTCAACGTCGACAGATTTAAGGGCAGCGAGAAGACAGTATCAATCGTTTGTACTGGAACATTTCGGACAGCCGGTCTGATGTCAACAATATCCAGCAGCTGCGAACTCTGAAAGGTCCAGACTTCTGGCTTCGCACCATAAAGCGGGCCTCCGTCGCTGGATTCCATTCCTACCGTCGAAATGGAGAGTTTGTATTCTCCCCGAACATCAGTAAACGACTCCAGACCATCGATTCGATAAACGGGTGTGTCATCCACCTGAGTTACGGTGACGGTGTTATCAAGTGGAACTTCGACGCGATTGCGAGTCAGCGTCAAATTTTCTCGTGTGAAAGTCGATGCCACCACCGGACGCGAAAAAGTTACATCGGTACTGGTGACCGGTACATTTCGAGGATCCGGGGCAACATTCCCTGCGCTGAGCATTACGGAACCAGCGGTTGAGATGTCTAACGACCATGAGTCGAGTGTGCCAGTATTGCGGCTGGCGACATCACTGACTTCCAACTTCCATTCCCCGGAAATCGGCGTGCCTCGAAGTGTTGAAAGTGACGAGTACGGTCGGAATGACCCTGTGAAAGGCGCACTCCCGTAATAGATTGGTGAGCTGGCTTCATCGTCAAATACGGTGTCGACAAAGTTTTGCCCATAGTACCCCACGTACTGAGCCAACGTGACTCGCGTTCCGGTTGGTGAAATCAAATAAACCCGCAGATCGTAATCCCTGGTGTGCGTGAGATTCAGTTTGACATTGATGTCAACGACAGATTCGGTTGATTCCGGGATCGTCAATGTTGATGTGACCGTTGTACGATCCAGAATCTCCTTCGGCACATCGTCGGCCACGAACACGGTCAGCAGTTCGCGACTCTCAAGTATTTCCGCAGTCATCCATTGCTGAGAGCCTGCCTTTGAACGGCGACTTCGGCCACCGCGTTGAATCAACATGTTCAAAAATCGGATCATGGGTGTCCCCTCGCCAATAAACTCCTGTAATCACTTTGCAATTACTGACACGAGGGTAGTCAGTCCACCAGCGTGATGCAACTCACCCGGCCAAGCCCAAAGGGGATCTTCGCAATTTGCGACGTTGCGAATGCTGTTTCGTCAGAGTCTGGCATTGCCAATGCGCATCGAAATCATGCTGCTTATCGATGATTCGTCACAGGAATTGCTCGATCTGGCATTGAATCAGGCCGCGAGTCTCCGTTCTGAAACCATGACAGGACTCGTCACGCCTTGTGGTCCGCAGAACGAAATCGCCGCATGAACTCAGAGGTCGTGGTGCGGCTGTCGAGATCTCAAACTGGGATCATTCACTGTGCTTCAAGGGCAAACGAAATCGCGTACACGGCATAAACTCGCGGGCCCATCTTCCAAAGCCATGGTGCATGAATTTGAACATCACGACACAAACTGGCTATGGGCTCATAGCTTTTGAAATCCTGCAACGCCACGCCCGGGTTCAATCCCGAAAAGAAATTGCCCGCAGACAAGCACTCCGCCAGGATCCGCGGCAGGCTGGACTCTTCGATTTCCACAAGTGACGGCACGGATTCCGATGAAACCACATCTGTTACGAAAAGACCTCGACCGCCAGGTCTTAATAACTGCAGCATTCGACGAAAGTGGCCGCGTCGGAGCGATTGAAGCAATCGCAAATAATGCGAATGCTGTTCCGTGGAGACATTCGTGATCGCCCCAATCATCTGACTGAGCACACACGTCGAGACAACCACGTCGTTCTCTGAAAACGGCACTGTTTCAAGTAGTGATGTTAGTTGTTCGCAGGTGGTCTCTACGTTTTGCGCATCGGCAATACTTTCCGGTGTCAACGACGCGAGTGGAGCAGCCAGATCAATCGGCGCATGGCGGCGAATCCGGTGCAAATCAGCCGACAACTGACAGCTCACAGCAAATTCCAGCGCAGCCGGGTCGAGGTCGATCAGCTGAACGAGACCAAAGTCTCTTGTGAGTTCAGTAAGATCCAGATCAAGACAATTGCCAGCTCCCAGGATAGCGATCTTGAGTTCGGAAGAAGGCGAGCAAGCTGCCGCGTGATTCAACTGCTGTGCGATCAGATTCATGATCTGATTTCGATGCGAGTCGTAGGTCTGCAGCACGCGAGTTTGGGAATTCAAGAGTGCAGATCGAGCTGCAGCTGGCGTTTTTAAGATTGAGTTCTTCTCAGTCATCCCGATCCCCGACGATGCAAGAAATTCGCGACCGAACGGATGGCGAACTACCCCAAAATGAGACGCTTTCGAAGTCATATTCAAAATCGAGGTCGCGAAATTGTATTGGACAGATCTTAAGTCAGCGACCGGTAGTGCAAACTTCGCCGGGTTTTTGAGAAATCATCTCCTCGTCCACAAGTGGGATCTTCAGCTCGACCTCTGAAAGAAATTACTCTCGGCAAGTGCAGAGTCCAGTCACTCCTGATTCTCACCAACGCGGCCATCGCAAACTGAAAGCCGTGTTCGCTCTGGCATCAAATGGACCGCAACAGTCGCTCACATTTTGAATGAAGGATTCGTGCCACAAACAATCCGAATCGCGGTCAGGATTGATCTGTTTAACCGTCAGCCAGAGGCGTACGTGTATGCGGCGAGCAACGTGAGTCTCCGGCTCATGTGGAGAGCATTCGGTAGATCTATCTCTGCCGCCTGCCGGCCTAATCCGAGCGACAGGAAATGGCGTCACCGCCCATTGTCGAACAGTGGACTCAACTGCTCATGAGCGACGGGGTCAATTGTTCTACATGGGAAATCCTCTCCGGCCGCTCACCAAATTGGCGACAGAACTGGCGGAACACCGGAACTCATTTCCATTCTGCGATCCAGTACGCTAATTTCGATGGCGTTGTCCCGAATACTTCGCGTGTGGTTCCGTAACACGTATTCACTTGGCGTAAATTGCGGTGCCGGTCCCCTGGCGGATTGAGCGCAAGCAAAACATGCCTGATTCGACTCCGACTCTATAAAATTCTACTGAGGCTCTTCGATGTCCGCTGATCGTCGTTCCTTTCTCACAAACGCTGCTTTTGCTGGCTTGGGCCTGTCGCTGACCGGCGCGTCTTCTGGTGCTATGCAGATCGCTGACGGCAAGATTCTGCAAAACAGTTCAGCGCAGGGTGGATTCCGTTATTGCCTGAACACCAGCACAATTCGCGGGCAGGAATTGGGGATTGAGAAGGAAGTCGACACTGCCGCTGCGGCTGGCTACGACGGCATCGAACCCTGGATTCCCACTTTGCGTCAGTTTGTGGAAAAAGGTGGCAGCCTTACAGATCTTCGCAAACGGATTTCCGATTCCGGGCTCACGGTCGACAGTGCGATCGGGTTCGCGCAGTGGATTGTGGATGACGAAGCCAAACGCAAATCGGCTCTCGAAGAAGCCAGACGCGACATGGACATGCTGCGTGAGATCGGCGGTACTCGAATCGCAGCACCGCCCGTCGGCGCTCAGGATGGCAATAGCCCAAAGATCGATCTGTTCGCAGCCGCCGAGCGTTTTCGAGCACTACAGGATATTGGTGATCAGACTGGCGTGATTCCACAGTTGGAAGTTTGGGGGTTCTCAAAGAACCTCTCGCGACTGGGCGAAGTGCTGTTCGTGATTGGAGAAACCGGTCATCCGAACTCATGCCTGCTTCTGGATATCTACCATATTTTCAAGGGTGGTTCAGACTTCGCTGGACTGGATCTCTTGAGTGACAACGCCCTTCAGGTTTTCCATGTGAACGATTATCCAGCCATGCCGAATCGACAGGAGATGAATGATTCGCATCGTGTTTATCCGGGCGACGGCATTGCTCCAATGTCCAGGATTCTGAACGCCATTGGCGGCGGAGGTCGAAGCATCACTTTATCACTCGAACTGTTTAATCGTGATTATTGGAAGCAGGATGCGCTCGAAGTTGCAAAGACAGGACTTGCGAAGATGAAAGCGGCTGTCGACGCTGCGGTCTCCGCGTGATTGTGTGAAGGCGAAGTGATAAGGACCAGTCCCGAAATAACTTCGCGTGTTAGCGGAACGGCGCAAGCCGTCCGGTGAATATGAAACCGGAGGGCTGGCTCCCTTCCGCTCCTGACTGGCTGCGTCATGTTTGGAGAACGTAGTATTTTCGAATGATCAGCCGGAACGCTTTGGTGTCCGGTTTTTGCGGTTTCTTACGCATGAACCGGGTAACAGCACACTTCGACTGATGAAAATATGGCTATGTGCAGCTCGAGACGAAACGGAGAAGACATATGGTCCGTCGAAGATTCTTGCAACAAGCAACGTCTCTTGTTCTAACATCGCCGCTGCTGCAAAACATTCTTTTCGCCGGGCAGGCGAAGTCTCCCCGCATTCTGCTTCGGTCGTCCTGGCAGACAGTCAATATCGGAGACATTGCTCATACGCCTGGCGTGTTGGCTTTGATTGAAGAGCACATCCCGAATGCTGAAGTGATCTTATGGGCCTCCAGTAATTTGACCGACGCCGTTGCTGAAATGGAACACAGGCGTTTCCCGAGACTGAAGATCGTTAAAGGGACAATACGAAGTGATGGAAAGGCGTCGAATCCTGAACTTGGAGAAGCCATTGAGTGGGCCGAGTTTCTACTGCATGGATCCGGGCCATCTTTAGTTGCGGCAAAAGATGTGGCGGCATTCGTACAACATACGAACAAGCCGTTCGGTGTTTACGGAATTACGCACGGTTCATTTCTGTCCGGAAGCGATAAGGAATTACTCAGCCAGGCAAACTTCGTCTTCTTCCGTGATTCCGTTTCGCTCAAAGTGGCAAAGGATGAGGGAGTCAATTCGCCCGTGATGGATTTTGCGCCTGATGGTGCTTTCGCCTGTGATCTTCGTAGTGAACAGAACGCGAGCGAGTTCTTGAAAGCCAACAGTCTGGAAGACGGGAAATTCCTTTGCTGTCTTTCACGGCTTCGTTATACGCCTTATTGGACAATTCCTGGCGACAGGCGTCCATTTGATGCCGAGCGACATGCTCGCAACGAATCCATGAAAGAGCATGATCATGCGTCAATCCGTGAAGCGATTATCCGAGTCGTTCGCGAAACCGACTTGAAAGTGTTGCTGTGTCCGGAAGATATGACTCAAATGGCGGTCGGCAAGGAAATGCTTTATGACAAATTGCCAGAGGATGCGAAGTCTCGTGTCGTCTGGCGAGAATCATTCTGGCTCACTGATGAAGCGCTGAGTGTCTATGTTCGCAGTGCCGGTTTGTTTGGAAGCGAGATGCATTCACCAATCATGGCGATCGGCAATGGAATACCGGCCATTGTTTGTCGCTTTGACGAGCAGACCAGCAAAGGATTCATGTGGCGAGATATCGGACTTGGTGACTGGTTGTTTGATCTGGATATTGAAAGCGAAGCAAACCAGTTGCCAGATGCAGTTGTGGCGATGGCGAAGGACCTCTCCGCTGCAAAGGCCAAAGCGGAAGCAGCGCTTGTTGTCGTCGCGAAGGCTCAGGAGAAAACAATGGCAGTCTTGACACAGCAGTTGTCTGCAACGCCTTGAGAACATTCGAATACTCGCGAGGAATTCTCGGTGCGAAATCAAACACAGCTCGCCGGGGTCTGATACGCACAACTCGAAAGAGTGCCAGTTGAGATCGAGGCCGCATCGGTAAGGACTGAGCGATAAACAAACGTCGGAGATATGGGGAAAGAATGATCGCACCCTACGTCTTGAGAAACTGGCCAAGTGTCATCGTTCAGATCAGACCGTTATTTCGGCGCCTGTCCTGAAGGTTGGCGAATCGATTTTCAGAAATCACGGCACTCGTGGTCAGTTAAAAGCGGCCAGTTGAAATCCGGCGCCACCAGGAACTAAACGGCTTGCTGCTTAACGAAAATCTTACTGGGGTGACTAAGCCAACAGTTCACGACAGCCCGGAAAGAAGATGGATCGCTCCTGGCGAGCATGCATTGCAAACTCATGTTTTGCAGCGGTTCCACAGTCTGTACTTTGAACGGTGCCGCCGGAGAAATGTTTCGTCTAACCGTTAGCCGGAGGCGTACGTTGGTGCCCGCATCCGCGTAGGCCTTCGGCTGACGGTTAAACAATTCAATGGTGACAGCGATTAGTAGATTCTCATTGTTCCCGTTGCTGACCCGTCGTGATTATTCCCGTTTAGTTGCTCAGCCGACCGTCTCAGCGTAACTTACACGATTGTATTCCCACCTGAGCCCATTGAAAACGGGCTCTTGATACAACTGTCTTTTGCGGAGCTGTAAGAACGTGCGTCAGGTGAATCGCTGGATATTAATCGTCGCAGCATTGCTGCAGGGGACCGCGAGCGTCGAATTGATGGCTCAGGGACCGTCAAAGGAACTGGCCATCAAATTGATGTCTCTTCCGCCGCGTCCGAAACGTCCTGAGCTGCCTGCCAGCAAGTTGCCGCTTGAATTTCTTCAGGGGGAGCGAGTTGGCTTTCTTGGCAATTCTTTCGCCGAACGCATGAATTTGTTCGGCCACTTCGAGACGTTGCTGCATTCACGTTTTGCCAGCAAAGAACTGGTCATTCGCAACTTTGCGCGTCCTGCAGAAGAGGTGGGAATCCAACAGCGATCCGCCGATTACACCGCTCTGGATGACCCGCAACTGGCGTTTGGAGCGGATACCTACTTTTGTTTTTTTGGCTTCAACGAATCATTCAAAGGCCCCGAGGGGATTGATGCGTTCAAGCAAAAGTACAAGCAGTATCTGGACACAATGACGAGCCGGTATCCGCGTGATGATGCAAAGTCGCCGCCTCGATTTATTCTTGTGTCACCAATCGCTTTTGAACCAACAGGTGACCGGTTATTGCCGGATGGTGTCAAAGAGAACGAGAACCTCAAACTGTATTCGGCCGCGATTGCAGATGTTGCGGCCGAACGAAATCTTGCGTTTGTCGACGTCTTTTCTGCGTCAGAGAAGCTGGTTTCTGACAAGCCGGGCCTTCAGTTCACAATCAATGGATGTCACCTGAATGATGCGGGTGATCGCGAGATCGCTCGACTGATTGATGAAGTCACATTTGGTTCCGCTTCTCCTGCAAGCTTCGGAAGTGAAACCTATGAGAAGCTGCGTTCGGCGATCAACGACAAATCTTGGGTTCACCTTCAGGACTATCGTATGTTGAACGGCTGGTACGTTTACGGCGGTCGACGCACTTACGACACCGAAACGTTTCCTCGCGAATACATCAAGATTCGCAAAATGGCGGAAGTTCGAGATCGCTATGTGTGGGATCTTGCACAGGGCAAGTCGGTTGATGCGCCTGACGATTCTGCCACTGGAGAATTGTTTGAACCAGCGACTCGTTTCGGTGAGCCTCGCCAGGATTACTCGGAGGCTGAAGAATTACGTTATCTGACGCCTCAGCAATTGGTGGAACAAACGACTGTTCCAAAGGGTTTCAAGATTCAGCCCTTTGCCGACGAAACGATGTTCCCTGAACTCGCGAAACCAGTGCAGCTGAATTTCGACAACAAGGGACGACTGTGGGTCGCCTGCATGCCAACGTATCCTCAGTGGAAACCGGGCGACCATAAACCAGATGATCGGCTGCTGATTCTTGAAGACACAAACAGCGATGGCACTGCCGATTCGTGCAAAGTCTTTTATGACAAACTTCACTGCCCAACCGGTTTTGAGTTCTGGAATGGTGGCGTTATCGTCGTCGATCAACCGCGTTTGCTGTTTCTGAAAGATACGGACGGAGACGACAAGGCCGACCTTGTCGTTCACCTTCTGGACGGCTGGGCGTCCGACGACACTCATCACACTTGCAGTGCATTCGAATGGAGCCACGGTGGAAAGCTGCACATGCTGGAAGGCATCGCTACCAGCACGACTCTGGAAACTCCATGGGGGCCACATCGCAGCCAGGGCGCTGGCGGTGCGTATGTGATGGATCCTCGCACATTGAAAATTCGTCAGTTCTCGCTGCCGGGTCAGTACAACATGTGGTGCTATGTCTTTAATGGCTGGGGGCAGGGAATCGTCGGAGACGGAACGACTGCGAATCATGCCTGGGACACCCCACTGTCAGGAGCTCAGTTTGGTGGTCGAACCGGTCTGAACTTTGTCTTCAACAACGAAGGCATGCGTCCAGCTCTGGGAAGCGAATTCCTGAGCAGCCGACACTTCCCTGACGATGTGCAGGGACAGTTCACGTATGCCTGCGTTATCAATATGAACGGAATGCCTCGATTCACCGTCAACGATGATGGAGGCGGTTATCATGGAGCGCGGCTGAAGAATACCGACGGCAGTGCTGATGATTTGATTCGCTCAAGCGACAAGCATTTCCGTCCGGCCGATCCTCAAATTGGGCCAGATGGAGCGTTGTGGTTTGGAGACTGGGCCAATGCACTGATCGGACACATGCAATACAGCCAGCGTGATCCAAATCGAGATCACACACGCGGACGCATTTACCGACTTGTCTATCCGGAACGGCCACTGGTGAAGCCAGTGACTCAGTTCGGAAAGCCGGTCGCGGAAATTCTCGAACAGCTTCGCGAGTACGAATGGCGCACTCGATACCGTGCTCGTCGCGAACTGCATGATCGGCCATCGACGGAAGTGATTCCTGTTGTGACCGAGTGGGTCAAGGCGTTGAAGTCCGACGATCCGGAATATGATCGCCTGCGGACCGAAGCACTGTGGATTCAACAGTCACACCATTCGCTCGACAAGGACCTGCTTGGCGCGGTGCTGACTGCAAAGACGTTTGAAGCTCGTGCGGCGGCAGCGCGGATTATTGCTGACGAACGAGAATCAATCGCCGATGCGCAGACCATGCTGATCGCAGCTTCGAAAGATGAAAGCCCTCGCGTCCGAACAGAAGCCGCGCGCGGCTTAAGCTTCTTTAGCAATCTGGAGGCTTCTTCTGCTCTTCTTGCGATGACCACCTTCAGTGCCGACTATTGGGTGGATTACACGATTCAGCATGCACTTGGAGCCAACGAAAACGTCTGGCGTTCCGATTTTATCACTGGCAAGATTCCTGATGTCTCACCGCGAGCCGGTGAGATTGTGGCTCAGTTGATGGCGGCGTCCAAATCCGGTGCGGCGGCTTTGCCATTCCTGCAGACACTGATGTCTCAGCAACCGAAACCGGAGGAAGAACGGAACAAAGCGATGACGGCTTTGGCTGGACTTCAGGGCGATAATAACCGCGGACGTGAGGTCTTCGTGCGAAACTGTACGGCATGCCATAAAGTAGGGAATGGCGAGGGACGGGAGTTCGGGCCAAATCTGGCCGGAGTCGCGAAACGCATGAACAAGGTCAAGATCGTTCAATCGGTCGTCGATCCGAACGCGGAAGTCGCGGAGAAATATCGTTCGACATTGATTGTCACGACCGACGGAATGCCGACAGCCGGCCTTGTGGTTTCCGAGAACGATACGGAAGTTGAGTTGTTCGACGGTAAAGCGGTCCGCAAAATCGCAAAGGCGGATATCGAAGAACGAGTAACTCAACAGCAGAGCAGCATGCCGGAAGGTGCTGCGTCGACACTCGCGCCATCGGAGTTTATTGATCTGCTGGAATATCTCGCTGCACAGAATCAAGACGTTCCGGCAGCGAAATAGTTCGCTGCAAGAATTGTTGTTGCGGCCATAGAAGACGAAAGCACGGTCAGTTCAATCAGAGCTGACCGTGCTTTTTTGTATGTCTTCACGGGGCGGAATGATTCCGGTACAGAATCAATCAACAACCCGCGAACCCACTCCTGCTTTGTAAGATTTGAATTTCGGGTCGTGGACCTTGTGAAAGGTCCATGCAGGCATGGGATCTTTGGCAGGATCCGCGACCTCAAACCCGAATTCGTTACCTTGACGGAACACTACGTCGGATTCTCTGTGACAACCGGCAGAGCACTCAAGCCAACGCCGCTGTAGTAGAACCCTCGGTTAGCCATCTTCTTTCGATCGTACAAGTTGCGTCCGTCGAAGATCACGGGAGCCTTCATCTTAAGCTTCACGTAGTCGAAATCCGGATTTCGGAATTCGTTCCACTCCGTAACGATCGCGATCGCGTCCGCTCCGTCGCAGGCATCGTAGTGATGCACGCAATACTCAACGACATCGCCAATTTCCTTGCGGACATTTTCCAGAGCCACCGGATCATGCACTTTAAGCTTCGCTCCAGCCTCCAGCAGGCTTTGGATCAGCACAAGGGACGGAGCTTCGCGAATATCGTCGGTCCGCGGCTTGAACGACAGACCCCAGATCGCAATTGTTCGATCCTTGAGATTGCCGTTGAAATAAGCGGAAAGCTTGCGGAATAGAACATGCTTTTGCTGATCGTTGGTCTGATCGACCGTTCTCAAAATGCGAGGTTCGACACCAAACTCGGAAGCAAGAGAAGCCAGAGCGCGAACGTCTTTCGGGAAACATGATCCGCCATAGCCAACGCCCGGAAACAGGAATGAGAATCCAATTCGCGCATCGTGGCCGATGCCTTTGCGAACCTCATTGATGTCGGCTCCTACCTGTTCACAGATGTTCGCCATTTCGTTTATGAAACTGATCTTCGTCGCGAGCATGCAGTTGGCTGCATACTTGATCATCTCCGCGCTTTCGATGCCTACGACAATAAATGGCTTTTCGGTTCGCAGAAATGGCTTATAAACTTCCTGAAGCACATCCGAGGCAACTTCGTCGTCCACGCCGACAACCACACGATCCGGTTTCGTAAAGTCGTCAATTGCCGCTCCTTCTTTCAGGAACTCGGGATTGGACGCGACATGAAACTTTGTATTCGTTTTCGCTCGGATCCATTCGGCAACTTTTCGGTTGGTACCGACAGGAACCGTACTCTTGCAGATCACGATTGCGTCTGCCTTTAACCACGGAGCCATCGACTCGGCTGCTGAACGGACATACTTCAGATCCGCGGCACCGGATTCATCCTGAGGCGTACCGACGCAGATGAAGACGCACTTCGCGTTGCTGATAGCCTCTTCATAGTTGGTGGAGAACTTCAGTCGGCCAGAAGCGGCGTTTCGCTTGACCAGTTCTTCCAGACCAGGTTCATAGATCGGAACGCCACCTGCGTTCAGCATTGCCACCTTGCGGGCATCGACGTCGAGACACGTGACATCATTTCCACTTTCGGCGAAACATGTACCAGTCACAAGGCCAACATAGCCAGTGCCAATCATTGTGATTTTCATAGATATACTCGACGTGTTTCGTAGACAGAAAGCTGGTCAACAACCAGCAATACCTAAGCCATCATCTTTGATCCGGATTAGGCACATGCCTTTCCAGCAAACAGTGGCAGTGCAACAGGAAACTTGCACAGACATCATCTCGGCGGAATTTGCCGCAGTATCTCCGGCCCGTATGTTCCGGAAAACTTAATCGATCAGAACAGCAGAAGCAAAGAGAAATAGAAATACCTGTAGTTCCGATTTTGCCGCAAAAATGAATTGCAACAAGACGATTCATATCCTCGATCGGCTTCCAGGAATTTTCCCATCAGGTTGAATCGTGAAAACTTCGGGATTGATAGTCCTTCTCCAATGACTGCAGAAGCACCTCAAGTCGGTCCACGTTGGATTGAATTCCATTCAGATGTTGTGCAGGCTGTGCAGGCGGAAGTCTCAACCGGTTCACCACTTTGTCCGCAAGATAGACTGGACGGCTTCGCACCTGATCGTAAATGCGAATCACATACTCCCCGAGAATCGAGATCCCCAGAGCATTCAAGGCCCCAAAGAATGAAGCGGTGATGATCATTGAGGCCCAGCCTGGTACGGCAAGTCCTGTCATGATCTTGTGCCAAAGCACAAAGCCGATCGATCCAACGCAAACGCAACCGGAGATGGCTGCGATCACATAAAAGAACTTCAGTGGGAAGCCAGAGAATGAGAAGATTGCGGTTTTCGCAAGCCGAAACAATCCTCTCATCGAAACTCGCGGATTGTCATCGTGGCGCGCGGCACGTTCGACCGCCACGCCTGTTTGGCGAAAGCCAGCCCAGCTGCGCAGTCCCGGAAAGAAACGATCGCATTCCGGTAGCTGCAGCAGTGCGTCAACGACCTTGCGATCCATCAGGCCAAAGTTTCCTGCATCGGATGGAATCGGACTGTCTGCGATGGAATTCAGAACTCGGTAAAAGCTGTAAAACAGAAATCGTTTGGCGGCATTTTCTTTGCGATTGAATCGCTGTGCGTACACGACATCATAACCACGTTCCCACTGTTCCAGCAGTTGAGGTATGGCTCGAGGATCATCCTGAAGATCGGAATCCATCACTACGACAACATCTCCGGCCGCATGTTCCAGCCCAGCGTGAACTGCTGGTTGGTGTCCGAAGTTGCGTGACAGATGAACGACGGTAATTCGATGATCGGCGGCAGCCAGCTGATCAAGATTTTCGCGAGATCCGTCAGACGATCCATCGTTCACGTAGACGATCTCAAACTGCAGCGATTCTTCCTCCATGACACAGACGAGTTGTCGTGTCAATTCACGCAGAATTGCTGTCTCGTTGAACACAGGAAGAACAAGCGAAACCACAACAGAATGTCGATCTCGCCAGCCAGATGGCGCGGGCATAATCATTTCTGCAGGACTCCCGCAAGCGAAAGTCCGGTCGGCACGCCAACGTGGTCAAGGCACCAGCGTTCGGCAGCGGCGGCGGTCAACAGGGCACGATTGGTAAATGAAGACACATGCGGAAAGTCAGGCTGTGTGCGTTTCGGAAACAGCTTTTCCCATCCTCGCACTGCAACGGCAGCGGGCATCGTAAAGCTGTTCCAATAGTTCAGCCACGAAACTCGAAAGCCGGCTTCGTTGGCATGTTGACGAAACTGCTTCACAGTGTAACGGCGAAAGTGTCCGAGCTGTTCGTCCCAGCGACTGAACAACCACGGATGCGCGGGAACCGTGATGATGATGGCACCATTGTCTTCCAATGCCCGATGCGCGTGACGCAATACCATCGCAGGGTCTTCGACATGTTCCAGCACATCAAGCAGCACGACGGCTCGCAAAGATTTCTCTTCTACGGGCCAGGGTTGGCCGAGATCATGGACGCGCACGTCTTCGATCCCGCGGTTGCGTACATGCTGTACGGATTCCGGCATCAGATCGAATCCGGTCACATCAAATCCCATCTCGTTGAATTCAACAAGATTTCGTCCGGAACCGATTCCGCCTTCCACAAGTCGACCGGGCGGCGGGCAATACTTCTGCAGCAGATTCATGACAAGCTGCCGCTTGGCGACGTGCCACCAATAGCTGTCCTCAAGTGTGACCAGTTCCGTCAAGTGACTCGGATCCATACTGCGCAGCCTGTGAGCGATGATAGTTGAAGGAACGCGGCTGAAAATTCAACATGAATAAAGCAAACGTTGCCTGCCTGGCTAATGGAAATTCAGCCACTTGAACTTAGCACATGGAATGATGTGGTGAGTTTTTGCAACACCCATCGAAGTTCTTCCACGCAGGACGGCTGTTAAGTTGTACTGATTATGCGGAAGCTTCCGTTTCTCCACTGCCTGGAGCCGCGCTTCGGCGACCTGGTTTCCTGGACCGAATTACGAACTGGTGCTTGTCGCCAATCTTCGGAACTGTCCAAAAGCAACTTCCGGCATTCGCGGTGCGGCGCAAGCTGTTCGGTCATGGCTCTCAAAATCCTTGCAGAAACCTGACGGCTGGCGACGCTCCGCTTCTCGCCAAGAACGGTGACGCTTTCGGGATTGTTACTTCCCAAATTTCCACAGGATGAAGCCTTTAAGCTCTGGGCCTGCGAAGCAGATGAGTGGCCTGCCCTTCAATGAGTTTGACAAGCTCGTTTGCTGTTAATTTCGGCGATCCCGAACGTCACGATGCGATTTGATCTATAACCATCAAGCGGAATGATCAAGCGGAATGATCAAGGACTCGACCAAGTACAGCCACGTGGCACGTGGCAGCTCCGAATTGCTTGAGCACACTTGCAGCCTCCGAACAGGTTGCACCTGTGGTCAGTACGTCATCGATCAGCAGCACTCGCCGGCCTTCGATGATTTTAGAATTTGCAATCTGGAATGAGTCGGCCTGGTTCTGAAATCTCTGACTGACAGCTACACGTTTCTGAAGTCGAGTTGTCCGCTGGCGACGAAGCACGTGAGGATTGCAGGGAACTCCCAACGCGGCCGAAACCTCTTCGGCGATAATCCACGCGGGATTGAAATGTCGAACGGCTCGCTTTTGCCAGTGTTGAGGCACGGGAATGACACAATCAATTTTGCATTCTTGCAGCTCAAGCAAACAATGGCTCGCCAGAAGTTTTGCAAGAGCCCTCATTCGAACGGCGGAGAATGACCACTTGGCCGATAGTATCGCTTTGCGCAGTGGGCCCT
This sequence comes from Planctomycetaceae bacterium, assembly GCA_041753135.1. Taxonomy (GTDB): domain Bacteria; phylum Planctomycetota; class Planctomycetia; order Planctomycetales; family Planctomycetaceae; genus SXXK01. The sequence goes on from JBGSVD010000101.1 coordinate 17,696, forward strand.
CGTACATTCCCAGACACACGACCGATTCGAATCGCAGGGTTCGATTGCGACAATGAGTACACCCGTTTTCGGATGTTGCATACGGACCGATCTCTGCTGCACATCGCTGGCAGCGGTTCTGTGTTTGTGGAGCAAGTTCCTGAGTGCAGGTCGGGCAGAAGACGCCGGAATACTGCGGCGTGCAAAAGTTGCGAGCGTCACACAACGGACATTCTGCGGGGAACACAAAATCCACCGCCAGCCAGCTCAATGACTGAAACCACGTGTGAGCATTCGCTGATCGATTCATGGGATTCAGGCTCGCTATTTCAAGTGTTCACCGAGGCCAAACGCGAAAGCTGTTTTCGGAATTCGCGAACAATACTGCCTGGTTGATCTGAATTGACAACCGCGGAAGTCACAGCAACACGTGATGTTCCGGCTGCGATGAGATCAGAAACTGATTCCAAGGTGATCCCACCGATCGGGAACCAAGGAATTTTAATCTCCGATGCAACGGCCCGCACAAGCGTAAGTCCAGGAAACTCTTCGAATGACTTTGTTTGTGACGGGAATGTCGGGCCGACTCCAATGTAGTCCGCCGCGTCGAGAACAGCCGTCCTGGCCTGCGAAAGACTGTGAGTTGATACGCCAACAACCTGTTCGGGTTTCAGAATCCTGCGAGCCTCAGAGACCGTCAGTTCATCCTGACCCACATGAACTCCATGGGCACCAGATGCAACAGCAATGTCAGCTCGATCATTGACGATAAAAATCGCGTTTCGTTCACGACAGGCGTCCGCGATCCACACGGCACGCCGCAGCAGATCACGATCCGTCAGATTTTTCTCGCGCAACTGCAACACATCTGCACCGCCGGCAAGGACGTCTTCGACAACCTGCTTCCACGGAAGTCGACACATAGACTCGGTAATCAGAACGTAAACGGTTGCAGCCTGCAGTCGTGATTTGAACGTCGTCCGCGTTGTCGACGTTGAAATCCGACTTTCGGCCGCGAGACTCTGACCGTCGACGAAAGAAGTTTCATCGCGGAAACAGGAATTGGCAGTCAGCATCTGATGCAGAGTCTTCTCGGCTGTGTAGGTGCGATATCGCAACTGTTTCATCGTCGACGAAAATTCTACAGAGACCAGCTTGCCGAATTCTTCGAGACTCCGCAATGACTCCTGAACTCGACGAGAGTTCGCGATGACCACATCCTGTAATGAACTTCGTGTCTGTTCACTCGATGTTGTGATCGATGTGCCAACGTCGCCGATTGTGTTCCGTTGGCTGACCGTCTCCGAAGTCGAATAGTCCTCGCCAATTTTCGCGGGCCGACGCAGAAGGATTTCGGACGCCACGAGTTCATGTCGCAGGGCCTTGAGTTGGCTACTTGCATTTCCATCGTTCGCGAGGAATCTTGCGAAGTCTTCAAGAACTCTCAGCCCTTCGCGTGCACGATTCAAGTTCGCATCAAGAACTCGCAACACAGGAGCATCGTTCACCGCTAATCTCGCTGGATCCACGACGACGTTTTCAGAATTCAAAGCGAAGGATAGACCTTCGTCAATCGGCAGTGGTGGCTGAGCCTGTGTTTGATCCGGATACAACTCAGCGACAATCCTCTCCAGCGTTGCGCCAGTTTTCGCAAACCGTTCTCGAATCGATTCGTCCGTTTCCAGAATCGCGAGCAACAGATTGGCACTGGAAACACCACCGTCACCAAAGCCTCGTCGAGTCAACTCCGTGGCTCGATCGAGCACGCAGGTGAAATGTATTGGATCATCGATTGCACTGTGCGATTTCGGTATTGGTTGGCAGCCATCGCCCGTGTAAACCGTGTCGTCTGTTTCGAAGGAAATCCCATCGGAATCGATTGTTGCTTCAGCGACGCTCGCCCCGAGACTTCCCTGCGCCAGCCATTCAAGCGTAATCCCAAATCGAGCCAACGCGGCAGAGGCTAAAGATTCATCCAAAAGTAAAGTCAGCACCAAAAACGCGGACCATGAGTCCTCTGGCGAAGCGGTTGCCATGGCCATCGCTCGGCACCTCGCAACAATTCGCTGCGCGCCAGGAGTCAGTCCGAGGTAGTTCTTCGCGCCAGGCATGGTTCTTTCGTTCAGGCAAAAGCGGATTGAGAATGTTTCTTGCAGAGCGTTGGCCTAGCCCATCACTTCATGGGTGACATCCATTCCGCCACTCAGATTCTGAACGATCGCGGTGATGGTGAAGATCGGTCCCCATGGAAAACCCCACCAGCCAGTTCCAAGCGTCATCAGCGTGTAGGGAACGCCACCCCAGAATGCACTGGAGCCTGCCGGAATGTATTGTGGCTTCGAATAATATTTCATCGAAATCACGACCAACGAAACGGCATAGCTATACCGAATGAACCGACCACCGCGTCGAATGTCGGCAGATAATTCATCAGCGGTCATATTACGCAAAGACTTCCGCCCGGACTTCCGCTCCGGTGAGCGGCCATCTGATTTTGACTCAGCGCTAATCGACTTTGAATCGCGGGACTTTGCCCTGGACCGCGGAGGCAGCGCCAGATCCTGCTCCGGATAGTCAGAATAGCCGTCATCAAAAAAAGTGAACTCATCAGGCTCCTCAACTGGACGCTTTCGGCGAGCCGGTCGCGACGGTACCTCCGGAGAAGATTGCGTCGATTCCACTCGTCGAGCACGCCGCGGAGAAGATTCAGGTGCGGGTGATTCCTTCGCGAAAGCTTGTTCGGTTTTGCCTGGCACGGGATCCGTGACTCTGCGGGCACGCACGACAGTTGGCGCAGCGGGTGACTGATCCAGATTCGGAATTTGAAACTGCATGGTGCAACGCGGGCACTTCACGTACTTTCCTGCGGAGTCGGCTGGAACCGCCAGTTCCGTCGAACACCCCATGCATCGCGTTCGTATTTTCTCCGCCATTGCCGACACGCCTGATCGTCAGGTCTGAAATGCGTTTTAGCCGCCACCGGCTGGAAGAATATCGGAAACGTCCAACCAATGGAATCTTTTCGAGGGTTCGAAAACATCGCGGGATTGCGCCGCAGTCATTTTCGAGTAGTGGACCTTGCTAAAGGTCCTGCAGTCGTGGGATCTTTGGCAAGATTCACGACCTCCAACCCCGGCGTTTTGACCGTGATGGAATCTCCGTTTCACTATTCGGGCAGTTCGCTTCCCTTGGTTTCTGGTCCGAACCAGATCACAACCACACCGATCAGATAGATGGACGCCATCACGGACCCCGCTTTGGGGAAGCTGTCACCGAAATAGCTCATCAGATTGGCCGTTTGAAGCCCGCCGATCGCGGCAATAATTCGGCCAAAGTTAAACGAGAATCCCTGCCCAGTCGCTCGAACGGAAGTTGGAAACAGCTCCGGAAAATACAGAGGAAAGAATCCATAGAACGAGGCTGTAATTCCTCCCGCCATAAACGCGGCAATCAGAAAGCCGGTACCGAATTCTGTATTGAAGTTGTAAAAGTATAAAGCCGAAACAAACGACCCAAGACACAGCACGCAGTAAGTGATGCGTCGTCCAAATTTCCCTGCGGCGACGGCTGCCAGAATGGTTGCGATGATCGCACCAGTGGATGTGGCCGCTTGAGTTTTCTCGCTGGCATAAAACTTCTGCCCGTCAACGTCAGGCCGCAATTCACCGGCCCACTTTGGAGCCCATTGAATTGATCCCCAGGTTCCAAGCAGTGCGATTCCGGCAAGACTTGCTCCTAACAACATTCGACCCAACACTCGCTTCTGTGATGTCTTCGACAGCGATCCTGAAGCCACTGCGCGCGACATGTATTGCCGAACTGGATACAGAAAGCCGCCGAGAGCGACTGCCAGACCGATCGCTGTGATGACAACGGCAAGTATCGGTGAAAGATCTTTAGCCGCTGGCGACCACGCCCAAATAATGCCAATGGCAGCGACACATCCAATCATCACACCGATCAAGTCGGAGTTATTCCAGTTTGAAGTGCCACCACTGGCTTTTTCCTCTTCCCACTTCGCGGACTCCGGGACAAACAATCGAATAAAGAAAATGAGCAACGCTGGAAACGCCCCCGAGATCATCAAAAATCGCCACGCGGAATTCTCCGTGAGATTTGTGGCGGTGTCCTGCGAAAGGCCAATCGCCAGCAAGCCGGATTCCACGTTGCCGATGACCTGCGACAATACGACACTCAATATTGCAACCATCAGGAATCCAACATTCGATGCGGCACCGATCAAGCCTGCGATAAACGCACGTGACTTCCCCGGCCAGATCTCATTCACCAGAGCAACGCCCAGAGACCATTCGCCACCCATTCCCAGAGACGCAACGAAACGCAACACGGCAATATGCCAGGCTTCCGTCGCGAATCCGCAAAGGCCCGTGAAAATGGCGTACGTGAAAATGCTCAGTGACATCGCGCGGACGCGGCCGATTTTGTCGCCCAGCCAGCCGAAGAGAACGCCGCCGCTTGCCGCCCCGACAAGGAAGACTGCCATGATGACCCCGAACCATTGTCCGGCCACGGCAGGGTCCGCTTTGTTTTCCAGAAGTTCTTTCAGAGCATGCTTGCCGATCAGTGGGAAGAGTCCCATTTCAAAACCGTCAAACATCCACCCCAGAAGTGCGGCGACAAGTGTTGCATATTGAGCACCGCGACTGGCGGCAGGAGTTTTCGCGTGGGTCATGATATCAGAACTCCGTGGGTGTCCGGCGGGAAATGGCGTAGCGAGGAAACAAGATTGGCAGCAAACGATCCAGGTGCTCTGTCGATCGTCTTATACGATCACTTTTGGTTTCACTTCGACAGAGCACTACGGCAAAAGGCGGTTATAGCGAAATCGAGACGCGATTGAAGTTCCACGCTGAGATCCAGACAACTTCGCCCATATCCTTCGCCTCACAATCGATCAAATCGTGATTTCCCCACGAATGAAGGCCAGTATCAGGCAAAGAGAGTATTTGCTCGGTCGAATCTTGAACTTCCAGCCCGCAAGAAACGGCCGCTACGAGAGCTCTCGCATTTCGAAAACCGAATGCTCACACGCGCTCTCTCAATACATCTCTCGTGCGGTCGGAAATGAGGTTTTCTGGAACGACCAAAAAAGCGGACGGGACGCCCGCGCTCCGGGAGCGCGGACGTCTCGTCCGCTTGTCGATGCCTCATTCTTTGTCGCGTGAAGAATATCACCTGCCGGATGGTCCCGAAGAACGCGATTCCCTGAGCATTCAAAAACGAGGTTTTCCGGAACGAACCAAAAAAGCGGGCGGGACGCCCGCGCTCCCGGGAGCGCGGACGTCTCGTCCGCTTGTCGATGCCTCACTTCTCACCGCGATGAGCCTAACGTGCAAATCAGCGATGTGAAATTGCAGGCGTCGGCTTCGCGTGAATCCTTGCTTCTTAAAGATTCGTAACTTTCGGGTTTCGAAAGTCCACGAAAAATACGAGTCCCATGCGGCTTTTCGGCGAAAGATGCAGGTGGCGTTCCAACTCTGCCTGTTCGCAATCAATCTTGCAAGTGGCAACTTTGTTATGCGTGCGAAATGATGCCAGTGGCTCTTGCGAAGACCGACAACGATTGTGAAGATCTCGACTCGGGCCTTGAATTTTTTCTGTTCTGTGGACCACTGAGAAATTCATGAAGAAATGTCGTCGTTGTGCCAAACCAGCCACACTGCACATCACCGAAATTCGGGATGGGAATGCTGGTGTCATTCATCTGTGCGAAACATGCGCACGTGAGTACCTTGAAAAATCGCCGAATGGCGACAGCGATAGTGCAGTGTCTTCTACAGACCTTGCTTCAAAGTTAGAGGAATTGATCGCAGAAAGTGAAGAATCGCCTGCATCGTGCCCTAACTGCGGAATTTCATTCAATGAGTTTCGCGAAAGCGGTCGCTTCGGCTGTCCTCACGATTACTCCGAGTTTCTGACCGAGCTGTTGCCGCTCCTGGAGAACATCCATGAAGACTCCAGGCATATCGGTAAGAGACCACGCAGTTCGGTGGTCGGCACAAAAGAGCAGGCTCAGTTGATTCAACTTCGCAACGAGCAGCGAATCGCAATCGAAGCCGAAGACTACGAAACCGCTGCCAAGTTACGTGACGAGATCGCGACTCTGGAAGTGTCTCTTCGCCCAGCTCCGGAGCCAAAGCCGAAAGGTCGCAAGAAACCTCGCCCAAGCACTGATGCTTGAGAATTCGGGCCAGCTTTCTGTCTGCGTGCGAGTCCGAATGTTCGAGTGTCCGAAGGTTGGGAGTTGCCGCAGACTGACGTTGGTTCTCACCCTTCAAACAGTCGCGAATCCGTGGGGGAGTGGCTTCGGGGCAATTTCTTCGGACTTGAACTGCTGTTGATACGAATCGCGGTCACGATTGAGTTGTTTAAAAGCAATACCGTTCAAAAAGTAGCGGCGCAGCACGAGCTGCCCGGTGAGTGCCTGCACAAGGGCTGGCTCACCGGACGGCGGGCGTCGATTCCGCGACTTCACAGGCTGTTCGTTGGACGGTATTGGGTTTAACCGTGAGCCGGATGCGGATGCGGCCACCATCGTACGCCTGCTGCTAACGGTTAAACGAAAAACATCTCCGTCGGCACTGTTTAACGTATAAGAGTTCTGACGGTGGGCCGGATTTGACAGGGCCACTCATTCAGAAAGTGCAGCTTCAACACGATTGTTGGGCGGCGTTTTTGAAGCATTGGTGACTCTGCCTGTACCCGACAGGTAAAGCAACCTACAATTCGAAGCCATGACCGGACGATTCGTTTGGCGTATTTTTGCCTGCGTGAGATCTCCCCTGGTTGCTCTTTTTGACTTTCAAATAGTTATCAGAGCCGGTGTTCGTCGTTCGTTTAGCTGTTCTAATACCTACATTCCGTACAAGGAACAATTCGTTGAGTTCAGATCTTCCTGACAATCCCTTCTGTCTGGCTGAGCTGGCTCGTACCAGTGGAGAATGGCTGCGCGGTGACGGACCGGAATCGGATATTGTCATCTCCAGTCGGATTCGGCTGGCTCGTAACGTCGCCGGTTTCCCTTTCATCAGTCGGGCCAGCGCTGATGTGCGGTTTCAGATTGTGCAACAGGTTCAGGCCGCTTTGCGAGCCGACATTCAACACAGACCCGTGCATCATGTGAATGTCGAAACGCTCAGTTCGCTGGACAGCCAATTGCTGATGGAACGACAGCTGATCAGTCGCGAACTGGCCAGAGGCGAAGGCGCAAGAGCTGTCGCGATCAGTGAAGGCGAACGGCACAGTGTGATGATCAACGAAGAAGATCATCTCAGAATCCAGGTACTTCACAGCGGATTCGCATTGGATGAATGCTGGCTGGAATGTGATGCACTCGACGATCAGATTGAATCTAAAGTGCCGTATGCGTTTCATCCGCAACTGGGTTATCTGACGGCATGTCCAACGAATGTGGGAACCGGCATTCGAGTCAGCGTGATGGTCCACCTGCCAGCATTGCGAATCACTCGTGAAATCCAGAAGGTACACCAGGCCGCGCAGAAAATTAATCTGGCTGTTCGTGGGCTTTATGGAGAAGGCAGCCAGGCGATGGGAGATTTTTATCAAATCTCCAATCAAGTGACGCTGGGAAAATCCGAGATCGAGCTGATCTCGGAAGTGCAGGAGGTTGTCACTCACATCATCGGCTGGGAACGACGTGTTCGTGATCTGTTGCTGCGAGACAACAAGTCACAGCTTCATGACCAGGTCGCCCGTGCCTTCGGAACTTTGACCAGTGCTCGGTCGATCAGTTCAGAAGAGACGATGTTGCTTCTGTCCAGTTTGCGAATGGGGATTCGGCTGGGGCTTGTTTCAAATCTGGACGTTGCTGCAGTGAATGAACTGTTCATTCATACTCAACCGGCCCATTTGCAAAAGCTGCATGGTGCGGAACTCGAAACCGCCGATCGCAACATGGCACGAGCGAACTACCTCCGCAAACGCCTGGACGAATCGTCGTTGGGTTAAGCAGGCAAGGTCGCGAGTTCAACGCCGTCGAGATCTGATCACACTGAATTGCCTGCATTACCGCTTCGAGGTCGCATGCTGGCGAAGTGAGAATTGCGGAGCAATCAAGCAGAATCCAACGGTCAGTCCCCGAACGTTCATTACATCAATCTTTGAATCAGTTGCGGAAGATTTCACAGTCATGCCCACGACGATCACAGCCTTCGAAACATTCGACCTGCGATTTCCTACGTCTCAGCATCTGGACGGTTCCGATGCGATGAATCCGGATCCGGACTATTCGGCGGCGTATGTTGTGCTGAAGACGGACTCGGACGAACTTGCTGGCCACGGCATGACATTCACAATCGGTCGCGGAAACGAACTGTGTGTTGCCGGAATTCGAGCGTTGGCCAAACTTCTGGTGGGACAATCGGTCGAATCTTTGATGGCCGAGCCCGTCACGTTGTATCGAAAGCTAACTGGTGACAGTCAGTTGCGATGGGTCGGGCCAGAAAAGGGTGTCATTCATTTAGCGGCAGCGGCTGTCATCAATGCCGTGTGGGATCTCTGGGCTCGCAAGCAGGGAAAACCGGTTTGGCAGGTTGTCTGTGAGATGTCGCCCGCACAATTCGCGTCCTGCGTCGACTTTCGCTATCTGACGGATGCACTGACGAGCACGCAGTCCATTGAACTGCTCGAACGATTCTCCGCCACTCGGCAGCATCGAATCGAAGAACTTCATGCCGTCGGTTACCCGAGCTATACAACGTCAGCGGGTTGGCTGGGCTACTCAGACGAAGCGCTTCGGGAAAAATGTTCGGATTTGAAAGCGCGTGGTTGGAGTCACTTCAAGATCAAAGTTGGTCGAGACCTGAATGACGACCTGCGACGCTGCAGTGTTTTGCGGAAGGAAATGGGCGAGTCGGCTCACATGATGATCGACGCCAATCAGGTTTGGGATGTTCCACAGGCCATTGAATGGATTCGCCATCTCGCTCCGTTCCGACCCTGGTTTGTCGAAGAGCCAACTTCTCCGGACGATATTCTTGGTCATCGAGCCATCGCGCAGGCGATTGCGCCGATTCGAGTGGCGACGGGAGAAATGTGTCACAATCGAGTGATGTTCAAACAGTTCATGCAATCGGGTGCGTTGCAGGTTTGTCAGCTCGATTGTTGTCGACTTGGCGGTGTCAACGAAGTGATGGCTGTCATGCTGCTGGCCGCGAGATTCAACATTCCTGTTTGTCCTCATGCGGGCGGTGTAGGGCTTTGCGAGTACGTTCAACACGCCAGCATTATTGACTATGTCTGCGTTTCAGGCTCGATGGACGATCGAGTCACCGAATACTCCGACCATCTTCACGAGCATGTTTGTGACCCCGTGGTCATGCGTCACGGGCGATACATGCCGCCATCAGCAGCGGGCTACAGTGTTAAATTCACCGAAGCCGCGCTGGGTGGTTTTACAGTGAATTCCTGAAGCGTATCTTGTCCAGCAATGCAACCGCATTGACGTGCAAGTTGCGATAGAAATCGCAGTGAAATCTCGACGAGGCAGCACGTCAGGGTGGTGCCCTTGGGCGAGCGGCAGGAAACGGATTCACGCGACTTTCCTGCCGCAGGCTGTCAGCGTTTCCTCAGATGTTCGTGAGCGGCGTGCAGCAGTGGATCAATCGTCCACGGTTGCACGCGATGCGGCGGGCTCCAGTCGAACCAGTGGTAGCTGTCGTGTTCTGTAATCACGATGTCGACGGGGCGAATCAGTGTCGCCAGAAACACCAGCAGACGTTTTTCGATCAGACCTTTTCCACCATATCGTTTCTGATTCACCATGTAGCGGTTTTCGAAACGAAAATTCGGGTCGATCTCAATGTCGGTCTCAGTGATACTTGTCTCCTCGCGCAGCTCCCTCAGCGCGCACTGGAGTTCAGTTTCACCTTCGTCGACATGCCCCTTTGGAAGATCCCAGCGACGCGCGTGCTTCATCAACAGAAACGAATCGACAGGGTTCCCTCGCAGGACCAGAAAGCCACAAGAAACAGGTTGCTGCACGCCAAAATACTCCCTAATTCAAATCCGCGAGGCCGGTCAAAGAATGTCAAACCGGTCACTGCGTTCGCGAACGGAGCTCAAATGAACTTCTTCGCAATCGAAAATCAGCCAGAAACACTGAATCCTGCTCAGGTTTCCTGAACGACATCGGGTGGTGGAAAGGCCGGATGGTAATCAACCTTCGACATTCGTTGCAGCAGATCTTCTGGTTTTGCCGTGAATGGCTGAGTGACAGGTCGACCCTCAAGCGAAAAGTAGTCCCGCAAAACCCAGTGGTTTACCGGAAATGCCAGTTCTTCCCAGGGAATTCCTTCTTTTTTGGCTGGGAACAGCTGAGCATCCAGACTTTCGTCGCTGGCATGGAATTTAGGTTCAGTCATCTCAGCCAGATAGATCAAATGCACCTGCCCGATTCGCGGGACTGCGTAAACACCCAGCAACGCCGAGATCTGAATGTCGGCGCCGGCTTCTTCCATGACTTCGCGCCGAGCCCCTTCCTCTGGCGATTCTCCCAGCTCCATAAATCCGCCTGGAAGTGTCCAGAAGCCGTATCGAGGCCGAATGGCTCTGCGGCAAAACAGCAGCTGATCCTGCCATCGCACGACCGCGCCGACAATGATGCGAGGGTTTTCGTAGTTAATCCAGCCGCAATCGGAACAGACCATTCGGTCTCGATTGTCGTCACTCGGCCGAATGATCGAAAAGTTATTGAATCCGCCGGAAGGCGTTGTGGTCATGAGCAAAAATCCTGAAGTGGCGCCGACGCAGGATCTGATCCTCAAAGCGTGTCGTCAAGCTGCCGGTGCAGATTCTGCCGACTGCTGAACCATGCGTCGAGCGTCTTCAATCGTGTTCCAGATTCCAAGATGAACGCCGGCCAGCATCGCAGCTCCGGTCGCAGCTTCTTCCGTATGCCGAGCGACTTCCACGGGAACGCCAAAACGACGCCGAACGGCTTCGACCAGAACAGGATTATGCTTGACGGCATTGCCCGACATGGCGACTCGCTGCAACGGCGAACCAGCCTTTTCCGGCGATCCTGACCAGACGTCAAACATGGATTGGGCGATACCGTCCAACACACTGATGAGCAGATTCGTGGGCGTCAGGTTTTCTGTATCAATACCTTTGAGAATTCCCCGGCGATCTGGTTCATACCGAGTGCCTCGAAAGAATGGTTCGCACTGCAGCCGGGCGGCCGACTTTTCGCTCGTGACCAGGTTTTGCAGGCGTTCCCAAATGGCGTCTTCAGAAACTGGCAGGCCAAAATCTGACAACCAGCGACGGATCGTCCGGTTGACCCACGCGATCGCGTCACCTCCCGACAATCCAGCGCCGACGATCATGAACTGAGGCGTGTTGGTCTTCGTTCCTGGATCGGGGTTGCCTGGCAAAATTCGAGTGTCCAGCGGAAGCTGTCGAGTGAACGTGGGAATTCGCCAGACTATCTGACCGCCCGTTCCAATATTGATCAGCAACGAACCAGCCTGATCGGGCAAAGCACTCAGAACAGACGCCTGATTATCACCGATGGCATTGAAGACGGGCAGTCCAGTCGGAAGTCCTGTTGCGCTCGCGATGCTGGAATCCAGGTTTCCAATGATCGCTCCACTGTCGAGCACTCGAGGCAGCCAGGATCGCGGAATCTCGGCGGCGAGCAGCAGTTGGTCGCTCCAGTCATCGGATGCCAGATCAAACAGCCCTGATGATGCTGCATGAGATCGCTCTGTGACCGGCGGTTTTCCGGTGAGGCAACTGCCTATCCAATCAGCGACAAAAGAAACGTGAGCGATCTGTTCGTGGAGTTGATTCAACCGACGAAGCGCAAACAGAGTTGTTCCCAGATAGCCAGGTGACAATCGGCATCCTGTATTGAACATCGCAGCATCCGACGCACGATGCTGAAGTTGCGCCAGAAGGGAACTGCCGCTGCCGGCCTCCGCTTCTGTTTCGGTTTGATTCAATATTCTCAGCGAACGTCGATCCTGCCATGTGATCACATTCCCGAGGATTCGACAGGCATCATCCAGAAGCACCGTACTATGCATCTGGCCGGTTAACGCGAGCCCCTGAATTTCTACGCCTTCGCAATTCTTCCGAACGTGCGATAACGCAGACATTGCGGCTGCCAGGATTTTCGACGCATCCTGTTCTGCGTAATCCGCGGCCAGACCATCGACCGCCGCGTGATGAGTCTGAGTGTGTGAGCTGACGACTTTTCCGACTTCATCAATCGCGACCGCCGAAATGCTGGTGGTGCCCATATCAAGGCCGAGTATTAGCGTGCTCATTTCGATCTCGATTGCCTGATTCGATTGCTAGATTCGATTGCTAGATGAGGACTGAGCGATAAACAAAAGTCGGATGTTAAAAACGAATGATCGCAACCTCTACGGAGTGACAAGCAGAGCGCCGGCACGCCTTGTTCTGGTTCCGGTGTGCCCGCGGTTCGCTTGTCACATCCTGCGAATTGAGAAACCGACCAGGCTTCAACGTATTCGTCTGGCAGCTATTTCGACGCCTGTCCAGCAAAGTCGAGAATCATGCTCATCGATTGATACGAAAGACTTCAACGCGAGCGGCGTCAGAATTCCAAAGCGTCCAGGTCGGCGATCAACTGGTCAATTTCTTCGCGAACCTTTTGTTTGATTCCGACCGACATCCCCACAGCTTCTCGCCCGTCCAGAATAAGCTCACGGTCGCGTTCTTTGATGGCCATTTCTACGGCCGACTCACCGCTGTCGCCGCCGAACAGCTTCGTCAAATCGATTTTCAGTCCGCTGACTTCCCCCTCAGCTCCTGCAATCGCAGCCTGTTTATGCTGAGGAAAGATGATGGCATTTTCGGGGCAAACGCGGCTGCATGCCGGACAACCTTTTTTGCAATTGTCCTGCTGCTCAACAAGAATACGGTCCAGGGCATCGACGCCATACACGCCGAACAGACAAAAATCGATGCACTCCATGCAGTTGATGCAGCGACTGTAATCGATGACGGGATACCAGCGCCTTCCGGTGTCTTCTGGAAGAATGGCCTTATCGACATGTGTCGCTGAGCCACTGTCGAGCGCTCGTCGGGCTTCGAGAATACGCTCCGGCTGAAGGTATCTCTGCAACTGCTCGGGCTTCGGCGTTCCCCCGATCCAGCTCATCAGCTCCACTGTCTGGACGGTGTTCTCTTCGGCAATGCGCTTGACTTCATTGACGAATGCATCTGCGTTACTGGCAGCTCTCATATCGATGCAGTAGATGCGACGACTGGGAACGTTGACACTTCCGATGCCGTTGTAAGTCCGTTCGACGGTGTCCTCATCTTCGTCGTCATCAGCCGATTCTTCATCGACGGATTTCAGCAGCGACAGACCTTCGTGGCCTCTGATGTTCGCTCGATCGAGCGTCCAGCGGATGGCCCGTTCGTAGAGCCATCCCAGCACAATGACATTGCCCGGCACCGAGCGAAGAAACAGCATCCCGGTATGATCCTGGGACATATCGTACAGATGCGGAACAAGAGAAATATCAACACCAGGCTCCGCGATCAGTGCGGTTGCGATGTCTTCTTCCAGTTGTCGCCGAATCGGGTTTCGACCCTGGGCTTGACTGATAACGACTGTAACTTTGCTGCCTGCCATGAATTCCCTGCGAACTAGGATTCGTTTACCTGACCCTTGATTGTCTTTTGAGCATCATCCCAGGCGGAGTTCAAAAACTCAATGTACCCGGTCGCGGAAAGCAGTTTCGCAGAAGTTTCGAACTCATAAAGCCAGCCGGAGCCATAATTATCGGCATTGATGCCTGAAGGATCGTTCAGCAGCTGTGGATTAAACCCCAGGACTTTTCCCGCGCATGGCGGAAACATGGACGAAATGGCCTTCGCACTTTCGACTTCGCCGATTTCTTGTTTGTCTCGCACGATAGTGTTCGGATCAATGGTCCATTCGAGAAAATACACGTCCTGAAGAAGGCGAACGGAGTATGTCGTAAATCCAACCCGATAACGCCCAGGACCGATTTCCTGAAGCCAAAGATGCCGCGGCGAATACATGCGATCCTCAGGAATGAGCGCCTTGTATTGCCCCATCATGAAATACTGCGGTTCGGACATAAACTTTCCTGAAGACTCCGATGCCTTCGCAGGCACGTAAGGTTTTTCACGTTCCCAGGTTGTTCGACCTGTGAGCTTACATCCCGTTGTTTCCCGGATGTACCTGAGGCTCAATGGCGTGCGGTGTGACGGTTTCTGGTTTGTACCGAGCATCGTACTCGTCCATCATCATGGACGGGCAAACTTCATGTTCGTCGCAGGTTTTGCAGACGATTCGAATTAAGTCTGATCCCGAGATTCGCAACTGATGAGTTTCACACAACTCGTAAAGTTCTTTGAGATGATTACAGACCATGAGTTTACTCCTTCTTGAATTCGCACGGATCCAGAATTGCCACACATCCTATCGCCCTCTCAACGGCGTTCCCCTTGACTCGGTGGCTTCACCGCCCGTAGCCAAAGGAATTCGTCACGTTGTTCGCTTCAAAAAAGCATCCAGCGTCGATGTATTCGTGTTTGGCAGTATATCATTCTTCAACTCATCAAAGGTCACAAAAAAGCCATTGCCTGAAAATCTTTGTAGCGTTCATGTTTTCCGGCCCCTCATCCCGCGCAGCAATTCTCTTTAAAGTGGACATTCGCACCGAAACTGCCCGTTCTGACTCGCTAAGGGAACGACAGGCGTCGAAATATTCTTCACGCGGCAAGGAATGAGGCGGCGACAGGCGGACGAGACGTCCGCGCTCCCGGAACGCGTGCGTCCCGCCCGCTTATTCGGCCGCTCGCCAATACCGCGTTTCTGACCGCACAAGGTTGATCAGCTTGCCCCGCACGATGACTGGCCAGTTTCTCAATACCTGGCATGTGACAAACGGAACGCCGGCACACCAGCACGCTGCAAGTTGCGATCATTTTTCCTAAGGTGGACGGCAGGAGATGGGTTGCCAGCCCATAGTCGAGCAGTCTTCTCTACGGCTCATGAACGAGTGGGACAATCGTTCGACAACGGTAAAATCTCTGCCACCGCTCGACTAAAACATCTCACTTTTGCTTATCGCTCAGCCCCAACTGGAAAACACCATGTTCGGAAAAACGTCGTGTTTTCGGATGATCAGTCGGAACACGCTGGCGTCCGGTTTTGCTGGTTTCTTCCGCATGAAGCAGACGCCAGCGCACTCCGGCGGATGAAAATATGGTGATGTTCAGCTAAAGCACGATGAAAGCTTATCCGAGAACTCCTGTTGATTGGGTTACTTAAGCTAATATCAACGACATTCACTGTCCAAAGACACATCCTTTCAGGCAGCCACACATGGAAATTCACCGTCGCTCCGCCGAACGTCGTCCGTACCCGGCACCACGCAAAAACGTCCTGATGCTAAGCTGCATGGACCTTCGACTCATTGATGACCTTTGTGCCTTTATGGAAGGCGATAACCTTGCAAATCGCTACGACCAACTGGTTTTCGCAGGAGTGGCTCTTGGAGTCATGCAGCCGACTCATACAGCGTGGCGCGAAGTTTTCTTTCAACACCTGGATATCGCTGTTCAGCTGCACGATATTCACGATGTGTACATTGTGGAGCACAGAAACTGCGGTGCCTACACGCATTTTCTCGGCCCCGACTTCAACTTCCCGGATTCCCCTGAAGGGCAATTGGCCGAAGAGGAAGCTCACCGAAAGCATGCGGGAATTCTTCGCGATCAGATCATGAAACACTGCCAACAGCGTATCGAACAGGGCGGAAATCGTGAGCTTTGGGCTCTGAACATTCGCTGCTTTCTGATGGATCTGCGCGGGTCCGTGCGGATGCTGATCACGGATGGGGAGAATTACGACTTCTAGATGTCGTGCCTTACGCATGCGTTGAATTCGTTGGCCACGGAAACCGTAAAAAATCCCCAGGAGCCCGCATTTTGGTGAATCGGGCTATGAGACCGACGGGCGAATAAAATGAAACGAAGTTCCAGGGCACGACACTGGAGTTCGAGTACCCGCTGACGTTCGGATTGGCTTTAGCGGCCAACGTCAAGAGTCCGCGTTTTTTGCAGCGACCGCGGTAAATCGATCCCCGCGAGGACTCTCGCTCTTGCGAAACGCACGCTTCGCGGAAACAATGCGGATGTGCAAGTGTTTCTCAAGGAGATGACGCGGAATGAAATCTAGAGTGCTGCCTTCCTGCGGATTTGTCATGTTCGGACTGGTCGTGGTCGCAATAGCGACCGAGATCAGTTCCGCCATGGATGACGTTCAAAATGCTGCTTCACTTGCAAAAGCCGACCTGTCGCCAATCCTTCAGGATTTGGGATCAGACAGTTTCACCAAACGGCAAAGCGCTGTTGTTGCGCTGAAGTCTGCATCGACCGAGCAACTGGAAGTTCTGTGTTCCGCATTTGAATCCACCTCTGACAACGAGGTGGCTCGCAGGCTTGTCGAAATTCTTGAGGTTCATTACGGAAATCCCAATCCACGTTCGCCAGAAGTCAAGATCGTATCCGAAGCTTTGGAGAAAGCCGCTCACTGCGATCGATGGTTTGTTGCGGAGGCGAGTCGCGATGTGCTTGATCGACATTGGCAACGCCGAACAGAGATGGCCGTGCTGGAGTTGGTCGAGATGAAAGTGGGGCTGTCGCCTCAGGATCCAACCACGCTTTGGAAAGATGATCCGGATGCAGATCAACGACCGTTTGGTCTTGTTGATCCGACCAGCTCTCAACACCTGAAGATTTACATTAACAAGGACTGGCCCGGAAACGATCGAGCCTTTGCGTTGCTGAAGCGTCTCGATTCACTGAAGGCTGATTCGTTTATGACTCAGCCACGATTGATCTCGATTTATCTCATCGACGGGCACCCGTTGAAGGTAGAGCAGGTCGGAATTCTGAAGGGCATCTTCGGCGACACTCAAATCGCCGAACGCAGTCGAGTCTGTTTGGGGATTTTGAACGAACCCCGTTTCGGAGGAGACTTCGGTGTGTTTGTCGGAAGCGTGCAGCGAGGATCGTCAGCAGATGACGCCGGAATCCGACAGAGAGACTTGATCACGGCGATGAATGGTGAGAAAGTGACCGACTTTGAATCGCTGGTCACCAGGTTGCGGGATTTCGATGTGGGCGACAAAGTGCTGCTGCATGTCGAAAGGTTAACGAACCTCGGGGAGCCGATCACTGAAAACATCGAGGTTACTCTGAAGGGATGGCTTTAATCCATTCGCCATGCAGTGACCGTTTGATGCCAAGAATTCCATCCGGCAACTTATTCTTCACGCGGCAAGGAATGAGGCTCCGGGAGCGCGGGCGTCCCGCCCGCTTATTCGGTCTCTCGCGAAGAGTTCTTTTCTGGCCGCACAAGGTATAGACAAGTCAAGGGAGTGTACAGATTTCCGTTCGTTCACCGTCTGTGTTTCCATTGAAGATTGTTTCCGGCGGCCAGACCGGTGTCGATCGCGCTGCGCTGGATGCTGCGTTGGGATTGGAATTCGACGTCGGAGGATGGTGTCCGCGCGATCGCCGTTCTGAAGATGGGGCTGTCCCGGACCGTTACCCGCTCAAGGAAACGGCCGCCCGATCCTATGCTGTTCGCACGGAATGGAATGTGCGGGATTCAGACGGAACACTCATTTTGGTGCTCGACGAGATCTCCAGCGGAACGCGCATGACCGCTGACGCGGCCCGTTCTCTGGGAAAACCGCTGAAGATTGAGCATCTTGCAGCCTCTGCCGCTTCCGGGCTGCTGACGGCTGAGAATTCCCCTGAGGAACAGGCGGAATCGGTTGTGGAGTGGCTGCAACGGCATAAAATCCGCGTACTGAATGTCGCCGGCCCACGCGGTAGTTCGTCGAAGGAAATGTATCCAAGGGCTCACGCCTTCATGTTGCTGGTGCTGAAACGGCTTCGGAAACAGTCAACCGCTCGAACAAAAACGACACGCGCTGCACGTCCGAAGAAATTGAGTTGAAGCTCAGGCTGGCGTGCCGCCTCAATCAGAATTGGCGGAATTCTCAAACGCCACAGGATTGATTCGAGATCACGGAGCTCGAAGCACTTATTGCAGAGAAACACCGTCCAGTACCTTCGCCCATCATTTTAATTTTCTGTTATCCGATCCAAGGACAATTCGAATGGCCCAGCAGTACATCATGACGATCGAAAATCTCACTCGCATGTATGACGAGAAAGAGATTCTTTCGGACGTTTGGCTGGCTTTCTACCCAGGTGCAAAGATTGGAGTGCTTGGAAATAACGGTTCCGGCAAAAGTACGCTTTTGCGAATTATGGCTGGCGAAGATAAGGACTTCATGGGAACCGTTCGCCCGGCGAAGGGGATCCGAATTGGCTATTTTCCTCAGGAACCACGGCTCGACCCAACGAAGACCGTCGGGGAATGCGTCGAAGAGGCCGTTGCAAATTCGCGTGCGATTCTGGATCGCTTCAATGAACTCAGTATGAAGTTGTGCGAAGACCTGTCACCTGAAGAGATGGAGAAGACTCTTGACGAGCAGGCGACGGTGCAGGATCAGATTGATCACAATAATCTCTGGGAACTGGATCGCACTCTGGAAATTGCCGCTGATGCCATGATGTTGCCACCGGCTGATGCAAAGGTTGAGCACTTGTCCGGCGGAGAGAAGCGTCGTGTCGCTCTATGCCAGTTGCTGCTCATGAACCCCGACATGATTCTTCTGGATGAGCCTACAAACCATCTGGATGCGTCGTCTGTTCAGTGGCTGGAACAGTTCCTGAAAAATTTCCAGGGCACCGTAGTTGCAGTGACGCACGATCGCTATTTCCTTGACAACGTTGCCGGCTGGATCCTTGAAATGGATCGCGGCAAGGGCATGCCGTTTGAAGGCAACTACACATCGTGGCTGGAACAAAAGCATAAGCGGCTTGAACTGGACGAACGCCGCGAAAGTCGCCGTCAGAAAGAATTGAAGCGAGAACTGGAATGGGTTCGCATGTCGCCGAAAGCTCAGGCGACAAAAAATAAGGCGAGAATGGAACGTTACAACGAGCTTGTTTCTCGTGAATACGACGTGCGGGACGAGGCCGCTCAGATCCAGATCCCAACCTCTCGCAAGCTGGGCAAGCTTGTCGTCAAAGCTGACAAGTTGAAGAAGAGTTTTGGCGACAAATTGCTCTTCGAAAATCTCGACTTTGATCTCCCGCCGGGTGGCATTGTGGGCATTGTCGGACCCAACGGTGCTGGCAAAACGACTCTGTTCAAAATGATCATGGGACTTGAGAAGCCGGATACGGGTACGTTGCAGATCGGCGAAACCGTCCAGATTTCCTACGTCGATCAGTCTCGTGATGAACTGGATCCGAAGAAGTCCGTGTATCAGGAAATCTCCGGGGGCTACGACTTGCTTGAGGTTGGAACGGCCCGGATTCATGCCCGAGCCTATTGCGGACGATTCAACTTCAAGGGAGCGGATCAGCAGAAATTCGTGGGCGACTTGTCTGGGGGAGAGCGTAATCGCGTCCATCTGGCGAAGCTCCTTCGATCAGGTGGCAATCTGCTGCTGCTCGACGAACCGACAAACGATCTGGATGTGGATACTTTGCGAGCTCTGGAAGAAGGGCTGTCCGATTTCGGTGGATGTGCTGTTGTGGTGAGCCACGATCGTTGGTTTCTCGATCGCATCGCCACTCACATTTTGGCATTCGAAGGCGATGGGAGTGTCGTGTGGTGCGAAGGCAATTATCGCATCTATGAACAACAGCGCCGTGAAAGACTTGGTGATGCGGCTGACCGTCCGGCTGGTGGAAGATTCAAGCCGCTCAGTCGATAGTACAACGTCCGAACAGAAGGGTCGTGGATCTTGCTAAACATCCTGTGACTGCAGGACCACGGACTTTAAACGTTGCCGCCGGAGATGTTTTCTACAACAAAGCACCAGAGTCGCGCAATTGACGAATCAAGTCTGTTCAGCGTTGAATCTGTCTTCATGACCACCATTCACGTGCCAGTAGAAGCTGTTGACTTATGGACTTCCTGCAACTCAGCGGAAAAAATATTCTTGTGGTTGGCGTCGCGAACCGCAAAAGCGTTGCGTATCACTCCGCGAAGATTCTGCAGGAAGCCGGCGCTAACCTGCTGTTTTCCGTTCGAAGTGAAGCTCGCGCAGAATCAGTCCGGAAACTATTTCCGGACGCAAAGGTCTTCGTCTGTGACGTCGAGCATCAGGAGCAGATCGATGCCATGAAGGAGAGCATTGCCTCTTCGACCGATGTGCTTCATGGACTCGTTCACTCCGTAGCGTTTGCAGATTATTCTGCAGGCTGGCTGCCATTCCATCAGACACCACGCGCGGCGTTTCTTCAGGCAATCAACATTTCCTGCTATTCGCTGATTGCTTTGTCCGAAGCATTCAGACCGCTGCTGGATCCGCAGACGGGCAGCGTGGTCACAATCTCGATTTCAACGACTCGCATGGCGGCTGAAAACTACGGCTATATGGCACCGGTCAAAGCAGCTCTGGATTCGTCGCTTTGCTTTCTGGCCAAATCGTTTTCGCAATTTTCGAAAGTCCGTTTCAATGCTGTCTGTCCTGGGCTCCTGAAAACGTCGGCCTCGGCTGGAATTCCAGGATACGTGGACAGCTATCTGTTCGCAGAAAAAGCGACTCTTCGCAAGCAGGCTGTGCAGACAGAAGAGGTGGCATCAGCCGTCGCCTTTCTGCTCAGCCCTCGTTCCTCAGGAATCAACACGCAGGGAATCGTGATTGATGCTGGCATGGGAGTAAATTACTTCGATAACTCCCTTGTGAATCCGGGCAATAGCGAGTGAAAGCTTAGACGAATCGCGGTCACGATTGAGTTGTTGAACCGCAATACCGTTCAACGAACGGTCTATGAAGTAGCGGAATCGGCGCAAGCCGTCCGGTGAGCCAGCCCTTTTGCAGGCACTCACCGGGCAGCTCGCGCTGCTCCGCTACTATTTGAACGGTATTGTTTAACCGTCAGCCGGAGGCGTACGCGGATGCTGCCACCAACGTGCGGCTAACGGTGAAACGAAAATAGTCCCGAAATCGTCTCCGTTCTTTGATTGCAGCGGAAAG
Source organism: Planctomycetaceae bacterium (assembly GCA_041753135.1). Taxonomy (GTDB): domain Bacteria; phylum Planctomycetota; class Planctomycetia; order Planctomycetales; family Planctomycetaceae; genus SXXK01. The sequence goes on from JBGSVD010000101.1 coordinate 38,806, forward strand.
GCGCGAGCCCTCCGGTTTCACATCACCGGACGGCTTGCGCCGTGCCGCTACTACGACGTCCGCAGGCCGTTGTGTCCGCAGGCAGTTGTGTTCAGTCAAGAACCATTTCACTCAGACAGACAGTCAGTTCTTATCCTTGCCTTCCAGGTGCTGCATTGCCCGAATGGCAGCGTCGGTGTGTGGAAAGTCGCGAATGATCGCTCGCATCTCCTGATCTCGCTGAACGCTGGTGTCCATCAGGCTTGCTTTGTCCAGAAGTTCGGAGGCTTTCGCTTCCTCACGTTCCTGCAATTGAGTCATCTGTGTCAGCAACTGATTCTGACGCCCCTTCGAAAGTGAACCGCGGGCGTATCGAAAGCGATAAATCGCCAGCGACTCCTGCGACGTCACCGTGCCTTCGATCACCTCAGTCTTGTCCCCGAGATTCACGAGCAATTGAAATTTGTCTTCCGGCTGGCCGCTCCTCCATCGAAACTGATGGACGAGGACTGTGAATCGACCCGACGGCGCTTTGCGAGGAAGCCAGCGAACATTCTCTACGGGTTCATCGGAAAACGACTTGTCCCCCGCGCCAGCTCGAGTCCCGGCGTTCATGTCGACATCCAGTTCGCCTTCACATTGCGACGTGCGGTGACCGTAGGAGATATGTTCGCCCGAGGGAGCGATCACATGCAGATCCACATCATTGAAACTACGCCAGGCAAGCGAAAACTGGACTTCGCCAGTGCGGCCTCCAGCTTTTGCAACCCGTCCCTGAATTCCACCCGCAATCGCCGCGATACCGGAAGGCAATCCTTGACTGGAGTCGCCCGAAGCAACACTCGAGAAGGAACTCAGATTCAGCGACATCTCATCAGATCTGACGGAGGCTTGTTCAATCATCGAGGTCATTCCAGACACGTTCAGCTGAGGTGCCTCCACGACTGGAAGTTCCAGCGAATCCAGCTCGATCAGTTCATCTGAGTTTCCTTCGTCTTCGGTCAGACGCAGCTCTGAAACCAACGGAACCGCCGTATCCTTTTGCGCAATTACGATCGCGCTGAGGATCAGAAAAACGAAGGCGTGAATCGCAATGCTTACTCCGGTGCTGCCCAGCATTCTTCGCGCGGGAACTCGCGGCGGCGCATCGTCCAGTGTCTCGGCTGGGATTAAAAGTCGAGGGCGAGTTTTAGGATTGTTCGCGTCCTTCTTCATAAGGCCATTGTGCTTGAATTGCATTCTGACGTCCAAGTCGGGGCACACGTTATTGTTCCAACTTCCCTCTAAAAACGGGATGCCACCGCTGTGTCGGCACCAAAACTTTGAGGAATCCGGAATGTCCGCAGACATTTGACGGCAACGATTTTTGTGCTTCGTCTTCTCTTGCCACTTGAGAAGTGTATACTCAGACTCCTGCAACAGGCATCACTTCACTCCGTTTTGCACACTGTATACCCGGGAGCCGATCATGCGATCACATGACAAAAACGCTACAAGTTCTTCAGACCCATCTGTCAGCCGTCGATCATTCGTCCGCGCCATCGCGGCAGCATCCTCCATGGCGGCTCTTCCCGCTGGTGCCGTAAACGCAGGATTATTCGTCGGTCCGTCTCGGTCAAGCATCGCAGAAACGGCGGTCGGGGAGTTCTACGGAACTTTGAGCGACGAACAGAAGCAGATGCTCTGCTTTCCGTTCGAACATGATCTTCGGCACCGCATCAGTGCAAACTGGCATGTCACCAAGCCGACACTGGGCGAAAAATTCTTCACATCACCGCAACGAGAAATGATTTCGCGAATTGTGAAGGGCCTGTGCAGTGAAGAGGGGCACGAAAGAATTACTCGCCAGATGGAAGAAGATGCTGGCGGTTTGCATGAGTTCAGCGTGGCGATGTTCGGCGAACCCGGAGAGAACAAGTTTGAATTCATGCTGACCGGTCGACACTTAACATTGCGAGCTGACGGGGATAGTGTGGACAAAGCTGCGTTTGGTGGTCCAATCATTTACGGCCACGATCAAGTCGACCCCGACGCTTCGAAGAATATCTACTTCTATCAGACTCAACAGACAGATGCAGTCTTCAAGTCACTCAGCGCTGACCAATCCGAAGTCGCTCTGCTGGAAAAAGCACCACCGGAAACAGCAATCCAGATTCAGGGTGAAGCTGGTAAGTTCTCTGGCATTAAAGTGGCAGATCTCAAAGCCGAACAGAAACTTCTCGTTGAAAAGACATTGAGCGTTCTGCTGGCTCCATACCGCAAAGAAGACATTGACGAAGTGATGCAGATTCTGAAGGAATCTGGCGGGGTGGATCAGTTGCACATGGCATTTTACAAGCAGGAAGACATTTCCCAGGACAAGACATGGGACATCTGGCGAGTTGAAGGGCCGTCGTTTGTATGGCACTATCGCGGTGCTCCACACGTACACGCCTACATCAACATCGGCCACGCAAAGAAGGCCTAGTGCCACGTCATGCTCCGCGCGGCATGGAAAGAGTCGTAGCCGGATTCGTAAGAATTCGGGCGCTGGCTAGTGTTTGGTCATTTGTGAATTGAAGAATGTTCAGCAGGCGAGACGCCCCCGGAGCGCGGGCGTCTCGCCCGCCTTTACACAGCACCCCCATCGGCGCTGAGTGAAGAATATACGAAGCGCGGTCACGAGTGAAATGTTTAACCGTCAGCCGGAGGCGTACGCGGATGCAGCCACCAACGTACGCCTGCCGCTAAAGGTTAAACGCAATACCGTTCAACGAACGGCCTGTGAAGTAGCGGAATCGGCGCAAGCCGTCCGGTGAGCCAGAATTTTGCAGGCACTCACCGGACGGCTCGCGCCGTGCCGCTACTATTTGAAAGGTATTGCGGTTAAACGAAAACATCCCCAACGGCGCCGAGTGAAGAGTAGCAGTCTTCGGATCAAATATTGCCGGGATCGCGCGGCGGTTCTTTTTCAACCGAGCCCGACTGGTAAGTTCAGCCGGGCTTTTTCATGCACGGCACAGCTAGCCAACATTGCCAGACTGGGGGCTTTGGGATGTTTTTTGCCGAACCAAAGCGGAATGGCTAACGGGAACTGATGGATTCGACTGAAATCATACGAGAACTAACCGCAGAGTTGTCCCCTACGAGGGATTGAGGGAATCGTCGAGTTTCGTTAGACAACGTACACAGTTTCGTCCTGAAGAATGAACAGCCCACGCCAACTGCGGCCAAGGCAGATCCGGGCTCTGGAGTCACACATGGTTTTGAAGAACATTCTTTCGATCCGATTCGCTATTGCTTTGACAGCTGGCGTTCTCATCGCCCCCCTTTGTGCGCAGGAAATCGTTCGAATTCCCGCAGAGGACGCTCAGATGCAGATCAAGCGTCAGGTTCCTATTGCCACAGAAGTGGCAGGAACGCTGGTCATCGTAAATCCTCTGGAAGAGGGTGTTTCTGTCAAAAAGGACGAACTGCTGATCAAACTGAATGACTCCGTCATTCTGGCTGAAGTTGAGCGGGCCAGAAAACAATCCTTGATGAAGACTGAAATCGAGTTTGCGGAAGTCGCCCTGGAAACCGCACTTGAGAACCAAAAAACCAAACAGGCGGCAAACGAAAGACGTCCCGGTGCTTTTACTCCCAGCGAAATGCGACAGGTCGCCCTGGAAGTTCGCAAGGGTGAGGCACAACTTTCAAAATCGAATGACGACATGATTCTCCATGGCGAAGATTTGAAAATCAAAGAAGCGCAGCTCAACCAGTATTCCGTCCTGGCTCCGTTTGACGGATTCGTGACCAAGGTGCAGAAATATCCCGGTCAGAATGTTCGCCCGGGTGACCCTGTTTTGACGCTGACTGATATTTCCGAGTTGCGAGCGTCATTGAAAGTCCATTTTCGACATCGCGACCAATTGTTCGTGGGCGATGAAGTCGAAATCCGCATCGACACCCAGGAACGCGGGGCCGGACAACCAGCCACTAAGCCCGCACCTGGATCAGACAGTGACCTTGGTTCCATTTTTGATGATGCGAAAAAGAGCGGACCGAAGGCATCCAATTTCGAAGCGAACGCCGAACCGTCCCCGCAGGATGACGGCGTGGTGTTTATTGGAAAGATTGATCTGATTGACCCAAAGGTTGAGCCGGACTCCACTCAGTCGCTCATGATTAAGCTTGGTGTAACAGTCCCGAATCGTAAAGACAAACACGGCCGGTACATGTTGCAGGAAGGTATGCCAGTGAAAGCTGTGATCCTGGCGAGAAAGCGAACCGAATAACAAATCGTCCACAATCAACTCGCGCGGGCAGGTTTTGAAACGGCCTGTTCGATCAATGGCAGGTTGCCCCCATGTATTGCGGGACTGTTCCTGAGTGTCAGTCTTCAATCGGAAGAGCCAGCGACATGGCGAAAATAGTATTGGCTGAAACAGAACTGGCTGAAAAATGAGTTCCGGTAACACGGTCGCCTCCAATCAGCGACCAATCCCGCTCAAAAAACGTGCTGATCTGGTCGTCGCAAAAATCGACTACCTTGGAGTCGGCTATCAGGTTATCAAAGACCCGGTTGCGTTGAAGTATCATCGATTGCAACTGGAGCAGTACCGTATTCTGGAGTTCCTCAACGGAGAGCGAAGTCTTGAGGCAGTGCGTGATGATCTAAAGTCCGAATTTCCGACACTGCAGATTACGCTCAGCGATATTCAACAACTGATCACCGACTTGCACAAAAAAGGTCTGGTGGTCAGCGATCGCCCCGGGCAAGGCGCTTCGGTGATCCGCGAAAGACAAAAGACCCGCAAGGAAAAGATCAAGCAGACTTTAATGAGTCTGCTGTCTCTTCGCCTTCCGGGCTGGGATCCGGAGCGGACACTCAAGTGGCTTCACCCTTTTGTCAGCTGGATCTTTCATCCGCTTGCTGTCACGATCTGCATGACGTTTGTGGTTTCATCGTGGCTGGTTCTGGGAGCGAACCTCGAAGAGTTTCACGGGCGTCTTCCCGAATTTCAAAGCTTCTTCGGCTGGCCGAATTTGATTTATCTCTGGGCAACACTGGGGATTGCAAAGATCATCCACGAATTTGGCCACGGTCTGAGCTGCACGCATTATGGCGGCGAATGCCACGAAATGGGCGTGATGTTGCTGGTGTTCAGCCCTTGCCTCTATTGTGATGTGACCGATTCGTGGATGCTGAAAAATAAGTGGCAGCGCATCATCATCGGTGCTGCTGGTATGTATATCGAAGTGATTCTGTCGGCGGTTGCCATCTATGTCTGGTGGCTGACAAAGCCCGGGCTGCTGCATCACCTGGCCCTGAATACCTTCTTTGTCACCACAATCACAACGGTGATCTTCAATGCCAATCCGCTGATGCGGTTCGACGGTTATTACATGATGAGCGACTTCCTGGAGATTCCGAATCTCCGCCAGAAGTCGGAAAAACTCCTGAAGGAATCTTTCTCGTGGTACTGCCTCGGGATCGAATCAAGGCCTGACCCCTTCATGCCAGAAACAGGCAAGGCCTGGTTTGTAACCTATGCCGTTGCCGCGTGGTTGTATCGCTGGGTTGTGCTTTTCTCAATCAGTATGTTTCTTTACACCGTGTTGAAACCTTACGATCTGCAGAGTCTTGGTATTACGATGCTGATCTTTTCCATGTCCGGCATCTTCTTCGCCATGTTTCGCAGTATTTATCAGATCATCGCAACACCTCGGATGGAACCCATGAGCAAGACAAAAATGGCAATCTCCGGGATTGTTTTCGGCGGCGTTTTGTGGGCCGCCTTCAGCACGCCCATCCCATGGTATCACGAAGCTCCCTGTGTGCTGGAACCGCGAGGCGTTGTTGCCGTACCCGCTCCTGTCGCCGGGCAAATTGTTTTGCCGGAAGACTATCGCACGTATTACGAATCGATGGCACAGTTTGAAGCCAACATTCGCGAGAGAATCAAACCAAAGAGCGATCCTTCAAATCCGTCGCTCATGCTCATCGATCCAGCGACACTCAGTTTACTGGAGGGTATGCCAACGCCAGACGAGTATGCTCGCTTGCCTCAAAACGGTGAGCGTATCAACAAGAGTGACGTGATCGCGATTCTTGAGCAACCAGATGACTACCGCCGTCGAGATGATCTCTACAGTCGCGCAGCGGAACTTTATCTGCGATCCCTGGAGATCGCGGCCTACGAAAAACAGTCTTATGTTAAAGGTGCAACGGATTCACTGGCCCAGGCACTGATGCTGCAGGAAACCATTCGCGAACTTGCCAAGTTGAATGTGCAGCGGGTCGTCCGAGCGCCGGTTGACGGGTTGTTGATCGCCGCAAAGAGAGTTCCCGAACAGCCTGCCAGCGATATCGATCCCATGAAACTGGATTCGTGGAGCGGCACTCCGCTCGATCCCGACAACGCAGGTTGTCGCCTTGAAGCAGGCCAGGAAATTGTCAGCGTCGCCCCATCAGAGCGCCTTCAGGCGGTTCTGTATATTGATCAGGGAGATCGCGATGATCTGAAAGGCGATATGGAGGTCGAGATCAAGCTGGATCACCTGGCTGATATTACCTGGATCACCAAAGTGACTCAGGTGTCGTTGAAAGGTGAGGTCATGGCACCAGAAGCCCTGACGACTCGCTTCAATGGACCGCTTGCGACGAAACCCGGTGATCAGGGGAAAGAACAGCTCGCCAGCACTGCGTACCGAGCCATTGCGGAAATGCATTTCGACGCTGCGGAGAGCAAACCAGACGCAGTGTTGATGAGGCCCGGCATGCGGGGCAACGCTCGCTTTATTATTTCCCACCGAACGGCCGCGTATTGGCTGTGGCGTTACGTGTGCGAAACGTTCAGGTTCAGAGTGTAGTTCGCTCGCGTTGCGAACCTCAAAGCGATCTCTAACCGGTGACTTGACCTGCTGGCCCGTTCAAGCTCAGATCCGCCTTTGGATTAGCCTGTGCAGGCTTTATCGCAATGCGCAGGGGGAAGACGCAGCAAACCGCTGCATTTCAGCGATTTGGCAAAGAAATCCGGACGGGCGGCAAGACCCGCCCGCGAGGCATGCAAAACAACTTGCAGACGACCGACAATTCAAGCACTGCAAACAGGCGTTGCAGAGCTTTGATCAACTTTTCTGAACCGCATGGCAGGTTTTACAGCGAACTGCTGTACACAACTTGCCGCACTTTGGGCATCGCTTTGATTTCTTTGCAAGTTTCGCTTTGGTGCGTGGACGCTGTACCATGAGTAATCTCCCGGAGTTGGGTTGTTGTAGACGACAGGAAAGTGGGGCACTGTAATGGCCTAAACACGTTTCGACAATCGTGTTTCGTCAATGCCGGCCGTCTTCTCAACGCAAACAAGCTCAAAATGACTCCAATTCCATCCTGAAATAGCACAAGCCACAGGATTTCGCCGCAACGGCAGTAAATCAATCAGAAATCCGACCTAAGGCATGCGGCAGGATGAGGAGTCCCTGTTGAGCCTGAGTCGCCAGCCGATTTGCAGGCAGAAAATCGGCTATTGCTCTGTCAAGATAAAGAATGGGGGTTGCAGGTAGTGGATCTTGCTAAAGATCCCTTCACAGCAGGACCTTTAGCAAGGTCCACTACCCCAAAATTAAAACTTGACGGAGCACCAGCCTGCATTGGGCACGACGACTGGAGCAAATGGGACTGGCTCCGATCGAAGTGTAATCTTCAAAACATGTTACAGCCGACGGGATCGGTGCCTGTCCCATTTGCGATGTGCGCACTCGATAAAACCGGACAGGCACGTCGGAGGTTGCCACAACGTCTGCTCCAGAGGCAAGAGACACCGGCGAGCCAGTCCCGTTTTATCATACCTGGTGCGCAATGCAGGCTAGTGCAGTGTCTCTCAAGTTCGTTTCGCTTTAGCGGCGGCCAGGAACATGTAGCCGGATTCGTCAGAAGTCGGACGCGATGGGGAATTCTCACGAATTCCGCTACGCCATAATTCAACGAATGCGTGAGACCGTACACTATCGGGTCCTCTGCGATTCTCCGTTCGCAGGCCGACGTCATCAGGAACGCAGAAGTTGCAGCCGGCGACGAATCGACTCCAGCTCCTGATCTGAGGGATCCGGAGCCACAGCACGAAAGTAATCATCATCGATCCCCATGTTGTCCTTCACGTCTTCACTCGTCAACGGATCGGCATCGCCAAAGACCGGCTCTAACTCGAAATCGCGGTCGCGCAGGATACGGTCTCGGAGTACGTCGATTAGACTCTCCCACTCGTCCCAATCGCAGCTGTCAGCCTCCGGCATCTCCAGTTCGGAATCCGCCTCCGCGATTGCGGCGAGAATCGATCGCCGCCAGAACGTGCGATCTTCCAATTCGAATTCGTTATCAATCTCATGCTCGAGGCTTTCGTCCAGAGCCACAAAGATCGCACCAACTGCCGAATCACTGATCGCTGTCAGCTCTGGACATTGCTCCGTCTCCATCAGCAACGCATACCCGACATTCGCCAGCAATGCCAGCTTGCCGCGAGTCGTCACGGAATCAAAGACCGGAATTCCGAACTCATGAAACGCCTCATCCTGATCCACATCCCCCTCAATCCAGTCAACGCATGTTGTCAGCGCATCACGAAACACGTCGGCCTCGGCCCCCGAAAGAACGCGATCACCAAGCGATGTATGCCACGTCATGAATCTCACTCCGAAAATCAGAAAGCTCAGTCAATATTTTTGTAAACAGCGTAGCCTCACTTCAGAGTAGCAGGCAAACTCCGTGTGCCGCAGCCTCAATAGGGCAGCGAATTTATAATGCCAAGTTTAGCAAACGGCACGCTGAGAGGGTAAGGAATCTCTCCGGTTGTGGCCCGTCGTGTTGTGGCAGGTCTCTGGCCGAGCCCCGCTTGCCCTACCGCAGGTCTCCAATTCGATCGCGAGTCCATTCTCCCCTCGCAGGGGAGAACGTGGCCGACAGGCCGGATGAAAGGGTTCCCTGCGATTCCGCCACGCCCCATGTAGGCCGACCTGTCCTCAGGTCGGCCCCTCTGCAACTTGACTCAGTCTGCCCCGCTGGAAAAAACAAACCGCCCGAACATCCTGTTGTCGCCATTCGCATGCTGAAGCGGCCGGGCGCGAGCCCTCCGGTGAGTCTCTGTCATGAATTCACCGGACGGCTGGCGCCGTACCGCTGCAACCATCAAACTGCAAAAGCCGCATCCGCCGGACTCCTCACCGCCAGAGAGATCGTGCAGCTTTTAAGTTGCATTGCGGGTGGGGTTTGAGTCAAACAAAGTGACCTTCGTGTGGCTTGTGATTTCGCACAGAATGTGCGTTCTTCAAGAACCACAAACGAACACGGAGGTCGCTGTGAGTTTA